>NZ_CP162412.1:0-600000 GCF_040931995.1 Pelagovum sp. HNIBRBA483
AGCTCGTCAAAATTCATAGTGCCTCCACGGATTTGCCCGTGCACGCTACCCAACTGGCTTCATGATGCAAGCCCATGTTGCGCTGGCCACACGCATCCCCTAAATGCCTTGCATGACTTTGAAACCGATCCTCATTCACCCCGACCCGCGGCTCAAAAAAGTCGCTGATCCGGTTGTCGAAATATCCGATGTCATCCGCAAGCAGGCGGACGATATGCTGGAAACCATGTACGATGCGCCCGGCATTGGCCTCGCCGCACCGCAAATCGGCCTTTTGAACCGCGTGATCGTCATGGATTGCGTGAAAGAGGAAGACGCGACACCAGAACCGATGGTGTTGATCAATCCCGAGATTACTTGGTCATCAGACGCGCTGAATGTGCATGAAGAGGGTTGTCTCTCGATCCCTGATCAGTTTGCAGAGGTTGAAAGGCCTGCCGAGGTAAAAGTGCGTTGGCTCGGGCTTGACGGGAAGACGCTCGAAGAAACTTTCGACGGTTTATGGGCGACATGCGTGCAGCATGAGATTGATCACCTGAACGGCAAGCTGTTCATAGATTACTTGAAACCCCTGAGACGCCAAATGATCACCCGCAAGATGCAAAAGCTTAAGCGGGAAAGGGCGCGGGGCGACTAAGGATGGCCCATCGCCCCTTCGTGATGTGGCCAGACAAACGCCTGCGCACGCCAGCCGAACCCGTCGAAGCGATAACCGACGAAATTCGCGCGATCTGGGCGGAAATGATCGAAGCAATGGAAGCCATGCCGGGCGTTGGACTGGCGGCTGTGCAACTGGGAATTCCTCTGCGGCTTGCGGTTGTCGACGCATCTACGTCGCGGGGCAAAGTCGTTAGGATGGCTAATCCTGAAGTTTTGCATGCATCCGTTGAGCCGCGCATTCATGAAGAGGCATCACCCAACTTGCCTGGAGTGAGTGCCAAAATCTCGCGTCCGCGTGCTGTGACGGTGCGGTTTCTCAACGAAAACAACGAAATTGAAGATCGGGATTTCGTGTCGCTTTGGGCGACCAGCGTGCAACACCAGATTGATCACCTTAACGGGCGCATGTATTTCGACAACCTGAGCAAGGTGAAGCGGGACATGCTTGTGAAAAAAGCCCGCAAGTTTTCCTAGGGGGACCAAATGCGCATTGTCTTCATGGGAACGCCCGATTTCTCTGTTCCAGCGCTGGATGCGTTGGTTGATGCAGGACACGAAATTGCCGCTGTCTATTGCCAGCCCCCGCGACCTGCCGGACGGGGAAAGAAGCCAAGGCCAACGCCCGTGCAGATCCGCGCAGAGGCGCTGCGGCTCGAGGTGCGTCACCCAACTTCTCTGCGAAATGATGACGCACAAGCCGACTTCGCCGCATTGAATGCCGATATCGCTGTTGTTGTGGCCTACGGGCTGATCCTGCCAAAAACCATTTTGGCCGCTCCAAAATTCGGATGCCTGAATATTCACGCATCACTTTTACCACGCTGGCGCGGAGCTGCGCCGATCCACCGTGCGATTATGGCAGGCGATGCTGAGACGGGTGTTTGCATCATGCAAATGGATGAAGGTCTCGATACCGGCCCCGTTCTGCTACGCGAAAAAATCACAATTGGCGCCGAAGAGACGACCGCGGAGCTGCATGATCGCCTCTCATCCTTGGGAGCGACTGCCATTGTATCGGCAATTGAAAAATTGCCGCATCTGGTGGCCGAGCCGCAAGCCGCCGATGGAGTGACCTACGCTACCAAGATCGACAAAAACGAGGCACGCATTGATTGGTCACAACCAGCCGAGATGGTCGACAGAAAAATTCGCGCGCTTTCGCCCTTCCCCGGTGCATGGTGCGAGGCAAATGGTGAGCGGATCAAGCTCCTTGGATCGCGGGTCGTTGCTGGTGAGGGGAAAGCAGGCACAGTTCTTGGTAAGCTGGTGATCGCTTGCGGCTCGGGAGCCATCGAAGTGACAAGGCTTCAACGAGAAGGCAAACGCGCGATGCAGACGCGCGATGCGCTTCTCGGTTTTATTCTTCCAGACGCCTTTTCCTAGGGCTTCAGACCGCTGAGGGTCAGCGATGGGGAGAGTGCGTCTTCGTCAACCACCAATTCGATCACAGCCAGCTTGCCGGATGCGGCAGCCCGCTCGAATGCATCTGCGAATTGATCTCCGGTCGTTACCCGTTCGCCAAAGCCACCATAAGCAACTGCCAAACCTGCAAAATCGGGATTTGCCAACATCGTGCCACTGATCCGCCCGGGGTAGGTCCGTTCCTGATGCATGCGGATCGTACCGTAACGACCGTTATTGACGACGATCACTATCGGTTTGGCATCACTCTGAACGGCTGTGGACATTTCGTTCAGCGTCATCTGGAAGCAGCCATCCCCCGCCAAACAGACAACCTGCCGATCAGGGTGCTCCAACGACGCCGCGATGGCTGCTGGAAAGCCGTATCCCATCGAGCCTGAAGTTGGGGCCAGTTGGGTGCCATATTGCTTGTAGACGAAATAGCGATGCAGCCATGCAGCGTAGTTTCCCGCGCCATTCGTTAAAATCGCATCGGCGGGAAGGGTGTCGGACAGCCAGCCAATGACCTCCTCGAGCTTGACGTCGCCGGGGCTTTGTTGGGGCTGCAACCACGCCTCATAGTCTGCGCGCGCGGCGGCGGTCCACTCCGCCCAGCCGTCAGATGCCGGCGGAAGCGTTGCCAATTCAGAGGCAAAGTCGTCAGCGCGCGCGGCAAGCGAGCCTTCCACCGGATAAACACTGCCGATCTCGTTTTCATCGGCGTGAACATGGAAAATCTGCTGCGTCGGCGCTGCCGGATCGACGAGGGTGTAACCTTGGGTTTCGATGTCACCCAAGCGCGAGCCCAGGACCAAAAGGCGGTCTGCTTCCTTTAACCGCTTTGCCAATCGGGGATTCGCGCCGACGTTCAAATCACCCGCGTAATTGGGATGGCGATTATCAAAATAATCCTGCCTACGGAAACCAACAGCAACAGGCACTCCCTGCTTTTTGGCGAAGGTTTCCAAGCTCTTGGCGGCTTCATCAGACCAGTGCGGCCCGCCGACGATAACCAAGGGGCGCTCAGCCGCAACGAGCCATTCCATCGCGGCGCGAGCGGGACCAGCCAACGAGGCTTTTTGCGGAGCGGTCTTCGCGACGCGCCCAGCTTCAACGCGATCCGCAGAGAGGACATTCTCGGGCAAAGCTACGACAACCGGCCCCGGCCGACCCGACATCGCCACCTTGTAGGCCCGACGCACATACTCTGAAAGCCGGGCCGGATCTTCGACCTCTGTCGCCCATTTTGCGAACGCACCAAAGGCAGAGCGGTAGTTCACCTCCTGAAAGGCCTCGCGATCACGATGGGCGGTATCAATCTGACCGACAAACAGGATCATCGGTGTCGAATCTTGTCGCGCGACGTGAACGCCTGCCGATGCGTTGGTGGCACCCGGGCCGCGCGTAACGAAAGCGATGCCCGGCTCGCCGGTCAGTTTGCCTTGTGCCTCCGCCATCATTGCAGCGCCGCCTTCCTGGCGGCAGACAACATTCTCGATACCGCTTTCGTAAAGGCCATCCAACACAGCCAGAAAGCTCTCCCCCGGTACGGAGAAGATCCGCTTTACACCCAACTGGGCAAGAGCGTCGGCCACGATTTTTCCGCCATGTGACATCGGATTATCCTCATAGAAGTTTGGTGGGAACATGTATGAGGTGTGTGCGTTCTGCAAGCCACAGAAGGCATGTATGCAAACCCAATCGGCGTATGACCTTGCGGGCGGTATCTGGCTTATTTGGGGTTCGATATTTCGATCAAATTTCCGTCAGGATCGCGAATGTAGAGCGATACAAGCGGTGAGACAGCCCCAGTGCGATCGACGGGTCCCAACTCGACTGTGACATTCAGTTTCGACAGGTGTTCGAGCCATGCGCAGAGGGGTACGTCACTTAACAAACAAAGATCTGCGCTTCCTGCTACAGGCTTTCCCGCATGCGGGAGAATTGGCGCTTCGGCCGCATGAAGATTGATTTTCTGCACGCCAAAACAAAGCGCGGTGCGCTCCGCGCCGTCAGCCCCTCTAAAGGAGACTGGCTCCATACCCAAAACCGATTGATAGAAGGAAACGGTATCTTCTAAATTGGCGACGGTAAGAACAAGATGATCGAGCGCAGTGACCTTCATAAGCCCTCCAAACGACAGGTAACCAGCCCACTATGACGAGCGAGACCAAAACAGACCAGCTTGATCCCGCCCGCGCTGCGGCGATGGAAGCGACACTTGGTAGGGATTCGGAGATGAAACATGGCAGCGCACTGCCGCCATTCTATCACCAGCTCTATTTCTGGTCGCCTGAACATCCTCAAAATCTTGGTCGTGATGGACACCCGAAAGTCGGCAATTTCATTCCTGATCTCGGTCTTCCACGGCGGATGTGGGCAGCGGGACGGCTGGTATTTCACGCGCCTCTGCTGGCGGGGGTGCAGGCCGAGCGGGAGAGCCGGATCGAGAGAGTAACCCGAAAGACCGGGAAAAGCGGACCGCTGGGCTTTGTTACGATCCGCCATGACTTTCGCCAACGGCATGGTCTTGCACTGACGGAATGGCAAGACATCGTTTATCGCGAGCTTGATGCCAAGAGCCCCCCTCCGCCGGTTGCCCGAACTGATGAAACGGAAAGCCGCACCCATCATTTCGACAGTACGCTTCTCTTTCGATATTCGGCTTTGACGTTCAACGGCCACCGGATTCACTATGACGCCGACTATGCGCGGACTGTCGAAGGCTACAGGGGTCTTGTCGTACATGGCCCGTTGCTTGCGCAGTTATTAATGCTTTTTGCAGAGGATGTGTTGGGGCGACCTCTCAAGGAATTCCAGTATCGCGCGACATCACCGCTGATTTGCGGAGAGGCTGGTACCTTTTGCTGGTGCGACGGAGATATGTGGGTGCGCGGCCCTGACGGGCGCCAATGCATGAGCGCAAACTGCTCGTAACCAATAAAACTGTGACAAGCTGTCCGCCGGTTGATGGTGACAGCGACCAATGAATCGTCTAATCAGCCAACGAACCGTTATTCAGAGGACACTCACATGGCCGAACATAAGCATGGCGAAATGGAAATCTCCGTACAGGAGAAGACATTTGAAGGCTTCATGAAATTCACTACACGCGGCGCTGTAATCATCATCGTGGCGCTCATTCTCCTCGCGCTGATCAACGGCTAAGAATTCATGCACCGGCGGCTGTTCATTTTCGGGGCGCCGCTGGCGCTTGCCGGATGCGGCGCGGCTGAACCTGTTTGGGCACCAGACGAGCAGGTCGCACGCAGTGTATACCGGCACCCCGGGCCGCCGTCGCTTACCCTCTATACCGTGCGCAATGTCGGGAGCGATTCCGGCGCGCATACTGGTCTTATGATCAATGCAAGCCAGCGGGTGATGTGGGATCCGGCTGGCACTTTCAAGCACGATACATTCGCCGAACGGAATGACGTGATCTTTGGTATCACGCCCCAGATCGAACGGATTTATCGCTCCTACCACGCCCGCGAAACCTACTACATCGAGATCATGGATCTGGATGTCTCCGCCGAAACCGCTGAGCGCCTGCTCCAGCTGGTTATGGCTTATGGTGCTGTTCCAAAAGCACAATGCACCATTTCGACCACGACGATTTTAAAGCAGGTGCCCGAATTTGCGCATTTTCGGGTATCTTTCTTCCCCGAAGTTCTGGCGGAGCAATTTGGCGCCTTGGACGGTGTGCGCCGCTCCGAATTCTGGGAAGATGACAGCGGCCAGAACATCGAGACCGGCGCGCTCTGAGCGCGTGTTCCCTAAAAAGCTTCTTTTCAAAGCGATCACTGTTAATCTTGGCCCAATAGGAGACTGGAAAGCAGGACGCGAAAGGTTCGGCCGGTGCAAATCAACAGCGCAATTGATGCGAGCGAATATGCTGATGTCGCGGCGCTGTACTGGCAAGGCTTCGGCGGAAAGCTGGACCTTGTCCTAGGGCCAGAACATAAAGCAAGGGCTTATATCTCTGCTGCTTTGAACCCCGATCACCTGATCTGCGCACGCGATCAAAAGGGGCAGATCACCGGCATTGCCGGATTCCAAACCGGACATGGCAGCTTGTTAAAGGGAAATTTCGGACATCTTGTTGCCATTTATGGTGGATTTGGCGCCGCTTGGCGGGCTTTGACATTCATGTTGCTTAACTCCCCTTTCAGCGGTGGTAGTTTTGTCATTGACGGGATCGTCGTGGCACAGGAGCACCGCGGCAAAGGGGTTGGCACGGCCCTGATCGAAGCACTTGCGCGCGAGGCAAATCGCAAAGGCTACGACCGAATGCAGCTGGAAGTGATCGATGACAACATTCGTGCGCGGATGCTCTATGAGCGGCGGGGTTTCATGAAGGTTGGCGGCATGTCTCTTGGTATATTGCGACACGTCTTCGGGTTTCGCCGCACCATTACGATGCAACGACAGCTGCGCTAGTCGAATGTGCCGGTCACGCGGCCCAGAATCATGAAGGCGCGCGCGGTGCGCGTATCGACAAACTCCGAGAGTTCGGGATCGGTGGCTTGCGCCTCGAAGGCAACGAGGGTTTTGTCGAACCGGCGCAGGAAATGGTGCGCTGCGTCGCGGAAGATCGTATCTTCACGCATGCGGCCCGCCGTCAGGGCAAGGCTTGAGCGATCCCTAATCCCGCCGAGCGCGGCAATAGATTTGCCCCGTTCGCCACGCGCGAAACGCCGCCAAACCTCCGGCCGCGCGCGATCAGGCTGGAGATCATCCATATAGATACCATCCTGACTGAGCAACGTCAGGATATCCTGGCTGGCCTGCACCAGTTGACGCGCCTCCCTGTCCTTCAACGCGCGGCGCAACGCGGCAAAACCGGCTTGGTCCTCGGAGGTTTCCGGAAAGTTGAGTGCGCGGATGAGATCGGCGTTTGAGAGGGGCGGAAGGAAGTCTTCGCTGCTGGTGCCGAGGGCAAGAGTCGGTTGCTCGTTGTCAGCAGGGGCGTTCCTTTGCGGAGGCGAAGATGCAGGCGGCGCGGGCGTTTGAGTGTCGCGGGTGGTGGTGAACATCGCCAGCACGGTTTCCGTCTGGCGCGCGGCGCGGGCGATCTCGTTGATGCGCTTCTCGATGGAGGATTCGAGCGCGGCGTTTGGCTTACGCCGGTCGGCGAGATAGCTTTGGCGGAGCGCATCTACTGCTTTGCCCAAGCGTTCAGCTTCGTCCCGCAATTGACGGGCGGCGCGGCGGGTCATCACGGTGATCCACACCAGAACCACCGGCACGATTGCAGCAAGCAGCACAACGATCAGCTCGGCAACCGCGCGCGCACCACCGCCACCAAGAGCGAATATGCCGACGATAACAGCCCATAGGACGGCCAGCCCGATCACCGCCCATTCCATCGTGGAAAAGCCGCCGAAAACCCGCTCCGATGGGCTGATCTCTGTCTCTTTGTGGTCAGTCATGGCCACCCCAGTCCAGACTGGAAATCACTTGTAGGCGACGCTCAAAATCTCGTAGCTCCGCTCACCGCCGGGCGTCCGCACTTCGACGCTATCGCCTTCTTCCTTGCCGATCAAAGCACGGGCAAGAGGCGACTTGATGTTGAGGAGGCCCTTTTCGATATCGGCCTCGTATTCACCGACGATCTGATAGGTTCTCTCTTCGTCGGTATCCTCATCGACCAGCTCGACGGTCGCGCCGAATTTAATGGCGCCGGAAAGCTTGGTTGGATCGATGACATCAGCAAGCGAGATGACGCCTTCGAGCTCTTTGATACGCCCCTCGATGAAGGACTGCTTTTCCTTAGCGGAATGATACTCGGCGTTCTCCGATAGATCACCATGCTCGCGGGCTTCGGAAATGGCGCGGATAATTGCAGGGCGCTCGACGGTCTTGAGCGTCTTCAACTCGGCATCGAGTTTATCGAAACCAGCGCGGGTCAGAGGGATTTTTTCCATGAGGCCTCCGAGAGGGAATTGCTATTAAATTGCATTGCTGCGCACCGTGATGCGGCAAACGGGCTTCAAGTGCAAGCATCCATGTTTATTAGCCCATCTGATGGCCCAAGACGTCGCGCCAGCACAATTTAACGTCGCGCAATGATTGCCCTCTTTTTGCGAGTGCGGTAACCCAAGACGAAACATTATTTCGGGCGCACCGCCCTATCTGCAACAAGGGAATGACCATGGCCGAGATTGAACGCGAAGCAATGGAATATGACGTCGTTATCGTAGGGGCTGGCCCCGCTGGCCTGTCTGCCGCGATCCGCCTGAAGCAGCTCGATGCCGATCTCAATGTCGTGGTTCTGGAAAAGGGTTCCGAGGTTGGTGCGCATATTCTGTCTGGCGCTGTTCTGGACCCGTCGGGGCTGGATCGCTTGATCCCCGACTGGAAGGCCAAGGGTGCGCCGATCACCGTTCCGGTGAAGGAAGACAACTTCTACATGCTGGGTGAGGCAGGTGCGCTGCGTATCCCGAATGCCGCGATGCCGCCGTTGATGAACAACCACGGCAACTACATCGTTTCGATGGCCAACGTCTGCCGTTGGATGGCGGAACAGGCCGAGGAAATGGGTGTTGAAATCTTCCCCGGAATGGCGTGCTCCGAGCTGATTTATGGTGAGAGCGGCGAATTGAAGGGCGTGGTTGCGGGTGAGTTTGGCAAAAACGCCGATGGCACCCCCGGCCCTGCTTATGAGCCAGGGATGGAGCTGCACGGTAAGTATGTTTTCCTCTCTGAAGGTGTGCGCGGGTCGCTCTCTAAGGAAGTGATCGCGAAATACGACCTGACCAAGAACAGCGACGTGCAGAAGTTCGGCATCGGCATGAAAGAGATTTGGGAGATTGACCCCGCCAAGCACCGCGAAGGCACCGTGACCCATACGATGGGCTGGCCGCTGAACGGCAATGCAGGCGGCGGGTCGTTCATCTACCATCTTGATAACAATCAGGTTTATGTGGGCTTTGTGGTGCACCTGAACTACGCAAACCCGCACCTGTTCCCCTATATGGAATTCCAGCGGTTCAAGCATCATCCGATGGTCGCGGAACTGCTGAAGGGCGGCAAGCGCGTGGCCTATGGCGCACGAGCGATCTCTGAAGGGGGCTATCAGTCGATCCCGCAGACGGCCTTCCCCGGCGGTTGCTTGCTGGGGTGTTCCGCCGGCTTGGTCAACGTGCCGCGCATCAAGGGCAACCACAATGCGATGCTGTCGGGCATCCATGCTGCAGAAGCGGCGCATGCCGCCATCGCAGGTGGGCGCCAGAGCGATACGCTGAGCGAATATGATGCGGCACTTCGTGACGGGCCAGTGGGCAAAGATCTCAAGAAAGTGCGCAACGTAAAGCCGCTGTGGTCGCGTTATGGGCTGTTGGCCTCACTGGGGCTTGGCGGGCTGGATATGTGGACCAACAACCTCTTTGGTTTGTCGCTGTTGGGCACGCTGAAGCACGGCAAGAGTGATGCAGAGGCGACTGAAGAAGCCAGCAAGCACAAGCCGATCGACTATCCGAAGCCGGATGGCAAGCTGAGCTTTGACCGTTTGACCAATGTGAGCTTCTCGATGACGAACCACGAGGAAAGCCAACCTGCGCATTTGCGGCTGAAAGACGAGGCGCTGCCGATCAAGGTCAACTTGCCGAAATATGCGGAACCGGCGCAGCGCTATTGCCCTGCCGGTGTTTATGAAGTGGTCGAGGAAGAGGGCAAAGACGCGCGATTTGTCATCAATTTCCAGAACTGCGTCCATTGCAAAACCTGTGACATCAAAGACCCGAGCCAGAACATCACATGGACGGTGCCGCAAGGCGGCGACGGGCCGAATTACCCGAACATGTGACGGGCTGCCGTTAACCGAATGTTAGGAAATTGGACCGCCTTTGCGCGGCCCTTTTTACTGTTTTGGTATGCTGCACCGCAAAAAGCTGTTCACAAGAGAGTGTTCACGTTGCGATGTGGGGCTGAGGGTTCTAGTTAAAGAGAGAAACGTAAAAAGGACCTGAACAGTGCGTTTGATCCAGATGGGACTGGCCACTGCGGTGGCGTTTGGAGCGATGATCGGTGGGGCCGCACCGCTGAGGGCAGATGCGGGCGCCTATCTTGCGGCGCAAGCGTCCAGCGGCGCCTATGCCTTCGAGGATGCGCAGGTTTACCTTGACCGAGCGCTGGAGGCCGAACCCTACAACCCCTTATTGCTGGAGGCCCGCATTCAGGCCGCGATTGGCATGGGGCAATGGGGGGACGCAGTACCTTTTGCCCGCGCACTGGACGAGAGCGGCCAAGTGAGTCAGATCGCCACTGTCACCCTAATGGTGGAAGCCGCACTGAACGAACACTGGGACGATCTCTTTGCGCTGTTGGAGAGTGGGCGCACCGCCGGAACGCTCGTGGATGGCCTGATGCAAGCGTGGGCGCTGTTTGGCGAAGGGCGCGTGCAACGCTCGCTGGAGGCGTTTGATAACGTGATCGCGGCGCGGGGTTTGCGTGCCTACGGGCTGTATCACAAGGCGCTGGTTCTTGCGGCAGTTGGCGATCTTGAAGGGGCTGATGCGATCTTCTCCCTGCCTGCGAGCGAGGGCATGCAACCGACCTTGCGCTCCGTTCAGGCGCATGTGGAAATCCTCAGCCAGCTGGGGCGAACTGATGACGCGATCCAGTTGATTGACCAGATGCTGGGCACGAACCCCGAGCAGGTTTTTGTTGACCTCAGGGCAGCACTTGTCGCGGGCGATACCTTGCCGCGCAGCTTTGCCCGCAATGCGAAGGAAGGGATAGCCGAAGTTCTCTTCAATATTGGCGGCGTACTTCAAGATGAGAGCGATCCGGTTGTCGGCCTGATCTATGCGCGCGGGGCGGAAGCCGTTTGGCCGCAGCATATGAATGCGGGCATGATGGCCGCCGACTATCTGGAACGCTTGGGCCGCTTTGAGTTGGCAACCACTGCCTATGAACGTGTCCCCGAAAAGGATTCGCTCTACGCTGACGCGCAAATGGCCCGCGCAGAAGCATTGCGTGTGAGCGCTGCGACAGAGGCAGGCATCAGCGCGTTGGAAGCGCTGGCAACGCGCTTCCCCGACCGCCCGATGGTATTGGCTGCGCTTGGCGATGCCCTACGACGCGATCAACAGATGGCTGCCGCTGAAGCCGCTTATAGCCTTGCGTTGGAAGCCTTCGATGCGGGGCATCCATCCACTTGGTTTGTGCTCTACACACGGGGGATCACCCGTGAACGACAAGGCAAATGGCCGGAAGCGGAGGCAGATTTTAGAGCATCGCTGGACCTGAACCCCGATCACCCGTCGGTGTTGAATTATCTGGGCTATTCGCTCGTTGAAAAGCAGACGAAGCTCGATGAGGCCTTGGCGATGATCGAAACCGCCGTGGCTGAGCGCCCGCAAAGCGGCGCTATCGTCGATAGCCTTGGATGGGCGCAGTTCCGGCTGGGCCGTTATGAGGACGCGGTGAGGAACATGGAACGGGCCGCGCAGTTGGAGCCGGTGGACCCTGTGATCACTGATCATTTGGGCGATGCGCTTTGGGCTGTGGGGCGCAAGATCGAGGCCGAATTCCAGTGGCGCCGTGCGCTCTCCTTCGAGCCGGAGGAACAGGAAGCCGACCGCATCCGCCGGAAGCTTGAGGTCGGCTTGGATGTTGTGCTGGAGGAGGAAGGCGCAGCGCCGCTTCGCCGGGATGATGGCGATAATTGAGCGGCGCGCACGCGCCAAGGTCAATCTCTCCCTCCATGTGACGGGGCAGCGGGAGGATGGCTATCATCTGCTTGATAGCCTCGTGGTTTTTGCCGATTTCGGTGACCGGATCAGCGTCGAGGAAAGTGCGGAATTGCAGCTCGACGTATCCGGGCCATTTGCAGAAGGCGTGCCCACCGATGCGCGCAATATCGTTTGGCAGGCAGCAGCGGCCATACGGGAAGCGAATGGAATCACCCTGGGCGCGCGGATCAAGTTGGAGAAGAACCTGCCACATGGTGCAGGGATTGGTGGGGGCTCTGCGGATGCGGCCGCGGCGCTGGACGCATTAAGCGACCTGTGGGACGTGCCGCCGCTTTCGCCGGTCGCGGCGCTCAAACTGGGCGCGGATGTGCCAGTTTGCATGGCGGCGCCGGTTCCGCAAAGAATGCAAGGTATCGGCGAATATTTGCACCCCGTGCCGCATTTACCCGAAGCAGCGCTGGTGCTGGTCAATCCACGGATAGAAGTGCCGACCGGCGAGATTTTTAGACGGATGAAGCGCAAGCACAATCCGGCGATGCGACGGGTGCCGGAAGGGATGACCTACCCTGCCTTTGCCGAATGGATCGCGGCCCAACGCAATGACATGACCGATGCTGCCTGCGAGATCGCGCCGGTAATCGCAGAGGTGCTGGCGGCATTGAGCCAGCAAGCGGGGATTCATGCCGCGGTGATGTCGGGATCGGGCGCGACATGCGTGGGGTTATGCCCGGATTTGGAAACCGCAAAAAATGCGGGCCGAGCGCTCCAGACGGCGCATCTGGACTGGTGGATCGCTGCTGCGCCGATGGCGCGTTAGCTGATCCGCGCGACGACGTAATCAGCCAGATCGGAGAGCATGTCGCGGATCGGATGTTCGGGCAGAATGGCGAGCGCCTCTTTCGCCTGTGCCGCCCAGCCGAGCGCTTCCTGTGTCACGGCCTCAAGAGCGCCAGTGCGGGCGAGGATGGCAATGACCTGATCAAGATCGCCGTCATCCTGCTTGCCCTTGGCGATGGTGCGCTCCCAGAAGGCGCGCTCCTCAGGGGTGGCTTGGGCCAGCGCCTTGATCAACGGAAGGGTCAGCTTGCGTTCGCGGAAGTCATCGCCCGCGTTCTTGCCGGTGACTTCGGGATCGCCGTAATCAATCACGTCATCAACCATTTGGAAGGCGATGCCGAGTGCGTCGCCATAATCATAAAGTGCTTTGATATGCGCCTCGTCGACGCCAGCGATTACGCCGCCGACCTCGGTTGCGGCAGAGAAAAGCGCGGCGGTTTTGCCGCGCACCACTTTGAGATAGGTTTCTTCGGTCGTCGCCAAATCCTGCGCGGCGGTGAGCTGGAGCACCTCGCCTTCGGCAATCGTCGCGGCGGCGTTTGCGAGGATGTCGAGCACCCGCAGGGAGCCCGGCTCGACCATCAACTGGAAGGAGCGGGCAAAGAGGTAGTCACCTACAAGGACGCTGCTGGTGTTATCCCACAAGAGGTTTGCCGTGGGGCGGCCACGGCGCTGCGCGCTCTCATCCACGACATCATCATGCAGGAGGGTAGCGGTATGGATGAACTCGACCGTTGCCGCGAGATGGATGTGATAGGGGCCGTCATAGCCACACATGCGGGCGGCTGCGAGGGTCAGCATCGGGCGCAAGCGCTTGCCGCCGGCGTCGATCAGGTGGGCGGTCACTTCGGGGATGCGGGGCGCATGTTCGGACGCCATGCGCTGACGGATCATATCGTTGACGCGCGCCATATCCGGCGCCAGCGCGGCGGCCAGTTTTTCGTGAGGTTTTTGAGCGGGCGCGTCGAGACTCATGGGCTTACCGTCGTGTGAATGGACAAAGGCGGAATAGCGCCTTACGTCTAGGATATGAAAGAGCTTTTGCGCACAAACGACATCACCGTCATCGCATTCGCCAAGGCCATCCTGGACGGCGAAGGTATAGACTGCTTCGAGTTGGACGTAAACATGAGCGTCCTCGAAGGCAGCATCGGAATCCTGCCCCGCCGGATCATGGTGCGCGATCAGGATCACTTCGCCGCGACTGCGGTTCTGAAGGACAACGAGATCGAAACGGGCTGGTGATGGATGCGGCCCTGACCGATGACAAGTTCCTCGACGGACGGCTGAATATCCTACAACCGAGAGACGGCTATCGGGCAGGTGTTGACCCTGTTTTGCTCGCGGCTGCGGTGCCGGCAAAAGCGGGGGAACACGTCTTGGAACTTGGCTGCGGCGCGGGTGTGGCGAGCCTGTGTTTGCTGTCTCGCGTTAACGGTTTGTTAGGCACCGGGATCGAGATACAGACGATTTACGCGGATTTGGCATGCCGCAACGCAGAAAGAGCGGATTTGCCGCTGGATGTGGTGACGGCTGATTTGCGGGAATTGCCGCAAAAGGTGCGGGAGAAATCATTTCACCATGTAATGATGAATCCTCCCTATTTCGACCGCGCGGCGAGTACCCCTGCACAAGATGACGGGCGCGATATCGCCTTGGGCGGCGCGACGGAAATGGCGGACTGGATTGGCGTGGCCGCGCGGCGGTTGAGGCCGCAAGGCAGCCTGACCCTGATCCAGCGGATCGAGCGATTGCCGGAAATTATTGGTCTGGTGGAGGCACGTTTCGGTTCGATTGTGATTCGGCCCATCGTGGCCCGCGAAGGGCGGGCAGCGGGGCTTTTCTTGCTACAGGCGCGAAAAGCGGGGCGCGCGGCGTTTCACCTTTCGCTGCCGCTGATCATGCATGAGGGGCCGCGCCATGAAAGGGATGGAGACGATTATACGCCGGAAATCAGGGAAATACTGCGTAATGGCGGCGCGCTTCAAATGAAAGCGGGATGAGTTGAGGAGCCGTCATCGGCAAAGTTTCGCATTTTAATATGAAGGATTGATGACAGAATAAAAAATCTGTGCTGCACTGGAGGTACATCAACAAAAGAGGAGGATTGAAATGACCCTAAGTTCGCATCTGGAGGAACTGAGGAAGAAACATCAACACCTCTCGGACGCAGTGGAAGAGGCACTGAAATCGCCATCATCTGATGATCTGGAAATCGTCAAGCTGAAGAAGCAGAAGCTCCAGATCAAGGAAGAGATCACACGGCTCAGCACCCACTAGTCGCCTGAAAAATTTGATATCACCCCGTTCCAAGGGTGCGCAGGCCGGTCAGACTGACCGGCCTTTTTATATGCCGCGAGAGCGAAAGACGGGCCAAAAAGCGGGATGCACAATCCATGCACAACTGATGCACATCCTATGCATATCGCACCCGCAGAAAAATGAACGAGTCGTTAATTTCGCCCCCACAAGATATGAAGGAGACGAAAACGGCCAGCCCCGAGGGACTGGCCGTGAAACGCGGTCATCAGAACCGGATCAGACGAAGAACTGCGCGCCGTTGGCGGAGATCGTAGAGCCGTTGATGAAGCCGGAGTCGTCGGACGCGAGGAAGGTCACGCAGCGGGCGATCTCTTCCGGCTCGCCAAGGCGACCGGCGGGAATCTGACCGATGATCGATTCGCGGACTTTCTCCGGCACGGCCATGACCATTTCGGTCGCGATGTAGCCGGGGCAGATGGCGTTGGCGGTGATACCAGCGCGGGCGCCCTCCTGTGCGAGCGACTTGACGATGCCGAGGTCGCCAGCCTTGGTCGCGGCATAGTTCACCTGCGCGAACTGGCCCTTCTGACCGTTGATCGAGGAGATGACGATCACGCGGCCGAACTTGCGCTCACGCATGCCGGGCCAGATCGGGTGGATGGTGTTGAACACGCCGGTGAGGTTGGTGTCGATCACCTGATGCCACTGTTCGGGCGTCATCTTGTGGAAGGGTGCATCGCGGGTGATGCCAGCGTTGGCGACGACGATATCAATCGGGCCAAGCTCGGCTTCGACTTTCTCGATGCCCGCTTTGGATTCGTCGTAGCTGCCCACGTTCCACTTGTAGGTTTTGATCCCCGTCTCTGCGGTGAACGCAGCGGCGGCTTCGTCATTGCCGGCATAGGTGGCGGCGACGGTGTGGCCTTCGGCTTTCAGGGCCTTGGAAATGGCGGCGCCGATGCCACGGGAGCCTCCGGTGACCAGTGCAACGCGGGACATGTCGATTCTCCTTCGAAATTCAGTGCGCAATCTTGCTACATGAGAGAACGCAGCTGCGCAACATTATTTCGCTGCGCCGCCGCATTTAAAAGGCTTGGTTTACGGGCGCTCGACGCAGAGGGCGACGCCCATGCCGCCGCCGATGCAGAGGGTGGCGAGGCCTTTCTTGGCGTCGCGGCGCTGCATTTCGAACAACAGCGTGTTGAGAACCCGGTTGCCGGATGCGCCGATCGGGTGGCCGATGGCGATGGCGCCGCCGTTGACGTTTACGATGGACGGATCCCAGCCCATGTCCTTGTTCACGGCGCAGGCTTGTGCGGCGAAGGCTTCGTTGGCTTCAACGAGGTCGAGATCGGAAGCGGACCAGCCAGCTTTTTCCAGCGCTTTCTTGGATGCGTGGATCGGGCCGACGCCCATGATCGACGGATCAAGCCCAGCGGTGGCATAAGAGGCGATGCGGGCAAGCGGTGTGATGCCGCGCTTTTCGGCCTCATCTGCGGACATCAGAAGCGTGGCGGCGGCGCCATCGTTGATGCCGGAGGCATTGCCTGCGGTGACGGTGCCGTCCTTGGTGAAGGCGGGGCGGAGCTTTTGCATGCTCTCGATCGTTGCGCCGTGGCGGATGTATTCATCCTGATCGACGGTGATCTCGGCTTTGCGGGTTTTGACGATGAAGGGGATGATTTCATCGACGAACTTACCAGCCTTTTGCGCGGCTTCGGCTTTGTTCTGGGAGGCAAGCGCAAATTCGTCCTGCTGCTCGCGGCTGATCTGCCACTGCTCGGCGACGTTCTCTGCCGTCTGGCCCATGTGGTAGCCGTTGAATGCATCCCAAAGGCCGTCACGGATCATGGTGTCGATGTATTTCATGTCGCCCATTTTGTGACCAGCGCGGAGATGCGCGGCGTGGGGCGAAAGGGTCATGTTTTCCTGACCGCCAGCGACGACGATGGAGGCATCGCCCAGCATGATGTGCTGTGCGCCGAGCATCACGGTGCGCAGGCCGGAGCCGCAGACCTGATTGATGACCCAAGCGGAGGATTCTTTCGGCAGGCCAGCGTTGATATGAGCCTGACGCGCGGGGTTCTGGCCTTGGGCGGCGGTGAGAACCTGACCAAGGATCGTTTCGCTGACTTCGGATTTGTCGATGCCGGCGCGGGCGACGACGGCCTCGATCACGGCAGCGCCGAGTTCATGCGCGGGGGTGTTGGCGAATGCACCACCGAAGCTGCCGACGGCAGTCCGTGCAGCGGAAGCGATTACAACATTGGTCATGAGGGACTCCTCTTTTCTCATGCGATCTGGACCGCAGGCGAGAGAGCCGCTGGGCGGGACTCTCCCCGCAATTGAGGGGTGTTGTAGGGGGAGCGGGCCGATATCGCAACAGAATTGTGCATATGCGGCAAATTCATGCTGCAATGCAGCATTGCGCCTAGGTCAAACCGGGCGGGTGGATGGCGGTGGCCCGAGTGACAGAAGCTTGGGCGCGCCAAAACTGTAGCCTTGCAGGTATTGCGCACCGAGGCGGGAGAGAAGGCGGGCCTGCTCCGCTGTTTCAATGCCTTGCGCGATGACCTCCATGCCGAGATGTTCAGCGACGTCGATCAGCACCTCTGCATGCACCTCCTGATCGGCGGCATCGGTGATGCCAGCGGTGATCTGGCGGTGGATTTTGACGAGGTCAAAGTCACTCGCGACGAGGCGGGGGAGATCAATAGGCGCCGTACCGAAATCATCCAGCGCGAAGGTGACGCCGCGCGGACGCAGGACAGACATGAGATCGGCAAGCAGTTCAGGCAGGGCCATTGCGGAGGCTGTGCCGACCTCGAAGATCAGGCGATGGCCGATGGCGGCGCTATCCAGAGCGGCATCGAGCGTGGCGCGCCAGTGACGGTCCCCCATAGAGCGCAGGGACATGTTCAGCGACAGAACGAGCGTCGGGTAGCGGCGGAGCGCGGCAAGACCGAGGCGCAGGGCGGCGGTATCGAGTGCGCGGCCAAGAGCCGTTTCCTCCACCGAGCCAACGAAGAAACGCGCTGGTATCACCCTGCCGCGCGGATCAAGGAGGCGGACCAGCCCCTCATGATACAGGATGTGATGCGGGGCGCGGGCGGTGACGACGGGATGGACCGCCAGCCGCGTGCGGCCGTTCTTGAGCGCGGCGGCGACCATCGAAGGTGCGTCGCCCTCGTAACGGGCGGCGACATATTCAAGCGGGTCAGCTGGCGGGTTGTGAAAGCTCATGCGGGTAATTTGCGCGGCAAGTTCTAATGACTGGTAAAAACCACCAGAGTTGTGAACAATTGCAGAGGTTTTGCAGGAGGAAACAGGATGGATGACAGCCGTTGCGGATGGGCCGGACCGGAGCCGATCTACATCGCCTATCACGACAGCGAATGGGGCGTGCCGGAATGGGACAGCCGCGCGCTGTGGGAGAAGCTGATCCTTGACGGGTTTCAGGCGGGGCTGAGCTGGATCACCATCCTCAAGAAGCGCGAGAATTTTCGCGCGGCGTTTGAAGGCTTCCACCCCGAGGTCATCGCCGGATGGGGCGAGGCGGAGGTGACGCGGCTGCTGGGCGATGCGGGGATCATCCGCCATCGCGGCAAGATTGAAGCGACGATCACCAACGCGCGGGCCTATCTGGAGATCGAGGATTTCGCGAAATGGTGTTGGGAATATGTGGATGGCAGCCCGCTCCAGAACCGCTGGGAAGCAATGGCAGAGGTGCCTGCCTATACGCCGCTGTCAGAACGGATGTCCAAAGACCTGAAGAAAGCCGGATTCCGCTTTTGCGGGCCGACCATTGTTTATGCGTGGATGCAGGCGGTGGGGATGGTGAACGACCATCTGACGGAATGCCCCCGCCATGCGGTGTGCGCGGGGATGGCTACCAGCGCTTGAGCGCGGCTTCATCCTCGTCCCGCGCGGAGACCCAATCGGAACCGGAGGCGGTGACTTCCTTCTTCCAGAAGGGTGCGCGGGATTTGAGGTAATCCATCAAGAACTCCGCCGCCGCGAATGCATCGGCGCGGTGGCGGGCGGCGGTGGCGACCATCATGATCGGTGTGCCGACATTCAGCGTGCCGTGGCGGTGGATTACCAGCGCATTGGAAAGGGACCAGCGGGTAACTGCCTCGTCGGTGATCTTGGCAATCGCTTTCTCGGTCATGCCGGGGTAGTGCTCGATTTCCATCGCCTCAAGGCCGCCATCGACATCGCGGACGATGCCGGAAAAGCTGACCACGGCGCCTGCGCCGGAAGTGGCGGCGGTGAAGGCATTCAGCTCGGCGCCGGCGTCGAAGGCTTCTGTCTGGACGCGGACCTGCATGGGGTTAGCCGCCCGTCATCGGTGGGAAGAATGCGACCTCACGGACGCCATCAAGCGGCGCGTCGAAGTCGGTCAGTTCCTGATCGAGCGCGACGCGCAGGGCGGAGACATCCTCGAAGGCGGCGGCGTAGCGTTCCTCGCGGGCTTTCAGCTCCTCGACCAAAGCGGAGACGGTGGGCGCGTTGGTTTCGACCTGCTCGGACGGGACACCGATACGCTCGCGGACCCAAGCGAAATACATCACGTTGATCATGCGGACTCCTTCAGGTGGGGCAGTGCCTTACGGAAGTAATCTATGCCGGTGATCAGGGTGAGCAAGGCCGCGATCCAGAGGAGGATTACGCCGAGGAACCAGCTGTAGTAATAACCGTCATAGACCATGCGAAGGCCCAGTTCGTCCTCGACATCGCCGTTGAGGACATCGCGGAACATCTGTTCGTCCATCCCGTAAGACCACATAACGACGTAGTGTTCAAAAACGCCTTGGGCAAAGAGGACCGCAATGGCGACCATCTGGGCTGTCGTTTTCCATTTGGCGAGTTTGGTGACTTTGAGCGTACCAGCGGTATCGCCCAAGAACTCCCGCAGGCCGGAGACAAAGACCTCGCGGAAGAGGATCACGGTGGCGGGCAGAAGAATCCAAGGGTTCATGCCGGAAAGCGCGGTGAGCACGGCGATGGCGATAATGACCATCGCCTTATCAGCGATGGGATCGAGCATCGCGCCGAACTTACTTTCCTGTTTCCACGCGCGGGCGATCCAGCCATCGAAGAAATCCGTCACCGCCGCGCCGATGAACAGCGCGAGCGCATACCAATCGGCCCACGGGCGGGCAAAGTAGAGGAACATGATCGCAACGCCGGGGGCGGCGAAGAGGCGCAGGACGGTGAGTATATTCGGCAAGGTCCATGTCATGGCTGAGAATTAGCCGGAAATTTCGCCCATGACCATAAGGAAGCGCGGCGGCGGCGCGGTTCAGCCCTTTTCATGGAAGAAATCGTAGATCGTCTGCGCCATTGCAGCGGACACGCCATCAACTGCTTTGAGGTCTGAGAGGTTGGCGCGGCTGACGGCCTTGGCCGAGCCGAAATGCGCCAAGAGCGCTCGCTTCCGCGCCGCACCAACGCCGGGGACATCATCGAGCGGGGTGGCGCCGACGGCCTTGGCCCGTTTGGCGCGGTGGGTGCCGATGGCGAAGCGGTGCGCCTCGTCGCGCAGGCGCTGGATGAAATAGAGCACGGGATCATTGCGTTGGAGCGCGAAGGGGCGGCTGCCGAGGCGGTGGAACTCTTCCTTGCCGTGGTCACGATCCACGCCCTTGGCGACGCCGACCATCGGAATATCCTCGACGCCGTATTCGGCCATGATCTCGGCCACCGCGCTCACTTGCCCTGCGCCGCCGTCGATCAGGAGGAGATCGGGCCAGAGGCCGGCGCTGCGGTCGGGGTCTTCTTTCAGGAGGCGCTTGAAGCGGCGGGTGAGCACCTCTTTCATCATGCCGAAGTCATCACCGGGGGTGAGGTCATCGCCACGGATGTTGAACTTGCGGTAGTGGTTTTTCGCAAAACCCTCTGGCCCTGCGACGATCATCGCGCCAACGGCATCGGTGCCTTGGATATGGGAGTTGTCGTAGACTTCGATCCGGTTTGGCACCTCGGGCAGATCGAAAGCCTCGGCCAGGCCGCGCAGAAGCTTGGCTTGGGCGGCGGATTCGCTCATCCGGCGGGCGAGGCTTTCGCGGGCGTTGCGCTTGGCACCGGAGACAAGCTCGGCCTTTTCGCCGCGCTGGGGGACGGTGATATCGACCTTGCGGCCTGCTTTCTCGGCCAGTGCCTCGGCCATGAGATCGGGGTTGTCGAGTCCGTGGGAGAGGATCACGGCGCGGGGCGGATCGCGGTCGGAGTAGAACTGGCCGACGAAGGCTTCCATCACTTCGGAGAGGTCTTCGTCGCCGCTGATGCGCGGGTAGTAATCATGATTGCCCCAGTTCTGGTTGGCGCGGATGAAGAACACCTGAACGCAGGCCTGCCCGCCCTCGGTATGCAGCGCGATGATGTCGGCCTCGGCCACGGTGCGGGGGTTGATGCCTTGCGCGGTTTGTACCTGCGTCAGCGCGCGGATGCGGTCGCGCAGGGCGGCGGCGCGCTCGAACTCCATCGCCTCGGATGCCTCGGCCATCTGGGAGGCGAGGGCTTCCTGAATGCGGGCGGTTTTACCGGAGAGGAATTCGGCGGCGTCTTTCACCGAGCGGGCGTAATCGGCCTCTGAGATATAGCCGACGCAGGGCGCGGAGCAGCGCTTGATCTGATACAGAAGGCAGGGGCGGCTGCGGGCCTCGAACTGGCTGTCGGTGCAGTTGCGCAGGAGAAAGACCTTTTGCAACTGGTTGAGCGTGCGGTTCACGGCACCGGCGCTTGCGAAGGGGCCGAAGTAATCGCCCTTCTGCTTTTTCGCGCCACGGTGTTTTTTGATCATCGGGTAGGCGTGATCGCGGGTGACGATGATGTTGGGGAAGCTTTTGTCGTCGCGCAGCAAAACGTTATAGCGCGGTTTGAGCTGCTTGATGAGGTTTTGCTCGAGCAGAAGGGCTTCTGTTTCGGTCCGCGTGGTGAGGAACATCATCGACGCGGTTTCGGAAATCATCCGCGCGATGCGCGGGCTGTGATTACCGGGGCGGGAATAATTGGAAACGCGGGCCTTCAGATTGCGGGCCTTGCCGACATAGAGCACGCGGCTTTCGGCATCGAGCATCCGGTAGACGCCCGGAGAGCCATCGAGCGTTTTCAGATAGCCCTGAATGCGGGCATAGCCTGTCTGCGTGTCGGTTTCCTGATCGCTCATCTCACTATTCCGTGATTCTCCCTTGGGCTGCCATGACAGGCAGTATGTGACAAGTCAAAAGGCACCCACAATTTCTGTGGATAAGTCGGTGGGCAAATTCTGGAAGAGCCGGATTCTTCTTTGCTTTCTAGGGCCTTCACCTATTTGCACAAAAATTAGGCAGCTTTTTAACTATCTGAAAAGAAACGAAAAAATTTTGATAAGTCTCATAAATAACTGATTTGTAACGAATTTATTCAACTTCTGTGACGGTCTCCAGGGAAGGTGCACAACTTCAAGGTAGTGGGTTTATTCGACGCCGAGAATATCAGGCGTTTGCCATGCCAGATGTTGGCCGCCGTCGATGCATAAAAGCTGGCCCGTTACCGCCGGCGCATCGAGGAAATAGCGCAGCGCGCCGGTGATATCTTCGGGGTTGGAACCCCGCTCGAGAACGGTAGCGCGGCGCTGACGGTCAAAATGCTCGGCGGTCTGGCGGTGGCCCTGAAGGGTCGGGCCGGGGCCGATCGCATTGACCCGTACATGCGGCGCGAGCGCCTGTGCGGCGGTCTTGGTGAAGGCCCAAAGTCCCATCTTTGCAATGGTGTAGGTCATGAACTCGGGCGTGAGCTTGCGGACGCGCTGGTCGATCAGGTTGACGACAAGGCCACGCGCGCGCGGCTCGTCCCGCTCGTCCATCTCGGCGGAGGGGCATTGAGCGGCGAGTGCTTGTGTCAACACGAACGGCGCGCGGAGGTTTGATTCCAGATGCCTGTCCCAGCTTTCGCGGGTGGCGGTGGCGATGTTGTCATACTCAAAAATCGAGGCGTTATTCACGAGGCAAGTGATCGGCCCGCCCAGCGCCTCGGCTGCTTTGGGAAGGAGAGCTTGGGTTTCGGACTCGCTCAATAGATCGGCCTGAAGGAGCGCTGCCTGCCCGCCTGCGGCCTGCACCGCGCGGGCGGTTTCCTCGGCACCAGAAATGGAGCTGGCGTAGTGAATCGCCACGTCGAAGCCGCGCTCGGCTAGGGTGACGGCCATGGCTTGCCCCAGTCGCGCGCCTGCGCCGGTGACGAGTGCTTTGGGACGGGCGGACGTGGTCATAGCAATCTCCGGTTCATCAAAGGATGATGACAATGTAAGCCAGATATAGCGCGGTCAAGACGACGCCCCAAACCCGCGTGATATCCTTCCGGAAAAACACGAAGGGGAGGAGCAGAAGCGACGCGCCAAGCATGATCCAGAGGTCGAAGGTCAGGAAAGTACTTTCGACCGGAATCGGCCCAACGAGGCTGGCAACGCCGATGATGCCCAACAGGTTGAACATATTGGAGCCGATGACATTGCCCAGCGCGACATCCGCCTGACGCCTCAGCGCGGCCATAACGGTGGTGGCCAGTTCGGGCAGTGAGGTGCCAATCGCGACGAGGGTGAGGCCGATGACCGTTTCGCTGACGCCGTAGGTGCGGGCGATGCTTGTCGCGCCATCAACGAGGAGGTTCGCGCCGAGCGGCAGGCCGATCAGACCGAGCACGAGGAAGAGGAATATCTTTTTCCACGGCATGTCCGGATCTGCGCCTTCGACCTCTTCTTCGGGGTCTTGAGCGCAGCTGTTGCGATGGGCCCGCGCGCTGAGGAACGCATGGGTGAGCATTGCCGCGAGGGCCGCCAGCAATATCAGGCCGCTGGTCCAAGTGAAGGAGCCAAGGAAGGCGAGCCCGATGAAAAGAACGCTCGCAGCGATCATTTGAAGGTAGCTGTGGCGGGTATCGCATTCGCTGGTGTGCATGGTCGCCAGAAGCGCAGGAATGCCTAGCACCAACAGGATGTTTGCCGTGTTTGAGCCGACGACGTTACCCAGAGCGATCCCGGGAACGCCTTCGAGAATGGCCTGAACGGAAATCAAAAGTTCAGGCGCGGAGGTGCCGAAGGCAACGATGGTGAGCGAGACGATCAGGGCAGGAACACCCAAGCGCAGCGCGAGGTTGACCGCGCCTTTGACGAGGCTGTCACCTGCGAGAAGCAAAATCACCAGACCCAAGACGACGTAGAGCCAATCCATCGCTACTTACCCTTACCGCAGCTACAAGGCCCTTTGCCGATGCGGTAGCGGCCACAGGAAGGGCATTTCGCGGATTGCAGTTTTTTCTGCCCCGGAAAACGGAGCCTGCCGAACATGGCGAGCACCGCCATGAACACCAGAAAGAGGGTGACGCCCTTGATCAGCACGTCAGAGCCCGAAACGCGCGTAGGAGGCGCGCTCGTCAACGGCGGCGACTGCATCGTTGACCAAGCTGGAACCGAAGCGCTGGAGCAGCGCACGGCGCGGGCCGTAACGGCGGAAGCGGACCTTTTTGCCGAAGCGCTCCTGCATCACCGGCACCAGATGGCCGACAGCATCGGCAAGGCCGACTTCGACCGACTTCTGACCAATCCAGACCTCACCAGTGAACAGATCGGGGTTATCTGCCAGCTTGTCCCCACGGCGGGATTTGACATGGCTGATGAAGAAATCATGCAGCTCTTCCAGCCAGCCTTTGAGCCGCTTCACATCCGCCGGTTTTTGCGGCTGGAACGGGTCAAGCAAGCTTTTTGATTTACCAGCGGTATGGACGCGGCGCTCGACGCCGTAGCGCTCGATCAGGTCATGGGCCCCGAAACCTGCTGAAATGACGCCGATAGAGCCAACGATCGAGCCGCGATCAACGAAGATTTCGTCCGCTGCGCAGGCGAGCCAGTAGCCGCCCGATGCCGCGACATCCTCGACAAAGGCATAGACGGGGATTTCCTTTTCCTCGGCCAGCCGCCGGATACGCGCGGCGATCAGGGAGGACTGCACCGGCGAGCCGCCGGGGGAGTTGATTTCAAGGGCCACAGCGGCAGGTTTGCCACGGGAAAAAGCCCGTTCGATCACGGGGCCAAGCGACGGATCGTCAAGGCCGCGATTGCTGTTGGCGATCTGGCCCTGAAGCCGGATGACGGCAACGGTGGGCTCGGATTTCACAAAAGGGATAAAGCGCTTCATGAAGCTCACTTAGGCACTGGGAGGGGCGTTCACAAGACCGCGATCACTGCCGCAGACGCCAGCCCGTGCGGAAGATCCACCAGATCGTCAGAAGGCAGAGGCTGGTAAAGCCCGCGATTGCGACCAAGGACACGCCCACCGGCACATCGGCCTGCCCGAAGAAGGACCAGCGGAAGCCGGAAATCAGGTAGTGAACGGGGTTCAGCAGAGACAGCTTTTGCCAGAAGGGAGGCAACATGGAGGTGGAGTAGAAGCTGCCACCGAGGAACACCAAGGGCGTGATCACCAGAAGCGGGATCAGCTGAAGCTGTTCGAAATTGCCCGCCCAGATGCCAATGATGAAGCCCAGAAGCGCGAAGCTAAGGCAGGTCAGCACGAGAAACGCGATCATTGCCAGCGGATGGGCGATGGAAACATCAACAAAAAGCGTCGAGGTGGCGAGGATCATCAGGCCGATGAACAGCGACTTCACCGCCGCCGCGCCGACATAGCCTATGGTGATTTCAATGAAATTGATCGGAGCGGAGAGGATTTCGTACACCGTGCCGATGAATTTCGGGAAGTAGATACCGAAGCTGGCGTTGGAGGTGGCTTGCGTCATCACCGTGAGCATCACCAGACCGGGGACGATGAACGCGCCGTAGCTGACGCCTTCGACCTGATCGATGCGGCTGCCGATGGCGGCGCCGAACACCACGAAATAGAGCGAGGTGGAGATCACCGGCGAGATGAGGCTCTGGATCAGCGAACGGAAGAAGCGCGACATCTCGAAGACGAAAATTGCGCGGATGGCCTGAAGGTTCATGCTGTTTCCTTTACCAACCCGACGAAGATTTCTTCGAGGGAGCTTTGCTTGGTTTGCAGGTCGGCGAGTTTGAGGCCGGTATCCTGCATCTTGGCCAGAAGGGTCGTGATGCCGGTGCGCTCGGCGCGGGTATCGTATTCGTAGGTCAGGCTCATGCCGTCATCCGAGAGGCTGAGGCCGAACTCGGCGAGGCTTTCAGGCACCTGTGTGATTGACTCCGCCAGATCAATGCGCAGTTGCTTGCGGCCCATCTGGCGCATCAGGTCGTCTTTATCCTGAACCAGAAGGATTTCGCCATTGTTGATCACCGCGATACGGTCGGCGATGGCTTCGGCCTCTTCGATGTAATGGGTGGTGAGGATGATGGTGACGCCGTTTTCCTTCAGCTTGCGGACGACCTCCCACATATCCTTGCGCAGCTCGACATCGACGCCGGCTGTCGGTTCATCGAGGAACAGGATTCGCGGCTCATGGGCGAGCGCCTTGGCGATCAGGACGCGGCGCTTCATGCCGCCGGAAAGTTCGCGCACGCGGGCGCGGGCTTTTTCCCCCAAGGAGAGCTGGGAAAGGATATCCTGAATATGGGCCTCGTTCGGGGATTTGCCGAACAACCCGCGCGAGAAGCGGACGGTGTTTTGGACCCGCTCGAAAGGTTCGAGATTGATCTCTTGCGGGACGAGCCCGATCAATTCGCGTGCCGCGCGGTAATCGCGGATGGCGTCATGGCCGCCCACGGTGATCGTACCGGCGGTGGGAACGGCGATCCCGCAAATGGCGGAGATCAGGGTTGTCTTTCCGGCACCGTTCGGGCCGAGAAGGGCGATGATCTCGCCCTCCTCGATCTCGAGATCGACGCCTTTGAGCGCCTCGAAGCCGGTGTCATATTTTTTGCGAAGGCCAGTGACCTTGACGATCGGGGGCATGGGATATCCGTTCATTATTTACGGATCATCTAGTCCTTTCGCCCCCGATATGAAAGGCCGCGTGCGCAATCGGGCCGCGACGTTAGGTAAATGCCTGCGCGAAGAGCCCCGCGCAGCTGTAACCAACTGGAGTAGACAGCGCGCCGTTGTCGAGGTGCAGGCGGGGCGCGAGGAAGCTGCTGGCGGCAGGAAGCTCTATGCTGGCGGTGGCCGCGAATTCAGCGCCGGTATCGGGGTCGGACAGGTGCAGGCCGATCTCACCCGCTGAGGGCGTGGCATAGAGGGTGAGCGTCAGCAAGCCGCTGGTGGTAGAGAGCGGAAAGAGCGCGCCAAGGTCCGTCCGCTGGGCGGGGGCCGTGCCGTCACCATGAACCATCTGCCAGTTGTTATCTGACGCAGCATCGAAGCCGATGCCGATGGCGCCTCCGAAATCATCCGGCCCCGCCACCGCCGCGAGCGGGCCAAGCACAGTGCTGAGGCCAAAGAAGCCATGCCCCTGCGCAGCAACGTCATCAAGCGCAAGATGGGCGACCATATGAAACCCGCCCAGCCCACCGCCGGTGCCCCGCCAGAGCGTGGCGTGGCTGGCGTGATCCTCTGCCGCGCTGCCGATGCTGGCGGCACTGGCCCGCGCCCAGCGCGGTGCCGCCGCGCGGCGGGACGTTGCCGCGAGCGCGGGCAGGCTGTAGCCACCGCTGGCACTGTGCGGTGCGCCTTGGGCTTGCACCTCTGCCCCGCCAGCGGACCAGTGCAGGAGATGCCCCTCGGAGAGATGCGGCTGCAACAACATCCGCGCATCCGGCGTAACGGCGGCTGGCAGAACCCCGCCCGCGCGGCTGGCCGCGTAAAGCGCGACCGCGCCTAGGGGTTTGGCGGGGGCGGCCGCTTGGGAAGAAAGTTCCAGCGGGTGCGGGAAGCGCCCACGCGCGCTGGTGGCATCGAAACTCACGCCGGTTTCAAAGCTGGTGCCATCGGCGCTGAGTTTGATGGCAAAATCATCGCTGCCGGTGGTGCCCATTTCGGCGCGCCCGCTCCAGCCAGTTTGGAACAGAAGGCTCGCGGTATCGGTGGAGAGGGCTTTGTTCAGCTTCAGTTGATGCCCCGCGCCCGTATGGGTGAGCAGCGTCGCCTCGGAGGCCACGGCGAAGAGATTGAGCGCATCTGGTTGGGTGCCAATGCCGAGCGTGGCGACCATTTCGGGGACGGGTGTGCTCACCGGCATCCATGCCGTGCCATCGAAGGCCGCCAATGTCTCGGTTGCCTGATCCCAGAGCCGCCAACCGGCTTGCGGCACCAGAAACCACCATGCGCCGCCTTCGTGGATGGCGACCATGCCCTCCTGCCCTGCCCAATCGCCGGTCGCGGGGGCCGCGACGACGTAGCGCGCCGCCTCGGCAGGGCTGGGAGGTGGCGCGGTTTCGGTCATCGACACGACCGAGAGATGCGTGAGGAGATCAAGCTGGCGGATCGCCTCGTTATGGGTGACGTGCTTTTGCGCCTGCGCAGGCAGGATATAGGGCAAGGAAAGGTGGGGGGAGAGGTCGGACATCGCGGGCTCCTGTGCATGAAAACGATGCACAGACCTCACCGCGCGGCCCTGAGCAAAGCCCTACCCCACCGCGCGCCGCATGGCGCAACACCATGCCGGATTAGCGGCGATAGGGGTTTTTCGGGCTGCGGTCTGCGGAGAGGCTGTCCTGCCGCTGATTAACCAAATCCTCTATCGCGTCAGCGAGGTGGATTTTGTCGATATGGTGGTCGCCACGGGCCACGCGGATGCGGTGCGCGGCGATCATCACATCGGCATGGCGGCAGCCTTCGGGCGGCTCGAAACGGTAGCTTGCCAGTTCGATCAGGAGGCCGAGCGGATCACGAAAATAGATCGAATCCATAAAGCCGCGATCCTTAGGCCCGGTGAAGGCGATGCCACGCGCCTTGAGCCGATCCGCCGCCTGCCAGAAGGTCGCCTGCGAGACATTGAACGCCACATGATGGACCGCGCCTTGGGTGGCGGGGGTTTTGGTCTTGTCGGGGGTGCGGTTTTCGTCGGTGAAGATGGTGATCAGGCGGCCATCGCCCGGATCAAAGTAGAGGTGGCCTTCGTCGGGGTTATCGAGGTTGGGCTGATCGAAGATGAAAGGCATGCCAAGCACACCTTCCCAGAAATCAATCGAGGTTTGCCGGTCGGCCCCGACGAGGGTGATATGATGCACGCCTTGGGTTTGCAGTTTGCGCATGTCGTCGCTCATCGGTTTCCTCCAATATCCTGTTGCGGCCCAGTCTAGCAGATCAGGGCGCGGAGGCGGGGAAATTATCCCGCCGCCGAAATCGTCGCGCTGACCGCGCGCTTCCATGCCGCGTATTTGGTGCTGCGGGTGTCATCGTCCATAGCGGGGGTGAAGGTGCGCTCGAGCATCCAACCTTTGGCAAATTCCTCCATCGCGGGATAGATGCCAGCCCGTTGACCGGCGAGCCATGCAGCGCCCAGCGCCGTGGTTTCGAGCACTTGCGGGCGGTCAACGGGGGCATTGATGATGTCTGCGAGGAACTGCATCGTCCAATCCGAGGCGGTCATTCCGCCATCGACGCGGAGCGTGGGCTGTGCGCCCTCGCCCTGCCAATCGGCGTGCATAGCCTCCAAGAGATCGCGGGTCTGGTAGCCGACGCTTTCGAGCGCGGCGCGGGCCATTTCAGCGGGCCCAGTGCCACGGGTCAGGCCAAAGGCCGCGCCACGGCATTCAGGGTTCCAATACGGCGCGCCGAGGCCGGTGAAGGCGGGGACGAGGATGACATCCTGATGCGGATCGGCGGCTTCGGCCAGTGGTTGTGTCTCGGCGGCGTTGCCGATGATCTGCAAGCCGTCGCGGAGCCATTGCACTACGGCCCCCGCGATGAAGATCGAGCCTTCGAGCGCGTAGGTCGGCTTGCCGTCAAGCTGGTAGGCGATGGTGGTCAGCAGGCGGTTGTGCGAGCGGACGGGTTTATCGCCGGTGTTCAAGAGCGCGAAGCAGCCGGTGCCGTAGGTGGATTTCAACATACCCGGTTGGAAGCAAGCCTGACCCACGGTCGCCGCCTGCTGATCGCCCGCGACGCCAAGGATCGGCAGCGGCTGGCCGAAGAGATCGGCAGTGGTTTCGCCAAAATCACTGGCGCAGTCGCGGACCTCGGGCAGCATGGATTGCGGGATTCCGAAGAGATCGCAAATCGTCGTGGACCAGCGGCCCTTGTGGATATCGTAGAGCATCGTGCGGGCGGCGTTGGTGGCGTCCGTCACATGGCTCTGGCCGCCGGTGAGCCGCCAGATCAGGTAGCTGTCGACGGTGCCGAAGAGCAGCTCGCCAGCCTCGGCGCGGGCGCGGGCGCCTTCGACGTTATCGAGGATCCACTGGAGCTTGGTACCGGAGAAATATGGATCAGCCAGAAGGCCGGTGCGGGCGGTGATCATTTCGTCATGACCAGCGGCGACCAACTCTCGGCAGAAGGCAGCGGTGCGACGGTCCTGCCAGACGATGGCGTTATAGACAGGCGCGCCGGTGGCTTTGTCCCACACGAGGGTTGTTTCGCGCTGGTTGGTGATGCCGATGGCGGCAATGTCAGAGGCGGTCAGATTGGCCTTTTCCAGCGCGGCGCGGCAGGTGGAAACAACGGTGGACCAGAGATCCTCCGGTTCATGCTCGACCCAACCCGATTGCGGAAAATGCTGGGTGAACTCCTCTTGCGCGGAAGCGACGATTTCCATCGTGCCGCCAAAGATTATTGCGCGGGACGAGGTCGTCCCCTGATCAATCGCCAAAATATAGCCCATCGTCCGCTCCGGCAGGTGTGATTCAAATAACGCTGTGACGTTATGCGAGCGGTTACGGGGACGCAATGTGCTCGGCTGCTGTCCTTAATGCTGTTTTGAGCCTGCGTTGGCGTGGTTTATGCCCAGTTGGCGCATCCATAGTGAATTGGCGCTATTGCTAGGCATGTTAGTAGCGGCCTTGTTCGCGCATCAGCTTGTCGATTTTGGTTTGGGCGCGGCTCAAAGCGGCGGCGGGGGGGCGTTCGCCTTGCAGCATCATGTGGATCTCGTCACCCAAAATGGACAGAAGTGCGCTGAATTCAGGGATTGGTGGGCGCGGCCATGTTTGCAGCTCACCACGGCGATCCATCGCATCGACCTCGCCGATCAGGGCGCTGCTGGCCTGCACCTCGGGGTCAGCGCTGGTGGAAAAGCGCGGGCTGGTGAGATTGCCGTTGAGCACATACCACTTCAGCAATTCCGGCCGCGTCAGGTATTCCATCACCTTCCATGAGGTTTTCTTACGCGCGACGCCCAAGCCTGCGGGAATGGCGAGGGAGAAACCACCGATGGGGGACACCGTCCGCGCACCCGGCTTGGGAGGGTGCGGCAAATATTGGACATTGCCGTGCGCTGGGGATGTTTCGTCAAGCTCAAACACGGCGGCGCGCACGCTCCAGCCATAGGTCATGGCGGCCTGTCCCTTGGAGAAAATGCTGATTTGGCGGTCCCACTCGCAGAGCATGCTCTCCTTATGGGCGTATTTCGACAGTTCGAGCAGGAATTCTGCCGTCTCCTGCGCTGCGGCGGTATCAAGCTGGGGGCGGTAGTTTTCGTTGTCGATTACGGAGAGATCGAATTCATCACCCAGCGGATTAAGATTGATGATCGGTTGGCCGAAATCCGCGAGGGTCTGGATGAACGTATGCGCGACAGGCGTGCCGCGCCCGAAATTCATCACGATGCCCGAGAGGTTCATCGCGGAGCGGTGCAAGACACGGGCAGCCATCAGCACGTCTTCGGTGGTGCGGGGAACGGACAGTCCCGCTTCGGCAAAGAGGTCGGAGCGATAAAACAGCAGCTCGGCGGTGGGTTGGATCGGCAGGCCGAATTGCTGCCCCTGCCACGCAGAACCACGGAAGGCGGCGGTGTGAAAATCCGACGGATTGTAGCGGGATTCGTGCATGATATCGTCGATCGGGTCGATGATGCCTTCGGTGGCCAACTGGCCGATCCACGGCAAGTCAAAAGCGATCAGATCATAGCGCGATGTGGGTCGCGCGGCGTTGGTCATGATCTCGTCATGCAGCTCATCAAGAGGCAGATTGACGATCTCGATATTCGTTCCGCACAATTCATCCAAGTTGGACGAAAACTGGCTGAGCGTTTTGAATGTCGGGTCAATGGGGCTGAGAATGCGGATGGTTTTGTCATATCCAACGCCCGCGCGCATGGCGTTCGGGTAGGGCAGGATGCGCGAGGCCATGTAGTAGCCGCCGAAGTAGAAATCGCTGATTTCGCCATCGCCATCGGTGAAGCCGAAAGTGCGGCCCACCATCGATTTGAGCTGCATGGCAAAGCTTTCAAACTCGGCGATCAGCTTGCTGGTGGGGTGCAGTGAGAAGGACTTGCCCGTCTTTGATTTTGGGCGTTTGAGGAGGAAACCTTCGTCGATCAGCTCGGAAATACGGCGCATTGCGGTGCCGTAGGGCACCTCGGCGGCGGCGGCGGCGGTGGTGACGGTGAGCAGCTTACCCTCCAGATGCCGCCGCATGGCGTAGGAAATGATATTCCAGCGGGGATCGACGGTGGCGAGCTGGGTGCGATCCTCGGACAGCTCGCGGCTCGAGTCGACGAAGCTCAGAATACGCAGGAGTTCCTCGCGGGTCATGGGGTGGCGTCCTTTGGTTTGGGTGGCCTATGTCCTCACTTTTCCGTTCGTGCGCGTGATGCCAGAAGAAACTTATCCAAAATGGATTTTTCTAACATCAGATCCCGTCATAGGCCGGGGCGATAGCCCTGCCATCTTTCGCGGACTGTGCGCAGGCCAATGCGATGGCAAGTGCTGCGCGGCCGTCATCAGCGGTTGCCGAAGGGCTGCGACCACTGGTGACAGCGGCATGGAATTCATCCAGCGCGTTGTAAAAGGATTGGTCATAGCGTTCGAGGAAGAAGTGCTTGAGTGGCTCGCGGGCTTCGGTGCGGTCGGCACCCCAGCGGACGAGGTTATCGTCGCGTTGGTTCAGCGTTTGAAGCATACCTTTATCGCCAAAAGCTTCGAGACGTTGATCGAAACCGTAGGAACAACTGCGGCTGTTGTTGATGTGGACCAAGGCGCCGGAAGGCATTTTCAGGGTGGTCATCGTCATGTCGAAATCACCCTCGGCACCGATCTGCGGATCGAACATACATGAGCCGGAGGCGTGCACCTCAACAGGGCGTTCGCCCGCGATCCAGCACAGAAGATCAATGTCATGGATCGTGGCATCGACGAAATAGCCGCCCGAGGCGCGGACATAGTCGATTGGTGGGGGGGCCGGTTCGCGGCTCCAGCTCATCAGCATGTTCACACGGCCGATCTCGCCGTTGCGAACCGCTTCGCGCAGGGCGTTGTTTTCAGGGTCGAAGCGACGGTTAAAGCCGAGCATGAATGGAACTGGGTTCGACTCAAGCGCGGCCATCGCGCGGCTGACCCGCTCAAGGGTCTGATCCAGTGGCTTCTCGCAATAGATCGGCTTGCCAGCCTGCGCGACGCGCTCGATGTAATCCACATGGGTATCGGTGGGGGTGGCGATGATCACTGCATCAACGGCAGGATCAGCCAGCACCTGATCGAGATCATCCATCGGCCGGCCGCCATATTGCGCGGCGGCTTTTTCGGCGGACGCGATACGCGGGTTATAGATGACCTCCAGATGCAAGCCCGGGTGGGCGTTGATCTTGGGACCATAGACATGCGCCATGCGGCCGGTGCCCATCAGGGCGATGCGAAGGATCTGGGTCATGCAGGCACCTTAGCATCTTCGAGGATCATCGCGGCGGCTTTCTCGCCGATCATGATGGAGGCGGCGTTGGTATTGCCGGTCACGATACGCGGCATGATGGAAGCGTCGGCCACGCGCAAACCCTCGATCCCGTGAACGCGGAGGCGCGGGTCAACGACTGCATCTTCGCCCACGCCCATTTTGCAGGTGCCGACCGGATGCAGCAGCGAGAGGCCGTTGGAGCGGCAAAAGGCGAGCAATTCCTCGTCTGTTTGTACGTCCTTGCCGGGGGACAGTTCATAATCGACACAATCGGACATCGGCGCGGTTTGCGCGATCTTACGGCCGAATTTCAGGCCAGCGATGGCGGCACGTTGGTCGGCCTCATCGGCAAAAAAGTTAAACTGGATTTCTGGCTGGTCGGTCGGGTTTGGCCCCGTGATATACACATGGCCGCGCGAGTTGGGGCGCATATGCTCGGCCAGAATGGTGAAACCCGAGAAGGGATGCGGCTTGAGCTGTTCATCGGTACACCATGCCATGAAAGTGACCATCATATCGGGGCGATCGATTTCAGGGCCGGAGCAGATGAAGGTGTTGGAGTAGTTGCCATTGTCGGCAAACGGGCCGCGCCGGAACAGAAGATGCCGCAGGAGCTGGATGCCGCCTTTGATCTTGTTGTTGTAAAGATCATTCACGGTGGAATGCACGGTGGAGCGGTATTCGGCACCGATGCCGAAATGGTCCTGTAGGTTCTCGCCAACGCCGGAGAGGTCATGCTGAACCGCGATGCCATGCTTTTGCAGGAGTGCCGCGGGGCCGATGCCGGAAATTTGCAGGAGCTGCGGCGAGTTAAATGTGCCGCCGCTGAGGACGATCTCGCGCCGCGCCTTGGCGCTGTGCTGGCCGGAACGATCTTTCCACGTGACACCAGTCGCGCGCTTGCCGTCGAGGTCGATCCGCTGAACCATAGCATGCAAGCGGAGGTCGATATGCTGTTTAGCCTTGCCACGAAGGTATCCTGCGGCGGTGCTCCAGCGGCGGCCATCCTTGGTGGTTGTCTGGACGTAGCCGGTGCCCTCCTGCTGAGGGCCGTTGAAATCGTCGTTGCGGGGAACGCCGAGCGCCTCGGATGCGGCATGGAAGGCTTCACCCAGCGCGTGTTCAGTGCGGATGTCAGACACCGCGACGGGGCCGCCGGTGCCGTGATAATCATCAGCGCCGCGCTCCTGATCCTCGCAGGATTTGAAGAAGGGTAAGACGCCATCCCAGCCCCAGCCGGTGCAGCCGTTGGCCTCCCAGCCATCGAAATCCTCCGGCTGGCCGCGCATATAGATCATGCCGTTGATCGCGCCGGTACCGCCGAGAACCTTCCCACGCGGCTGGAACAGGCGGCGGTTATTCAGGTGCGGTTCGGGGGCGCTTTCGTAGCACCAGTTCACCTTGGGATTGGCGTAGAGCATTGAATAGCCGAGCGGAATATGGATGAACGGATTGCGGTCCTTGCCACCCGCTTCCAGAAGCAGAACCGAATGCCCCGCCTCGCCAAGACGGCCCGCGACCGCACAGCCCGCAGAGCCCGCCCCGATCACAATGTAATCGTATTCAAGTTTCGCCATCATGTCCTCCCTCGTCCCGATCTAAATTGGCGCAACGAATCGCGACTGGGTATGTTCGAAATGTCAGAACTGGACATATTTCCCGTCGCTCGCCCAAAGGAAGCGCGGCACTGTGCGGGCTGAACTGGAGGAAGAGGCGAGGAGCAGAGCAATGGGCAAGCCCGAAATCGGAATTGGACTGATCGGATCGGGGTTCATGGGGCGGTGCCATGCCAATGCGTTCCGCTCGGTATCAGGATTGTTCGATGTCGCCGGCGAGCCGCAGTTGCGGATGCTGGCGGATGCCTCACCCGCGCTGGCCAGCGCAGCGGCCGAGGCTTTGGGATTTGCGCAAGGGACGGGCGACTGGAAGGCGCTGATCAATGATCCGGCGATCGACATCGTCTCGATCACCGCGCCGAATGTTTTGCACGCGCCGATGGCGTTTGAGGCCATAAAGGCCGGAAAAACAGTCTATTGCGAGAAACCGCTCTCAACGACCGCCGCGATTGCACTGGAAATGACCGAAGCCGCGGAGGCGGCGGGTGTGGTGACGCTTGTGGGTTTCAATTTCCTGCGCAACCCGATGATCCGCCTCGCGCGGGACATCATCGGCAGCGGCGAGATTGGCGAGATCACCGGCTTTCGCGGACGTCATGCCGAGAATTACATGGCGAGCCCCGATGCGCCGCATTCCTTCCGCACCGATCCGCAAGGCGGCGGCGCGCTGGCGGATATCGGCAGTCACATCATCTCGATGGCGCGATTCCTTCTTGGACCGATCAGCGAGGTACAAGGCGATTGCCGGACACTTTACCCCACGCGGCCCGTTTCCCAAGGGAGTGCGGAGCGGAAACCCGTCGTGGTAGACGATATGACCCACGCTCTTGTCCATTTTGAAAGTGGCGTCACGGGCAGTTTTGAAGCCAATTGGGCTGCTACGGGACGGACGATGGACCTGTCGTGGGAAATCACTGGCACGAAAGGGGCCTTGGCGTTCAGTCAGGAATCGATGAACGAATTATTGCAGTATAAAGGCATGCCCGGCCGGAGCGGCTTCACGCGGATCGAAGCGGGACCGGATCACCCGCCCTACGGACAATTCTGCCCAGCACCGGGACACCACTTGGGATTCAACGATTTGAAAGTGATCGAGGTCGCTGAACTGATCGCCGCGCATTGTGGTGGGCCAAAAGCCGGACCCGATTTCCGCGAGGCATATGAAGTGCAGCGCACGGTCGAGGCCATTCAAACATCGAGCGAGGCACGGGCTTGGGTGCCTCTCTAGCCCGCTGACCATACGACATCACAGCACATCGGAACGGCCCGATCCATTGGATCGGGCCGCTTCCACAAGACATCGCAAGAGGGTTGCGTAACGCGGGCGGTGGGAGGTTATTCCGCCGCGATGCCTTGGCGGTGGTGGGATACCGCGTCGATCAAGTTTTCCTCGGTCATTGCGTCGCCTTCGAACTCGGCCACAACCGCGCCTTCGGACATTGCCAGCACGCGGTGACTGACGCCGAGCACCTCTGGCATTTCAGATGAAATGACGATCACCGCCAGACCTTGATGGGCAAGATCAGCGATCAATTCGTGAATGGCAGATTTGGAACCCACATCAATGCCACGGGTCGGTTCATCAAGGATGATGAGCTTGGGATCAGCGCAGAGCCATTTGGCGAGCACGAACTTTTGTTGGTTGCCACCGGAAAGCTGTGAGAGCGCCTGATCTGGGCCAGTGGTCTTGATCGAAAGCGCTGATCGGTATTTCTCGAAAACCGCGAGTTCCTTGGTGCGGTTCATCACCGAAATATCGGAAAACAGCGACAGGTGCGGGAGAGATGTATTTTCGCGCCCGCCCATCATCAGCACGAGCCCTTGTTCTTTGCGGCTTTCGGGAACGAGTGCCATGCCCATGTCGATGGCCTCTCGTGGTGAGGGTATCTTGATCTCTGCGCCCTTCCAGAAGAGCGTCCCGCTATCGGCTTTGCGGACACCGAACACGGTTTCGACGACCTCTGATCGCCCTGCCCCGACCAAGCCATAAAGACCGAGCACCTCGCCCTCGCGGACCGAGAATGACACATCTTGGAACAGTCCCTGTTTGCCCAGCCCATCCACGCGGAGCACTTCCGCGCCGAAGTTGGCATCTGCCTTGACGAAATAGGCGTCGAGTGTCCGCCCGATCATCATGCGGGTGATTTGGTTAAGGTCCGAGTCTGCGGTTTCGACTGTTCCCTGCACCTGTCCATCGCGGAGAACGGTCACACGGTCTGTGATTTCGAAGATCTCGTCCATCTTGTGGGAAATATAGACGATGCCCACCCCCCGCTCGCGCAGGCTTCTGATCGTATGGAAGAGCTGGTTCTTCTCATTATCGGTGAGCGAGGCGGTTGGTTCGTCAAAGATCACGACATTCGCGCTGAACGCCTCTGCGCGGGCGATTTCGACCATTTGCTGCATCGCGACGGAAAGCGTGCCGACCCGAACATCAGGCCCGAAACCGCAATTCAGCGCATCGAGGGCAGCCTTTGCATTTCTGCGCAGTTCCCTTTTCTTCAAGATGCCGAGCCTGTTCGTTGGCCATGCGCCAAGATAAATGTTCTCGGCCACCGACAGTTCGGGCGCGAGTGACAGTTCCTGATGGATCAGCAAGATCCCTTTCTTGCGTGCATCAAGCGGGCCACTGACCTCAGTTGGCTGGCCTTTATAGATGATCTCGCCAGCATCGGCGCGGTGCAGGCCGGCCAGAACTTTCATCAGCGTTGATTTGCCAGCGCCATTTTCACCAACCAGCGCATGAACCTCGCCAGCACGAATATCGAAGCTGACATCATCGAGCGCCTTTACCCCAGGGAAGGTTTTGGTGACGCCGCGCACCTCGAGTACCAGATCATTCATCTTGCGCCCTCCTGCTGGTTCAACAGTTTATCGAGACTCAGCGCGAGGATAAGCACAGCGCCCATTACCATCAGCTCGACGTAATTTGGTGTATTGAGGAGCCGCAAGCCATTGCGGAGCACTGCGAGCGTCAACACGCCGCCGATTGTCATCCACATGCTGCCGAAGCCGCCAGTGAGCCTGATGCCCCCCAGCACAACAGCGATGATGGTCCACAGCTCCCAGATCTTGCCGGCATTCGGCTCTGCCGTTCCGAGTCGCATTGACAACAGAATCCCACAGACGGCCGCCATTGTGCCACAGATCGTGAAGTTGATAATTTTGTGGCGCTTGACGTTGATGCCAGCGTCATGCGCCGCTTCGATATTATCACCGACTGCATAGGTTTCGCGGCCGTGGCGGGTGTTGGTCAGCACCCACTGGAAGAACAGCGCAAGACCAAAGAACAGCATTGCGGTAAGTGAAAGTGGCCCAAGGTAGATCTCGGGGATTTCGGTATAGGCGAAGTCCGGCACCATCAGGGCGTTTTCGCCGGTATAAACGAACACGATGCCGCGAATACCGATCAAGCCACCGAGCGTGACAATGAACGAATGCATGCCAGACAGGGCAACCAACGAACCATTTATGAAGCCCAGAACCATGCCGGACATCAGGCCAAGTCCGACCGCAGGCCATGTGCCCATATGATCTTGCAGGCCGATGGCGAGCGCCGAGGCCAAAGCAAGGATAGCACCGACCGAGAGGTCAATTTCGCCATCGATCATCACCATCGTCATGCCGATCGCGAGAATGCCGATAAAGGCACCTTGGGTGAGGATATTGCCGATGTTGTTGAGCGTTAGAAAGTACGGACTCGCGAGCGAGAAGACCAAGACCGTGAGCGCCAGGAACACCCAGATATGATTCCGAAAGAGCCAGCTGACGGTTTGACGAAGCGGATTCGAGCGATTCGTTTGAGAAAAGTCGGTCATGCAAAAACCCTCCCGCGCTTGGCACCAAGATCGATCCAAACGGCGATGATGATAACAGCCCACGTCACGAGCCACTGAATGTAATAGGGGAAGCCGAGCAGGAGGAGGCCGTTCTGGATAAAGCCGAGCATCGAGATGCCGATGACCGTCCGCCAGATGCTGCCGGAACCACCAAGCATTGATGTGCCGCCAAGAATAACACCGGCAAGAACCGTTAATTCATACCCCTGACCGATCGTATTTTGCGCCCCCATCACGCGGCTTCCCATAATGACAGCGGCGACAGCGGTTGTCAGACCTGATGCCACATAGGTCCAGAAGACCGTCCAGCGTGCGTCGATGCCCGAAAAGATGCTGGCTGTCTCGTTGCCGCCGACACCATAGACGCGGCGCCCGAATGTTGTGAACTGGAGGATGAGGCCGGCGATCAATGCCCCAAAGAGAAACATGAGGACAGGTACCGGAATACCGAGGAAATCGCCCCGTCCAAAAACGGCGAACCATGTTTCTTGTGCATTTTGGACATTCACGTTTGACCCGCCGGAATAGAACAGAACGAGGCCCTGCAAAAAGGACAGCATAGCGAGCGTTACGATAAGGGCATTCAAGCCGACGAAGCCCACCAACAGGCCATTGAAAGCGCCAATTGCCAGCCCTGCGAGGATGGTCATGACGATTGCCGGAAAGGGGCCGGAGATGTTGTGCTGATCGACCACGATCACCGTCAGAAGGGTCAACATGGAACCAACCGAGAGATCAAGGCGCCCCGTCATGACCACAAATGTCACGCCGAGCGCCATCATACCTGTTATGGAGACCTGCCGTAGGACGTCCAGAATGTTACCCGGTGTCAGGAAGGCATCCGCGTTTAGCGCGACACCGACCAGAAAAACCAAGAAAGCCAGAATAAGCCCATGCCGCCTCAGCAGCGCAGTCACAGTTGCACTCATCGATCACGTTCCTCCCATCCCAATGGTTAGGATGGGGGCTGAGCTATAAACAGCCCAGAAAAATCCAAAATGGCTCAAATCAATTTGGGGGTCATGCGGTGTTTAATGTGAAAAGCATTCCAAACCCCGTCTTGAAGAAAATCAGATTTGGACATCTGCGCAATTGTTTCTGAGCCCTTTGCGCCGAAATGATTAGGGCACACGCCCCGGACCGCTGCCATCGGGGAGACACGTTGAGGAGGACAGGCAGCGGACAACATGGAGGAACATATGTCCAATTTCACCTATATCGTGAGCAAGCCGCTTGCCGCCGCTGCGCTTCTGGCGCTGTCCGCTGGGGCCGTAGTCGCGCAAGACGCACCCGAATGGCTGGGTGGCGAACTGAAGAAGCCGCTCTCCGAGACTCGGATCGGTATTACGGTTCTGTATCCCGGTTCGAATTCCTATCAGGCCAAGTATGCCGAAACAGCCGAAGACTATGCCGCCGAGCTTGGCATTCAGGCCACGGTGATGGACCCGCAGGGCGATCCGGCCACGCAGTTCGACCAGATTCAGGACATGGCTTCTCAGAACATGGATGCCATGGTCGTTTGGCCGACGTCCCAGAATGCACTGATCCCCGCGATCCGCAACGCGTCGCGTGCCGGTATTCCCGTTGTGACATCGAATTCGCCCCTTGGCGAGGCCGGCCGCCGCTATATCGAAGGGCACACGGGACCCGATGATTGCGCGCTGGCCGCACAGGCCGCCGAGATGCTGGGCGATGCCTTGGGCGGCCAAGGCAACATCGTCGTGGTCGAGGGGACACCCGGCTATGCGGTGTCGATACTGCGCGGCAACTGCTTCCTTGATGAGCTTGCGGACAACTATCCCGACATCGAAGTGCTCGCCAGCCAGACCGCTGAGTGGAACCGGGAAAAAGCACAGACAGTGACCGAGACCTTCCTGACCCAGTTCGGCGATCAGATTGATGGCGTTTATGCGTTTGATGACGGTATGGCACTTGGCGTCGTAAGCGCCCTGCAAGGTGCCGGGAAAGAGCCCGGTGACGTCAAAGTTGTCAGCTGCAACCAGTTTGGCGAAGGCTGGGACGCCATGCGCGAAGGCTGGATTTCCGGTTCGGGGAAACAGTCGCCGATCGATGATGCAATCCTTGCGATCCAGACCGCGATCAAGGTCGCAAACGGCATCGAAGTGCCCGAGCTCCAGGAAATCGAGCGTGCCAAGATCACGCCCGAAAACGTGGACGAGTTCGAACGTCCCACTTGGTAAGCAGACACATTGAAATGCGCAGGCCTGACAGTGTCGGGCCTGCGCTTTTTCGTTTTGATCTCAAAGCTGGGAGAGCGACATGACACAAAAAATGCGAGCCGCTGTTTTGGTTGAGCCGCGCAGATTTGAATTGGATTTGCGCCCTGTTCCAGACATCCAGCCCGACGAGGTTTTGCTAGAGGTCGCAAGGTGCGGCATTTGCGGGACAGACACGCATATCTACGACGGTGGCTTTATGGCCCATCGCCTGCCTCTTGTGCCGGGGCACGAGTTTTCCGGTCGCGTCGTGCAATCAGGTGCGAAAAGCGGTGTCGCCGAGGGCATTGCGGCTGTGGTGGACATCAACCACGGGTGCGGACGCTGCTATTACTGCCGCCGAGGGCAATTGATGAACTGCCCCTCAATCAAACAGATCGGCATCGACGTGGATGGTGGCTTTGCAGAATACGTGCGGGTGCCGGGCCATCTTGTGATCGAAGCGCTGGAAACGACCTCATTTGACGTGCTGGCCCTGACAGAGCCTGCTGCCTGCGTCGTCCACACCGCGGTGCGCAGCGGGCTTGAACCGGCGCGGTCCGTGCTGATTATCGGGGCGGGGCCCATTGGAAACCTGCATATCCAGATGCAACGTCTGACAGGGGCAGCACCTATCATCGTGGCCGAGACATCACCGGAACGGGCAAAGCTGGCAAAAGCGGTGGGTGCAGACGCCGTTGTCAGCGATCCAGGCAGGCTTCTTGGTGTGGTGCATGAAATGACTGACGGGCGCGGTGTCGATCTGGCGATCGAAAGCGTCGGCGCGACGGCTTTATATGAGGTAGCGCAAGCGGCGCTTCGACCGGGCGGTCACCTTGCCGCATTTGGCCTTCCGCCCGAAGGGTCGGAATTGAATGTGGATTTACTGTCGACGGTATTGCGCGAATATTCCCTTATGGGAAGTGTCGCAGGGCCCGGACAAGCGATGCACCGCGCGTTGAGTTTGTTATGTCATGGCAGGTTCGACACGACCGCGTTTACGGCTGCAGCCTACGCGTTGGATGACATTGGCACCGCGTTTGACACGCTTGCGGACCGACCCAACGATTTGAAAACCCAGATTATTCTCAACGACGCGCTCTAGCAAAGCGATCAATAATGCCCCCGCGTCCGCATGATCGCGTCGATGCGGTTTTGCGCGTTGGAAAGGGCGTCCTTGGCAGATAGCGCGCCCTGTAGCATCCTGCGGATCTCGTCGCCCAGCACGCTCAGAAGATCGCTGAATTCGGGGATCGGGGGGCGTGGCCAGCTTTGCAATTCGCCGCGCCGCTCCATCGCGTCCACCTCGACGATCAGCGACGAGCTGGCCCGCACCTCGGGGTCGGCGCTGGTGGAAAAGCGTGGGCTGGTGAGGTTGCCGTTGAGCACATACCATTTGAGCATTTTGGGCCGGGTGAGATATTCCATCACCTTCCACGAGGCGCTTTTTCGTTCCGCAGGAAGCCCGGCCGGGATCGCCAGCGAGAAGCCACCAATGGGCGAGATGGTGCGCGCGCCCGGGCCATGCGGATGGGGCATGAACTTGACGTTGCCATGCGCGGGCGAGTTTTCGTTCAGCTCGAAGGCGGCAGCGCGCACGCTCCAGCCATAGGTCATCGCGGCCTCTCCGCGCGAGAAGATGCCGATGCGCTTGATGGCGAAGGCAACATCGTGGTGGTCGAGGGTACGCCTGGTTACACCGTGTCGATCCTTCGTAAGAACTGCTTCCTCGATAAGATGGCCGACGATTACCCGGGCATCAATATCCTCGCCAGCCAGACCGCTGAGTGGAACCGCGAGATAGCACAAACCGTGATGGAAACTTTCCTCACCCAGTTTGGCGATGAGATCGACGGCGTTTATGCGTTTGACGATGGTATGGGCCTAGGCGTCATCAGCGCGCTGCAAGGTGCCGGCAAAGAACCGGGCGACGTCGCGGTTGTGACCTGTAACCAGTTTGGTGAAGGCTGGGATGCAATGAAGGCCGGATGGCATTCAGGCTCCAACAAGCAATCGCCAATCGATGATGCGATCCTCGCGATCCAGACGGCGATCAAGGTTGCCAACGGTATCGACGTGCCTGCGCTGCAAGGCATCGAGACGCCGAAGGTACTGCCGAGCAACGTCGACGACTTCGAGCGTCCTTCCTGGTAAGATTTTCTCCCGAAGACCGAAGGGCCGCGTTTGCGCGGCCCTTTTTTGTTGGGTGCGGGAATTGATGGAGAATCGCGACATGCGCTGGAATAGCGTGAGCGGCGACGCCAGAGCGCTCCGCGGATGCGAGGCTAAACGTTTGATATATATGTTGGAATACTGGTTGCGGGGGTAGGATTTGAACCTACGACCTTCAGGTTATGAGCCTGACGAGCTACCGGGCTGCTCCACCCCGCGTTGGGTATTGGGGTATCGTTAAGAGAGATCTGAGGACTTTTCTAGGTCTGGCGGTGACTTACTCTCCCACGTCTTAAGACGCAGTACCATCAGCGCGACGGCACTTAACTGCCGAGTTCGGAATGGGGTCGGGTGTTTTGCTCGTGCTATAGCCACCAGACCAAGGAAAGTCCTCATTTTTTAAGTCAAGTTTACTGTATTGTGTGTGTATGCTTTTGATTTGAGTAACGTCTTGTTGTTACTGGATCAAATCAAGCCTATCGGACCATTAGTACCGGTCAACTGAACGCATTGCTGCGCTTACATCTCCGGCCTATCGACGTGGTGGTCTACCACGGTCCTCAAGGGATACCTTGTTTTGAGGGGGGCTTCCCGCTTAGATGCCTTCAGCGGTTATCCTGTCCGATCATAGCTACCCTGCACTGCCGTTGGCACGACAACAGGTCCACCAGTGGATCGTTCACCCCGGTCCTCTCGTACTAGGGGCAACTCCTCTCAAGTATCCTACACCCACGGAAGATAGGGACCGAACTGTCTCACGACGTTCTAAACCCAGCTCACGTACCTCTTTAAATGGCGAACAGCCATACCCTTGGGACCTGCTCCAGCCCCAGGATGAGATGAGCCGACATCGAGGTGCCAAACGATGCCGTCGATATGGACTCTTGGGCATCATCAGCCTGTTATCCCCGGCGTACCTTTTATCCGTTGAGCGATGGCCCTTCCACGCGGGACCACCGGATCACTATGGCCGTCTTTCGACTCTGCTCGACTTGTCAGTCTTGCAGTCAGGCTGGCTTCTGCCATTGCACTCAACGAGCGATTTCCGACCGCTCTGAGCCAACCTTCGCGCGCCTCCGTTACTGTTTGGGAGGCGACCGCCCCAGTCAAACTACCCACCACGCAGGGTCCCGGACCCGGATAACGGGCCGCGGTTAGACATCAAGCAGAACAAGGGTGGTATCTCAAGGGAGGCTCCACAGAGACTGGCGTCCCTGCTTCGAAGCCTACCACCTATCCTGCACATGTTGTGCCTGATGCCAGTGCGAAGTTGTAGTAAAGGTGCACGGGGTCTTTCCGTCTAACCGCGGGTAGCCTGCATCTTGACAGGCAATTCAATTTCGCTGAGTCGATGTTGGAGACAGCGGGGAAGTCGTTACGCCATTCGTGCAGGTCGGAACTTACCCGACAAGGAATTTCGCTACCTTAGGACCGTTATAGTTACGGCCGCCGTTTACCTGGGCTTCAATTCGGAGCTTGCACTCCTCCTTTTAACCTTCAGGCACCGGGCAGGCGTCAGACCCTATACGTCGTCTTGCGACTTCGCAGAGCCCTGTGTTTTTAGTAAACAGTCGCCACCCCCTGGTTTGTGCCCCCAGCTCCAAGTTGCCTTAGAACCGGGCCTCCTTCTCGCGAACTTACGGAGGTATTTTGCCGAGTTCCTTCAACATCGTTCTCTCAAGCGCCTTGGTATTCTCTACCAGTCCACCTGTGTCGGTTTAGGGTACGATCTAATAGTGGGGCTATTTCCAGGAACCGCTCAGCAGCCCAACCAATCCGATAAGGCTGAACTACACTTGCGATCCGTCACCACCACATGGCCCAGGAATATTAACCTGGTTCCCATCGACTACGCCTTTCGGCCTCGCCTTAGGGGTCGGCTTACCCTGCTCAGATTAGCTTTAAGCAGGAACCCTTGGACTTTCGGCGAGAGGGTCTCTCACCCTCTTTGTCGCTACTCATGTCATCATTCTCGCTAGTGATCTCTCCACCGGATGCCTTACAGCCCGGCTTCACAGAAAGATCCATGATCCTCCAAGGCGCCCCGAAGGACGCTAAAGAGGATAGGATCTATGTCACACTACGCTCCGCTACCACTGCATACGCAGTCCTAAGCTTCGGCTCATGGCTTGAGCCCCGTTACATCTTCGCCGCAGGACAACTTAATTAGACCAGTGAGCTGTTACGCTATCTTTAAAGGATGGCTGCTTCTAAGCCAACCTCCTGGTTGTTTTGGTCGTCCCACCTGCTTTCCCACTTAGCCATGAATTGGGGGCCTTAGCTGTAGGTCAGGGTTGTTTCCCTCTCCACGACGGACGTTAGCACCCGCCGTGTGTCTGCCATCTAGTACTCCTCGGTATTCGGAGTTTGGTTAGGATCAGTAAGCCTGTGGGGCCCCATTACCCATCCAGTGCTCTACCCCCGAGGGTATTCGGATGACGCTCTACCTAAATAGATTTCGCGGAGAACCAGCTATCTCCGAGTTTGATTGGCCTTTCACCCCTAGGCACAGCTCATCCCGATCCTTTTCAACGGATGTGGGTTCGGTCCTCCAGTGCGTGTTACCGCACCTTCAACCTGGCCATGCCTAGATCACTCGGTTTCGGGTCTGATGCCACGAACTCATGCGCCCTATTAAGACTCGCTTTCGCTGCGCCTACACCTATCGGCTTAAGCTTGCTCGTAACACCAAGTCGATGACCCATTATACAAAAGGTACGCCGTCAGGGCTCGAGGCCCCTCCGACTGCTTGTAGGCGTCCGGTTTCAGGTACTGTTTCACTCCCCTCGTCGGGGTGCTTTTCACCTTTCCCTCACGGTACTGGTTCACTATCGGTCAGTAAGGAGTACTTAGCCTTCGAGGGTGGTCCCCCGATCTTCAGACAGGATTTCACGTGTCCCGCCCTACTTAATACGTCAAATTGAGCTTCCCATACGGGGCTGTCACCCACTATGGCCCGGTTTTCCAACCAGTTCTGGTCACTCTCATTGCTCGGCTGGTCCGCGTTCGCTCGCCACTACTAGCGGAGTATCTGTTGATTTCCTTTCCTCCGGGTACTTAGATGTTTCAGTTCCCCGGGTTTGCTCTTAAAACCCTATGTATTCAGGTCTTAAGTACCTGTTTTTGAACATTATTGACTGTCAGAAGACAACAATAATGAACAATCAGGTGGGTTGCCCCATTCGGAGATCTTGGGATCAAAGGTTATTCTCACCTCCCCCAAGCTTATCGCAGAGTATCACGTCCTTCATCGCCTCTTACTGCCTAGGCATCCACCAAACGCCCTTTTCGCGCTTGATTTGATCCAGAAAGAACAAGACCGTTCCAGCGCATCACTGCACTGAAGACCGACCTTTTGTGCTGCGGTTGGTCCCTCGGATCACGTCGCCGCAAACCGAATGTCTCTCTGATCAAAAGTCATACATTTCCCACTCCCCCACTGGTTCAGAAGGGGAGCAATTTGGTTAGTGTACTTGACTTGGACAAAACTGCTCGTGGGCTCCCATAATGCACTACCACCTTACGGCAACTTGAGTGCGGGTCCCGAGATGATCCTCACGCGGATCATCAGCAGTTCTGATGTGTTGATCTCTCTTTACGATGTCAATGCGTCCGATTGGACGGGCAAACATTCCAAAAAATGCTTGCCGGTCAAATCGAAAGGGGAATGGTGGGTCGAGGAGGACTTGAACCTCCGACCTCACGCTTATCAGGCGTGCGCTCTAACCACCTGAGCTACCGACCCATTCGCGGTGGAGCGTCTCGCACCCGATAGGCGGCCGGCTCCGGTATTGGTGGAGCGTATCGGGATCGAACCGATGACCCCCTGCTTGCAAAGCAGGTGCTCTCCCAGCTGAGCTAACGCCCCGTCTTAGTGGCCCCTGCGCCACTGGATAACTGAAGAGATATGAGGACGGCCTGGTCCGTGATGTGACCGGTCAATGCCGGTCTTTTGCTAAGTGATCCATGTGACCAGCAAGCTGGTCAACTAGCATCATCCTTAGAAAGGAGGTGATCCAGCCGCAGGTTCCCCTACGGCTACCTTGTTACGACTTCACCCCAGTCGCTGAGCCTACCGTGGTCGGCTGCCCCCTCGAAAGGTTGGCGCACCGCCTTCGGGTAGACCCAACTCCCATGGTGTGACGGGCGGTGTGTACAAGGCCCGGGAACGTATTCACCGCGTCATGCTGTTACGCGATTACTAGCGATTCCGACTTCATGGGGTCGAGTTGCAGACCCCAATCCGAACTGAGACAGTTTTTTGGGATTAACCCATTGTCACTGCCATTGTAGCACGTGTGTAGCCCAACCCGTAAGGGCCATGAGGACTTGACGTCATCCACACCTTCCTCCCGCTTATCACGGGCAGTTCCCCTAGAGTGCCCAACTGAATGCTGGCAACTAAGGGTGTGGGTTGCGCTCGTTGCCGGACTTAACCGAACATCTCACGACACGAGCTGACGACAGCCATGCAGCACCTGTCACTCGGTCACCGAAGTGAAAGACCCATCTCTGGGACGGTCCGAGGATGTCAAGGGTTGGTAAGGTTCTGCGCGTTGCTTCGAATTAAACCACATGCTCCACCGCTTGTGCGGGCCCCCGTCAATTCCTTTGAGTTTTAATCTTGCGACCGTACTCCCCAGGCGGAATGCTTAATCCGTTAGGTGTGACACCGAAGCGCAAGCGCCCCGACGTCTGGCATTCATCGTTTACGGTGTGGACTACCAGGGTATCTAATCCTGTTTGCTCCCCACACTTTCGCACCTCAGCGTCAGTATCGAGCCAGTGAGCCGCCTTCGCCACTGGTGTTCCTCCGAATATCTACGAATTTCACCTCTACACTCGGAATTCCACTCACCTCTCTCGAACTCAAGACTACCAGTATCAAAGGCAGTTCCGGGGTTGAGCCCCGGGATTTCACCCCTGACTTAATAGTCCGCCTACGCGCGCTTTACGCCCAGTAATTCCGAACAACGCTAACCCCCTCCGTATTACCGCGGCTGCTGGCACGGAGTTAGCCGGGGTTTCTTTACTGGGTACAGTCATTATCTTCCCCAGCGAAAGAGCTTTACGACCCTAAGGCCTTCGTCACTCACGCGGCATGGCTAGATCAGGGTTGCCCCCATTGTCTAAGATTCCCCACTGCTGCCTCCCGTAGGAGTCTGGGCCGTGTCTCAGTCCCAGTGTTGCTGATCATCCTCTCAAACCAGCTACTGATCGTAGGCTTGGTAGGCCATTACCCCACCAACTACCTAATCAGACGCGGGCCGATCCTTCACCGAAATTCTTTCCCCCGAAGGGCGTATACGGTATTAAACCCAGTTTCCCGGGACTATTCCGTAGTGAAGGGCACGTTCCCACGCGTTACTAACCCGTCCGCCGCTAGACCCGAAGGTCTCGCTCGACTTGCATGTGTTAGGCCTGCCGCCAGCGTTCGTTCTGAGCCAGGATCAAACTCTCAAGTTGAAAGCGCCTTACAGCGCTATCCTTGACGTTCGAACCTCTGCACATCTTTGATTGCGCTACCGCTTCGCTACTTGAGCGCAGCAGCGGACCACCCGGCTAAGGAAAGGCCCCACAATCAAAAGTTCTCTGTTTGTTGTGCTTCAGGTACCAAAAGATACCGAAAGCCGCCAAACAGTGAAGCTGACACTCCATCATCGGTAACATATGCCCTACCGCCTTGCGGCTACTTGAGGGCGAAACCTAAGAGCGCGATATACAGACGTCTGATCCATCGAATGAACCAAACCGCCCACATATCTCTTCAGATATACTACAATGTCAAAAAGCAACCAAAGACAAAACGAAACCGATGCGCCCTAATCTTCCGGCGCGCCCGCCCCGCTTAACCTCTGATGTTCCCCGCCGATCCCTCAAGCTCATCGCCTCAGCGCCGCCGGTGAAGCGCTATCTACGGACTACGAAAAAAACCCGCAACCCCTTTTTACATAGAAAATGCAAAAAAAGCGAGGCGCAGGTGATTTTCCTTTGTTTAGGGGGGCTTAGGGAGGTTTTGTTGCGCCTCACCGCCTGCGGCATTGCGGAAAATTACCGGTCAACCATCCACAAACAGCAAAGCAGCGTGAATCAGTTGGCGATGCGGCGTTCTGGCAGCCGAATCCGCAATGCGAGGAGGCCCAGAATCGCGGCCGTGTAAAGAATCGGCTCGATCTGAAAGCCCTTCACCAGCCAAAGATAGTGAATCGCCCCAAGGATGGCAGCAGGATAGGTCAGCCGGTGCAGCCGCCGCCACGTCGCGGCGCCGAGGCGACGCAGGGAACGGTTGTTTGACGTGATTGCAAGCGGCACCAGCAAGGCGAAGGCGGTCATCCCGACAGTTATATAGGGGCGCTTCACAATATCGGCCCAGACCCGCTCGACGCTCTGCACATCAAGAAGCGCCCAGACCATGAGATGAGCAAGCACGAAGAAGAAAGTGAGCAGGCCGAGTATCCGCCGGAAGCGCAGGAAGTTGAGGCCGACATGCCGCCGCAGCGGGGTGATGGCCAGCACGACGATAAAGAGCTGCAAGGCAAGTTTGCCGTAGCGGTGCTCCAATGCCTCGATCGGCTCGACCCCAAGCGCCCCCGTCGCCGCCAGAAAGAACAGCCACCCCGCCCACGCGAAGCCGATCAGGTAGAACGGCCAGATCGGGAGGCGGCGGGATTGACTGTTTACGAACTGGACGAGGGGCTCTGACAACAGCTCTCTCCTTTTTGGACGGGCGGGCATGGAACGGTGCCATATGAACAATAGACACAGCAGTCGCCCGCCCTGGGGCGCAGCAGCTGGCCGCAGCCCGTACATTCATAGTACCACTGGCAGGCGTCGGTCGGCATCGTCTCGTGCTTGGCCTCACCGCAATGAGGGCAGGTAATCACGGAAACCAATGCTAACGCCATGACTGATCCTAGTAGTAGCGGCTGAGGTCCATGCCTTCGTAGAGCCCAGCGACCTCATCTTCGTAGCCGTTGAACATCAAGGTCGGGATTCGCTTGGCAAACAACCCGCCCCCGACACGCCGCTCGGTGGCCTGACTCCAGCGCGGGTGATCCACGTTGGGGTTCACATTACTATAGAAGCCGTATTCCTGCGGCGCGGCGCGGTTCCACGAAGCGGGAGGCTCGTCGGTGACGAGGCTGATCCGCACGATCGACTTGATGGATTTGAAACCGTACTTCCACGGCACCACCAAACGGATCGGCGCACCGTTCTGGTTTGGAATCGGGCGCCCGTAAATGCCGGTGGCCATAAGGGTCAACGGATGCATGGCCTCATCAATGCGCAAACCTTCGACGTAGGGGAACGGAAGCACCCGCCGCCGGACACCGATCATCACATCGGGCTGGACTGCGGTTTCAAACGCAACGTAGCGCGCGCCGGCCTGTACGCCGACGCGGTTGAGAATATCGGCCAGTTCGATCCCGTTCCACGGAACGACCATCGACCAAGCCTCGACACAGCGGAAGCGGTAAATGCGCTCCTCCACCGTCAAACCACCGATCAGGTCATCGAGGCTGTATTCACCCGGGTTATCGACAAGACCATCGACGGTGATCGTCCAAGGCTCGGTCCGCAGGCCGCCAGCGTTGCGGGCGGGATCTTCCTTGCCGGTGCCGAACTCGTAGTAGTTATTATAAGAGGTGATCTCTTCCCAAGTGTTGGGCTCAAGACCTGTATTGGCATGCGCGGCTCCGCCCAGCGCGGCGAGGCCAAGACCGGAAGCGCCACCTGCAATCAATTGCCGCCGGTTCAGCCAGTAGGCTTCGGGTGTCACATCTGCGGTCGTCAAAGTGTTGCGCCAACGGTGGGCCATCGGATGCCTCCTCATTTCCTTTCATCATCTATGTAGAATGCCGAGGCAAAAAGCGATTCACCTTGGCTCACAACTCTGTTGATGATTGTAACGTTTGACAACGGCGGTTCAAATTCGTCCGAAAATGCTCGCGAATTCTCACATCCGGTCACAGTGAATTGAGTAGAAAAGCAAAAGCGCTGTTGCTTAGCGCGGGCGGCTTTTCGGTCAATGGCAGAAACGCAGAAATTGCAGTGATCCAATCCGCAACCAGAGGAGTAACCCCTTACGATGCCAAACACGGCATTGGAAACCTTTGGGAGAACTCTATGCTACGCAGAACTTTCCTTGCCCTCACTACCGCGACCGCTCTGAGCTCGCAGGCTTTCGCTGGCGGACACTCGATGGACATCGTCGATACCGCAATCGAAGCCGGAAGCTTCACCACGCTTGTTGCCGCCGTCGAAGCCGCAGGGCTTGTTGACGTGCTGAAGGGTGACGGACCGTTCACCGTTTTCGCACCGACCGATGATGCATTCGCCGCGCTGCCGGAAGGCACCGTGGAGGGACTGCTGGCCGATCCGGAAGCGTTGGCTGCGATCCTGACCTATCATGTCGTCGCCGGTAAGGTGATGTCCGGTGATCTGTCCGACGGCATGATGGCCGCGACGGTCAATGGTGCGGAAATCACCATCGGCACGATGGACGGCGTGACCGTGAACGACGCAAACGTGACTGCCGCCGATATCGAAGCCTCGAACGGCGTGATCCATGTGATCGACAAAGTGATCCTCCCCCCCCAATAATTCCAGATCGCTTTGTCCCGGAAAGCCCCGCCCCCATGCGGGGCTTTCCTTTTTGTAAGGGGCGTGCAGAAGTCTCCCTGTTCGGTTCAAAGGGAGGCAAGTATGTTTGAGGCGGTTCTGCTTGGGGTCAAAGGAGGGCCAGCGATCCGGCCCGGCTCGCATATGCCGAATTCGAATCTGATCCGCATGGGCGGCAAGACGATCCTTGTAGACGCCGGACTGGGCGCGGCGCGTGGGCTTTGTGATGCAGGTGTCGCCCTGACCGACATTGATCTGATCGTTATCACGCATTTGCATTCTGACCATTATCTAGAGCTCGGCCCGTTGCTACACACGGCATGGACCGCTGGCCGTACAACACCAGTGCCGGTTTACGGCCCGAGCGGGCTTGCCGCCTATTGGCGGGGGTTTCTTGAGGCGATGGCGGGCGACGTCCTGCTGCGGATCGAGGACGAAGGGCGCGTGCCGCTGGAACCTTTGGCGGAGATCACGCGCATCAATGAGGGTGATTTTTACGAATTGGACGGCCTTTGCATAAGCGCAATGCGGAATGTGCATCCGCCTTTCCGAGAAAGCTATGCGCTGCGGTTCGACTGTGAGGCGGGGAGCATCGTGATATCGGGCGATACCGCCTATATGCCGGAGATGGCCGATTTCGCGCGGGGCGCCGACATCCTCATTCATGAAGCGATGCTGCCCGCAGGTGTGGAGGCGCTGCTGCGGCGGATGACCAATGGCGACGAGCGCTTGCGGACCCATATTTACCGCAGTCACACGCCCGCCGAGGATGTGGGCAGGATCGCGCGTGATGCGGGCGTGGGCCATCTGGCGCTGACCCATATGGTGCCGGACGGGGATCCGGACTTTACCGAAGAGCACTGGCGCGCAGAGGTGCGCAAACACTGGGACGGCCCACTGACAATCGGGCGGGACGGCGTGGTGCTCAGGCCTGTGACAGCCTGAGCGGTTGTTTTACTCAGCAGCGATTTGCTGGGCGTGGGTGGCATCATCAAAAGCCGGTTGCCAGTCGCCTTTGACATAGCGCCACGCCAGTTTGCCTTCATCGTCCATCGCAAAGAGGTGGAGCCAGCCATTGTCGAAGAGTTTCGCCACCTCAGGATGGCGGGCGAGCACCTTTGACATAGCCTCGCGCGGGGCTTCGATCGCCACCGAAAGGCGCAGCGGGTCGTGCTGATAGCTGTGTCCGTCATGAACGGACTGCCACGGCAGCCCGCCTTTGAGCGCGCCGCCATTGCCCTCGAGTACGCCGACGCCACCCACGACATTGTGCAGGAGCTTATTGCCACCGCCGAACACCGCAGGTGCGACGGTCGAACCGTAATATTGCAGGCTGATCCAGCTGGCGACGACGACAGGCGCCGTCATGATCAGCTCGAGCACCGCGAAATCAGCATCGGCCCGCCAATCATATGAATGCAGAAACGCCTGACCCGACAGCGCGGTGCCGGCTGTGCGGCCGCGCGGCGCGGCGATGAACGCACGACAACCCGCAAGCCCCCATTCGGGGCGCAGTTCGGACCAGTCAGCGGCGCGGCGGGCGATATCCTTCTCGCCGGAAGCACGCGGTAGGCGCGTGGCACGTTCAGCGCGGGCAAGGCTGCCAGCCGCTTGAAGCCAACCGCGCAGTTCGCGCAGCTCGCTCGCCCATGCGCTGGTGGGCTGATCTTCGTGATACAGCTTCACCATGTCGGTGGTAGTATCGTGCAGGGCGGCAAGGAAGAGCGTATCGGACGGGATATCAATGCCTTCGTCGCGCAGACCATCACGAACGCTAGGCTCATTGAGCAACCCCGCGAGAAGCCGCGCATTCACATCACCTGCATAGCCACCGCAAGCGCCACAATGCAAAGCGCTTTCGTGCGGGTTATTGGTGACGTTGGCTCCGTGGCCCGCGAGCATGACGATCCGCGCGAAATCCTTGGTGAGCGACATCGCGTTCAAGACAGTCCGTGCGATGGCGACCCGCTGCGGCAGGTCAAGCAGGGGGTCGAACCGTGGCGCAGGCTCGGGCTTCGGTCCGTGATGCGAAAAGCCCACCGCATCGCGCACCAGTTTGCCCGCATAGACGGGGCCGGTTGCCTCCACGAAAGCGAAGGAGGAAACTGCGGCGAGCTTGAACCGCCCCCATGCACGTTTTGCCCGCGCGCCGAAACGGCGGTTGCGGTCGGCGGCGGCGGATTCCTCCGCACGGGTTGCCAGCCCTGCGTTCAGCAGAACTGGACCGCGTGTTTCGCAAACGTCAGAGCCAGCAGCGGCATGGCTTGTGGCCAATCCGAAGAAGCCCGCAAACCCGATCGTTTCGATCCGCTTGTCTTGTGTTTCGAGCGCACGGCGAAAGACCTCGGAGCGCACATCTATGCAAAAGGCGGCCTGCACCGCCGCGCGGGTGGAGTGCGGTTCTTTGGACGCGACCTCGAGACGCGCGGCGAGGGTCCGCTGTGCAGCATACTCGGCGGCGGTTTGCAGAACCGCGTCAATCAGATCGTCACGCTCTGGCGTCAGTGGCTGCGCATAGGTGGCGACAGTCTCGTTCCACCGTTCGGCGATCTGGTCTTGGTACAGCGCAAAGAGGGCTGCATCGAACAACACGCGGATGGTCAGAAGTTCCGCGGCGGTTGTGTCATTTTCGCCTTGCAGTTCGGCCTGCCACAGACGGTAGCGCCCGTATTGCGCCCAGCCGCCCAACGAGGCCAATTGCCGGTGAAAAAACAAGGGAACGGCCTCGGGCGAAACGCCGAGTGCTTCGGTTGCGTTGCCCAGCGCCCGCCAAGGGGAGCGCGGTGTTTCTGCGACGAAGGCCCCGAAGCCGCGCAGACCCTGAATTTCGGGCGTCAGATCACGGGAGGCAAATTCACGCCACGAGACATATGCGCCGCCGGTGCGGGCGGGCTGCCAGAGCGCCTGCCCTTCGTCAAAGTAGCTGGCGGCAAAGGCACCGATGCGCTCTTCGATCAGGCAGGGCCAGTCGATGCCGGAAACACCTGCGGCGATATGCGAGACGGTAGGCATGGCAACAGGCGCGGGGCGCTCTTGGCTCAGGGCAGATTTTACCTCGTCAAGGCGTAGATCGTGCGCGCCTGCATCAACCAAGGCCAGCGCTGCGCGGATGTCATCATCGGTCATGTCCCCACTGGTGAGTTTATCGGTCCATTGGCTGCGGGCGGGCATGATGCGGGTGCCGGCAACCCGCGCCAGCTGGGCGGATGTGACAGGGAGAGACGCGCCCGTTTGCCCGAGGAAGGGGTTCACCGCGACGCTGGAGGACAGCGGAAACAGCGGCGGGATTTGTTTGACGGCCTCATTGGCAGCCGACACCAGTTCAAGCAAGGCGGCGGGAAAAGTCTCGTGTCTCATAAACATGATCGGGTTGCCTTTCTCAAATAGAGGAGCGCTTGGACCAGCCGCCAAGGAGCCGGTCGAAAAGGGCATTCGCGTAGAGCCCGTTGGAGAGATGCACACGAATGCCGAGGGCGGTGGGATGCGATGCCCAGAGCGGGAAGGTCGCTTGTGCCACCGCGACGACCCCAAAGCTGAACAGCGCCAACAGGATCAGCGCCCATTCGAGTGGCCCCGGTGCTGGTGTGGCTGGCAGGGTGCCTTCGGTCAGGGCTTTCGCGGCCTTTTGCAGCAGAAAATAACTGACCGAGTTTGCACCAGCGTAGATCACGGTGCGCCGCGTGAGGGCGGCGGGGGCGGCATCGGCAAAGCCTTGCGCAAGAAGGTAGGCGACGCCGAAGATGAGAATGACGCCCAAGGTGATCGCTTGCACGGACTTGCCATCGAAGCCGAAGAGCACACCAATCAGGCCATAGATCAGGATCGCCGCGCCGAAGGCATGCAGAACATTGCGTGCAGACGGCACGGCCACCGGCCCAGGGCGGCGGATTTGCGCGACATTGCGCACAGCCTCACCTGCGCTGAGGAAGGCATGTGCCTTGTAGAGCGAATGCGCCACGATATGCAGCAGCGCCAGAGGGAAGAGCGCAAGACCGCATTGCAGCACCATGAAGCCCATCTGCGCGATGGTTGACCAAGCGAGCGAGGTTTTCACCGCAGGCTGCGTCAGCATGACCAAGCCACCAAACAGCGCAGTGAAACCACCGAGCATCACCAACAGCGCCATCACCCCCGGTGCGGCGAGCATCACATCGGCGAAGCGGATCAACAGGAACCCGCCTGCGTTGATCACCCCAGCGTGGAGCAGCGCGGAAACAGGCGTCGGTGCTTCCATCACCTCGGTCAACCAACCGTGGGTGGGAAACTGGGCTGAAGCCAGTATGGCCGCGATTGCCAAGAGCGCGGCGGCGGTAATCGTGAACCCATCGGGCGTGACGACAGAAAGAAGCGTGGCGATATCTGTCGTGCCGTAACCGACCGCCAGCAGCAGGAAGGCGAGAAAGAGCGCGCCTTCGCTGCCACGCGCGACAGAGGCTTTCTTGCGCGCGGCGCGGCGGGCTGTGGTGCGCTCGGGGTAGAACAGGAGGAGTTTGTTCAGCGCGAGGCTGGTCGCCAGCCATGCAAGGGCAAGCTGAACGAGATTACCCGCGATAACCAAGAGCAGCACCGCCGCCAGCGTTGCCGACATCCATGTCACAAAGAAGGTTTGACGCGGCTCACCGTCCATATAGGTGCGGGAATAGCGCATCACGACCCAGCCGATCAGTCCGACGAGTAGCAACATTGTTGCGCTGACTGCATCGAGCCTGACCGAAAGGCCGATGCCGAACAGCCCAATCAGTACCGAGGTGCCGTTGCCAAAGACATAGAGAAGCGTGGCGGAAGCCACGGCCAGCAGCAGCGTTGTGAAAGATGCCGCTTCCGCCAACTGCGCGATGCGGCCAGCATCTGCATCTGATGGCTGTCGGGCAGCATAGGCAGCAGTGGCGAGGAGGAGGAGCGGCCCCAGGAGGGGGAGAAGAAAGTAGAAGCTCATGGGCGGTGTCCTTGTCTTTCAGCGCGGCAACGCGATTGGTTCGCAGATAAGACAGGCGCATAAATATGTTAAATTCATTGTTTTTAATTAATCGTTCTATTAGATAGAACATATGCCTCTCAACTATCATCATCTCCGGTATTTCTGGGCGGTGGCGCATGACGGGAACCTCACCCGCACTGCCGACCGGCTGAACCTGTCGCAATCGGCGCTGTCGGTGCAGATCAAACAGCTTGAAGAACGTCTCGGCCATCCGCTGTTCGAACGGCGCGGGCGACAACTACATCTGACCGAAGCAGGACGCATTGCGCTCGATCATGCGGATGCGATTTTTGCGACTGGGCAAGAGCTTGTCGCCACATTGCAAGAGGCGGGGCGAAGCCGGAAGGCGCTCAGGGTCGGGGCGCTATCGACGCTTTCGCGAAACTTTCAGATCGGTTTCCTCCGCCCGCTTCTGACGCGGCCGGATGTGGAGGTGATCTTGCGGTCCGGAAGCCCTGCCGAACTGCTTGAGGGGCTCGAATCGCTGAACGTCGATGTGGTTTTGATGAACCGCGAACCGCCGCGCGACAGCCTGACCCCCTATGAAACGCACCGGTTGGCGGAGCAACCTGTCAGCATCGTGGGCACACCGCAGCGGCTTGATCCAAAGAAACCGATCGCGGCGTTGCTCAGGGAACAGCCGTTCATCCTGCCCACGGGGGACAACAGCGTGCGCACGGCCTTTGACGCATTGGCAAGCCGGTTGGCGGTGCGGCCGCAGATCGTGGCAGAGGTCGACGACATGGCAATGATGCGCCTGCTGGCCCGTGAAGACATCGGGCTGGCTCTTGTGGCGCCTGTTGTGGTGAAGGACGAGCTGGCCAACGGTCGCCTGGTCGAAGCGCTGGACCATCCGCAAATACGCGAAACATTCTACGCGATCACCCTGCGCAGGCGGTTCCCGAACCCGTTAGTGCAGGAGTTGCTCGGCGCAGGCTCTGGCCCGGAAACAATAGACAATTCACAACGCAGTTAGCGTTGCTCTGTCTTGGTTTGACTGGCGGTAGTGGTGAGCCGTGCAGGATTCGAACCTGCGACCCACTGATTAAAAGTCAGTTGCTCTACCAACTGAGCTAACGGCCCACTGGCGGCGCTTCTAGAAAGAGTGGCAAATGGGGTCAACCCCACAAATGCGCGAAGCTCTGGATTTCGTGTTGGGAGCGCAGTATACGCGCCGAAATGCAGAACACGCGGGATAATGGCCTGCCGTTCATGAAAATGCACGGGCTGGGCAACGACTTTGTCGTCATCGACGAGCGGGGAAAACCTTCGCGCGTCGATTCGGAATTGGCGATTGCAATGGCGGACCGGCATCGCGGCGTTGGGTTTGACCAATTAGCGGTAATTTCTGATTCTGACAGCGGCGCGGATGCGCATCTGACATTCTGGAATGCGGATGGGAGCCATTCTGCCGCTTGCGGGAATGCCACCCGCTGTATCGCGCGCTTTTTGATGGCTGAGAAACAGTGCACATCACTGAGCTTGACCACCGCACGCGGGACGCTCTTGGCGCAGGATGCTGGTGACGGGCTGACTTCTGTAAATATGGGCCAGCCGCAGCTGCACTGGCAGGAAATTCCGCTGGCGGAGGAGATGGATACGCTGGAGTTGCCAATCGAAGGCGCGCCAACCGCGACGGGAATGGGTAATCCGCATTGTACGTTCTTCGTGGAGGATGTGGCCGCGATTGACGTCGCAACCGAAGGCGCGCGGTATGAGCGTCACCCGCTCTACCCGCAGCGGACCAATGTGCAATTCGCGCAGCTTATCGGGCCGGACCATATTCGTATGCGGGTCTGGGAACGGGGCGCGGGGCTGACGCTGGCGTCCGGTTCGTCTTCTTGTGCAACGGCCGTAGCGGCCGCGCGACGCGGGCTGACGGGGCGCAAGGTGACGATTGAGCTGGATGGCGGCACGATTCATATCGACTGGCGCGAGGATGGGGTCTGGATGACCGGCCCGACCGCGCATGTGTTCGACGGGGTTTGGAACGGCTGATATGCGCCCTGCTGCCCCGAAATTCACCACTCTTGGCTGCCGACTCAACGCTTATGAAACGGAAGCGATGAAGGAGCTTGCAGCGCAGGCGGGTGTCTCTGATCTGGTGGTCGTGAATACCTGTGCGGTGACGGCAGAAGCCGTGCGCAAGGCGCGACAGGAGATTCGGAAGCTGCGCCGGGATAACCCGAATGCGCGGCTCGTCGTCACGGGCTGTGCGGCGCAAACGGAGCCGGAAACCTTTGCCAAGATGGGTGAGGTTGATCTGGTGGTCGGCAATACGGAGAAGATGCAGCCTGCCACTTGGGCCAAGCTTGCGCCTGATTTCATTGGCGAGACAGAGCCGGTGCAGGTGAATGACATCATGGCCGTTACGGAAACGGCCGGCCATCTGATTGACGGGTTTGGTACGCGGAGCCGTGCCTATGTGCAGGTACAAAACGGCTGTGACCACCGCTGCACCTTTTGCATTATTCCGTTCGGGCGGGGCAATTCGCGCTCGGTCCCTGCCGGAACGGTGGTGGATCAGATCAAGCGGCTGGTGCAGTCGGGCTACAACGAGGTCGTGCTGACCGGCGTGGACCTGACAAGCTGGGGGGCCGATCTCCCCGCCAACCCGAAGCTGGGCGATCTGGTGATGCGCATCCTCAAACTGGTGCCGGATTTGCCGCGGCTGCGGATCTCATCTATCGACTCGATCGAGGTGGACGAGAACCTGATGCAGGCGATTGCCACCGAGCCGCGCCTGATGCCGCATTTGCATCTGAGCCTGCAACATGGCGATGATCTGATCCTGAAACGGATGAAACGGCGGCATTTGCGGGATGATGCGATCCGCTTTTGCGAGGATGCGCGGAAAGTACGGCCTGACATGACCTTCGGGGCCGACTTGATTGCAGGATTTCCGACGGAAACAGAGGCGCATTTTGAAAATTCGCTGAAGCTGGTTCGCGAATGCGATCTGACTTGGCTGCATGTGTTCCCCTATTCCCCGCGCCAAGGCACGCCCGCTGCGCGGATGCCGCAGGTCAATGGCAAAGCGATCAAGGAACGCGCGGCGCGTTTACGGGAAGCTGGCGATGCGAAGGTTGCGGAACATCTGGCGCAGCAAAAAGGGCGACGCCATGCGGTATTGATGGAGAACCCGCGGATGGGCCGGACGGAACAATTTACCGAAGTTGCTTTTGACACCGACCTACCTGAGAGTGCGATCATCACCGCAGATATCATCGGGCGCATTGGCCAACAGCTGACGGGCCAACCCGTCAGCTAGGAGCCGCCATGCATCCGAATCCCGCTTTTCGCACCAAGAACGAGGCTCTGAACCTTGATTTCGCGCGGAAGCGTGGCTTTGGCATATTGAGCATCAATGGGGCAGCGGGGCCGCTCGTATCGCATGTGCCGCTGCTGCTTTCGGATGACGGAGTGACCGCCGACTTTCATCTTGTACGGTCGAACCCCATTGCGCGGGAGGTCAAAGAGCCGGTGCCTGCGGTATTCGCCCTGTCAGGTGGTGACAGCTATATTTCGCCCGATTGGTACGGGATCGAGGATCAGGTGCCGACGTGGAATTATGTCGCGGTGCATCTGCGCGGTAACATTGCCCCGCTACCAGCCGACGACCTGCGCGGGCTGATCGAGGCGTTAAGCGCGCATTTCGAGGAGCGGTTGCTGCCGAAAGCGCCCTGGCTATCCGAAAAAATGACCGAAGGCTTGATGGAGCGGATGATGCGGCAGATCGTGCCTTATCGGCTGACCATCGCCAGCGTGGACGGAACATGGAAACTGGGTCAGAACAAGCCTGACAGCGCGCGGCTTGGGGCGGCGCGTGCGGTCGCGGAGGCAGGAATCGGACAGGAACTGGCATGGCTGGCGGCGCTGATGGAGGAGCCGCCTGTGCTCGGCTAGTGCGGCGAATCAATCATGGAATGCCCAGCTTTCGGCACCGTCGAAGTGGCGCACGGGGATTGCGGCGTAGGCGGCGGCGTCTTCCAGCGCAGCGAGGTTGAGGGCGAAGCGGGCATCAGGGCCGGAATCGACGCTTTCGTAATGGGTGGTCACACCGCAGCGGCTGCACGAGCAGAAACCAATAAGCCCATCCCCCCAGCGGTAACGGATCAGGGGCGAATCGACTGGGAGTTGCACATCGAGCGTCACCGCAGCGCGGGTGGTATAGCCCCAAACGGCGCCCAAGCGGCGGCAGATCGAGCAATTGCACCGCACACCCCCGGCGGGCAGCGTTGAGACAGTCCAGCGCACCGCGCCACAATGACAGCAACCGCCATACATGCCTCTGTTTCCCTCCAATTCAATGCGCTTGGTGTACTTCTATCACCCCTGCGCCCGATTGTCCGCTGGACGTAGCTGATTTTGGTAGTTAAACAGCCCGCGAATGGTCGGCGGTACTCCGCCGGCTGTCCTGTTCGTATGGGCTTAATGCCCGGAAATATCGGAGATGCACCCCGTGTCACACGCTGAAGAACACCAGGGCACACGCCGCGACTTTATCTACTATGCAACGGCTGGCGCCGGCGCAGTAGTTACCGGCGCTGCTGTCTGGCCGCTCGTCAATCAGATGAACCCCTCCGCAGATGTTCAGGCGCTTGCCTCCATCCGCGTTGACGTTAGCCAGGTTACGCCAGGCAGCCAAATTACCGTTCTGTGGCAGGGAAAGCCGGTTTTCATCCGCGCCCGCACCGAGAACGAAATCGCTGCAGCACGCGATGTGGACGTTGATGCGCTTCCCGATCCGGAAGCAAACAACAACAATATCGGCGATGCAGCCGCAACCGACGAAAACCGTGCGCTGTCTGAAGATGGTGTCTGGCTCGTACAGATGGGCGTTTGCACCCACCTCGGCTGTGTGCCGCTTGGTGAGGCCGGTGATTTTGGCGGCTGGTTCTGCCCCTGCCACGGCTCGCACTACGACACGGCCGGCCGGATCCGCAAAGGACCGGCACCGCGCAACCTTCCCGTTCCTGTTGCAGCATTCGTCGACGAAACGACGATCCAGCTCGGCTAAGGAGATCATTGATGTCTGGCATTCCGCACGATCATTACGAACCGAAGTCGAACGGTGAGAAGTGGCTCAACAGCCGCCTCCCCATTGTCGGCCTTCTTTACGACACCCTGATGATTCCCACCCCTAAGAACCTGAACTGGATGTGGATCTGGGGCATTGTCCTGACCTTTACGCTGGCGTTGCAGATCGTCACCGGCATCGTGCTGGTGATGCACTACACGCCGCATGTCGACATGGCGTTCAACTCCATCGAGCACATCATGCGCGACGTGAATGGCGGCCATATGATCCGCTACTTCCACATGAACGGTGCGTCGCTGTTCTTCGTGGCCGTTTATGCGCATATCTTCCGTGGCCTTTACTACGGTTCCTACAAGGCGCCGCGCGAAGTGACGTGGATCATCGGTATGCTGATCTACCTGCTGATGATGGCGACCGGCTTCCTCGGCTACGTTCTACCTTGGGGTCAGATGTCGTTCCACGGTACCGCCGTGATCACCGGCCTGTTCGGCGCGATCCCGTTCGTCGGTGAAGCGCTGCAAACATGGCTCTTGGGTGCATCGGCTGTTGGCCAGCCCGCGCTGAACCGCTTCTTCTCGCTGCACTACCTGCTGCCGTTCATCATTGCCGGCCTCGTGATCGTCCATATCTGGGCCTTCCACTCGACCGGCAACAACAACCCGACGGGTGTTGATGTGCGCCGCACTTCGAAGGAAGAAGCACAGAAAGACACCCTGCCCTTCTGGCCCTACTTCGTGATCAAGGATCTGTTCGCACTGGCAGTGATCCTCGTGATCTTCATGGCGATTGTCGGCTTCATGCCGAACTACCTCGGCCACCCCGATAACTACATCGAGGCAAACCCGCTGGCGACGCCTGCGCATATCGTGCCCGAATGGTACTTCCTGCCGTTCTACTCGATCCTGCGTTCGTTCACCGCTGACGTTTGGGTCGTGATGTTCGCCGAATGGGTGTCCTTCGGCACCATCGACGCCAAGTTCTTCGGCGTGCTGGCGATGTTTGGCGCGATTGCAGTGATGGCGCTGGCGCCGTGGCTGGACACTTCTTCGGTCCGTTCCGGCCGCTATCGCCCGATGTTCAAGTGGTGGTTCGCCCTGCTGGTCGTCGACTTCTTCGTCCTGATGTGGACGGGTGCGATGCCGGCTGAAGGGATCTACCCGATCATCGCGCTGATCGGTTCGGCCTACTGGTTCGCCTACTTCCTCGTTCTCCTTCCGCTTCTGGGCGTGATCGAGAAGCCGCTGCCGGTACCGGCAACGATCGAGGATGATTTCAATGACCACTACGGCAAGCCTTCGGGCACTCCGGCCGAGTGAGAAAGGACAAAGACTGATGTTCCGTAAACTCACCCTTACCGCCGCCGTAGCGCTCGGGTTGGCAACTGCCGCAACGCAGGTGTCCGCCGCTGGCGAGGCGCATGTCGAGGACTTCGACTTCTCGTTCGAAGGTCCATTTGGCAGCTACGACCAGATGCAGCTCCAGCGTGGCTTGCAGGTCTACACCGAGATCTGCGCAAGCTGCCACGGTCTGCGTCAGGTGGCCTTCCGCAACCTGCACGACGAAGGTGGACCGGCCCTGCCGGAAGACCAGATGCGTGCTTACGCGGAATTCTACGAAGTCTATGACGCCGAGTTGGACGACTTCCGCACTGCGACACCGGCCGACAAGTTCCCCGATTCGGCAGTTGAAAACGCACCTGACCTGAGCCTGATGGCGAAGGCGCGTGCGGGCTTCCACGGCCCCTACGGCACCGGCCTCAACCAGCTCTTCAAGGGCATGGGCGGCGCAGAATATATTGCCTCCCTGATGATTGGCTATGAAGAACCCCCTGAGTGTGCGCCTGAGGATTTCGACGGTTACTACAACACGGCCTTTGCTGCTGGTGGCTTCCCCGAAAGCTGCATTGACGAAAAGGGCAAGCACATGGTTCCGGGCAGCTGGATCGGCATGCCGCAGCCGCTGTGGGGCGAGGACGTGGAATATGCTGACGGCCATTCCAACGACCTGCACCACGAAGCAGAGGACATTGCTGCCTTCCTGATGTGGACCGCGGAGCCGAAGCTGGTTGCCCGTAAGCAGGCTGGCCTGACTGGCGTGATCTTCCTGACGATCCTGTCCGTGCTGCTCTATCTGACGAACAAGCGCCTTTGGGCACCGCACAAAGCGGCAGCCAAGCGTAAAGACTAAGTCTTTACCAAGACCGAACAGAAAGGCCCGTCAAGTGCGGGCCTTTTTCTTTTGCGGTAATCAGAATCAGCTCGCGCCGAGATAAGCGCGTAGGGCTGGTGGCGGATTCTCCATAAAAGAACGTGCTGGATGCGGGCCGGTGACCGAACCGTCAGCGACAAAGATGATCTCGTCAGCGATTCGCAGCGCGTCTTGCGGATCATGCGTGACCATAAGAACCGTGCGCCCTGCCCCGGCAAATGTGTCCTGTACCAGATCGAGCATTTCGACCTTCAAGGCGGGACCGAGCGCGGAGAACGGCTCGTCGAGCAATACCAGCGGCCTGTCTTGCAAAAGCGCCCGCGCGAGGGCAGCACGCGCTTGCTGGCCGCCGGAAAGGGTCGCCGGTTTGCGGGTGCCCATATCGGCCAAACCAACCTGCGCCAACGAAGCCGTTACCTGTGCCTCCTGCGCTGCTGAAAGGCGCAAGTCAGGCGACAGGGCCAAGCCGACATTGGCGGCAATCGTCAGGTGCGGGAAAAGGTTATTATCCTGAAATAATGATGTGCAGGGGCGTGCGCCGGGGCGCAGATCGGTGATGTCGGTGCCGTCCCAGAGCACGCGGCCGGAAGCGGGGGTATAAAAACCGCCAATGACATTCAGAAGGCTGGATTTGCCCGCGCCAGACGGACCGATGAGGGCGGTGATTCCGCCTGCGGCCAAAGAAAAGGTCGCGCTGAGACGGAAATCCTCCTGACGCAGTTCAAGCTGGTCAACTGTCAGCATCTATGCGGCCTCCGCGATCAAAGAACCAAAAAAGGGCGAGGCTCAGCCCCACGAGAAGGAGCGCCGCACTGGCCGCGGCCTCCATACGATACGCCCCCATCAGGCGGTACATGGCAAGAGGCAGCGTTTCTTGCCGGTCGGTCGCAAAGAGGGCGATCACCCCGAGATCACCCATAGAGAGCGCCGCCGAAAGCCCAAGCGAGAAGCCGATGGGCCGCCTGAGCCGAGGCAGGTAGAGCCAACGGAGACGGCGCCATCCGACGAGGCCCAACATATCGGCAACTCTGCCAAAGTCATGCTCGATTCGCGCGATTTCGGGCGCAAGGATGCGCAGGAGGAACGGCAGGCTCATTACGGCGTTCAACACGACGGTGACGGCCAGAGCGATACGGGTGGGCGAGACAAAACCATAGACCAGAACAAAAAGCCCCGTGCCGATCACCAATGACGAAGTGGCAAGGGGTAGGTTGCCTATCAGCGCTGTAAGCCGGTCTTGCCGGATGGCAAAGGATAGGGCCAGTACCAGCGCCAGAGCAGAGGCCACCAGCGCAACGACAATCGAGCGCAGCGCGGCCTCCCAAACGGAGGGAGGCATGGCGGTGATCCCTGGCACGCCGCGCCAGACGATCATGAAAAGGGGCAGAAGAAGGAAAAACGCCACCAGTGCGAGAGCGGCACTATCAAGAAATCGCGCGACGCCGGTGCGACCATCCCAGCGCGGGACGTGGCGATCAAGCCCAGCGCCGAAGCCCTCAGGGATGGCGACAGCCATAGCGACCAGCACCGCGCCGACGCAAAGCGCCAGTTGCACCACTGATAGGACGGCTGCTTTACCAAGATCAAAATCGAAGCGGATGGCTTGATAGATTGCCAATTCGACTGTCGTTGCGCGGGGGCCACCGCCGAGCGTGAGCGCGACGGCAAAGCTTGTCAGGCAAATCAGGAATACCGCCAGCAAGGCACCGGGAACCACTGCCCGCAGCATGGGCAGCTCCAACACACGGAAAACCGGCGCGTTGAGGCTTTCCGCGAGCCGGAAGCGCTCGGCTGGAACCGCAAGCCAGCCTTGCAGGAGAAAGCGGGTTGCGAGGGGAAGGTTAAAGAACACATGAGCCAAAACGACGCCTTGGAAGCCGTAAATCTGAACGGGAGGCAGACCAAGATAACCCAAAACGGTATTGACCACGCCGCCGCGCCCGAACACCGCGAGAAGGCCGATAATTGCGACGATCACGGGCAGGATAAACGGCGCGCCAAGCAGAGAAACGAAAAGCTTGCGGCCCCAAAAATTGCGGCGCGCGAGCGCGCGGGCGACGGGTATAGCCAGACCAACGGATAGGAGCGCGGAAATTGCCGCCTGCAGAACGGTGAAACGGATGGCGGCAAGATCGGCAGCGCCTAGGGCGATCCGCCCCTCAGCACGCCAGAGCACAGCGGCAAGTGTGCCCAGCACCAGAAACAGCACCAGCGCCGCGGCAGCGACGCTGGGCCATTTCGGAAAGTTTAGCGAGCGAGGGCCGCGCGCCATTCTTCGATTGCCGCGTCGCGCAGGGCGGCGGCATCCTCTGGCGGCAGGATGAGTGCCTTTTCCGGAGAGACGACTGCACCGAACCCTTCAGGCATGCCTGCGGACGGCTCAACGGCCGGATACATCCAGTTGGTCGTCGGGATGATCGACTGGAAAGCATCGCTCACCATGAAAGCAAGGAACGCATCGGCCAGTTCAGGCGCATCGGTTCCGGCGAGCTTGGCCGCAACCTCGACCTGCATGTAGTGACCTTCATCAAAAATCCATGCGACCTTGCTGGCGTCCTCTTCCGCGATCAGGTGATAGGCGGGCGAGGTTGTGTAGGAGAGCACGGCGTCTGACTCACCTTCGAGGAAGAGGCCGTAGGCCTCCGACCAGCCCGGTGTGACGGTGACAACGTTATCCGCCAGATCAGCCCAAAGCGCAGCGGCTTCGTCGCCATAGGCGGCTTTCACCCATGTGAGCAGGCCCAGACCCGGGGTCGAGGAGCGCGGATCTTGGATGATGATCGACAGGTCGCTGGCGGCAAGTGCACGAAAATCAGTAGGTGCTTGGGTATCTGCGTCGCTGACAAAGGCAAAGTAGCCCCAATCGAACGGCAGGAAGGTATCATCCGTCCAAGCGACAGGCAGATCGAGCGCGGCATCAACGCCATGCGGCGCAAAAAGGCCTGACTGAGCGGCAGCGGCCATCAGGCTATTGTCCAGACCGAGCACGATATCGGCCTCGGTTCCTGCGCCCTCAAGCCGGACGCGGGACATCAGCGCAGCGCCATCGCCCGCGCCGACAAATTGCAGGTCGCAATAGCAGACCTCTTCAAAAGCGGCCTCGACCGCGGGGCCAGGGCCCCATTCGCTGACGAAACTGTCATAGGTGTACACTGTAAGCACAGGGGTTTGTGCCGACGCTGCGGTGGCAGCGAGGCAAAGTCCTGCGACATGGATCAGATGTTTGGTTTTCATTCCGTTATCCTCTTTCATGCGCCGGACGGATGGGGGCATTGAGGAGAACTCGAATGGCCTTCCCTCCGCCGGTTCTAACCGGTTCAGGTTCAACGGGTTCGCGCTATGCATCTCAGCTCCTGACGGAGCACCCCGAGGTGAGGCGGAACATAACGCGGCAAATCGGTGACGCAAGGGCATAATTCCGGTCGAAAAATCTTGGCCCTCTCCGGCCATCAGGATAGACGGGTCTGCAAAGGAGTTCTGCGATGTCTTTCAATAGTTTCGGGCATGTCTACCGCGTCACCACTTGGGGGGAGAGCCACGGGCCAGCATTGGGCGCGACAGTTGACGGCTGCCCGCCGGGAATCGCGCTGGAGCCGGAGATGATCCAGACATGGCTCGACAAGCGCCGCCCCGGGCAGAACAAGAACACCACCCAGCGCAACGAACCTGATGCGGTCGAGATCCTCTCTGGTGTGTTCGAGGGCAAGACGACAGGCACCTCGATCCAGCTGATGATCCGTAACACCGATCAGCGCTCCAAGGACTATGGCGAGATCGCGCAGAGCTTCCGCCCTGGGCATGCGGATATCACCTACCACCAGAAATACGGCCTGCGCGACTATCGCGGTGGCGGGCGCTCGTCGGCACGGGAAACCGCTGCGCGGGTTGCAGCGGGTGGTGTGGCGCGGGCGGCGATCAGCGACCTTATGCCCAAGGCCCAGGTCAAGGGCTACATGGTCCAGATGGGTGACCGGAAGATCGACCGCGACCGCTTTGACTGGGACACGATAGACCAGAATGATTTCTGGTGCCCTGACGCGACCGCTGCGGCGGAATGGGAGGATTACCTCGATTTCCTGCGGCGGAAGGATCATAACTCCGTCGGCGCGATCATCGAAGTGGTTGCGCGCGGCGTACCGGCGGGCTTGGGCGCGCCGGTTTATGGAAAGCTGGATACCGATCTGGCCGCTGCGATGATGTCGATCAACGCGGTAAAAGGCGTGGAGATCGGTGAAGGTATGGCCGCCGCGGCGCTTACCGGCCGTGACAACGCAGACGAGATTACGATGGGGCCAAACGGGCCGGAATACAGCTCGAACCACGCGGGCGGCATTCTGGGGGGTATATCGACGGGGCAGGATATCGTCGTGCGCTTTGCGGTGAAGCCCACCTCTTCGATCCTCAGCCCGCGCAAATCCATCCGCATTGACGGCTCGCCGATTGATATTGTCACCAAGGGCCGACATGACCCCTGTGTAGGCATTCGTGCGGTGCCGGTGGGCGAGGCGATGATGGCCTGTGTGATCCTCGATCACTTCATGCTGGACCGTGCGCAGACCGGCGGCGTGCGCGGAAAGATCGGCTGATTTGCTCGACATCCTTGCAATAACCTTCCCGATCTTCGCGGTTGTGGCGTTCGGATACGGGATGGTGCGTGGCGGGCTGTTCTCGGGCGAAGACAATGCAGCGCTCGGCCGTTTTGCGATGAATGTCGCCCTGCCAGCGTTGATGTTTTCGGCGGCCTCCGGTGGTGGCACCGGCGAAGGGGCGATCATCAACCTCTCCTATATGGCCACCTACGCTTTGGCAGGGATTCTGACGATTGCGGCGGCTTGGATCTGGTTCAAGCTGAACCTTACAGGCTCGGATACCGGCCCTGTGCGGCAAGCGATCGCTATCATGGGATCGAGCTGCCCGAACTCGGCTTATGTCGGTTTTCCGGTGCTGATGCTTGCCGCACCAGAAATCGCCGCGCCTGCATTCGCGATGAATGTGATGGTGGAGAGCTTTCTGATCGTGCCACTGAGTTTCGTGATCCTCAGCGGCGCGGCGCGAACCAAGGGGCAGCCCGTCGGGCAGACAATCATGCAAACCGCTTGGGATGTATTGCGGCGGCCGATGGTTCTGGCGTTTTTGGCCGGTGTCGTGGTGTCCCTGCTTGGTATCCCCGTACCAGAGCCGGTTTCGCGGCTGGTAACGATGCTGGCTGCGGCGACGGCAGGACTTGCGCTGTTCTTTATCGGCGGCTCGCTGACGGGGTTGCCGCTCAAGGGCAACAAACGGATGGCGACAGAAATCGTGATCGCGAAACTTGTCATACATCCGCTTATGGCGGCATTGGCACTGTCGTTGATTGCGTTCTTTGGGCTACCGACACTCACCGGCCCGCTGGCCGTTGCGGTGATCCTTTCCGCGGCGATGCCGATGATCGGAGTTTACGCGATTTTCGCGCAGGATTACGGGCATGAAAACCTTGCCGCGCTGGCGATGATGGGCGCCACAGTGGGCGCCTTTTTCACCGTTAGCGGCTTACTGGTGTTCCTGCTGTAGATCAGAGGCCGGCGTCCAATAGAGCTTTGATATCCGACATGCGCGTACCAGCGACGATGCGACCAAGCTGCATATCCCCGCGCAACATCACCAGCGTCGATCGGCGGGGAATCTCTAGGCGGCGCGCGAGATCACCATCGGAGTACTGATCCCAATCGACCTGAATGAAGGTGATCTTTTCCTCATATTCTGGATTGTCGGCCTTGAGCTGATCAAGGACGCGGCTTTGGGCGCGGCAGGTCGAACACCAGTCGGCATAGAAATCAACGAAAACCGTTTCTCCGGCGTCAAGGTGCTGTTGAACCAAGCCGGGGGTATAGGGAAGGACTTCGGCCTGCGCAAAAGCGGGAAGAACGCCAAAGGCGGCGAGGGTGGCAAGGAGGGTTCTGCGCTTCATATCGTATCCTTAGTAGCGAACGGAGAGATCCTGCATCCAATAGGGAAGCGTATCGAGCAGCCAGATTTCGGCCGCGGTGAGCCAGCCGAACCAGATAGAAAGGCCGGTGAGAACGAAGATACCCCCCATCACCGGACGACCGACGCCGGAGAGCGACAGCATCCAGTTACGGCGGGCGCGGATGGCGGATTGTGCGCCGAGGCCAAGGGCGATGACAACTGTGCCAATGCCGAGCGCAAAGCTGACCATCGTTGCAAAAGCCCAGGCGAGGTTTTCGCCGGCGTAGGCGAGCGCAATCGCGCCACCCAGTGTTGGGCCGACGCAAGGCACCCAGACGAGGCCAAGAAGCATACCGCCGAAAAACTGTCCCTGAAGGCGGGTGCGGTCGAGGGTATCGAACTGCCGGTCGGCACGATTGGCGAAGCCAGAAGTCGCCAAGGAGAAGCGGGCGGATAGCTGCGGAACGAGAAGGACGGCGCCGAATAATACCATCATCAAAGCGCCAATGCGGGAAACCAGCACATCATCAATGCCAAGGCTCCGCCCGAATAAGGCTACACCGAAACCCACGATAACAAAAGTCGTCATTAGCCCCGCCGCCAGTACCACAGGGCCGCGCTTGCTGAACTGCAACGAACTGGCCAGCACAATAGGCAGAATGGGCAGTACGCAGGGATTGATCAGCGTGAGGAGGCCCGCAAGATATCCAAAGACGATTTCCATGCGGGCAGATTGCACATCAGGGCGGCGGAAGTCATTTCATAAGCCGCTGACAGGCTATCACGTTACCGTTGGCTTTTGTTTCGACAGTTGCACCGCGAGGATGCCAGCAGCGACGATCAGCACGCCGATGATATCCATCGCGCCGAGTGCCTCGCCCAACAGGACCGCCGCGACGGCAACGCCAAAGAACGGATTGAGGAAGTGGAATGTCGCCGCCCGCACAGCGCCGATGCGGCCGACGAGCAGGAACCAAATCCATGTTGCCCCCAAGCCGGGGAAGAGGGTGGTATAGGCGAAGGCCACGACCAACTGCCAGCTCATGGTAATCGAAAGCGGTTCGAAAATAGCGGCAGGGACCAGCAGAGCTGCGCTACCCACCAGCATTTGCAGGCCGACGATCATCATCACGTTGCCGCCCGAGGAGGCACCCCGCACGGTGAGCGTAGCGACGGCCAGTGATACCACCGCGATGACGCATAACATCACCGCGACAAGATCGATACCGCCGCCGAGACGCGCGCCCATGATGAGGGTCACACCGCCAAAACCCGCCAGAAGCCCAGCAACGCCCAGAACACCGATACGGTCCCGCAGTACAATCCAGCCGATCAACCCGACGATCAGCGGCATTGTGGAGGCAATGATGGCGGCGAGTGAGGCTTCGATTGTTTGCATCGCGATGAAGTTGAGGCCGAGGTATAGCGCGTTTTGGCATATGCCAAAGACGATCACCGCTTGCCATTGTCGCCGCGACAGGCGGGCGCTTTCGCCCAGCGCACGGGCAATCACGATGCCAAGCAAACCGGAGGCCAGAAAGCGGAAAACCAGCGACCACATGGGCGGCGCGTATTCGACAATCACACGCGCCGAGGTGAAGGCCGATGACCAGACAAACGCAAATACGAGCCCCATTGCGATTGATTTCACATCCATGACGCGCCGCGCTCCCTATCAAAGGCCCCTAACGAAGAAGGGCCGCTAAAAGCGGCCCCTCAGAAACAGAACATCCAGCGACTTAGCCGTTCACGCTGTCTTTCAGCGCTTTGGCAATGGTCATTTTCACGACCTTGTCTGCTTCTTTCTTGATCTGCTCGCCGGTGGCAGGGTTGCGCACCATGCGCTCGGGGCGCTCACGGCAGTAGATCTTGCCAACGCCCGGAAGGGTCACGGCACCGCCGCCCGAAACTTCGCGCGTGATGATCGCGATCAGGGCGTCGAGGTGGCCGGAGGCGGATTTCTTGTCGCTGCCGGTTTCTTCTGCGAGTGCAGCAACCAGCTGCGCTTTGGTCATCGGTTTTGCCATATTCTTGGTCTCCCTTGGTCTGCCCTAGTATGGGCCTCAACTGGCGTGATTAAACTCTATATGGTGTAGGACCACAACGAATTGTGTGCTTTTGCAAGGAAAAATAACGCATTTTGTAGGGAAAATGCCATTTCAGAGGAAAGCTGTCTCTTCAAAGCTGCGTAATTTGCGACTATGCATTCGCTCTAGTGGCATTTGGCGCAAACTTTCCATCGCCCGAATACCAATCATCAAATGCCGCGAAACCTGCGTTTTGTAGAAATCAGACGCCATTCCAGGGAGCTTCAGCTCTCCGTGCAGGGGTTTGTCGGAGACGCAAAGCAAGGTGCCATAGGGTACTCGGAAGCGGAATCCGTTGGCTGCGATTGTCGCGCTTTCCATGTCCAGCGCAATGGCGCGTGACTGGCTGAGGCGCTGCACTGGTCCGGACTGATCGCGGAGTTCCCAGTTGCGGTTGTCGATAGTTGCGACAGTTCCCGTCCTCATAATGCGCTTCAGCTCAAAGCCTTCGAGGGCTGTGACCTGCTCCACCGCGTCCTCAAGAGCGATCTGGATTTCCGCCAGCGCGGGAATGGGCACCCAGACAGGCAGATCATCGTCTAGCACGTTATCTTCGCGCAGGTAGGCATGGGCGAGAACGAAATCCCCGAGCCGCTGCGAATTACGCAGGCCGGCACAGTGCCCCACCATCAGCCACGCATGGGGCCGCAGCACGGCGATATGATCTGTCGCGGTTTTGGCGTTTGACGGGCCAACGCCGATATTCACCAACGTGATCCCAGCGCTACCCGGTCGCTTGAGGTGATAAGTCGGCATTTGCGGCAGCTTTGCCGGTGGGGGCAGCGGTGCGTCGGCATCGGTGATCACGGCATTCCCCGGGCCGACGAATGCGGAATAACCGCTGGAAGGGTCGGCGAGCATCTGGCGCGCGAATTGCTCGAACTCTTCGACGTAGAATTGGTAATTGGTGAACAGCACATAGTTTTGGAAATGCTCTGCGCTTGTCGCCGTATAATGCGAAAGCCGCGCCAGAGAATAATCAATCCGTTGCGCGGTGAACGGCGCCAAGGCCCGCGCGCCGTCCGGATAGGAGAAGCCAAATCCGTTGACGATATCATCATGCGTGGTGCTCAGATCAGGCACATCAAAGACATCCCGCAGGGTGAATTCCATCGCGCCTTCTTGCGGCACTGTCAGGCGAATATCGTTAGCGACGGCGAAATGAACAGGCATCGGCGTATCGGAGTAGCCGATGCTCACTGGCTCACCGTGATTTTCGAGCAGGAGGCCTATTTGCTGGATCAGGTAATTTTCAAACAGGTCGGGGCGGGTGATCGTCGTCGCGTAAATGCCCGGTTCGGTAACATGACCGAAAGACAGACGGCTATCGGTCGTGGCGTAAGATTTCGTTACGAACCGAATTTCAGGATAAAAAGCACGGTAACGCTCGGCAGGCTTACTGCCGGAGATCGTCGCGGAAAAGCGCTGGGAGAGAAAGCTGGTCGAGGCCTCATAGAGCGCGACAAGCTGTGCGGTCGCGGCGGCGGCATCGGTATATTCGCGGTGAGGAACCGGATCAGGGGTTAGGATCGGGATCGACGCTTGGCTCATTTTTGCTCTCCTTTTTTGTTTTCTTGTCGCTCCGGTCTTTACCCGCCTCACGATGAAGCAAATGTGACATCAATGCGGGGACGACTGCAAGTCGGCAGAAACCCTTTGATCCACACGGATAATGCTGTTCAATTTAGACACAGAGAGGAACGCAGATGACCGTTACACAGTTGAAGAATAGCCCCTCGCATTGGACAGAGCGCGTTGATCTTGCCGCAGCATTCAGATGGACCGCGCGGCTCAACCTGCACGAAGGTGTTGCCAATCACTTTAGCCTGTCTGTCAATGAAGACGGCACGCAGTTCTTAATGAACCCGAACCAAGTTCACTTTTCGCGGATCCGCGCCTCTGACCTTCTGCTGCTGGATGCCAATGACCCCGCAACGCTCGACGCCCCAAATGCGCCGGACCCAACCGCATGGGGCCTGCATGGCGCTTTGCACCGACGCTGCCCGCATGCGCGCTGCGCAATGCATGTACACTCGATCCATGCGACGGTTCTGGCCTGCCTCGCCGACAGTTCGCTGCCGCCAATCGACCAGAACACGGCAATGTTCTACGAGCGAACCGTAGTGGACGAGAACTTTGGCGGGCTTGCCTTTGAGGAGGAGGGCGAACGCTGTGCGAAACTGTTCACCAACCCGAAAACCAAGGTGATGATCATGGGCAACCACGGGGTGATGGTCATTGGGTCGTCCGTCGCGGATACGTTCAACTCGCTCTATTATTTTGAGAGGGCGGCTGAGACTTATATCCGCGCGCTCCAAACAGGCCAGAAATTAAGGGTACTGTCGCACGAGATCGCTGCAAAGACAGCCGACGAATTGGACGACTATCCCGGGCAGGCGGAATCACACTTGCGGGAACTGAAGCTGATCCTTGATGAAGAAGGTTCTAACTACGCGAGTTAGGCACTCTTTTTCCGCATGCTTACAATTTTAGCGGTGTCATGGGCGTGTTCGTCCGTGGCATCGCTGTTTGCATAGATATCAACTGTATGCACATGCAGGGCAGCGATTTGTGAACGGATATTGCCGATTGCCTTTTCGAACCCCGCTTCCGCATAGTGGGCGCTGTTAACCGAAATCGTCATCAGCCCTCCCGGGCGCAAGATGCGCATAAGATCGGGAAGAATTTCCGGCCCCAGATGACCGAGCGTAAATGTCCCTGAACTGACGATTCCGTTCAAGCTTTCGTCAGGAAACGGCAAAGGTCGCTCAGGATCGGTGACGAACAGGCGGCGGTAGAGCCCTTTTCGGCTGGCCTGTTCGAGCATCTCCGAGGAGATATCGGCGGCCTCCAATGGCCCCACATTGAGCGAAGCCAATGCGGTTGCCAGAACTCCTGTACCAGCGCCGAGGTCGAGCACCGGACCGGACCCGCCCTTTTCGACGAAATCTTCGGCGACGCGCTCGTGCAGGACATAGCTGCGCCCATCAACGAAGCTCTTATCGTAGGTTTCGGCCCATGCTGCATAGACACGCTTCGCGTCGTCAGCGCTCTTTAATGCATAGGCATCATCCAAATCCGGCGACTTCGTCGTCATATGATTCCTTCACTCATGTGAAATCATGCTTGAACTCTTGTTAGCATACTCGCATTTCTCGGGCATGATGAAATCTCGAACGCTTCTTTCTTTTGGTCATGGTTTTTCCTCACAAGCACTCGCAACGCGATTGCTGGGTGAAGGCTGGCGCTTTGTTGGCACGACGCGGAGCGCTGAAAAAGCGCAGCAGGTCGCGCAAACGGGTGTCGAGCCGGTCATCTGGCCGGGCTCTCATGTAGCAGGGTTGTTGGACGAAGCGACGCATCTTTTGATCTCTGCCGCGCCGGACGCGGAGGGCGACCCAGTTTTGCGTGAATTAAAGCAGCAGATCAGCGCCCGCGCAGGGCAGTTTGAATGGGTGGGCTACCTGTCGACGACCGGCGTTTATGGCGATCACGAAGGTGGTTGGGTCGATGAGAGCACGCCTCTCACCCCCAGCACCCGCCGAGGTAAATTCCGCAAATTGGCAGAGGCGGAATGGGCGTCGATCCCTGATCTGCCCCTGCATATTTTCCGTCTGGCCGGAATTTACGGCCCCGGTCGCGGGCCGTTTGCCAAGGTGCGCAACGGAACGGCACGGCGTATCATCAAGAAGGGACAAGTTTTCTCGCGTATCCATGTGGAGGATATTGTACAGGTCTTGGAGGCCTCGATCGCGCGGCCAAACCCAGGTGCAGCCTACAACCTTTGCGACGATGACCCCGCGCCGCCGGAAGACGTCATCGGTTATGCTGCCGAGCTGTTGGGGCTGCCTGTACCGCCTGCCGAAGATTTTGAAACTGCCGAGATGAGCGCGATGGCGCGGAGTTTTTACGCAGAAAGCAAGCGCGTCAAAAATGACCGCATTAAAGATGAACTTGGCGTAGAGCTTCTATACCCGGACTATAAAGCAGGGCTTAATGCGCTGCTGGCTGCCGAAGAACCCGGCGAATAGCAGCGGCAAGACCGGCAAAGACCAGCAGAAAAACCAAGGCCGTCACGAGGTTTGTGGCGTAGAAGGTCATTCGGCCGCCAAGTTCCAGATCATTCAGGAAGCGATAGGGCAGACCCGATGTCACGCTGCCGCTCGGGGTGTTGGCGAGCGACTGCACGATATACTCGACCCAAATGACATAGGAAATGACGATCCCAACAAGCCAGAGCGCAGAGGCCCGCAAGCGCGTGAAGGATCGGTGAATAAACAGCGCGTCGATCCATTGTAGAAGCGGACCAAGCGCGTGGAGGTAATATTCGAGCCACCAATCACCGAGTTTCCCATCGCGCGTAACCGATGTCGGATCCGCAAAGAAAAGCCGCCAATAGAGAAAGACGACCATCAGGTTGATAACGGCTGTTGCGCCAACGAGCCCATCCCAACGGGCATCAGAGCGGCCTTCAACAAGAGCCATCATACGGCTGGCGCAGAAAAACGAGAGGATCAGCGCCCAAATCGTCAGGTAGCGGAAGGGGCCGGCGAAACCGTCATATTCAGAGAATAACACCATGCGGATCGTGTAACCCGCGGCCAACAGAAACACGGCCCAGCGATAGATGCTTACAGCGCTCGCTTTTTGCGCGTCGCTAAGCACGGCGCTCGACCACGGCAATGCCCAGCGCATCGAGCACTTTGCGTTCAATATCGGCAGCGTTCAGGCCAGCAGTTGCATACATATCGCGAGGGCTGGATTGATCGATGAAGGTATCAGGCAGGACCATGGAGCGGAATTTCAGCCCATGATCAAACACGCCTTCATCCGCAAGGAGCTGCGCCACATGGCTGCCAAAACCGCCAATCGCGCCTTCTTCGATGGTGATCAGCGCCTCGTGATTGCGGGCCAGATCGAGGATCATCTCGCGGTCCAGCGGCTTTGCGAAACGGGCGTCCGCAACGGTTGCGCGAATGCCGCGCGCATCGAGCGCCTCGGCGGCGGAGAGGGTTTCTTCCAACCGCGTACCGAGCGAAAGAAGCGCAACGCGCCCACCCTCACGGATGATCCGGCCTTTGCCGATTTCAAGCGGCTCGGCATTTTCGGGAATTTCGACGCCGACACCTTCACCACGGGGGAAGCGGAAGGCAATCGGGCCGTCATCATAATCGGCAGCCGTTGTAACCATTCGCACCAGCTCGGCCTCATCCGCGGCTGCCATGACAACGAAATCGGGCAGGTTAGAGAGAAAGGCAATGTCAAAGCTGCCAGCATGGGTCGCGCCATCGGCACCGACGAGCCCTGCCCGATCTATGGCGAAACGCACAGGCAAGCGCTGGATCGCCACGTCATGGACGACCTGATCATAACCGCGTTGCAGGAAGGTGGAATATAGCGCGCAGAACGGGCGCAAACCACCAGCGGCGAGGCCTGCAGAGAAGGTCACAGCATGCTGTTCGGCAATGCCCACATCAAAGCACCGGCTGGCATAGCGCTTCATGAACCGATCAAGGCCGGTACCATCCGGCATGGCAGCGGTGACGGCGCAAATGCGGCTGTCAGTTGCTGCGAGCTTCACCAGCGTTTCGGAGAAAACGGAGGTGTAGGAAGGCGCGTTGGAGGGAGCCTTCGTCTGTTTGCCTGTCAGGACGTTAAATTTTGCCGTGGCGTGGCCTTTGTCGGAGGCGGCCTCTGCGGGGGCGTAGCCCTTGCCCTTGCGGGTGATTGCATGGATCAACACGGGGCCGGTTGCGCGGGTTTTGACGGTGCGCAAAACAGCGAGAAGCTGCTCCATGTCGTGCCCGTCAATCGGACCAACGTAAGAGAAGCCCAGCTCCTCGAACAAGGTGCCGCCAACTGTCATGTGCTTGAGCATATCCTTGGCGCGGCGCGCGCCCTCTTGCAAAGGCGGCGGCAGGAGGCTCACAGCGCCTTTTGCAGCTGCTTTGAATTCCTGAAACGGCGCACCTGCATAGAGGCGGGAGAGATAGGAGGACATCGCGCCGACAGGCGGTGCAATGGACATTTCGTTGTCATTGAGCACCACGAACAGGCGCTTGCCGAGGTGACCGGCGTTGTTCATCGCCTCGAACGCCATGCCCGCGCTCATTGAACCGTCGCCAATCACTGCAATCGCATCGCCCAAGCCGGATTCACACTGACCACCAAGGTCGCGGGCAACGGAAAAGCCCAGCGCGGCGCTGATCGACGTGGAGCTATGCGCGGCACCGAACGGATCGTAGGGGCTTTCGCTGCGCTTGGTGAAACCGGAGAGACCATCCTTTTGCCGCAGGGTGCGGATGCGATCGCGGCGGCCTGTCAGGATTTTATGCGGGTAGCATTGGTGCGAGACGTCCCAGATCAGCTTGTCTTTCGGGGTGTCGAACACGGCATGAAGGGCGACGGTCAGCTCGACCACACCCAGCCCGGCACCCAGATGGCCACCCGTTTCAGAAACCGCGGAAATCGTCTCGGCACGAAGTTCATGAGCAACCTGAATCAGCGCATCGTCCCCCAGACGCTTCAGGTCATCAGGGGATGCGATCTGGTCGAGCAGCGGCGTTGCCGGTTTTTCGCTCATTGTGCCTCCAGGATCAGTTCTTTCGCGCAATAACGAAGCGCGCCGCCCGCTTCAAGCTTTCAGCACTGTCACCGAAAGCAGCGAGCGCGTCACAGCCCTCTTCTACCAGCGATTTGGCGCGGTTTTTTGCCCCTTCAAGGCCAAGGAGGGAAACGAAGGTCGCTTTGCCCGCCTCTTGGTCCTTGCCGACTGCCTTACCAACTGTCGCGGCATCGCCTTCGACATCGAGCACATCGTCCGCGATCTGGAAGGCAAGACCAATGGCATCGCCGTAAGTTTGCAGAGGGGTCAGATCGGCCTTGGCCATGCGGGCGCCAACGGTTGCCGACCAAGTGATCAATGCACCTGTCTTGCCTGATTGCAGTTCGGTAATGGCGGCCAGATCAAGTGGTGCATCGGCGGTTTCGGCAGCCATATCGAGCGCCTGACCACGAACCATCCCCCGCCCTCCCGCAGCACGCGCAAGCGAATAGGCCAACTCGGCACGAATTTCAGCATCACCCACATCTGGGCGAGCGACCAGCTCAAACGCTAGTGCCTGAAGTGCGTCACCCGAAAGGACGGCAATAGCTTCGTTCCACTTGCGGTGGACGGTCGGCTGCCCACGGCGCAGATCATCATCATCCATGCAAGGGAGATCATCATGTACGAGGCTATAGGCATGCAGGGCTTCAATCGCCGCGGCTGGCCAGATTGCAGCCTCTTGGGGCACCTCATAGATGCGCGCGGATTCGCGCGCGAGGAACCCACGCAGCCCTTTACCTCCGGCGACGGCATAGCCCATTGCCGCGATCACCGGCAGGGCGCCCATTTCCACCATTACCGATTGTAACGCCGCCTGCGTTTCGCGGGCGGCGGCAGCTAGTTCGATCGAGAAGTGATCAGTCATCGAGCGGGGCAGTACCAGTGGGCTGACCATCGCCACCCAATGTGATTTTCGCCACTTTCTCCTCTGCTTCCGCAAGCTTGGATTCGCAGCGTTTTTTCAGCGCAGCTCCCCGATCATAGAGCGCGATGGAATCTTCGAGCGCGACGTCGCCACGCTCCAACTTTCCGACGACTTCTTCCAGCTCTTTGAGCGCTTCCTCGAACGTCAGGTCTTCAACGGGCCGGTCTGTCATCGTCCTCTCTCCTCCAATACGGTCACATGGGCGCGGGCGCTTTGGCCCAGTGCTTCGAGGTCATAGCCCCCTTCAAGGAGCGAAACCAAGCGGCCACGGCAAAATTCATCTGCCAAATCGCAAATTTTCTCTGTTACCCAGCGGAAGTCGTCCTCTACCAACTGCAACCCCGCCAGCGGATCGGCGGCATGGGCGTCAAATCCGGCAGATACAAGGATCAATTCAGGCGCAAAGTCCGCAACGCGGGGAAAGACCTCCCGCTCGTAGAGCTTGCGAAATGCCGCGCCACCGTCCCCATCGCGCAGCGCGAAGTTCTGAATATTGTCGCTCAGGACATTGTCACGCGGGTCGCCACTGCCCGGATAGAGCGGCATTTGGTGGCTGGAGATAAACAGGATTCGATCATCGCCATCGACGAGATCTTGTGTGCCATTACCGTGATGCACATCGAAATCAATGATCGCGACCCGCTGCAAACCGTGCCGTTCCAATGCGTGCTTTGCTGCGATCGCGATGTTCCCAAAGAGGCAGAAACCCATCGGTGTTTCGCGTTCGGCATGGTGCCCCGGCGGGCGGGTGGCTACTAAGGCATTCTGATAGGTGCCATCAAGCACTTGATCCACCGCGCGCACAGCCGCGCCGACAGCCCGAAACGCTGCAGACAGAGAACCGGAGGACATGTAGGTATCTGCATCAAGCTGCTTCCAGCCCGCCTCGGGCGCGGCATCTTTGATGGCTTGCAGGTGGCGCGCGGGATGGGCGAGCAAAATATCGTCATCCGCTGCAAGCGGCGCAACGCAGCGCGAGAGAGGCAGGCCTTCCAAAGCGGAAAGGACCGCATCTAGACGCGCGACCTGCTCTGGATGGCCGGCAGGCGTGACATGATCGAAGCAGTCTTCGTGGGTATAGAGGGCGGTTGTCATAGGCGCAGAAAACCGTTTTCAGGAAATGAGGGCAAGCGGGTTCCTTTCAGTCAGAGCTTAGGCGGTAGCCTTCGCCGCGAACGGTTTGAATGTGACGAGGGTGCTTCGGATCAGCTTCGATCTTACGGCGAAGACGGGTGATTTGCACATCGATGGCGCGTTCCTGTGTTTGACCGCCAGAACGATTGACCTCCTCAACAAGACGCGCCCTGCTTACTGGTGTATTCAGATGCTCGGAAAAAATCTTCATCAACTGCTGTTCGGTCGACGTGAGCCGGACAAGATCATCGCCGTGCCATAGCTGGCTCTTCTCCGTGTCAAAAACGTGCTCGCCGATGCGGATGCGCTTGGGTTTTTGCGGCTGCGCCACCTCGGCAGGGACGCGCCGCAGGATCGCGTTGATACGGAGGAGCAGTTCTTTCGGCTCAAAGGGTTTGGCGAGGTAATCATCGGCACCTGCCTCCAATCCTGCGATGCGATCGGCGGCTTCATTCTTTGCGGTAAGCAGGAGAATCGGCGTGTTGATGGATTGGCGGAGGGTGGCGCATAACGTGATCCCGTCCTCCCCCGGCATCATGACATCAAGCACGATGAGATCAAATTGCAAGCCACCCAAAAGGCGGCGGGCATGAGCGCCATCGCGGGCAGTACTGACCAAGAAATCTGCCCGCATCAGGAACGTTTTGAGCAAATCCCGCAGGCGGTCATCGTCATCGACGATCAAAAGGTGGGGTGCGTCGCGCATCAGGCCCCCGTATCTTTCAAACGGTCGTAATGGTGGCGGATCTCAGGGTCCATCATCGCTTCCAAGACCTGCCGGAAACCAGCGACGGCAGCGGGGCCTGCGGCACGGTAGGCGACACGCATCCTTTCGCGTTGCGCATCCGATAACTTGCCTTCCAGCTCCGCGCCCTGCGCAGTGAGGTGGAGATGGCGTTCGCGTTTATCGCGCCGCCCGACTCGGCTTTCAACCAAACCATCCTGAATCAAAGTGCGTAGGACGCGGTTGAGTGATTGCTTGGTGACGCCCAAAATCGCCAGAAGATTGTTAACGGTCGTTCCCGGACTGCGGCCAATAAAGTGGATTGCCCTATGGTGCGCACGGCCATAGGCCATATCAGCAAGGATACGGTCGGGATCTGCGGTGAAGCCGCGATAGGCAAAGAACATGGCCTCGATGCCCTTGCGCAGCTGCTCGTCCGTCAGAAAGAGCAGGGATTCCCCGCTATGACGATTTCCTGCTTCGGACATGGCATCCTCCTGACCCTGGATCGCTCGATAATACGTCAGTCTTGTTGACACTCCAAGGCGCAACTGATAGCGAATCGTGCGAATTTACGAAACTTTATGTCCGTTTCGGACCTAATTGCGAAACATATGCAAATGGAGGGTCATGATGACCGGTAGCTATGATGATCGGGACGGTAAGATCTGGCTTGATGGAAAGCTGGTCGAGTGGCGGGATGCCAACGTTCATATTCTGACCCATGCAATGCACTACGCCTCGTCGGTGTTTGAGGGCGAGCGGGCTTATAATGGCACGATTTTCAAAAGCCGCGCACACTCGGAGCGGTTGCTGAAATCTGGCGAGCTGTTGGATATGCCGATCCCTTACAGCGTCGATGAAATTGAAGCCGCGAAATACGCGGCGCTTGAGGCAAACGGCTTGACCGACGCCTATGTACGCGCGGTTGCTTGGCGCGGGGCGGGGCCAGATATGGGCGTCGCATCGTCGCGTAATCCAGTTCGTATAGCTGTAGCCTGCTGGGAATGGGGCGCCTATTATGGCGATGCAAAAATGAAGGGCGCGAAGCTCGACATCGCAAAATGGAAACGCCCGTCGCCAGAGACTATTCCCACAGCGGCGAAAGCTGCTGGGCTTTACATGATCTGCACCATGTCCAAACATGCGGCAGAAGCGAAAGGCTGTTCGGACGCGCTATTCATGGACTATCGCGGATATGTGGCCGAGGCGACCGGCGCGAATGTCTTCTTCGTCAAGGATGGTGAAGTACACACGCCGATCCCCGATGCGATCCTCAATGGTATTACGCGGCAGACTGTTATCGAAATGCTTAAGGAAAAAGGCATTGCGGTGCATGAGCGCCGGATCATGCCGGAGGAGTTGGAAGGGTTCGAGCAATGCTGGCTGACAGGTACCGCTGCGGAAGTAACCCCTGTCGGGCAGATCGGCGACTATAGCTTCGAGGTTGGGGCCCTGACGCGGGATATCGCGGAATCCTACGAAAAGCTCGTACGCGCCTGATTTTTTGCGCCGCTTGGATTTTTGGAAACCCCGCCAATGGGCGGGGTTTTTTTATCCCTGCGGGGTCATTGCCTTGCGTTGGCGAGCGCGTTGCAAGCCGAGATGACGCTCGCGAAGAATGATCATAACGCCAGCGGCAATGACTACAGAAGCACCGGCAAGCATTGTCAGGCTTGGTATTTCATCGAAGAACAAATAGCCGACGCCGAGCGCGAGCAGCATGGATGTGTATTCAAACGGGGCGACAAGTGATGCATCCGCAAAGCGGTAGCTGGAAGTCAGCAGGATTTGCCCCACACCTCCCAATAGACCAGCAACCACCAAAACCGCCAATATCCATACAGGCGGCATGACCCAGCCGAAAGGAAGGGTCGTGAGAGACAAGATGCTTGCTGTAATCGAAAACCAGAAAACAATCGCTGCGGCACCCTCGGTTGCGACCAGTTTGCGCACAAAGACCTGCGCCAGCGCAGCACACATGGCGCCACCGAGCACCACGATAACGCCAAGGGTTTCATTAGGATTGGGCGCGCCGGAAATGGTCAGGCGCGGACTGAGGACGATAAACACACCAACCATGCCCAAGGCGACCATGCTCAGCCGGAAAGCCCGAACTTGTTCGTTAAGGAACATTGCAGCGAAGACAACAACCAGAAGCGGCGCCGCATAGCCAATTGCTGTTACCTCGGGGAGAGGCAAAAGCCCCAGACCGGCAAAGCCAAGACCCATCGCCATGGTCCCGACCAGCCCTCGCCAAACATGGCCAATAGGATTTTTGGCGCGAAATCCGTGTCGCAACTCACCCCGCATCATGAGCCATGCAATCAGTACCGGAATCGCAAAGAACGAACGGAAGAAGACTGCCTGCCCGGGAGGGACGTAGGCGGAAGAGAGCTTGATCAGGCTGGCCATCGCCATGAAAACACAGACAGATGCGATCTTGAAACTGATGCCGCGCAGTGGAGACATTTTCGACCCTCAAGCTACTGTCCTCGGGCATATCGCAATGCGCCAGCATGGCAAACGGCTATTTTTGCGGATGCTCTACTGCACGACAAGCTCCGCATGAAGGGCGCCGGCGGCGCTGATAGTCTTGAGAATGTCAATAAGATCGCGCGGAGCGACGCCCAGCGCGTTCAACCCTGTCACCAAATCGGACAGGCTCTGCCCGCCTGGCACCAACGCAAAGCCAGTTCCTTGCGTTTCTTCCAGCGACGCGGTCGAGCGCGGGACCACCACTGTTTCGCCCTGCGAGAATGGATTGGGTTGCACCACGATTGGCGCTTCTTCGATTTGCAGCGTCAAACCGCCTTGGCTTACGGCGACCGGGCTGATCCTGACGTCATTGCCCATCACGATCGTTCCGGACCGCTGGTCGACCACAACGCGGGCGCGGCGTTCGGGCGTGACACTTAGGTTTTCGATCCGGCTGAGAGCGTGTGCAGGCGACGGCGAACCCGTTGCGGCAATGTTCAATTCGACTGTTCCGGCGTCGCGCATGATTGCGACCTCCTTTCCGAAGGCGGCATTGATGACCTGCTCGACCTTTGCCGCCGTCGAAAAATCGGGGGTGCGCATGGCAATGCGGAGGCGCTGCATCTGCGAGAAGTCGAACTCCACCTCCCGCTCTACCCGCGCCCCAGCGGGAATGGACCCCGAAGTCGGGACGCCTTGCGTCACTTCCGCGGCGGCCGCAGCCGCCACGGCGCCGCCCGCGAGAACCGCCCCTTGCGCAACGGCGTAGATCTCGCCATCCGCCGCAAAGAGCGGTGTCATGATCAGGGTGCCTCCGAGCAGGCTTGATGAGTCTCCGATTGCGGAAACGGTGACATCTATCTGGCTGCCAGCGCGCGCGAATGGAGGCAGAGTTGCCGTGACGAGAACAGCGGCCACATTGCGCGGCCTGAATTGCTCGCCGGTCACGTTAACACCAAGCCTTTCGAGAATGTTAGTCATGATCTCCTCGGTGAACGGCGCGTTACGCAGGCCATCGCCCGTGCCGTTCAAGCCGACGACGAGGCCGTAGCCGACAAGATCGTTGGCGCGAACACCATCAAACTCAACAAGATCTTTTAGGCGTACCTCTGCGATCGCTGCGCTCGATACCATCATGCAAATGAGGCTCTGCCAAAGCGCTCTGAGAAGGGCTCGCCTCACGAGAGGGTCGCCAGTGATAGCCGCGAAAGGCGATTGACCAATGTGTAGTGGGTCTCCAATTGAACCTGCAAAAGTTGGATGCGCGTTGCGGTGCTCTCCATCTCGATCAAGGTTGCATCATTATGATGGCGCGACAGCTCAATCTGCTCTGCCGTCAGCCGTTCTGTTGTGACCTCGATGCGAAATTGGGATTGACCGACGGTCGCCATCAGATCCACAAGCGGGCCTGCGGCGCGATGCAAGCCGCGCCCTGCCCGTTGCAACAAATCCTGTCGTGTCGCGTCATCGAGCGGAATGGTCTGATCTCCGGCAACTGCTGCTAGCGCGAGTCCCGACAGCACATTGCGGATTGCACCATGCGCGGCACCTGCTGGAAGGCGGATCATCGTATGACCATCGAGCGGAAACGTCACTGGCTGATCATCGCCTTGGAGCGCTGTAGTTTCATAACCGCCACCGGCTCCAAACCAAGTGTTAACTGCTGCCTCGATGCTGTCAGCGACTCCCCCGCCCGCGAGCGTAGCGGTCAGTGCCAATAGATGTGCGTCAGCCCCTATCAGGGGTGGTTGGCTCACCGAGGTTCCACCGAAAGTATAACGCCCGCCCGTCGCAGCATTGAGCGCCGCGGTGACGTCAGCAAACGCGGCTTTTGCCGCAGCTGCATGGCCGGATATTTGGCCCGGTGCCTGTGTTGTTGCCGGATCGATCAGGCGGGCTGACAAAAGTTCGCGGGCGCCATTGATCTGCTCGAACCCAAGCTGCTGGGCGCTGGCAAAACGTGCCGCCGTCTTCGCGGAAGTGAGATATTCCGATATCTCGCCCAGCCGGAAAGCGGCTTGCGTATGGCGCGCCTGAGCAGCGCCCAGCGCGCGGGGGAGATCGCTATGCCGGCCCGATGCGAGCTGCTCGGTTTGCTTTGCCAAGGCACTGCGCAACGCTACACCGTGGCGCAGCGAGATGAAATGCTGACTGAGATCTCCGATCCGGAGCATTGTCATAACTAGATCTCCAAAAGTTGCTGCATGAGAGTGCCTGCCACTTCGATGACTTTTGCATTCGCGGCGAAGGCTTGTTCGACCTGCATCAGCAACTGCAATTCGTAATCCGTATCCACGCCTTTTGCCGCTTCAGCTTCGCGCAGGCTGGCGAAAAGGGCTTGCGCCGCAATCTGGCGATCTTCGGCGCGTACGCGGCTTTTGGCGCTACGGGCTGCGTCGAGCGAGAGCGAATCGTAGAGCGTGGTTTGATGTGCCACCCCACCCGCAAAACCCAGCCCGAGGCTTCCCCTCAGCCGCGCAAAAAGTCGCCCGTCACCTGAGGCGGCTTGGGTTGTGGCGCCAATGCCCTCCCGCAAGCGCCAGGTGGCGCCGCCGGCATCTGGATCAAGTGCCGCGTTCAATTGTAGACGCCCAGTGAGGCCAACAACATTCGCGGGATCAAAACTGGCACCTGCATCCGTCAGGATACCGGGGTTGGAAACGCCGTTGCTTGGGTCAAGCGCAGGATCCTCCAACCGCTGAAGCAGTGCGGCGGCAAAGGAATCTAGCCGCGCCTGCCCCTCGACAAAGACCGCATCACGCATTTCGAAAGCCGCTGCCAAGGAACCGCCGCCGAGGCGGCCTGTAATGGCCGCGAGATCGAATGACTGCCCGCCCAGCAACAAGGGGCGTGGCACACCCGCTTCGGCGTCCATCCCGGCGGTGATCAATGGCGTCGTCTCAAAGGAAATATCAGCCGCTGTGGCATCAACCAGTAGAACCCCGCCCCGCGACAGAAGTGCGACCTGTCCGTCTTCCCGTGTCAGAAGTTGGAAAGGGACAATCTCGGAAACACGATCGAGCACTTTTTCCCGTTGGTCGATCAAAGACGATGTCTCCGCACCGGAGAAAACGGCGCGTTGGATCGAGCGGTTGATTACCGCCACTTGCTCCAAATCAGCCGAAAGAGCGGAAACGAGCGTGTCGATCTGGCTATCCGCCAATGATCGAGCAGATTGCATGGTCTCGGTGCCGCGCGATAATGCAGTGGCGATTGCCACGAAGCTGTCTGACACGATCTCGAGCGCGGGCGTGGATGCGGGATCGGCTTCAGCTGCGATAAGGGCTGAGGTTAGACGGCTAAAATCCTGCAGGAGGCCCGGTTCATCGGGTGACGTTCCGAAGAGCGATTCGATTTGCCGGAAGGCCGCTTGCATCTGCGATTCATATCCGGTTTCGGCGCCGGCGTTCCGGCGCGCGGCGGTCAATTGCGGATCAGCATGTCGCACTACGCCGTCAATCCTGACACCGGCGCCAGCGTTGCCGATAGTCTGAGCGGAAACTGCCAGCTCCCTGCGACCGTAACCTTCGGTCATGGCATTGGCGACATTGGAGGAAATAAGCTCTGCGCGGCGCGCGTTTGCGGTCAGTCCCGATGTGGCGAAGGAGAGTGCGTGCGAGAGGCTCATGGCTACGACGTCCTATCGCTTGATATTGGTTGTTTCTTGCAGCATTTCATCGACCGTCTGGATGACTTTTGCATTCGATGAATAGGCGCGCTGAGTTTGGATAAGATCCGTTAATTCACCGGCAACATCGGTCGCCGATTCCTGACGGGCGAAGTTCACGATATCGCCAGTGGGCCCATCGCCTGCGTCCCAGAGAAAGAAGCTCCCGCTCTCGGACGAGGCGCGATAGGATTGGTAGTCGAGAGACTCTAAACCGTTGATATTCGATACATTGACAAGGGGGATTTGGTAGATCACGCGCGAAACGCCAACGTCGAACGACGCGCGGACCAATCCATTTGCATCGACATCAACAGACGTCATGTTGCCGACCGATGTGCCATTCTTAGTGATCGAAACCGGAGCGAAGGAATCTGAGAGCTGGGTCATCCCTTCCGCTGCGCCCAGCGCGCCGATCGAAATTTCAACAGGGCCGCCAGCGACAGATACGGACAAGGCACCGCTTACCGGATCATATGTTCCGCCGGAAATCGTAGATACCGACGCGAGGGTACCACCAAGGCCACGGGTATCGTCGAACTGAAGCTGGTACTCGCCGATCAACGCTCCACCAGATGCACTGTCACGGATCGTCATCGTCCAACTGTTGGACGCCCCTGTCGCGGGGACGGTTGGGGTAAACGAGATGGCAAGGCTCTCCGATTTCCCTAGGTTGTCGAAATATTCGACGGACAGTTCCTCGGTCGTGCCCGCCGCGCCGGCGACTGTTGATGTCGCAGGTAGGTTTGCAGCGATTTCAACCGCGGTCGTTGGTTCACCAACGAACTGGTTCGCGTTCAGCCGGATTGGCTCAAGTCCATCGGGCGTATCGCGCGAAAAGGTTGGAATCGTTCCGTCTGCGGCAGCGGGCCAACCCATAAGCACCAAACCGCTTTCGCTACGCAGATAACCTTGTTCGTCGGGACGGAATGAACCTGTCATTGTCATCAGAAGCGGAAAATCGCCATTGCCAAGCGTAACGGCGGCCTCTGTCGTGACGGGAAGAAGGCCACTGCCTCGTACCGCGAGATCGGTCGCGTTTTCAGAGGTGACAAGCGACGCGCCCTGATCAATCAGGCGCATATTCGTCGTCCTCACCCCGCCCGCCGCGTAGGCACCAGAGCCACTGCCAACAACCATGGAATGAAAATCTGTGACGACACGCTTGTATCCGAAAGTCGCCGAATTGGCGATATTGTCGGAAATGGCGGCAAGCTTGCTGGCATTTGCAGACAAACCAGCGACGCTCGCATTCAGAGAAGAAGAAATTGACATAGGGACCTTCCGTTCATCAACGCTCGAAAAGACCCTGTGACAACGAGATTAAGAACCCCCTAATAGCTCAAATCCTAGCCATTCTGGGGCGTCAGACGGATCAAGACGACCTCCAGACGGTCATTGCGCGGAGAGAACCCGTCGGGATCAGCAGGGTTCCTATCGCCAAAGCCGGAAACAGACTCTATTTGAGCTGATGGAAGACCCTTTGACTCGAGTAAACTGCGCGCGGCATCTGCGCGGGAAATGGAACTGCGCCAAATCTGCGGCTCGCGCAGAACAATCGGGCGGGATGCGGTGAAACCCCTGACAGCGACTGGGTTTTCGACCAGCTGAAAAGCCTCGGCAAACACCGCCAGAATGCTTTCCAAAATGGGCATGATCTCATCTGTTTTAGGCTCAAACAAAGGGAAATCCGGCCGCGAGTAGACCTCAAGAATCAAACCTTCAGAACTGATCCTGCTCACGACATGCTGAAGTTCGAGATCGGAAAGAAGGCTTTCGCCACCGCGCCCGATCAGGACAGCTTCTACCTCGGTCAATGAACGCGTCTCGGCAACGCTCAGCGCATCGAGATCCTCCTCATCGGTAATATCGCTCGGGAGGCTATCGAATTCGGTGCCGCCAGTACCATCCTCGGCAAGCTTATCCTGGCTGAAGATATTGGTTCCGCCGAACATCCCGTCGCCGCCAGAGGAAATACGATTAAGCGGCAACGTCGGGGAGAAGTAATCCGCCAGACCTTTCCGCTGTTGCTCTGTCGTGGCGTTGAGCAGCCACATCAGCATGAAAAAGGCCATCATCGCGGTTACGAAATCTGCATAGGCGACTTTCCAGGCACCGCCATGATGCCCATCGCCTTTTACAACTTTCTTCCGTTTGATGATGACCGGCGCATTCGCCAAATCACTCATCCCAAAACTCCTTCACCCGCGTACAAAGTGCCTCACGCGGGTGAAGAAGCTGTTAATGGATCAGACCGGCAACATGCGCGCGTCAGCGGCATCGGAACGCTCGGCCGCATCCATCACCCGCTGCAACATCGCGCCACGGCGGAAATCGGGGGAGACTTGAACACCAGAACGGATCGCCGCGATGAACCGCTGATAGTTCGTTTGAACCGCTGGCACTTCGATATCTCGCCAGGTTGCGGTGAAGAGGTCGTCACCCAAACAGCCGCGCAGGATGCTCTTGTTGCCCTCAAAGCGCACATCAAGCCCACCCTTGGTGCCGTGCAGGCGCAAGAACAGGTCATTGAAGTAGCCTGACGCCATGCGGCTGGAATGCACGACCCCAACAGCGCCGTTCGCAAGGTTCATTTGCAGCGTGAAGCTATCATTGGCGTCCAATGTATAATCGCCGATCTTGCCGCCCGGGGCCTTATCGAAAGTGGTAAGATTACAGGACACAGACTCTGCGTCAGAGCATGCGGCATAGGTAGCGAAATCGAGGATATGAACACCAACATCGCCAAGCACGCCTTTTGATCCATGTGCCTTCGAGAGACGCCATAGCCATGTATCATTGGTCGACCACTCACCCCACGCAGGCTGGGTCAGCCAGCTTTGCAAGTAGGAGGCCTCGAAATGGCGTACCTCGCCAATGGCGCCCTCGGCAACCAACTCGGCAGCGCGGATCAACGCGGCACCGTTGCGATACGACAGGTTCACCATGTTCACCACACCGGATGCCTCGGCCGCAGTCGCCATTTCCTCGGCATCGCTGACCGTCACGGCGAGCGGCTTTTCACAGAGAACATGCTTGCCAGCGGCCAAAAAGGGCATCGTCGTTGCGTGATGCACACCATCGGGAGTGACGTTCGACACGGCGTCGAATTCACCCCAAGCAAGCGCCTCTTCTACAGAGGCAAAGCTATTCGCAATGTTATGTTTGGCGCAGAAAGCGGCGAGGCGCTCGGGGCTCGTATCTATTCCGGCGCAAACTGTGACGCCGTCCATATCGGCATAAGCTTCGGCATGCGCATTTGCCATGCCGCCAGTGCCGACGATGAGAACCCTGATCTCGCTCATCTGAAACCCTCCTCACCATCATGATGCAGGCGCGGGCCGCGTTCTTCGATTGGCTCTAGCGCCTCGTCTACAGGCACGTTGGGCGCGGCATTCACGTCCACGATGCGAGCAGCAGGGTTATGTGCCCATTTCACTGCATTCCGCAGCACTGTGCGGACATTTTCGTCGTAATAGGTGGGGTAAGTTTCGTGACCGGGGCGGAAGTAGAAAACATTGCCCGCGCCACGTTTGTAGGTCACGCCAGAGCGGAACACTTCGCCGCCTTGGAACCAGCTCACAAATACCGTTTCCATCGGTTCGGGAATGCCAAATGGTTCGCCGTACATTTCTTCGTTTTCCAGTTCGAAATGATCCGGTAATCCTGCGGCGATCGGGTGGTTTCGGCTGGTCAGCCAAAGACGCTCGCGCTCGCCGGCCTCGCGCCAGGTCAGGTTGCACGGGGTTCCCATCAGGCGCTTGAAAATCTTTGAAAAGTGACCCGAATGCAAAACTATCAGACCCATCCCAGACCACACATGTTCGGCCACACGCTCGACGATGGCATCTTCGACATCGCCATGCGCGGCGTGCCCCCACCACAAGAGAACGTCAGTCTCTTTGAGGCGCGCCTCGGTTAAGCCGTGCTCGGGATCTTGTAGGGTTGCCGACGTTGCTGAAATTGCCGGATCGCTGTTCAGCGCATCGGCGATGCAAGAATGCATGCCTGTTGGATATAGGTCGGCGACCACTTTGTTCTTTTGCTCATGAACGTTTTCGCCCCAGACAAGTGCGCGAATGGTCATAAAAACCCCCTATGACGCTGCGGTATCAATCGCGAGCAGCGATAGACCCTTCATTACGCGGTGTCCAACGGTGTTTCATTCGACCGCGATGCGCGGGCGACCTTGGGCTGTGACTCGAATTTCTGCTTCGATGAACATCGACTGGTTTTCGACCTGTACCTCGCGGACATCCTGCGCGACGGTGATGCGTATCTCCTCGACCCCAGCATCGCGGGCGAGAGCGCGGGCTTGTTCCTCGAGATGGTCTTGCAAGAGAGCAAGGGCTTCATCGCGTCGGGTCAGGCGCATCGGACCTTCGGCAAGATGCACGATGTAATTTCCCTCACCACCACTCGTGACGCTTCCGGAGACTTGCATAGACACTTGCCCGACAACAGCGCCGACGGCATTGGCGACATCTGCGTGTTCAGGAATGACCAACTTGGTGCCAAGGCGCTCGCCAACAGGTGGATAGAAGCTGGCCGCCGAGGCGCCGAGGCCAATGACGGGAACAGCCAGCGAAACTTGTGTCTGGATAATGCCGCGATGCCGATCCAGACCGGCGGCGACCAGTTCATGCGCGGCAAGGCTCTCGGGATCAGCTGACCACGCACGGCTATCATCGGCAAAGGCCGCTTCGAGCAGGCAATCGGCTGTTTGCTTTTGCAGTTGGGCGATGATCATTTCTGCCACTTCTTGCGACGAGGTGGCGATCCTATCCCCTGATCCAATGCGCCGCCGTGCAAACAAAGTGAGCGCCTTTTCGGCTGCTTCTGCATCCCAACGATCCCCCATGCCAAGGACATGAGCAGCGTCCGAGGGTGTGACGCCAGCCAGTACCACATGACCGCGAGAAACAAGGCGCATGAGCGCCGGACCTTCGAGCCGCGTTTTGACCGCCTGCGCGCGCGGCACCGGACCATCGCCGAGGCGGTCCGCTATGGACTGTTCCCGCTGATCCAGACCAACAGGCGGGGTTGACCAAAGTGGCACAACGAAACTTCCCATCTCCGGCGTGGAGACATCCTTGCTCAAGGCACTATCAAGGGTGGAATGCACAAGATCGGGGTGGTGTTGCGCTAGCAGGGAAATCGGCATGACGCGACGTGGGCCAAGGCGCAAGCCGCCGCTGAGGCCCTCGAGCACATGCACCTCGCTATCACCACCCAGACCCCATGTACGCATCGCCACCGCTTCGACCATGGTGCGGAATTTACCGACTCGCGCGCCATTAGGGTCAATGCTCGGTTTGCCGTCCTTCAGGAGACAGATATCCGTTGTCGTGCCTCCAATATCAGAAACCAGCCCATCGATTTCACCAGTGAGCCAACTTGCGCCAGCGATAGAAGCCGCGGGGCCGCTCAGGATCGTTTCGATGGGTTTGACCTTGGCCAGTTCGGCGGAGACAAGCGCCCCGTCACCGCGCACGACCATCAGCCGTGCTTGAATGCCGAGATGGACGAGGTGGCCTTCACAAGCGCGGATCAAACGGTCGACCAGGCCTATCAGCCGCGCATTGAGTACGGCCGTCAGGGCGCGTTTCGGGCCGCCGAGCGCAGACGACAGCTCATGTGAACAGGTGACGGGGATTGACCGGAGGCGCAGCGCTGCATCCCGCGCGGCGACCTCATGCGCCGGATTGCGCGTGGCGAACCGCGCCGCGACAGCGATGCCGGTAATATCGGCAGGAAGCGCAACAATCGCGGCCTCCAGCGCCTCCATATCCAGCGGTTCACTTTCACCACCAGAATGGGAATGCCCGCCTGCGACTCTGATGACAGGATCATTTCCAACAGCCTCGGCCAGCCCCGCGCGCCCGAACTCTGCTTCGTCGAAGCCTATGAAGATCAGGGCAATCCGACCGCCCTGCCCTTCGACGAGCGCATTGGTCGCGAGCGTTGTGGAAAGAGACACCATCTCGATCCGATCCGAGGATATGCCCGATTGCGCGAGCACCGCGCCAATGGCTTCTCCGATACCTTGAGAGAGATCGGGGCGCGACGTGAGAGCCTTGGCCTTGGCGATCACGACATCGCTTTCATCATCGACGATAACAGCGTCTGTATAGGTTCCGCCGGTATCAACACCCAAAAGCAGCGCCATCGTCCGTTCTCCGTAATTTGCCCTGCGCCTTACCTAATACGAAGGATCGGGACCGCATCATCAAAAGCGGCGTCGAATGACGGAAACCTGCCAGTTTGCAACCGGCCTCGAAGGCTTAGCCGTCCTTTTCGGTCGCGGTGAAGATCAGGCGCGCTGCATTGATCCGCAGAGCCGCGGTCACAAAGCATAGCGCGCCGAACACCAGCGCCGCCCAAAAGAAACTTGTGGGCAACAAACAGATCAGAACAAAGAACGCGATGGTTTCCGACCCTTCGAGGAGGCCATTCGAATAATAGAGCGACTTGATCCCATGCTCGCGGGATTCCATGCCTGTCTTTTCCGCAAGGATCGCATAGCCCAAGAAGCTCGTGCCATTCACATAAAAGGACAGGAGGAGGAAACCTGCGGCCACAGCATTGGCCTGCGGATCATAGAGCGCAAAGCCCAATGGGATCGCCCCATAGAAGAGGAAATCCGCCGTGATATCAAGGTATCCGCCAAAGCCCGTTTTGGCCGAGGCGCGCGCGATGGCACCGTCGAGCCCGTCGGCAAATCGGTTTATCAAGATAAAGAGCAACGCCCATTCAAAAGCGCCAAAGGTGATAAAAGTTGCGCCGATCAGACCAAACACAAGACCTGCAATCGTAACACTATCAGCCGAGATACCGGCACGCGCCAGTACCCCGCCAAGACGGTTCAACGGTGGGTCAATCAGCAGGCGCGCTTTTGCATCGAACATCAGGTCTTCCCAAGAGCTGTCCCCCCCATTTGGCGGAGAACACCGTGCGGGGCAATTGGGCATGACGTCATTGTGACGCTTTGTGCTGCTCACACCAGCCTATCGCGCGGATCTTTTCCCGCGAAAAACGCATCAAGATTATCCAAAGCTCGGAAGCCCATTGCATCGCGGGTGGCGCGGGTGGCGCTGCCGATATGTGGGAGCATCATCACCTGCGGGAACTGCGCGAACTGCGGATTACCGCCGGGTTCAACCTTGAAGCAATCGAGGCCTGCCGCGCTGATCTTACCCGAGGAGAGTGCGGCGATCAGGGCATCCTCATCTACGAGGGCGCCGCGCGCTGTGTTTACCAGAACCGCACCGTCGCGCATTTTCGCCAGTGTCGTAGTGTTGATCAAATCCGTTGTCTCGGGCGTTGCAGGGCAATGTAGCGAGATGAAATCCACCTCGGGCAGGAGCGTCTCCAAAGTTGGATGATAAGTGGCGCCGTGCTCGTCTGCTTCAACTAGGCGCGTGCGGTTGTGGTAGTGAATATCCATCCCGAAACCGCGCGCCTTTTCAGCGAAGGCGCGCCCGACGCGCCCCATGCCGATGATCCCCAAACGTGCGCCGGAAACCTGCTTTCCGACCATGAAAGCAGGCGACCAATCCGACCACTTGCCATCCCGCACCAGCGCATCGCCTTCAACGGCGCGCCGAGCGGCGCCGAGCATGAGCAGCATTGCGATTTCGGCCGTGGCATCGGAAAGGACATCAGGCGTGTTGGTAACGGTGATGCCCCGTGCCTTGAGCGCGGGAAGATCGCAATGATCAACGCCGACGGAATGGTTCGCTACGATCTTTAGCCGCGGATCAAGCGCTGCTACGACATCGGCACTGAAATGCTCGGAATGGCAAGGGACCATCGCATCCACTTGCGCGCTCATTGCAATGATCGCCTCCGCCGTTCCGGGGGTATCGGCCTCATTTACGATAACATCATAGGTGCTGCGTGCGCGGGCGAGAGTGGCCTCCGAGAGCTTTCTCGGAAACCAGATGACCGGACGAGAAGTCATTTCAGTCTTTCTTGCGCCATGCCGAGCGCAGCATGTCGAAGCCGGCCAAACCAAGGGTCAGCGCGATAACGCCAAGAAGATCCGGCGAGGGTACGAAGTATCCAAGGATTCCCAAGAACCCGAGCAATACAAGAAAGGCCAAAGTTGCCATCAATCTATCCATGCGTGCTTCCTCATGCGTCGCTTAGGGTTTCGATCCATTCCAACAACCACCGCGCGGAGCGGAGGAGCCGCGCGTCTTCGCCGCGTGGCCCGACAAGCTGAACGCCCATCGGGAGCCCTTCCTCGGAGGTCATTGCCGGAATTGTGACTGCGGGCGTTCCGAGGAACGTCCAGATACTGTTGAAAATCGCATCGCCCGTCGAGCCGAGCCCTTTTGGTGCGGGGCCCAAGGCGGCGGGCGTAAGGATGGCGTCGGCGCGTTCGAAGATCTCTCCGAGGCCGGAATAGAGGACATCTGGCCAGTCCAACGCAGCGAGGTAATCCTTTGCCAGTGTCGCGCTGCCCTGCTGGACCGCATCCTGCAACTCGGGCGAGAGGTTCTCGGGACCGGCGCGGAGATAGGTGCGGTAGTTCTTGACCATTTCGACGAAGTTGACACGCGCGCGCAACTCGATCGCATCGGCAAAATGGGTGGGCAGTTCAACCTCGAAGCAACGCTCTTCGCCCAAGGCGGCGGCGATCTCTTCGAATGCAGCGTGGGTTTGCGGGTCGGCTTTTTCCCATCCCGGTGGGCGGACGAAAGCAAAGACCGGCGGCACGGGCGGCGCGGCGGTGCAAATTTCGTGGAGACGTGCCGGCGGCGCCATGCTGGTTGCCGGATCGGCGGGATCGTAACCGAAGAGCACATCACCCAACAGCGCGACATCCTCGGGGCGGCGCCCGAAAAGGCCCACCGTGTCGAGGCTTTGGGATTGCTGCAAAATACCCGTGCGCGGGATCGCGCCAAACGTCGGCTTGAAGCCGGTCACACCGCAATAGGCAGCAGGGCGGATCACAGAGCCGCCGGTTTGAGTGCCGATGGCGAAAGGTACCATACCCGCCGCAACCGCCGCCGCAGAACCGGACGAGGAACCGCCCGGCGTGTGCTCGGGATTGTGCGGGTTCGTTGTCTCAGAGGGATGAAGGTAGGCGAGTTCAGCGGTCGCGGTTTTGCCCATCAAAACAGCACCGGCAGACTTCAGGCGCTGAACCACCCATGCATCATGCAAAGGGACGCGCCCCGCATCGATCTTGGTGCCGTTCTCGGTGGGAATTTTTGCAGTGTCGATGATGTCTTTGAGGGCAACCGGCAACCCGTGAAGGGCGCCAATGGATCGCCCTGATCGACGGTAATTGTCCATCGCGTCAGCCTGATGCCGCACAAAGCCAGCATCGTGGTGGGCGAAGGCTTTCACAGTCGGTTCAGACTGTTCGATTTGAAGCAAAAATGCATCAGCAACCTCACGCGCTGTCAACGCGCCGGTTGAAAGCCTCTCTCCCAGTTCGGAAACTGGGAGAGAGATGAGTGGCATGGACTTATCCGCCATACATCGCCTCGGGGAGATAGAAGACGATCTGCGGGAAGATGTACATGAGCGCCATAGCTATGAAGACACAGAACAGGAAAGGCATCACGCCGGAGAAGATCTGGGTCAGGCGTACCTCTGGCGGGGCAATCCCCTTGAGATAGTACGCGGACATGGCCATTGGTGGCGTCAGGAACGATGTTTGCAGGTTCAGCGCCACGAGGATGCCGAAGAACAGCGGATCAATCCCGAAGAACGGCAGAAGCGGCAGGAAGATTGGTACGAAGATAATGATGATCTCCGACCATTCCAGCGGCCAACCCAAGAGGAAGATGATCAACTGCGCCATCAGCAAGAAAGCCAGCGGCGAGATGTCGAGGCCTTGAACGAACTCCGAAATCACATGCTCGCCACCGAGGTAGGAGAACACCGAGGAGAACGTGTAAGAACCGACGAACAGCCAGCACACCATCGCGGTGGTGCGGACCGTCAGGTAAACGCTTTCGCGCATCCGTTCCCAAGTCATCGCACGATATGCAAAGGCAAGCACGATACCGCCCAGCGCGCCGATCGATGCGGCCTCGGTCGGGGTTGCAAGGCCGAACAAGATCGAACCCAGAACCGCGAAGATCAGGAATGCCAGCGGGAAGAAGGAGGTCAGCACCATGAACATGAGCTTGGTGAACGGAACGTCCGGAACCTCTTCTTTGGTCGGGCGCGGCGCGATCTGTGGTTGGAGGATCGAGCGACCGATAACGTAGATCAAGTACATTCCCACCAGCGTGAAGCCCGGAAGCAATGCGCCAGCATAAAGCCGCACAATCGAGACACCGGATGCCGCCGCGTAGACGATCAACATGATCGAGGGCGGGATCAGGATACCGAGCGTTCCGCCAGCGCAGATGATGCCGGATGCAAAGGAGGGATCGTACCGTGCGCGCAGCATTTGCGGCAGGGCGAGAAGGCCCATGAGCGTTACAACCGCACCAACGATACCTGTCGCCGTCGCGAAGAGCGCACAGGTGATCAGAGCAGCGACACCCATCGAGCCGGGCAAGTTGCGGGCTGCGATGTTGAGGGTCGAGAACAAGCGATCAACGATGTTGGCGCGTTCAACGATATAGCCCATGAACAGGAAGAGCGGCACGGCGGTCAGCACTTCGTTCGACATCACAGTGAAGGTCTGGTTGATAAACAAATCGAATATTCGATTGTTTAAGAACCCCTCTATGTAGGTCGAAAAACTGTCCCACCAGCTCGCTGTTTCGTCGAGCCTATCAAAATTGCGCCACATGCGACGTGCGTCGAAATAGGCGTAGTAGCCAAAGCCGATGCCCATCGCCATCAGCGTGAAAGCAATCGGAAAGCCCAAAAATACGATGAGGATAAACAGCCCCAACATCATCAGGGCGATTTGTGGATCCGTCATTCGCCTGTTCCTTTACCTTCTTCCTGTGCTTTCTTGAGCAACAGGTCTTCCGTTTCCATGACGTCTTCTTCGGCAGCGAGCCATTCATTCGTGCGGATGCAGTGAATGCAGCGCATGATCTGGGCGATACCCTGGATGAACAGGAGGATGCCAGCGGCGACCATCACCGTCTTGAACTGGAAGATCGGGATGCCGGCAGGGCTGTTCACCGAAACTTCGGTGTAACCCCAAGAACGGGAGGAATATTTCCAGCCTGTAAAAATGAGCGCAAAAACACCGGGGAAGAAGAAGATCAGATACAGAAACAGATCGACCTTCGCCTGGGTGCGCGGCTGCCAGAGCCGGTAGAGGAAATCGCCCCGAACGTGGCCACCACGCGACAGGGTATAGGCCCCTCCCATCATGAACAGCGTTCCGTACATGATAAACGATACGTCGAGCGCCCATGCGGTCGGGCTGTTCAGAACGTAGCGCACGAAAACTTCATAGCCTGTGCCAACAGCCATCAGGACAATGAGCCAGGCGAATGCCTTTCCGAACCATGCGGAAAGGGAGTCGGCGAGCCGGATAAATCCAATCATTTTCAGGATACCACGGTTTTGTGTTGAAAGGTCCGGCAAGAGCGCCTTGCCGGACCACTTTTTGAGTACGCGATCTCAACCGGATTAGAGTTTGAGTTTGCCTGGGAAGTAGTGGTCGTATGCCAGGGCGAAATCCGGTGCGTTCATGATTTCGTAGTAGGCAACCTGCTCGACCCATGCGCGCTGGCTGTCGAGGGTTTTCTTCATGAACGGGTCTTCTTCGAGCGTCGGGATCAGAGTGTCCCATGCCTTCAGCTGTGCATCGAGGATCTCTTTCGAGGTGCGGTGCACGGTGACGCCTGCGTCTTCCTGAAGCCACTTGAGGTCTGCGGAATAGCGACGCATCGCCTTTGCAGTGTTGGCTGTGGAAGCAGCTTCAACGCCGTATTTCAGGATCGCCTGAAGATCGGGGTCGAGGTCTTCGAGCGTGAACTTGTTGAACAAGAATTCGAAGCTCTCGGACGCCTGGTGATAGGACGACAGGTAGTAGTTCTTCGCCACGTCATGGGCGCCGAAGTCTTTGTCCGACGACGGGTTGTTGAACTCGAATGCGTCGATCACGCCGCGCTCCATAGCGGGGACGATTTCGCCACCCGGAAGCTGAGCAACCGACATACCCATTTCCTGAAGAAGGTCTGCCGCGAGGCCAACGGTGCGGTACTTGAAGCCGTTGAGGTCTGCTGCAGCGTTCACTTCGCCTTTGAACCAGCCGAAAGGCTGAGCAAACATCGGGAAGCCCATGTAGCCAACCACGTCGAGGCCAAGGATATCCTGCGTCAGTTCGCGGTAGAGCTCTGCGCCGCCACCTTCGTAGAACCAGCTGAGCATGGTGGTTGCAGAACCGCCGAAGACAGGGCCAGTGCCAAAGAGGGATGCGGCCTTGCTCTTACCGTACCAGTACACAGGAACGGAGTGTGCGGCGTCGAGAACACCGTCGTTCACTGCGTCGAGCACCTGGAATGCGCCAACAACGGCGCCGGCTGGAAGCACTTCGATCTTGAGGCGACCGCCAGACATTTCATCCACGCGGGATGCGTAGTCTTTTGCGAATTCGTCCCAGATGTTCGATGCGCCCCAAGAGGTCTGCATTTTCAGAACGATCGGCGCCTGAGCCAGAACGGCGGGGGCTGCCAATGCGCCAGCGGATGCACCACCAGCGAGCGCCGTCTTCTTCAAGAATGAACGGCGGTTCAGTTTGGATTCACTCATGTATTCCTCCCATTAAGCTGTCGAGTATTTCGACTAGCGGAACCGCCACCCTACACGAGTAACAGGTCCGGCTATCGGGAGAGTATGGTTCGGAGCCAACAAATCAAACCAACATTGCGATGTTTCTCTAACTTCTTCCCTTACGCGAAACGCTAAGCACTTATTTTCAAGGGATTAAATTGGTAAAAAAAATTTACCGAAACGGGGGTCGAATATGATGAAGCACTGGATTGCTAGCGCTATCACGCCAGAAAACCCGATTTTGGCGAACGAATCACATTTGTTGATTCGCATGTATTGACCCCCATCTGTGCATTGCGCGGACTTGGAACCGATGATGGAAGCCGCTATTGGCAGCCGCATGGAGCATTATATCCCGGCCTGGGTTAAGGGCAGGTTGACGCCGGTTGAAAAGCTGGAAGTGCATGTGAAGGGGCTCCGCCACAAGGCGGTGAGCGTCTTTGTGATGCGCGGGCGGGATGTGCTGATCCAACGGCGTGCTTTGGGTAAGTACCATACGCCCGGACTATGGGCGAATACCTGCTGTACGCATCCCCATTGGGGCGAGAAAGCGCAAGATTGCGCGGTGCGACGGCTTGAGGAAGAGCTTGGAATCAAAGGGGTTTCGCCCGTTTACAGGCACACGGTGGAGTATCGAGCGGATGTGGGCGGCGGGTTGACCGAACATGAGGTCGCTGAGGTTTTCGTCGTCGAGGCGACGCAGGATTTGCCGCTCGCGCTGAATGCGGACGAGGTGATGGACACCTGCTGGATCGACATTGGCGCGTTGCTGGCCGAGACGGAAACCAGCCCCCAGAAATACACCCCTTGGCTGCGGATTTACCTCGCTGAACATGCGGCGGAGATTTTTGGCGACATGCTGCCCTGAACGGCAAAATGGGCGATGCACAACTGATGCACAATCGATGCACATCTTATGCATATCGCACCCGCAGCAATTTAACGAACGGTTAGGAAACACGTCATTTGGCACAAAAAAGGGCCGCCGAGCGGATCGGCAGCCCTTAATGCACAGGACGATGGCCCTTAATTTTATTTACATATCGCCGAACTGGGCGAGGTAGGCGTAGAGGTTTACGGCATCTTCTTCGGAGCGCACGCGATAGGCCATTTTGGCGCGAGCGCGGCTGTCGTCGAGCGCTTCACGGAGGTAGCCTGTCGGATCCATCACATAAGCGACGAAATTTTCTTCGGTCCAGACGGCGCCAGTTTCGCCATAAGCAACCAGCGACGCACCGTAGCGGAAGTCACCAGAACCGGGGGTGCCGCCGGCAATACCGTAAAGGTTCGGCCCGCTGCGGCCATTGCGGCCAGCGAGAACATTGCCATCGGCATCAGCTGCGATGTGGCAGCTGGCGCATTGACGGTTAAAGGCGTCTTCGCCGGCAGCCGCGTCACCTGTGGCTGCGTGGCCTGCCGCAAAGGCCGGTGCTGCAAGCGCTGCGAATGCAATCACTGAGGATAATAGCTTCATGGTCTGTTCCTTTCGGGCTCAGATTCGATATGTCAGATCTCAGATGGCACGATAGTACGCTGAGACGGACAGTCCACCCGCGATCATCGCAAAGGCGATGACCAAATCGTGAAATCCGAAAAAAGTGACGCGAAACGAAAAAAATATTCCTTCGCGCCCTAATATATACTTTCGAGACTCCGTTACCCCTTTTGTGCAGCGCGTGAGCTGGGGCGAGACGATGCGCGTCGATCTGGGGAAGCGGTATGTCGAAGAATTTTTATCGGGGGATGATCTTGCTGGTGGCGGCGCTGGGGATTTCGGGCTGTGTCTCGACAAGCGAGCTGTGTGAAAACGGTGGAACCTGCGTGCTATCGCCGCCTTCGAGCCACCAGCGCGCGGCACGGAGCACCGAACGGAGCGATGACCAGACGACAAACGCCAAGGTCATGACCGAAATCACCACCTCCAGCCGCAATTATAGCGACGGATCAAGCGGCAGCGCCGAGGGCAGCCCCAGCACGCCAGCACCGGCACCTGCGCCAGTCGTCGCACCGACGGTTGCAGAACCGTCAGCACCTGCCGCCGCGGAGCCAACCAGCGCGCCCGCATCCGAGACGCAGACGCGTCCGGCGCGCGGTAACAGGGAGGCGGAGGCAGAGCGCGGGCGGCCGGAAACACCCGGAGCGAACCGGAATGCAGCGGCCGGTGCAGCCGGAGATCAGGGCAGGGGGCATGATCGGGGGGCCGCACCGCGCGGCAACGGCAAGGGACGCGGATAACGCTGCTGAAAACAGTCATACGAAAGCCAGAGGCGCGAATGGTGGGGGACCGTTCGCGCCTCAATTTCTTGTAGGAGACGCGCGGTTTATCGCCCAAATAAACCTCTGTTTAGAAGGGCGTTATTGAATATCACAGTTCCAGAGCGCTAGACAGTTAGCGTAAAAGTTGTGAGCGGGCCTTCTGCCCGACTCGGAGCCAACTTCGCTAAACAAGCAACCGCCCGAGGGCGGGATAACGGAGCACCGATATGAAAATTCTGACACTTGCAGCAGCTTCAGCACTCGTGGCCTCACAGGCCGCGGCCGGTTATTACGAGACACGTTGTAGCGTTGAGAGCGTACCCTATGACGAGGTAATCAATGGCGCTCCGGCAGGGAACATCCTCGGGGGTGCGCTGATTGGCGGGCTGTTGGGCAAAGCGGTTACGGGCGATGATGGCGCGGCCGCCATCGGCGCGGTCATTGGCGGTGCGGTCGCGAACGATCGTGGCTCGCAGACGGTCACGCAATACCGCGACGTGGAAACATGTGCGAATGTATTCGTGCCGGAGCGGATCACCGATTCTGCAAGGCTACAAGCCGTAATCCGCGACCTGAACGCGGGCCGGACCGTGAGCCGCGAAACGACGATGGATACCCAGTATACGATCGGCGTTTCCTATGACGGGCAGTGGGGGCCAAAATCCCGCGCCGCTGCGGCGGAATATCTGGCCGGAAACGAGGCGGAAACGCCTGCCACGCCGGAAGCCGAAGAAGATACCAGCATGACGCTCTATTCGCTGATGGTGAATGACGTGGTCGTGGTTAGCTCGCCCGACGTGGCGGCGATTGACCAGATCAAGAAAGCACTGGCGGAGGCGGGCGTCGACTCTGCGATTTTTGTCGACCTGCAATAAGCTGGAACATCCCTGAAATTTGGGCCGTGGCGGGAAACCGCTGCGGCCTTTTTTGTATCAGCATGGGCGAATGACACTGCCGCGAGGGCGCAAAAGAGAGCGGGTTTTGTCTCATATGGATACTTGAAAAGGGGGGCCGCGCGGGCTCTATCGCAGGGGTGCGGGAAAGTTGACGCACCACGGGAGCGACGCGATGAAGAAGATTATTTTTACGAGCCTCTTTCTGAGCCTCGCTTGGGTGATGCCGGTACTGGCCGCATGCGCGAATTACGAGGGGCAGGATGATGCACCAGCGGTGCTGTTCTGCGAAAGTGGCAGCTGCGCGGAGGCAACGCTGAGCTTTGAATGCGGCAATGCCTTCGGTGCGCAGATCGGCTATTCGAACGGGCTATCCATCAATTGCGAGGCGCAAAACGGGGCCTCGGAATGCACCACAACCCTGAACGGGCGGCAGGTTGGCAAGGGCTTGACCTGCACCAATCTTGACGGCGCGCGGGGCTGCGGCGGCACCTTCCCGACCGTCTGCGCACCGTACATGGCGGCGATCAGAAATACCTTCAACGGCCTGCCGGTGGTGGAGCGGATGCTGGCGCAGGAGCTGCTACAGACCTACGGGCATTATCCCTACGAAATGGCCATCGACGGCGTTTGGGGCCGTGGCACGCAAGCCGCGATGGAGCAGTTCTGTCGCAGTGACCTGCCCTATATCAACGTCGAGCCGCAGCGCGTGACGATGGGTGTGGCGACTGCCTTGCCGCGGATGATGGCGGATATGATGCGTTTGATCCGTGAGGATATCGAAGCGGAGGTTGCGGGCGACCAAGCTGAGTGGGAAGCCGCGCAAGCGGGGTTCCGGAGCGATTTCCCGTCGCAGATGTTTGACTGCCAGCCAACGAATAACGGGCATTTCTCGACAATGGGGACGCTGTTCTTCTCGGTATTTGACGAGCCGTATTACGGCACGATCCGCTATATTGAGTTCAACGGGCCGCGCCCTGTCGAGTATCAGGCGATGATGTCATTCTATGATTTCACAACGAACCAGCCGTCTTGGTGGGGGCAGTTCGTCGCGACGGATCTGGAGCATATCGAGGAAAGCCGCAGCTATGCGACGGTTGTTGGTGTGACGGACGAAAACCTGCTGATTTCGGATCTGTCCTTCGTGCAGATCGCAGGTGAGTTGACGATCAACGGCTCTGGTGGGCCGACGACGTTTTCCTGTGTGAGGCTCGAAGACCGGCAAATGGTTGAGGACAATTTCTCCTACTTCCAGAACTTCGTCAGCAAATACCAGAACGAGAACTTTTAACCGGAACAGGGCCATGCGGGGCCGGACGCGCAGAGATGCCTCCGGCCCCGCATGGCTTTGGCGAAAGGGCGCGTATCCGAAACGCAAGAGCAGACGAGCGCACAAAAGAGAGGACTGAAGCTTATGAAGATCAAAACACTGGTGCTGGGGCTACTGGCATCAACGCTGTTTCTGAAATCACCCGCATTTGCAGACCCTGCATCGCTGCTCAATCAGGCCATCGCGGAGTCGAACCGCATCAACGCGGGCCTGCCGACAAAGGAGCGGCTGGCCGCCTATGAAACGGCGTTGTCGTCACTGGATCAGATCATTGCGGAGTTTCCATCCTCTAACGAGGCGCGCATTCTGCTGTCGGACCAGACCGTTGGTTCGTTCTCGCCTAATATGCTGCGCAGCGCTTACATCGACGACCTGACCGCCTATTATGACACGGTTTGCGAAGTCTCCCCCAGCTACACTTGCCTTGGCTTTTCGTCGCTACGGAGCGGGGCGGAGATTTGTAACTATGCGGGCTCGATCGGCGAAATTGACGTGGCCTACGAGAACCTCGCCAACGCGCTGCAAATCTTTACATCGCAGTCTGCCAACGAAGCATTTGGGGCTGTCACAATCTCGACCGCGCGGCAATGTGCGTCGCGCAAGATGGATGCGTGGAACCGTGACCGCTTTGCCTTCCAACTGATCGAAATGCTGCTGACTGGCGGGCAGGAAACTGTTGCGCGGGCGACAATTGAAAACATCGAGACGCCGTTCTTCCGGTTCAAAGGGGTGCTCGCGCTTCAGGAAGCCAAGGGCGGTCTGGTCGATCAACAGTATCTGGACCGGCTTGACCGTTTCATTGATGAAAATATCGCAACCGGCGCCGGTTCGAATCGAGAACCTGTGGATGCCTTCCTCGCGACAATGGCGCTGCGCAAGTTCGCGATCCGCAATTCAGCTGTGCCGATCGAATATTCCTATGCCTATGACGCCATCCAGAAGTACCGCAATTTTGGCCCCGAGGATCAATGCGACGTTCAATATGCGACGTTCCTGTTTAACGAGCTGACCGAGTATCAGGTGTTGCTGGTGGAGCTTGATGACGCGCGGCGCGGCGTGAATATGAGCCAAACCAGAAGCCTAATGGATATGATTTCCGCGCGGACGCGCGAGGTCTATGAAGCCTGTGCTGACGGGGACTATTTTGACTTGACGCTGATGTCCCGTATTCATGGCAGATTGCTTGTCATGAAAGGCAAGGCCGAGGCGGATACGTTCAGACGGATGATCGAGAATCGGGCGATGACCCGCGAAGAGCTGATCGACGCCTATCTCGACCTGCTTCAGCCGAACCTTGATGATCTGGTCGAGTCTTACTTCCTTGAGGACGCAGGGCACCGGAAGAACATCCCCGTTTGGTATGTGAGCCAATTCGATGAGGAAACCGGCTGGAGCCGAGTTGGAACGGATCGGGGGACGCATGGGCTTATGTCGAACCCTGCGACTTTCCCTGTGTTCAAACGGTTGGTGGATAACGCAGAGGTGTGCCGCAGTTCGGAGATCCTGTTCCGCGAACTGGCATCGACGCCACGGTTCGACGAGGCGGTGCAATACATGATCGAGAGCCCGTCCATTGATCCGGCAGTACAATACAGCTGCGGCGATGAAGCGCTTGAGCTGCTGTTAGGGGAATAAACCCCTGATCCCGCACTGGCGGCGCTGTGCTGCCGGTGCTTTCCCGAGAGGCGGTTTCCCGTGGTTTGACTGTAGTTTAACTGTGGGGGACCGCCAATTTCGCGCCTTGATACTGAACGTTGTGCGACAGCTTTAGTCACGCTAAGGGCGGGTATGCGTTTTCAAATCCATATCGGGACCAATGTCCGCCAATCGCCGTTCTTCGATGCCACTGTCGCGGATGGGGTGAAATCCTTTTCGGTCTATAACCACATGTATATACCGGGGCATTTCGGCGACCCGGAGGCAGAATACGACCGGCTGTTGAACGGCGTGGTCATGTGGGATGTTGCCGCGCAACGGCAGGTAGAGATGCGGGGGCCTGACGCGGTGGCGCTGGCGCAGTTGCTCACCCCGCGCGATCTGACAGGTCTGAAGGCGGGACAGGGGCGTTATGTTCCGATTTGCGACCATGACGGGCTGCTGATCAATGATCCGGTTTTGCTGAAGCTGGACGATGAGCGCATTTGGCTCTCGGTTGCTGATAGTGACCTTCATCTATGGGCAGCTGCCATTGCCGCGGAGCGGGGTTTGGACGTGGCCGTGGCGGAGCCGGATGTCTCGCCGCTCGCGATACAAGGGCCGAAGGCTGCCGAGGTCGCTTTTGCGTTGTTCGGAGCGCAGGTGCGAGAGCTTAAGCCGTTCGCGTTTTTTGAAACACGGCTGGACGATATTCCGCTGGTGGTGGCGCGGTCAGGATGGTCGAAGCAGGGCGGCTATGAACTTTATCTGACCGATGGACGCAAGGGGACTGCGCTCTGGCAGCGTGTCAAAGAGGCTGGACGCGCCTATGGCATTGGTCCCGGAGCACCCAACGACATCGAACGGGTTGAAAGCGGGCTGATTTCCTATGGCGCGGATATGCGGCGTCAGGTGCTCCCAGCCGACCCTTTCGAAATGGGCTTTGACAAGATGGTTTCGCTGGAGAGCCATGATTTTATCGGCAGAGCGGCCCTGCGGCGCAGACGTGAGGCAGGTGTGACGCGCAAGCGGGTTGGTTTCATTCTCGAGGGCGCGAAAGTAACCGCGCTGGCGCGTCCGGTTGCCTTATTGCACGGCAGCAGCTCTGTTGGCATGGCTACGGATGTGGTCTTTTCCAAGCGGCTCGGGGTTTCTATCGGCGTGGGGATCATCGAGGCGGCGATCACCGCGCGTGACGAAGGATTGAAAATCGCACTGCCGGAGGGCGAAATCCCCGTTCGGATCGCCAGCGTACCGTTCCTTTGAAGGCAGGTTTGCCGCACCTGCCCTGACGAGCGAGCGCGCGGCGGATGATCACTCCGCCAACTGACGGGCAATTGCCTGAAGATCCTTGAATGCCGCGAACCTTTTGGCATGGCGGTTCAGGATGGCGTAGCCGCTTGGATTGTAGGCGCGATGAATGCGCGTCATGCCTTCCATCACATCAGCAGCGCGGGCGGCGGGCATCCCAGCCAAGGCACCCAAGATCGCCGCGCCAAGGAGAACCGGCTCGTCGGTTTCAGGGGCTTCGACGGTCAGGCCGGTCGCGTCGGCGAGGATCTGGCGCACAAGGTCGCTGCGGCCAGCCCCGCCACTGATGACAATCGACCGGATGCTAATGCCCTTTTCCGCCTGTGCGTCGATGATCTGGCGCAACCCGTAGCCGATGCCGCACAGACCCGCGATGTAGAGCGCCACGAGGCTTTTGATGTCGTCCTTCATGCCCAGCCCCGCAATGACAGCACGGGTGTGCGGGTCAGCAAAGGGCGCGCGGTTGCCAAGGAATTCAGGCACCACATGAAGGCCCGCCGCCTTTGCGAGGATCTCTTGCATGCCATCGGCGTGAAGAGTTGCCTTTTCTCCCAGCCAGTCAGGCAGGGACAGCCCAGCCGCGCGTGCCTTTTCGGAGGCTTCATCATATGCCGGATGGTGGCGCAATAGCTGCGCGATTGCCGCGCCAGCTGCGGATTGTCCCCCTTCGTTCAGCCACATTCCGGGAACCATGGCGGCGTAATACGGCCCCCACACGCCGGGTACGAAAACGGGGTCATGCGTGGTGGTCATGGTGCAGGACGATGTGCCGAAGACATAGGCGAGCCGGTCCGCGGGGGCGGCACCTGCGGCACCAACGGTGCCAAGCCCACCTGCATGCGCATCAATCAACCCCGCACCAACCGGCGTTCCCGCGCTTAGCCCGAGTTCGGCTGCGGCGGCATCGGTCAGGCCATTGCCCAGCGCCGTGGCTGCCTCGACGATCTCGGTGCCAATGCGGGCAAAACCGTCATCCGCCAATTCAGCGAGGCCGATTTCCCTGAAATAACTTGCATCCCAGCCGCCGGTCTTTCGCACATAGGTCCATTTGCAGGTCACCGTGCAGATCGACCGCGCCAGTGCGCCTGTTGCCTTCCATGTTAAGAAGTCAGTCAGGTCAAAGAACTGCCACGCTGCATCGAAAACAGCGGGGTTGTTCTCTTTGAGCCAAAGTAATTTTGGGGTTTCCATCTCGGGGGAGATCACGCCACCCACATAATCCAGAACGCGGTGCCGCGTGGCGTTGATGCGGTCGGCCTGCTCGGTGGCGCGGTGATCCATCCAGACAATGATATCGCGGGCGGGGTCATCACCGACCGGCAGAGGCGCGCCTCCCTCCCCCAGAACCACCAGCGAACAGGTTGCATCAAAGCCGATACCGGCGATGGACTGCGGTGCGATACCAGAGGACCCCAGAGCTGCGCGGGTGGCGGTACAGACAGCCTGCCAGATCTCTGACGAGCTTTGTTCGACGCGGTGCCCAGCCCCTTGAAACAGCGAAATATCCTGCTTGCCCGTTCCGAGCAGCATGCCGGTTTCATCGAACACACCCGCGCGGGCGCTGCCTGTTCCTACGTCGATGCCGAGATAATACTTCATCGCGTCGCGCACCCGATCAGATATCGCAGCCGTGCGGTAGGATGGTGAGATCACGGATCACGATCCCATCCGGCCGCGTCACCATGAACAGAACGGCGTCGGCAACTTCGCGCGCTTCCATCAGGCTGCGGCTGGCAAGCGCCTCCTCCATCTTTGCCTTGGGCCAATCATCGAGAAGCGGCGTAATAACCGGCCCGGGCAGAACCGCGCCCATGCGCACATTATGCTCGATTAGCTGGCGGCGGGTCGAATGCACGAAGGCCTGAACCGCATATTTCGAGGCAGTATAGATCGGCTCCCAGACCACGGGCGTCACGCCCGCCACCGATGAGGTAAAAACAACATCACCGGACTTTTGCGCCACGAAATGCGGCAGTACGGCATGCACAGAGCGGAAGGCGGCGCTGGTGTTGAGGTCCATGACGCGGTCCCAGTCATCGGGGTTTCCGTCAAGGACAGCGCCGCCGACATAAGCACCCGCGTTGGCATGGAAGATATCCAAGCCGCCTGTGCACTCCAACAATCGGGGCAGCATCGCCGAGACGGATTTGCCATCCAGCAGGTCAACAACGACCGCATGGGCACTTGCGCCCAGCTCGCCAGTTGCGCGGGTCAGTTGCGGCTCATCGCGATCGATCAAAATGACCTGCGCACCTTCATCGATCAAGGCACGGGCGCAAGCAAAGCCAATTCCAGACGCCCCACCCGTGATCGCTGCTGTTTTCCCGTCCAATCTCCCGACCATAATATTTCCTTCCAAAGTCGTCTTACTTGTTCCGAACCCGTTGTTCAGTCACCGTTGATCCTGAGGTCATTTTCATCGAAGACATGGCATTTCTCAGGGGGCAGGCTCAGATGCACGGTTTGGTGGCTGTGGAAATTCCGCTCCCCAACCGCGCGTACTGTGACCATCCCGATGTCTGGCACCTCGACATAGAGGAAGGCATCGCTTCCCAACTGTTCTTCAACCAGAATCTTGCCGGAAAGATCGCCTGACTCATGCGCGTATACGATGTGTTCTGGACGAATGCCGACGGTCATTTCTGCCGTCATCTTTGCCGGATCTAGGCCCGGGATTTTCAGCGCAGGACCGTCCTTGATCTGCACCCTTCCGTCCGCCGCAGGGCTGGCTTGCATGAAGTTCATCTTTGGAGAGCCGATAAAACCCGCCACGAACTTGTTCACCGGCCGGTCATAGAGCGCGATCGGTGTATCGAATTGCTGGATATCCCCGCCTTCGAGCACCACGATCCGATCTGCCATTGTCATTGCTTCGACCTGATCATGGGTAACGTAGATCATCGTCGTGGCCAGTCTCTCATGCAGGCGGATCAATTCGATCCGCATTTGCACCCGCAACGCGGCATCAAGATTGGACGGCGGTTCATCAAACAGAAAGGCAGACGGCTCGCGCACAATCGCGCGCCCGATGGCAACGCGCTGCTGCTGGCCGCCGGAAAGCTCCCGCGGCTTACGATCAAGAAGAGCATCAAGCCCGAGGATGGCCGATGCCTGACCGACCTTGGCGTCAATCTCGGCCTTCGGCAGACCGGCGATTTTCAGGCCGAAGCCGACATTATCGCGCACCGAGATATGCGGAAACAGCGCATAGGACTGGAACACCATCGCCAACCCGCGCGAGGAGGGCTTGGTATGGGTGATGTCATCGCCATCAATGACGACCTGCCCGCCGCTGACCGTCTCCAACCCCGTGATCATCCGCAGGAGCGTTGATTTCCCGCAGCCGGAAGGCCCGACGAAGACAACGAACTCGCCATCCTTGATCGTGAGGTTGATGTCACGCAGAACCGACACATCGCCAAAGGCCTTTTCCACGTCCTTCAGAACGATTTCACCCATAGCGAATATCTCCTTTGAATTGCGGTTGCGCGAGCCCCTCGGCGCGCATCGCGGCCTTGATCTGAACATTCATGAAGTCGCGTGCATGGCTGATCAGGTCATCGCCATCGGTCCATAGGTTTCGCCAAATTCCCAGAATGTTGGAAAGCTGCGGATCAACCACCTCTGATGAAAAACTCTCGAAAACGAGTGGGCCGCCATAGTCGATTTCGGCCAAAGCCTTGAACACAGGCTCGAACTCGATCGACCCCGTTCCCAGATAGCCACGATGACATTCGCCGAAGTGGAAGTAGCCGAGATAGGCACCCGTCTCGGTGATCGCGCGGGCCATGTCCGCTTCTTCGATATTCATGTGATAGGTGTCCAAATGCACCCGCGTGTTTGGCGCACCGACCAGCTTGCACAGCGCAACACCCTCTGCGGCGGTGTTGGCAATATTCGTCTCGTAGCGGTTCACCACCTCGACGCCGACCGTAATGTCACTTGCCGCAGCTTGCGCACAAATGCGCTGCAAGGCGGCGACGCTGTTATCCAGCCCCTTGCGCGTCGCTGGGCGGCTGTATTTGGTCATCGCGGAGTAGATCACGCCGCACAGATGCGTCGCCCCGATATCGCGACCGATAGAGACGACCTTCGAAAGCAGCGCTTCGCCTTTGGCGGAGGTTTCCGCATCTTCGGAGGATAGGTCCGTCGCCGGTTCGAGGCCCAGCGAGATGGTCGCGCCTATGCCGTATTCCTCCAACAAGCGGGCGGTCATTTCCACGTCGATCTTATTTGGGTCGAGCATCGGAATTTCGATCAGGTCATAGCCGATGTCGGCGGCAGAAGAGATCGCATGACGCGCCTCTTTCTCGCTCCAGCCGCCAACGCTACAAAGTGCGTGAATGCCGAGAGGGTTTTGTCCAAAAGCCATGAGAGGCGCTCCCTTAGTTCTTGACCGCGCCCATCGTCAAACCAGAGACGATATGGCGTTGCATGAAGATCGTGAAGATAACCGGCGGAAGGATCTGGATGATCGTCGCCGCCGAAATCAATTCCCAATAGGTCTTGGTGACGGTTGAGAATGACGAGATGACCACAGGGAAGGTCTTCGCCTCCCGCGTCGTCAGGAACAGCGCCAACAGCAGCTCGTTCCACGCAAAGATAAAGACGAAGGTGGCAACCGTTGCGATCCCGCTTTTTGCCAAAGGCAGCGCCACGATCCGGAAGGTTTGGAACCACCCACACCGCGAACGGCAGGTTGAACCCTGCGTAGGCGATTACCAGTGCCGGCATCGTGTCGAGCATCCCTGCCCCGTTGAACACCATGTAGAGCGGCACAGCAGCGGCAATCGGCGGCATCATGCGGGTCGACAGGATCCAGTCAGCGAGGAAGTTCTTCGCGCCGAACTGGAAGTAGACCAGACCAAAGGCGCAAGGCAGTGCAAAGGCGAGGCACAGCGCCGTGGCCGAAAGCGTCACGATTGTCGAATTCAGCAGGAACGGCCAGTTCTCTGACAGCAGTTTCTGGAAATTATCGAGATAGGTGAAGTCGGGCACCCATACCGGCGGAATGGCATAGATATCGTTGATCGTCTTGAACGCGGCGAGGATCATCCACAGGATTGGCGCCACGAAAACGAAAGTGATCAGGACTGCGGCGAGCAGTTTCCAACGGACGCTGTTCGTCATTTCTGCACCTTTCTGAGATAGGCCACGGCCACGGTGGTCACGACGATCGAGATCAGCAGGATGATCACAGCCGCAGCCGAACCATAGCCGACCTGAAAGAACCGGAAGTCCTGCCGATAGGCGAAGAAGGTCAGCAGTTCGGTACTGTCCCCCGGTCCGCCGCGCGTCGTCACATAAACAAGATCGAAGAGCTTCAGATTGTCGATCACCCGCAAGATGATGCCGATCAGAATCACATCCCGAATGGCAGGAAGTTCAATGTAGCGGGCGATATGGTACCATTTGGCGTTTTCCAGCTCGGCTGCTTCGTAGAGCGAGTCGGGGATCGAAACCAAACCTGCAAGCATCAACAGCATCATGAAGGGCGTCCATTGCCACGCATTGATGAAGATGACGGTCGGCAAGGCAAAGGTCGGATTGCCGAACCATGACGGCCCCTCGACGCCGATACCTGAAAGCACATAATTCATGATGCCGAGCGTCGGGTTCAGAATGTAGCTGAACATCAGGCCAACGCAGATCGGGGTGATCATCATCGGCAGGATCGCCATCGAACGCAGCACCTGACCGGCGCGTATTTCGCGCAGAGAAAGAAAGACCTTGGCGCAGAGAAAGCCAAAGGCAACTTCGAGCACGATGGACGAAAACGTCAACACTGCCGTGTTCTGCATCGCCTTGAGGAAAAGAGGATCGGACAGCAGACGCTCGTAATTTTCAAAACCCACGAACCATTTGCGGTCCATGCGGGTCAACTTGGCGTCATACAGGCTCAGATAAACCGAGTAGATGAACGGGAACACGCTGAGCAGGAGCAGGTAGATAACCGCTGGCGCAATGAAGAAGAGCTTGATCGCGCGTTCGCTCTCTTCCGCCTTGACCCGCACTTTAGCGCCAGGCGCATTATGGATGACATCAGCCATGGTGCCTCTCATTCCTCGGCATCTGGGAGTGGTTGAAGGCGGTGGGAAGGGGATCCCTTCCCACCTGTAGTGTCACACACCCCGCAGGCAGGGTGTGCGCGGGAGGTGTGTTAACGCAGGTAGCCTGCGCGGGTCAGCATTTGCGTGACCGCCTCGTTGGCTTCGTCCATCGCCTCTTGTGCGGTGGCATCACCTACGATTGCGCGGTTCACCTGAAGGCCGATCGCGTCGATCATTTCGAAGGTCATCGCGTGGCGCGGGCGACCTTCCTGCCATGCTGCTTTGGCCGACTCATAGAGCGTCGGAACCCAAGGCTGCGCGGCAACGATCTCGGCGTCCTGCATGGCCGAATGACGGCTCGGCGGGCCACCGGCGAGAACGAAGTCCTATGCACTTCGGGGCTGGCGAACCACTTCATGAAGTCCCAAGCAGCGTCTTTTTGCTGACCATACGCGTTTAGACACATGATCCAGCCACCAACGGGCGGAACCGGCGATGCGCCATCGGCATGCGGGAACATGGCGACGTCAAAGGCATCCGTGACCTTCGAGATGTCAGGATCGGTGAACAGCGGCGTCCGCACGGACCAGTTGTTGATCATAGCCACTTTGCCTTGTGTGAACGCATTGGCGCGCTCGTCCCAAGCAAACTGCTCAACACCCGGCGGTCCGTAAGGAACCATTGCCTTGAAGAACTCGATCATCTCGACGGCTTCCGGCGAGTTCAAGAGTGGCGTCTGATCTGCATACGGATCATCCGAGCCCGGATAGTTCGATTCCCAAGGCTTGCCGCCCGCAGAATAGATCCATTCGAAGAACTGCTGGCCCGCTGCCGAACCACGCTGGAAGTTCATCGCCATGCCAGCGACATCCGGATCACCGTCATCCTCGGCAAAGAAGCGTGCAACCTCCATCAGTTCGTCAAAGGTTTGCGGAACCTCAAGGCCATGCTGTGCAAAGAGGTCTTTGCGGTAGTGCAGCATGTGCCAGTAACCGGCGATAGGAAGACACTGGAGCTGTCCGTCCCAGACTGCTTGGCCTTTGAAGCTGTCGATGTAGTCATCCATTGCGATCACATCGGCGCTTGTTTCCGCAACGCGGCCTTCGACTGGATCGAGGCAGCCTGCCTCGGCAAATTCACCGACCCAGATGCCGTCGATGAAGAGCACGTCATATTCATCGCTGCCTTGCGAGCAGGACAAGATCTGCTTTTCGTGCAGTGGGTCGTAGCCGAAGCTATCCAAAGTCACGTCAGCGCCCGTCAACGCGGTGAAGCCGGGGCTCACCTGATCGAACGCATCGATGAACGGGTCAGCGATGGACTGCACACGGATGGTGGTGCCGGAATGGTCGCCCAGTTCGGCGCCCCAATCCTGGGCGGTTGCCATAGATCCCAAAGCAATCGTCAACGCGAACGTCGAGACCCCCTTGGCGATGGTTTTCACTGGTTCATAGTATCCTCCTCTGACTGAACCTTTTCGTGGTTTGATCAGGCGCCAGGCAAAGCGTATCTATTCGCGGCCGTTATGGTCGCGTTCCTGTTTTGCCTGGCGCAAGATTTCGTCTCCCTACCGCTGATGTGCTTCGTACTCCCCCTTTGTTCAGCGGCCCCGTTGAGCGTCGCTGGCGCGTGGTTCTGCGCCGGTTTTGTTGACGCCCGAATTTCAAGTCTGCATTTCAGATCTGCAATCGCGCTTGCCGGTTCCTCTCCGGCCAGACGATCTTTCAATGTTGTCCAGATCGATTCCGCCATCTCTTCCACGGGCTGGCGCACCGCAGTGATCGGCGTGCGCCGCGCGGACATCCAAGGATAGTCGTCGAAGCCCACGACAGACACGTCGTTGCCAATGTCGATACCGCGCGCTGCAAGGCAAGTCAGAACCGATAGGGTTGTCATGTCCGTGGTGGCGAACACGGCACTGGGCATCGGGTTGGCATCAAGCCATTCGTTCAGGTGAGCGGCACCGATCGCAGGCTTCGGGCCGATGACCAAAACATCCGTCATCCCGCCTGCCGCTTTGATCTCCGCCGAGACGCCATCGCAGCGATCCTAAATGGCCTGCAAACCGAGATCAGACGCGGCGATCAACACATGACGATGCCCCAGAGCGGCCAAATGGGCACCGGCTTGACGGCCTGCGTCGAAATTGTCAGGCAGCACGACATCAAAGCCTTTGGCGCCAACGCCACGGTCAGTCAAAATGATCGGCATGCTGTCCCGTGCCGTGACAAGTGCCTCAGGCACAGCGTCAGAACTGGGCACAATGATCATGCCTGCCGGCTGCCATGACAACAGCGCAGCGATGCGGCGCTTCTCGGTATCGGCATCATCTTTGGAACTGGCAACGATGATGTCAAAATCATCCGCCTCGGCCAACGCCTCGATCTCGGTGATAAGAGAGGTAAAGAACGGGTCGGACAGATCAGGCACCATGACTGGCACAATCCGGCTTTGCCCAGATCGGAGGTTCGACGCGGCGCGGTTCACATGGTAACCGAGCTTGCTCGCGACCTCGCGCACATGGGCGGCGAGCTCCGGTTTGACGGGTTTCTTACCGGAAAACACGTTGGATACGGTCGCTGTCGACACGCCAGCAGCATCTGCCACCTGTTTTATCGATGTCGGGCGCTTCGCCATATGTCCTCCCTGACCGCTCTTTGGCGGCTCGGTTAAACGTTAAACAGTAAATCGTTTAACCGTCAGGCTTTGTCGTCCTCGAGTGCATAGTGAGCTTTACCGACAGCCAAACCGGCCCGCGCTTGGCTGGGAATGCGCCTTTTAGGCTGGTGCTTCAGGTATTGTTTTCGCTCTCAGGTGGCAGCGGGTGCTGCTCAGCCGTGCGCGGATGGATCGAACTTCAGGCGGGCGTGGAATCGGGCGAGTTCGTTTGGAGTCGGGGCTTGGCCGCAGAAAGTTTTGACGTAACCGGGTGCGCGGGCGACACGGCTGGCGGTGGATTCGGACACCTGCATGGCGATGTAGCCGATTTGGGTCAGGTAGACGGTGCGGGCGCGAACGTCGGCTTCGTCCTTGGAAAAACCGAAACGTTCGAACATGGCAACGATCGCGGCCAGCCGAACCTCGTCTGCCTCGCGCACCCGCGCGGCGGTGGCATCGGACTGGTGCGCCCAGCCGCGTATCGCGAAATCGAGCTGCGGCTCGAACAGGGCTTCATCGTGAAACACCACGATCAGATTCAGAATAGATTCAGCGATGGACTCCGAATAGGCGCCGCAGGCCTCGACAAAGGCGCCGGTGTTCTTTGCGTCCCATTCAGCAAGCAGGGCATCCAAGAGCGCGTTGCGGTCCTTGAAGAACCAATAAAAGCTGGTACGCGCGATTTGGAGTTGATTGGCGAGGGGCTGGATTTTGACCGCATCGACGCCGGAGGAGATCAGCGCCTCCCGTGCGGCCATTAACCAGACGTCACGCGAGCCGCGCCAACCAGTGGCCTTTTCATCGGGCGGGCGGATGTCTGCTTTTGCCATCATGGCGGCGACAATAGCGCGGCATGGGGGTGCTCACAACATAAATATACACTTGTGAACTTTATCTTGACATAAGTGAACATTCTGTGGATTCAAATTGCAATCGACAGGAGTTTCGCATGTCAAAAGATCCCCTTCTCCAGCCTTATCAGCTTAAGCATCTGACGCTTCGCAACCGGATCATGACCACCAGCCATGAACCTGCTTATCCCGAAGATGGGATGCCAAAAGAACGCTACGCGGCCTATCATGCAGAACGTGCGAAAGCGGGTATCGCGCTTGCGATGACCGCAGGATCAGCGGCCGTGTCGAAGGACAGCCCGCCCGTTTTCAACAATATTCTGGCTTACAAGGATGAAGTGGTGCCTTGGATCAGGCACCTGACCGATGCCTGCCATGAGCATGGCGCTGCCGTGATGATCCAGTTGACGCATTTGGGACGGCGGACTCGCTGGGACAAGGGGTCGTGGCTGCCATCGGTATCCTCGACCAAACATCGTGAGCCGGCGCATCGGGCCTTCCCCAAGCGCGCGGAGGCGTGGGATATTGCGCGGATCATCGCCGACTTTGCCGACGCCGCGGAACGGATGAAGGCAGGTGGCATGGATGGGGTTGAGATCATCGCTCACGGTCATTTGCTGGATCAGTTCATGTCGCCACTGACCAACGAGCTGAACGGCCCCTATGGCGGCGACAGTGTGGAGGCTCGCGCCCAGATGACGGTCGACGTGTTGCGAGCCGTGCGTGAGCGGGTTGGCGATGATTTCATCCTGAGCCTCAGGATGGGGGCCGACGAAAAGGAGAGCGGCGGGATCACGGCTGAAGAGGGCGTGCTTCTGGCACGGCACATTCAGAGCTTTGGCCTTGTCGACGTGTTCAACATCAACGGCGGGCGAATCCATACGGACCCAGCGATGACCGACATGATCCCTGTGCAGGGCATGGCGAGCGCACCGCATCTGGGCCTTGCCGGTGCTGTTCGCGCGGCAACCGGCATGCCGGTGTTTCATGCCTCACGGCTACCGGATGTGGCGACAGCGCGGCATGCGGTTGCGTCCGGCCAACTTGATATGGTGGGGATGACCCGCGCGCATATGGCCGACCCGCATATCGTGAAGAAGATCATCGAAGGCCGCGAGGATGACATCCGCCCCTGCGTTGGCGCGACCTACTGCCTCGACCGGATTTACGGCGCGGGCGAGGCGCTGTGCATCCACAACGCGGCGACGGGGCGTGAGCTAACCATGCCGCATGAGGTAGCGCCCGCAACGACGCAAAAGAAGGTTGTCATCGTGGGTGCCGGCCCTGCAGGGCTGGAAGCTGCCCGCGTCGCGGCGGAGCGTGGCCACAGTGTGACGGTCTTCGAAGCGCAACCGGAGCCAGGCGGGCAGGTGCGGCTCACCGCGCTGAACGCACGGCGGCGCGAGATGATCTCGATCATCGACTGGCGCATGGCGCAATGCGCGGCGCGAGATGTGGAGTTCCGGTTCAACACATGGGCCGAGGCGGAGGACGTGACCGCCCTAAAACCTGATGTGGTGATCGTCGCCACGGGCGGGCTGCCGAATACGGAATTGTACGAGAGCAGCGGAGAGCAGAGCAACGTGATCTCGGCTTGGGATTTGATCTCGGGCGATGCGAAACCGGGGCAGGATGTGCTGATCTATGACGAAAGCGGCGACCATCCGGGCCTGATGGCAGCAGAGGAGGCTGCGGGCGCGGGCGCGAAGGTGGAAGTGATGACGCCGGACCGGACCTTTGCACCGGAAATCATGGCGATGAACCTCGTGCCATATATGCGGGCCTTGCAGGATAAGGATGTGACCTTCACCGTGACCCGTCGCCTGAAAGATGTGGCAAAGGATGGCAACCGCCTCAAAGCCACGATCGGTACGGATTATGGCGGTGCGACATATGACAAGACCTATGATCAGATCGTGGTAAACTATGGGACGTTACCGTTGGATGATCTCTATTTCGACCTGAAGCCGCTGTCTTCCAACGGGGGGGAGGTGGATCACGATGCCCTGATTGACGGCCAACCGCAGACCATCGTGCGGAACGCGGAAAACACTTTCCAGCTTTTCCGCATCGGGGATGCAGTTAGCGCGCGCAACACCCATGCCGCGATCTATGATGCGCTGCGGCTGATGAAGGACATCTAAGATGCGGTCGAGCAAGACGATCCACGTTATCTCTGCCCATGCCGAGGGCGAGGTTGGCGATGTGATCGTAGGCGGTGTATTGCCCCCGCCCGGCAATACGATCTGGGAGCAGAGCCGCTGGATCGCGCGGGATGGCACCTTGCGTAATTTCGTCCTCAACGAACCGCGTGGCGGGGTGTTCCGGCATGTCAATCTGTTGGTGCCGCCAAAGCACCCCGATGCCCAAGCCGCGTGGATCATCATGGAGCCGGAGGACACGCCGCCGATGTCGGGTTCCAACTCCATTTGCGTTGCGACGGTGCTGCTGGATGGCGGCCTGATCCCGATGCAGGAACCGGAAACGCATATGACGCTTGAAGCACCCGGCGGGCTGGTGCGGGTGCGGGCGGAATGCCGGAATGGCAAGGCCGAGCGTATCCATGTGCAGAACGTCCCCTCATTCGCTGCTGATCTGGACTGCAAGCTGGAAGTAGAAGGGCTGGGAACACTGACCGTCGATACAGCCTATGGCGGGGACAGTTTTGTGGTGGTCGATGCGGAGGCTTTGGGATTTTCACTCACTGAAACCGAGGCGCATGACATTGCTAAGCTGGGGGTCAGGATCACCAATGCCGCCAATGCGCAACTGGGCTTTACCCACCCAGAAAACCCTGACTGGAGGCATATTTCGTTTTGTCTGTTTGCCGGACCGCTGCGCGAGGGCGCGGACGGGCTGGAGGCGGGCGCGGCAGTGGCGATCCAACCCGGCAAGGTGGACCGCTCACCGACAGGCACAGCCCTTTCCGCGCGGATGGCGCTATTGCATGCGCGGGGCGTGATGCGCGTGGGCGACCGCCTCACGGCACGCTCGGTGATCGGGTCGACCTTTTCGGGCGTTATCGTAGGAGAAACCACGGTGGGCGGGACGCCAGCGATTGTCCCCGAAATCTCGGGCCGTGGGTGGATCACCGGCGTGCATCAACACATGCTGGACCCTTCCGATCCGTGGCCGGAGGGCTACCGGCTGTCGGATACCTGGGGCGCGAAGTGAACGGATTGGAGACTTTAGAATGACCCTCAAACACGTCTTCGCCCCGCTCACGCTGCGCCACAAAACCCTTCGGAACCGGATCGTATTTGGCGCACACACGACCAATATGGCAACGGACGGCCTGCCCGGTGACCGGCATCTGGGGTATTACCTCGAACGCGCCATCGGCGGGGCGGCGATGATCGTGGTGGAGCCGATGCCGGTGCATGCGGCGGCCGTGCTGACGCGCGGCAATTTCCGCCATTCGAGCGATGATGTGATCCCGCATTTTGCCCGCATCACCAAGGCCTGTCAGGACGAAGGCGCGGTGATGATCCAGCAGCTCTACCATGTTGGCGCGCATGGCGATTGGGATAACAGCTGGCATGCGAACTGGTCCCCTTCGGGCGGGCCGAGCTACCACGACAATGACGGCAGCCGCGCGATGTCTGCCGACGAAATCGAAGAGACGATCGACGCCTTTGTGCAGGCCGCGATCCGGTGCCAGAAATCCGGCTTTGACGGGGTGGAGATCTGGGCCGCTTATAACTGCCTGTTGGATCAGTTCTGGGCGCCTTTCTCGAACCAACGGGAGGACGCATGGGGCGGCAGCCTTGAGAACCGGACCCGTTTTTCGCGCGAGATCATGCGGCGGGTGCGCGCGGCCTGTGGTGACGATTTCATCATTGGGCTGTCCGTCTCTGATGACCCCACTACGGGCGTTTTCCCGACCCGCGACGAAATGGTCGAGATCGTTGCACTTCATGATGCCGAAGGGCTGATGGACTATGTGACCGTCGGGGCGGGCAGTTATGTGGATTTCCAAAAGATCATCCCAAGCTTCCAATACCCCGAAAACCTTGGTGCCGACCTTGCCCAGCGCCTGAGGGAAGTAAAGCTGAGCGCGTTCGTGACCGCCGAGGCCAATATCCGGACGCCGGAAAATGCCAATACGGTGCTGGGGGCGGGACAGGCGGATCTGGTGTCGATCGTGCGGGGGCAGATCGCCGACCCGCATATGGTGCGGAAAGCGGAAGCGGGGCGGCTTGAGGATATTCGCGGTTGCCTGTCTTGCAATCAGCAATGTTGGGGGCGGCGCGGGCGCGACTATTACATCTCCTGCCTGATCAACCCATCCGTGGGTCACGAGTTCGAATGGGGCGGGGATCGCTTTACGGCCTCCCCTGCCCCGAAATCTGTGCTGGTGGTTGGCGGTGGGCCTGCGGGGCTTGAAGCCGCGCGGGTCGCGGCGGAATGCGGACATCGTGTTATCCTCACCGAAGCGGCGCCCGAGTTGGGCGGCCAGTTCAGGCTGGCGGGATTGCAGCCGCGGCGCGCCCAAATCACCGATCTGATTGCATGGTACGCGCGGCAACTGACCAAACTGGGCGTCGAGATCCGGTTTAACTGCTACATGGATGCGGATGATATCGTGGATATTGGCGCTGACCTGGTGCTACTCGCGACCGGCTCGCTACCAACTGGGACGGGCTTCCAAAAGGCACTGCCGCAGGTGGGTGAATTGCCCGGCATCGACAGCGGCAACGTGTGGTCAACCGAAGATGTCATGGGCCGTGCTGCCCGTTTGGGCACGCATGTGCTGATCCTCGATGAAGGCGGCCACTGGAAGGGGATCGGTACAGCGTGGCACTTGGCCGAGGCGGGCCATCAAGTGACCATAGTGACCCCTGACGCGATGATTGCCCGCGATCTGGTGCGCAGCGCGACTGATTTCAGTGCGCGGCAGACATTGGCCAAGCTGGGGGTGACTTTCATAACGGAAAGCGCCCTGACCCGTTGGTCCAAGGGGGGTGCTCGGTGTGTTTCGCTGCTGACCGGCGAGGAGGCTGACATCGCGGCTGACTCGCTGGTGCTGGCAACGGGGAACCGGACCGATACGACGCTGTTGGAAGAGCTGCGTGAACGTGGCGTTAACGTGCAGCCGATCGGAGACGCGGCAGCCCCGCGCCTCGCCGCGGCGGCAATTCGTGATGGGCGAGAGGCCGTGCTGAAGCTGTGCCAAACGCACTGAAGCGCGTAACTAGCGGCACATATTATGACGGAATCACAAAGGGGTAGCGCGAATCCGCTATAAGCCGTGACCCGAAAAGGTGCGCGCTGTTATCGACGCAGCTCGATTTGATCGAGCTGTCGACCTGTTAATGAGGGTCGGACCCCGCCGCTGGTAGCTCGTCAAACAGATGTGCTTGATTGGGATCGAAGTCCAATCCGATTGCATTGCCGAGCGCAAAGATTTGATCCTCTGCAAAAGCGGCAATCGCCTTTGTGCCGTCGCGCAGCGTGATATCCACCACCGTCTCGGCCCCCAGCCGTTCGGTCAGGGAGACGCTTCCGTGGAGCATGCCCTGTGCGTCCGACGTCGGGCGCAGGTATTGCGGTCGAATGCCAAGCGTTGCCTTGGTCCCCGGCCTAATGTCCCGCCCTTTGGTCGCAACGGTAATGGGATCGAGCGCAGGCGCCGATACGGTCGCCATATCGCCATCGACCGACAATACATCGACGACAAAAAAGTTCATCGACGGCGCACCGAGGAAACCGGCAACGAAGAGGTTCGCTGGCGAATGGTAGAGCTCCATCGGCGCACCGGCCTGCATGACTTCGCCGTCTTTCAGCACGACGATCTTGTCCGCCAGAGTCATGGCCTCGACCTGATCATGGGTGACATAGATCATCGTCGCATCGAGCTGCTTATGCAGTTTGCCGATCTCCATCCGCATGTCCATTCGCAAGGCTGCGTCGAGGTTCGACAAAGGCTCGTCGAATAGGAACACATCCGGCTGGCGCGTAATCGCCCGCCCGATGGCCACGCGCTGCCGCTGCCCGCCTGAAAGCTGGCTCGGCCGCCGGTCCAGCAGATGTTCCATCTGCAAAATTCGCGCGGCTTCCGCGATCTTCGCCGCCTTCTCCTCCTTGGGAACCTTGGCAATCGTCAACCCGAATCCGATGTTCTCCCGCACCGTCATATGCGGAAAAATCGCGTAAGACTGAAAGACCATCGCCACGCCGCGATCCTTTGGTTGGATCTGGTTCACCCGCCGGTCGCCAATGTACATGTCGCCGCCGGAGATATCCTCCAGCCCTGCGATCATCCGCAGCAAAGTGGACTTTCCGCAGCCAGACGGGCCAACGAAAACCGTGAATTCACCGTCTTTGATCTCTAGATCGACGCCCTTGATGACATCGACATCCCCAAAGCTCTTGGAAATATTTTTAAGAACAACGTCAGCCATGATTATTCCGCAGCCTTCTCTTGCTTGCGGACGGTAAGAAGCCCGTCCGCATCGCTCTCGACCAGTTCCGGATCCATGATCTGGCCAACAAATTGCGCCTTGCCGCGATCCTCGAACCCTAAGATGAACATCGCGCCATCATGCTCGATGATGCGCGCCGCATACCGACGGCAGGGCATATCACCATCGAGAAACGCACCCGGGGCGATCTGCCACGGGCCGCGCGGATCATCCGCGATGAGGTAATGCGTGCCTGTTACCGCCGGCCCCGGATGCGACGCGGCGTATCCGGCCGACCAATGCATCGCGTCATTGCAAAACAGGCAATACCAGCGGCCGTTCCGCTCGAATACTTGCGGGACTTCCAACTGTCCGAACCCGCCCACAAAGACAGGCGGCTGCAATTCCCATGTGATCAGGTCATCCGAAGTCGCAAAACCGACGGCTCCGCCCTCGTTCGGATCTGCCACACCGGGTACGCGGGCGGTGAAATACATCAGCCAGCCATCGCCGTTGGGGTCACGCATCACCCAAGGATCACGCATCGCCCGATCATGCCAGAAGCCGACCTGATGCTCCGCTTCATAGTGCTGCGCAGCCGGTCCTACGAGATCGAGGCACAGCCCGTCGCCCACGCGCTCCCAGTTGTGCATATCGGTCGAGGTGGCATGACCCACACGCTGGTAGAGCGCATTCTCGGCTGCCGAGGTGCCAGTATAGAACAGGTGCCAAAGCCCGTCATCATCGCGGACGACTGAGCCGGTCCACGTCGTCTTGTCATCCCATGCAGGCCCAGTGGACGGCGCGAATGTCGTTCCAAGGTGCTCCCAGTTGACCAGATCATGACTGACCGCATGGCCCTGCGTCACGTTCATGTGCCGTGCATCGGGGTCGCCAAGGGATTTGTCAGCCTGCAAAAAGTAGCCATGCCACTTTTCTCCGTCATGGGCGTACCAGCTGTCCCAGATCCATTTCTTTTCGAGTGCGATGACCATTTTGTTTTTATCCTTTCACACCTGTCGAGGCGATGGAGGCGATAAACGCGCGTTGGAGGAAGAGGTAGAAAACCAGAACCGGAACCGTAATCATGCTCAGGTAGGCCATGATTTCACCCCAAGCGGTGTTCAACTGGAAGAAATACTGAAGCCCCACAAGCACCGGACGGTAGCCTTCCTCCTGCACCACCATCAGCGGCCAGAGGTATTGGTTGTACATCACGAGGAACTTCAGGATGGCAGCGGTGGCGATGATCGGCCCCGAAAGCGGCATCAGCACTTTCGCGTACACGGTCCACCAGCTCGCGCCTTCGACCCGTGCTGCCTCAATGAGGTCTTTCGGCAGATCACGGAAATACTGCACGAAGAGGAAGATCGTCAGCCCATCCGCTACGAAAGGGATGATCTGTACGCGGTAGCTGTTCAGCCAGCCGATTTCGAAGCCTTCCATGCCGACCCAAGGCAATTTGGACGCCATCAGCAAGAGCGGCACGGCGATTGTCTCAAAGGGCACCGTCAAGGTTGCCAGAATAGCCGACAGCACGAACGCCTTCCCGCGCCAGTCCAAAATCGCGATGGAGAATCCGGCCAGTGAGCAGAGAAACAGCGACAGGATCACCGTTGTCCCCGTCACCAAAAGACTGTTCATCACGAACAAGCCGACCGGCGCCCGCTTGAAGGCCATCACATAATTATCAAAGCTGATATCCCCGACCGGCAGGAACGCCCGCAAGCTGCCGCTATCGACGAGCAGCTGTTGGCTCGGCTTAAGCGAGGACATCAACATAAAGATCAGCGGAAAGATAAACAGCGCCGCGATCAGGGTCAGGACAAGGTAGCGGACAGCGAGCCGCAGACGATGATTGTCAGCTTGGATGGCCATTATGAACGCTCCCGCGTCAGGTATCTTTGGATCAACGAAATACTGAGGACGATGAGGAACAGCAGCACCGAAATCGCGGAACCACCCGAGATGTCCTGTTTTCCGTAACCGCGCTCAATGGCCTGAAAGACGATTGTCTGCGTACTATCGAGCGGGCCGCCGTTGGTCATGACATCGACCTGCGCGAACAGCCCGAAGGCCTGCATGGTGATCACGATAAGGATCAGCACCGCCGTGTTCCGCAAACCTGGCCACGTCACATAGCGGAAGGTTTGCCATTTGCTGGAGCCTTCTAGCTCGGCCGCCTCATAGAGCGTCGGGCTGATGGTCTGCAAACCCGACAACCAGATCACCATATGGAAGCCCACCGCCTGCCAGATCGACATGCCGATAATCGCTCCCAGCGCTGTCGAGGTCTGGCCCACCCAATCTACCGGCTCTATCGCACCGAACGAGATCGCGCCCAGCAGGTTATTCAGGAGGCCATTGTTGCCGTCGTAGATCAGCCGCCAAAGGAAGGCGACGACGACAATCGAAATCACCACCGGCATGAAGTAGATCGCGCGGTAGATGTTGATCCCCCGCAGCCGCTGATTGATCAGCAGGGCCAGTAACAGGGCAAGCCCCGCCTGTAGCGGCGCCACGATGATCACAAAGGTGAAGGTATTCTTCAGCGCCCGCATGAAGACAACGTCTTTGGCGAGAATGACCCGCTTTAGTTCGTCATTTGGGCCGGTTTGCCAGCTGAACCATTCACGCATTCCCTGAATTTTGGGGTAATCGGGGTTGTTACGGGTGAAATTCCGCAGCCGTGGATATGCGATTTCGCCATCATCGTCGCGCAGCGCTGCGCCGTTTTCATCGCGCTCCGGCTCCAGAAGGATCGTGCCAACACTCAGCAGTTGGGTGTAGTTCGATAGCCCGACGAACTGCGTCGGATTGGGTGAAATCAGCCGTTGATTGGTCAGGCTGAACCAGATCGCAAAGAAGAAGGGCAGGATAATGAACGCGACCATCAAGCCGAAACCCGGAAGGGCAAACCCCCAGCCGGCGCCGTTGGATCGTGTGAGGCTTTTTTCACGTTGCATTATCGTGACTTTCTCGTCCGTTTGCGGAAGGTCGGACCCCGGCACAGCGCCGGAGCCCGATGGGAAGATCATTTAGTTGCCGTAGCCACCGTTCTTTTCGATGTCTGCGTCGATCTCGTCTACGGCAGCGTCAAGCGTATCCGCTACATCCGCACCGTTCGAAATATCGGCCAATGCCTTTTCGAAGACCTTCGCCACCACTGCGTAGCCTGCTGTCACAGGGCGCACCAGTGCCTGCCCTTCGGAGAGCGCGAAGAAGTCAGCCATCGGGCCACCGTCCTGATAGTACTTGCTCATCGCCGCAGCGGAAGCCGTCGCGGGGATAAGGCCGATGCCGTCAGAGAAAGCTGCCAGATACTTGTCTTGGGTCGCGAACTTGATGAACGCAGCAGCGCCTTCCGGATGCTCGGAAGCGGTGGTCACGCCAAACTGCCAAGATGCTGCGCCGATTTTCGGGCCATTGCCGAAATCAGGCGCCGGCAGGAATACCGTGTCATCAAAGGCTTCAAGCGCGGCGAGTGCGGCCCAGTTGCCGTTCCAGCTGAACGCATATTTGCCTTCGTTGAAGCCGGTATCGCGGTCAGCACCGTCCTGAGAGGTACCTGGTGCATAGCCACCTTCGAAGAGGGACTGCCACCACTCACCAAAGGCAAGCGCTTCGTCGCCATTCAGGGCGCCTTCTGCGGTCAGGTAGGTCGAGCGGTCGATCATGTCGCCGCCGAACGATTGCAGGAACGGCGAGAATGCATAGGGGTACCACTCACCCGTCCATGCCATGCCCGGGTCGAATGCGAAGTCGAAATCTCCGGAAGCTTTGGCTGCGTCGAGGGCCGCCATGAACTCATCTTGCGACCATGGGTTGTCGAGTGTCGGCTTACGCAGGCCCAGATCGTCCAGATAGGACTGACGGGTCACAAGCGCGACAGCCGCATCCCACAGGCCGATCGAGTAGAGCGTATCGTTCCAGATACCTTTGGTGCCGGGAAGGAAATCCGCGAACTCTGCTTCGTCAATCGGCAGCGGCGCGATGTAGCCGGCCCATGCCCAACCCGGCATGACCGGGCCGTCGACGTCGATTATGTCCGGCAGGTTACCCGCCAGCGCAGCTGCCTGAACCGCGTCGTTGTAAGCACCCTGCGGGAAGCTTTCGAGCGCGATCGTGTAGTCAGACTGGCTCTCGTTGAAGTCGGCAATGATCTGGTTGAGGATTGCGCTCTCAACTTCGTTGCCAGCGCCGTGATACCACATTGACAGCTCGGTCTGCGCGATAGCAGATCCGGCCAGCGCCGTGGATGCCAGCAATACGCCGGCGGTGAGTGTAAGATGTTTCATGAAGTGGTCCTCCCGTTTGACTGAAACATGGTTACGTTGGTGGAAAAGAAATCCGTGACCGACGACCGCCAATGCACGGGGCCGTCGATAAGCTCTGGGTTGGGCGTGTCGCTGGCTTGCCCGTCGATGAGCGCCAACAGGCGTTCGGCAGCGCGTGCGCCCATCTCGGCATAGGGCAGATCAACCGTCGTCAGAGGCGGAAACAGGCCGCCCGCGATCAGCTCGTAATTATCGAAGCCCGCGATAGAAATTTCACCGGGGATATCGACCCCCTTGGCGCGGAGGATGCCATAAACCCGCATCGCCAGCTTGTCGTTTCCGCAGCAGATCACCGTCGGCTTATCTTCAAGCGCAAGTAGCCGGTCGAGCGCCTCTCTCAGTTGGCCAACGAGGCGCGGGTCTTCATCGTGTAGCACATGGTCCAAAAGTGCTTCGTCATAGGGAATGCCCGCCTCAGCAAGCGCATCCCTGTAGCCGTCATGGCGCAGCTGCATTGCAACGAGCTGCTGCGGCAGTTGGATGAAAGCGATCCGGCTGTGACCGGCCTTGATGAGCCGTGCAATCAAGTCGCGCTGGCCCTTGCGGTCATTCGGCAAGATGCTCGGCCGCCCCGTGGCGTCAAAGCAGTTGGCCAGAACAATCGGCAGATCCTCGGAAATTTCCGGCAGCTCGACCTCTTTATGATGGTCGGCCACATAGATCACGCCCTCGGCGCGATGCTCCTGAAAGGTGCGGAGCAAATGCGGAATTGTGTCCACATCGCCCATCGTATCGGAAATCATCAGCGTTTTCTTATGGGCGGCCATGATCCGCTGGATACCCTGAACGATAAACAGGTCCGGCAGGCCCGCAGGCTCTGGCGTATCGCTGGAGCGCGAGATTGCGCCCGTCACCAGACCGATAATTCCGGATTTATTGGATCGCATCATTCTAGCCGCGCTTGAGGGCACATAGCCCAACTCGGTCATCGCCTTCTCGACGGCGGCCCGCGTCTTCGCGCCGACAGGCGCATCCCCGTTCAGAACGCGCGACACCGTCTTTGGCGAAACACCAGCGATTTTGGCAACATCGTAGATCGTGGCCATCCAATTTCCTCCCATGCATTTACGATGCGGCCACCCTAGTAACCCTCATCGCAAATGTCATGACACCGATATCATGACATCGGTGTCATGACATCGGTGTCTAAATGTTAAGCCCGATTCGTGTCAAGTGTTCGCGCTAACAATTCTCATGGAGCGATCTGTTTTGGGGGTCACTTGGCCCAAGCATATCAACGAACGTTGGTGATCTTGGTTTCTTTGGCCTTAAGTCAATGCTCACTAGCGGCCCATTGCTGCCGCTTGCAATCGAATCGGGGGTCGCGCCGTCGATCGCCGGACCAGTCGTTGATGCATCATCAAAAATTTGGAGTGGTAGGTTCGCAGGGAGCAGGACAAGGCATAAAGGAAGTCCGCCCGCGACGGCAAAAACGGTGCGCTGGCGCGTTGCGGCCAGCCGAGCGACTCCAGTGCCTTCAACGACTTTTCGATTCAGAGACAAGAGACTTACTTGGTCGCGTTATCGAGCGCCTCTACCCCGTCAATAAAGCTCAGAACCTTATTGAGATAATCGGAATGATTGTCCTCCCAAGCATAGTGCGCCGCACCGGCAATGAGGGCGAAACGGCTGTTCGGCAGAAGATCGGCCAGCCGCTGCGAATTGGTTTCGGATACAAACGTATCGAATTCACCGTTCAAAACCTGCACCGGGGCCTCGATCCGGGGGACGTCGCGCGCAAGCGCCGGTGTCTCCGTCGGGTAACTGCCCAGAAACCCGACTTGCCCACGCAGCTTGGCGAAGCTTGTAGACCCGGCAAGATAGTCCGCTTTTGCCTCTTGTGACGGTTTGTTGAGACGATACCCGACACTATTTGCGGCGGCGCAGTAGATGCGTCCACCGATGGCACCACCGGCAGACAGCGTCGCCCATTGCGCAAAGCGCCAGTACACCAGCGCCCGAAAGAGAAACGCCCCTTCGACATTTCCGACCGCACCAGCATCGCCAACGGTGGCCGATTTGATCCGGCCGGGGTTATCAGCCATGAACCGCATCAGCGTAGGAGTGCCAATATCAGGCCCCACTGCGTGCGGGTGCGATAGCCCGAAATGATCTAGGATCTTGCCAAGGAACACTGCGTGCTGACTGACTGTCGTCACATGCCGTGCTGAATCGGAACCGCCGTGGTTGGGCAGGTCCACCGCCACCACGTCAAAGCGCTGTGAGAGCTGGTCCCACCAATTTCGGTAGGTCAGAACGCTCATCGGTTGTGGTGAGGTCAGCAACAGTTGTGGCTTGCCCGCATTCCGGCTGGCTGCAAAGCGGATCTTGATCCCGTCTATGATTGTGCTCTCGAACTTCATGTGCCTTGTTCCTCAGCCAATTGTTTTATGGATGCCGTCGGTTTCCGCGGCCGACGTCTTTGCAGGGTTCATGCGAAATCCACTGACTTGTTGAATGGCATCTCACGCAGACGCTGACCTGTCGCGGCAAAAATGGCATCAGCCAGCGCCGGGGCCGCTGGGGCCGTTGCGGGTTCACCCAATCCTCGGACCCGCTCGGCGCGCTGCAACAGCGATGTATGGAACCGCGGCGTTTGGTGCAGACGCATCCCTTCAAACGCATGAAAATTGGTCTGTTGAATGGCGTGATCCTCGTAGGTGAGTTCACAATTCATAGCGTGGCCAAGCCCGAAGATTGCTGCGCCTGTTAGTTGCGCCTCGGCGTTGACGGGGTCGAAGACGGTGCCGCAATCGGCGGCGATCCAGACTTCGTCGATGCGGATGCCACGATCGGTCATGGTCACGTCGATGACCTCGGCCACTGGCACACCATGGGTATGGGCAAAGGCTATGCCGCGTCCCCGCCCTGGCCCGATATCAGTACCTGACCAGTTCGACATCTCTCCCACCGCCTCTAGCACACGACGGCTATCGGGGTCGGAAATCAGGTTCAGGCGTTCCTCAAGCGGGTCAGCACCAGCGGCATAAATCAGTTCAGACAAAAAGCTTTCGTGAAAGAAGCTGTTCGAGCAGGCCCCGGGCGAACGCCACGAACCAACCGGCATCATCGGCGGCGCGGCGTAGCCGGTCACGCGGTAGTTGGGAATGGCGTAGGGCTGGTCGAAGGCACCCCAGACCAGCATCGTGTCAGGACCTGGCGGCACGACAAAGATGCGCCCGAACCAAGATGAGACAAGCGAGGGGCTTACGGTGTCTAGGTCATAAGCAAGGACGCGACCATTCCTGACGGTACCCCGCCCAACGGCCATGTGCAGGGGGCGGGGGAAGTCATGGGTCATGTCCTCCTCGCGGCTCCATGTCGTCTTGATGGGTGTGCCGGGCATTGTGGCGGCGATCTGGATCGCCTGCACAGCATAATCGTGGTCGAGCCTGCGGCCGAAACTGCCGCCAGCGGGCATGGCGTGGACGATGACCCGTGACGGATCGACGCCGGTTAGCTCCACTGCCGCATCACGCACCACAGCGGGAATTTGCGTCGCGGTCCAGATCTGCACTCTGTCCGCCTCGACCAAGACCGTGGCGCTGAGGGGTTCCAATGCGGCATGAGCCAGGAACGGCGAACGGTATTCGGCCTCGATCACGGTTGCACCTGCGAGAGCTGCCTCGACATCGCCGTCGTCGCGCAATCGGCTGTTGCGAAATTCATCCGCGCGGGCCTCCACAAGGGCCTGCCACATTTCGGCGGAACTGGCGGGATAATCGGGGGGCAACCACTCGACCTCTAGCGCCTCTGCCGCCTGAAAGGCAAGCCAGGTATTGTCGGCGATCACCGCCAGCCCCTCGTTCACTTCGACCACCGACCGCACGCCCTGCATCGCCAGCGTGGCATCTGCGTTATAGCCCGCCATCGCCCCGCCGCGCCCGGGGTTGGCGCGCACGGTTGCGTGCAGCATCCCGGGCAGCACCACATCGATGCCATAGTCTTGCGTTCCAGTTGATTTCGCGTGGATATCAAGCCTCTGCGAGGGCTTGCCCAAGCGCGTCCACTCGGAGGCAGGGCGGAGTGCCGCATCAGTAACAGGATCGATGGTCGCGGCCTCAGCTGCTAACTCGGTATAGGGAATGCGGGTGCTGTCAGGCAGTACGACATGGCCATCCTCGGTCCGGAGATCAGCATGAGCGACGCCCGTGCGCGCCGTCGCGGCGGCCTTGAGGGTTTCGCGGGCGGTCGCACCGGCGAGGCGCAATGTCTCGTGCAGGTCGGCGACAGACGATGATCCACCTGTGAACTGCGAACTGGTCAGCCTTGCGACCTGACCCATTAGCTCGCGGACTGTGCGGGGAACGACCCCTTGATCCCACGCCGCGAAGGGCAGGCTTTCTGCCGCAACAACAGAGTTGAAATAGGCTTGATGCGGCTGGCCGGGGTCAAGCGTGACAGTGGCCGGATCGATGTCGAGTTCCTCTGCGATCAGCGTGGCTTGTGTAGAGGCGATGCCTTGACCCACATCCGCGCGCGGCACAATCAATGTAATGCCGCGTGGCGTGATCTTGACGAAAGGTGTCAGCGCGGCGTCTCCCTCAGCCAACCCGTCAAGCAGGGGGTTTGGCGTCGGGCGGGATACGACATAGGCCCCAAAGGCGACCCCGCCGAGAATAGCGGCGGACCCGAGAAGGAAACCGCGACGAGCTATAGTTCTAACGCGCCCCATAGCTCACACCTCCCGCATCGTGACGGCGGCAGCGTGGACGGCAGCGCGGATACGGGGGTAGGTCCCACAACGGCACAGATTCCCCGACATCGCGGCGTCGATATCGTCATCGGTCGGCTGTGGGTTGCGGGCCAGAAGGTCTGCCGCCTGCATCATCTGGCCGGACTGGCAATAGCCACACTGCGCCACCTGATGATCAATCCAAGCAGCCTGGATGGCATGCAAAGCGTCGGGCGTGCCCAGCCCCTCGATCGTTGTGATCTCGCCCCAGACGTCAGCCAACGCCACCTGGCAGGACCGCACCGCCTCACCGCCGATATGGACGGTGCAGGCGCCGCATTGGGCAATGCCGCAGCCGTATTTCACGCTGGTGATGTTCAGGCCATCCCGTAACGCCCAGAGCAGTGGCATATCATCTGGCAGGTCAACCTTGTGGCTGGTGCCGTTTATCGTAAGGTCCATTGCGTTCTCCGGTCGGCTGGTGGATGGGGATTGCATTTCAATGGCCCCAAACTAGGCTCGTCGGCGCAACCCAGCGATATGCATATGTGGTCAGACGCATGCAAATCAGGTCAGACGGCATTCAAAGGCTGGCCCCGCCCATCCATCCGTGGCACTTATTCAAGAACTTCGAGAGTTCGGGCGCATGGATCATTCACAAAACTATTCCCTCTTCATGGCGACAGAAGTGGCGTGCCGTATCCTTGGTGTTGATCCACAGGTGATGCTAGAGACCGCTGGCCTTGGCGACCTTACGCCTGGCAGGGCCGAAGCGCGCGTGACGGCGCAACAGTTTTTCAATTGCTGGAACACGATGGAGGTGCTGTCGCCGCGACCCGATTTTGTACCTTATCTGGGCGTTGCGATTTCACGCGGGCCTGTCATACCCGCGTTCTTCACGCTCTCCTGCGCGCCTGATATGGAAACCGGCTTTAGACGTTTGGCGCAGTTCAAGTCCTTGCTGGGTCCGACTGTCATGCGGGTGTTCTGGGATGGCGATTTGCTGCGGCTGGAATTCGAAAGTGTCGATCCTCGCGCGACCATGCCCCCAAGCCTTGGCGCCTTGCAACTTGTGGTCGCAATCGAGAATATTCGCGGGGCGACGGCCCATCTGGTGTGCCCGGTTTCAGCGGGCTTCGATGGATCCGAAGAGGAACGGCACATGATCGCCGGGCATCTGGGCATCATGCCGGAGCGGTCACAGGCAACCTATGTGGCGTTTGCGCCCGAGGATGCCAAGCGCCTGTTTATTTCAGAGAACGCTGCCCTTTGGGCTGATGTTGAAGCCGACCTAAAGCTGCAGCTGGCCGGCCAGAACGACCGCCTTCCTGTCGCCGATCGAGTGCGGGGGGCTTTGGTTGATCTGATGCCCGCAGGACGCACAGGGGCCGAGGATGTGGGCCTCGCCCTTGGGATCAGCCGCAGCACGTTGCAGCGCCGCCTCAACGAAGAAGGCACATCATACCAAGCGGTGCTGGACGCCACACGGCGCGACCTGGCGATCCGGTATCTCGCCAAGACCAGCCTGAGCGCCGCCGAGATTGCAAGTGTCCTCGCCTATCGCGATGCCAACAGCTTTTCGAGAAGCTTCCGCAGGTGGACGGGACAAGCGCCCTTTGCCTTTCGCGAGAGGCTGACGCAAATGACCCAAAAGGCTGATACATAACCTTCAATATTGCTTGCGGGCTATGATCATGCGCTTACACAAGTTTCGGCAGAGGCGAGCTGGAGGTTTACCGTGGCCATTCCGCCCAAACGGAAGCCGGTGCTGCGCGGCTACTCTTCCAGTCACCCTCACCACAGGCAAGAGGAATCGACCATCCACACGCGACGATTACCGCACAAAAAATGACAAAGTGGTCCCAAAAGCAGTCCCGAAAATGGTCCCACAAATAGACCAAACCCCAGATTACGTTGATAATTATCAGAAAATCTGGGAAGAACTGGTGCCGCTGAAGGGACTCGAACCCCCGACCCCATCATTACGAATGACGTGCTCTACCAGCTGAGCTACAGCGGCTTCCGGCGTGGCTCTTAGCACCCTCATTGCGGGCAGAAAAGAGCTATTTTTCGGGTTCTGCTTCGATAACTTCGCTGTCGATGGGGGCGTCGGTTGCGGTGGGGTCGTCCGGCTCTTGGGTGGAGCCGATGATCAGGGGAAGCATCTCGGCGCCGGTGGGGGTGGCGAGAGGGCTGCGGGGGGCTTGCTTCCATGCTAGCGTATCGAGGCCGCCGCAATTCTCACAAGTCGGCGCCCAATCGGCATGGATGTGCTGGCAGCTTTCGCAGATCCATTGCGGGCCGTGGGGCGCAGTGACGGCTTTCGCAAGGAAGCCGCGCACGGCGGCATCGTCGGCGCCTGTGCCGCGCTCTATGGCAGCCATAAGGGTCAGGCTGCGGGTGGTTGGGTCGCTCTCGGCCAGATCACCAAGCGCACGGCGAGCGGCGGGGAAATCCTCGGCCGCGAGGTTCAGCTCGGCCAGCAGCATGCGTGTTTCAGGGTGAACGGGCTGCTGCTTGGTAAGTGCGGTGAAGCGCTTGAGTCGTTCCTGCGGGGTTTCTTCGGGCGCGATGCGGGCGAAGGCCGCGGCGAGGTCAGGGTGCGGCTGGGCGGCCCATGCCTTTGCCAGCAGACGCGCGGCGTTCTTGGGTTTGCCGTTCTCGATATAGGCTTGGGCTGCAAGAACGGCGGCGGGCACCAGATCGGGGGATTGTTTGTTGGCGGCGATGGCGGCTTCGCGGGCTTCGATGGTGGCGCCCTCGGCAAAGACCTCCTGCGCCTCGGACAAAGCGAGGATGGCATCGCGGCGTTTGTGGACATCCTTTGGCAGATGGCCACTGCGCTGCTTGGCGGTAAGGGTTGCGCGCGCGCCTTTCCAATCGCCCTGCCCTGCTTGCAGTTGCAAGAGAATGTCCTGCGTCTCGGCGTGGCGGGGCTTTAGCGCGAAAGCTTTTTCGGCCAGCTTCAGGGCGGTATCGGTATCGCCGTCGGCGAGGCGCTGCTTGAGAATGCCGAGGACGCCGACAAAGCGGGTTTTGTCGTCTTGCAAGAGGCGTTTGTAGGTTTCCTCGGCCTTTTTGCGGTCGCCAGCCATTTCGGCGGCTTGGGCGGTAAGGATGGTGGTCAGTTCGGGGCGGTCAAGGAAGCGCTCGGCCTTCGCTGCTTTTGCAAGTGCCAGATGCCCCTCACCCGAGGCCAGCGCCATCATCCCTTCCGACAGAGCCTGATAGCCACGCCGCTCGCGGTTGCGGGTGAAGTAGCGGGAAATGGCGGTTTCATCACCGTTGAGGAAATGCAGCACCGCCATCAGAAGGCCCAGAAGCTTGAGCCCGATCCAGACGAGAACGGCCAGCGCCAGAAGGACAAACGCAAGCTCAAGAAGGCTCAGCGGAACCTCTACGCCACCGAAGGTCAGGAGCGCCTGCCCCGGCATATCGGAGAGCATGACAGCGCCATAGGTCAGCGCGGTGACGATGGCGACAAATGCGAGAATACGGATCAGGGACCAGAGCATGGGCGCCTCAAAGCTCGTTCAGGGAAAGGGAGAGATCGTTAACAGCACCAACCGCGTTCTGTCGGGCTTCGGCGCGGGCTATCCAGCCGGTCATTTCCGCCCAAGCGCTGGGCGGCAGGAGGGCCAGCTCGGCTAAAGTGTCGGTGAGGCGGCCCGCTTGCAGGGCGGCCTCGGCACGGGAGAGCACAGCATCGGCATCGGCTCCTTCTCGCGGTGCAACGGAGCGGACATCGAACTGCGACTTGAGGAAGCCGATAAAACTGTTTTCATCCTCACCGGAATCGCCAGCGCGGCGGGATGCGGCCAGCGCGGCGCGCGCAACATCTGGGAAGCTTTCCTGTAGCGCAGAAAGAGGCGCGACGCCGCGATTTGCGGGCGTGGTGAGCGCTTCGGGCAAGGGGGCGCCAAGCGCATCTTGGAGATCAGCCAAAACGCTGGCGTAGCCGGTGCCGGCATCAATCGCGGCCTGAACGCGGGCCAGCGCGGCGCGGCCTGCGGCGTTTTGTGCGCGGCGCGTGGTATCTTCTTCAATCGCGGCGGCTTCGGCGCGGGTTTCTTCGAGCCGGCCTGAGACTTCATCCGCCAAGGCTTCCATTCCGGCGCGTTGCTCAGCGATCTGGGTGCGCAGGGCGGCGATTTCTTCGTCGTAGGCGGCCTGCGCAGCCTCTGAGATGCTGCCATCCGCGTTCGGCCGGCGCTCGAGCGTGGCAAGGCGGGTATCAATGGCGGAGAGTTCACTTTCAACGCGCTCTTCGAGGGTAGAAAGGCGCGCCATGAAATCCACGTTCGCAGCGGCAATGGAGCCGGGGATGTCCGTCTGTTCCTGCTCCGCCTGAACGCGGGTGAGGGCCGCTTCAAGATCAGCAATGCGGGTCATAACTGCGCTCTGTTCGCCGGTCGTCGACTCGCTGAAAGATTGGAAACGCTGTTCGAGCAAGTAGTAAGCACCTGCCACGCCGATCGCCGCTGAAACGATACCGGCGAGGATTAGGGGTGCCGCAGAGCTTCCTTGCTGTGGTGCTTGATTGCGAAACGAGCTCTCTGGCTCTGGCTCTGGCTCTGGCTCTGGCTCTGGCTCTGGCTCTGGCTCTGGAACGGCCTCGTCGATCACTTCAGCATCTTCAACGGTGTCTTCGTCTTCGGATTTTGCCGAATCGTCTGCGTCCGGCTCTTCTCCGATGTCCGCTTGATGAGTGGTTTCGTCACGAATTTCCTCTGCATCCGAGTGCTGTGCGTCGGTTGCGGGTGTGTCCGAGGTCTTTTTTGCCACGTTTGGTCATCCTTGATGCGAAGATCGGAGCGGAACTTCTCTCAGCGTAGCCCTGATCGCGGGGGGCCTCAACCAATCTGGGCACTATTCGGCCGATTGCAAAATGCGACAGGTTGACCGGAGCATGGCCGCTGCGTCTGGCGTCTCGGCGACGGTGAGGCTGGCAAGCGGTAGCGCGGCAAGGGGGGCTGCCGCCGCTTGGCTGATGGCGACCGCGTGAAGTGGGGCGGCGAAGGGCGAGCGCTGGGCGAAAAGTGCTGCCGTTCGGGGCGAAAACAAGGGAACAACGACGGGTTTGTCACCGTCAAGGGCCTCTCGCGCCTCGGGCGAGAGCAGCAGGGCGGCTTGGTCATAAATCGCGCGGCTTTCGACCTGAAAGCCTGCACTTTGCAGCCGCGCGGCAATGTCGCCGGTGACATGGCGCCCGTGCAGGTGCCACAGCGGGCTGGGCGGCTCTTCCGCGCGGATCAGTTCGACGAGGGCATCGGCATCACCATCGGCGCCGCGCGTGTGCATCCCAGCCGCACCTGCGGCGGACGCCGTGGCCTCACCAACGCACCATGCGGTGCGGCCTCTGGCGTGATCCTCGGGTGTGAGCGCGGCAACGGCATTGGCAGAGGTGAGGATCACATCCCCAACCCCCAGCGGCGCATGCGGCAGCGGGACGATCTCAAACAGTGGCGAAATGATCGCGGAAACATTTGCGCCAGTCACGGCCTCGATCTGCGCCAGAAACCGGAGCGAGGCTGGGGTGGGCCGTGTCAGAACGAGAGTGGCGGGCACGGAGGCTCCCTCATGCAGCATTGTTCGAGCGTCAAACGAGTGTTACCTGCAATGGAAACCTGTGCAAGCCGAGCCATGATGAACCGCGCCATGACGATACTTGGAATCGAGAGCAGCTGCGACGATACAGCTGCGGCCGTTGTGCGTGGAACGGTCGGCGCAGCGGAGGTGCTTTCATCTGAGGTGGTTGAGCAGGCAGACCTCCATGCGGCCTATGGCGGCGTGGTGCCGGAGATTGCCGCCCGTGCCCATGCAGAGAAGCTCGATATCTGTGTAGAACAGGCTCTAAATAAGGCGAATTGCAGCTTTTCGGATATTGACGCCATTGCCGTTACGGCTGGGCCAGGGCTGATCGGCGGCGTGCTTTCAGGGGTGATGTGCGCCAAGGGATTGGCGGCTGCAACGGGGAGGCCGCTTGTTGGGGTCAACCACCTTGCAGGGCATGCGTTGACACCACGGCTGACGGATGGATGCGCATTCCCGTATCTGATGCTTTTGGTGAGCGGTGGGCATTGCCAGTTTTTGTTGGTCAGAGGGCCGGAGAGCTTTAGCCGGCTGGGCGGCACGATCGACGATGCCCCAGGCGAAGCGTTCGACAAGACTGCGCGGCTTTTGGGCTTGCCGCAACCGGGTGGGCCGCATGTGGAGCGGGCCGCGAGGGATGGCGACGCGCCGCGCTTCCCGCTGCCAAGGCCGCTCTTGGACCGTGACGACTGTAATATGAGTTTTTCGGGTCTAAAAACGGCAATTCTGCGTGCGCGGGATGCGGTGATTGCAGAAAAAGGCGGGCTGACCGAGCAGGATCGCGCGGATCTGGCGGCGGCGTTTCAAGCGGCTGTGCGTGATATCTTCGTGGAAAAGACGCGACGTGCGATAGCGCTCTACCTCGCAGAGGCGCCAGCGGTGCCAGTTTTGGCGATTGCGGGCGGCGTGGCTGCGAACCAATCGGTGCGAATTGCCCTCGAAACGCTCTGCGCGGAGAACGGCGTGCGCTTTCTTGCGCCACCGATGGCACTCTGCACCGACAACGCGGCGATGATCGCCTATGCTGGGTTGGAACGGTTCGCGGCAGGACAGGTGGACGACATGAGCCTTTCCGCCCGTCCGCGCTGGCCGTTGGACAATGCGAGCCCGAGCCTGATCGGCTCAGGTAAGAAGGGGGCCAAGGCATGAGCGGGATCGGGGTGATCGGTGCTGGGGCGTTTGGGACGGCGCTTGCCATTGCGCAGGCGCGGGCCGGACGTGCAGTCACGCTATGGGGGCGGGATCGTGTGGCGATGGAGGCGGCTGCAAGAATCCGAAAGTTGCCGCGCCTGCCTGATGTGATGCTGCCGGATGAAATCACGATTACCTCTGATTTAGAGACTGTTTTTGAACATGACATCCTGCTGTTAGCGATCCCTGCGCAACAATTGCGCGGGTTTGTCCGTGCGCATGCCGATGCGTTACGCGGCAAGGCGTTGGTGACCTGCTGTAAGGGGATTGATCTGGAAACGGGGATCGGCCCGGTCCAAACCGTGGAGCGTGTCTTGCCGGAGGCGCAGGTTGCGATCCTGACGGGGCCAAGCTTTGCCGGTGATATCGCGCGCGGGCTGCCGACGGCGCTGACGCTCGCCTGCCGTGACGGTGAGGCGCTCAAGTGGCTGCAAGACGCCCTCTCCACGCCCTATTTGCGGCTCTATCGCACGGAAGATGTGATCGGCGCGGAGCTTGGCGGCGCGTTGAAAAACGTGATCGCGATTGCTTGCGGGGCCTGCATCGGCGCGGGCTTCGGGGAAAGTGCGCGGGCATCACTGATGACGCGGGGCTTTGCCGAGATGAACCGGCTCGCCGCGCATTTGGGTGCAGAGCGCGATACGCTTTCGGGGCTGTCGGGGCTGGGTGATCTGGCGCTGACGTGTATGTCCGCCCAGTCGCGGAACTTCCGGCTCGGCCACGCGATCGGATCGGGCGAAGGCTTTGACCCGAGCGTGACAGTGGAAGGGGCGGCGACGGCAAAAGCAGTCTCTAATTTGGGCAAAAAGGAGGGTTTAGACCTTCCGATAACCTCTGCCGTTGCGCGACTGGTGCAAGGTGAAATTGATGTCTCAACTGCGCTGCGTGAATTGCTCGCGCGGCCACTGAAGGAGGAATGAGTATGCGTGTAATACTGATGGCGAAGGACAAAGAAGGCGCGCTGGATATTCGCAAGGCGAACCGCGATGCACATTTGGCCTATCTGAAAGAAACCGGCGTCGTTGAACAAGCCGGACCGCTGTTGAACGAGGCGGGCGAGATGGCCGGTTCGCTGCTGGTAATGGATTTCGCTGACCTCGATGCAGCGAAGGTATGGGCAGAGAATGACCCCTATGCAAAGGCCGGTTTGTTCGCGGAAGTTCATATTTCTGCATGGAATCGGGTGATCGGTTAATGGCGTATTGGCTTTTCAAATCCGAGCCGTCGACCTGGGGATGGGACGATCAGGTCGCCAATGGCGATGCAGGTGAGGAATGGGACGGCGTCCGCAATTACCAAGCGCGGAACTTCATGCGGGAGATGAAGATCGGGGATCGCGGCTTTTTCTACCACTCGCAAAAGGAGCGGGCTGTTGTCGGGATTGTCGAGGTGATCGCGGAGGCGCATCCTGACAGCAAAACCGACGATCCGCGCTGGGAGTGCGTCGATATAATGGCCGTAAGACCCTTTTTAGAGCCTGTTTCACTTGATCAGATCAAGGCTGATCCGCGGCTGGAAGACATGGTGTTGGTGAAGAATTCGCGGCTGTCGGTCCAACCCGTGACAGAGGCCGAATGGCAGGTGATCTGCGGACTGGGTAAGACAAAACCGTAGGCAAGCGGCGGGAAATGGGGCTACGATTCCTCCATAATAGGGAGGGAAAGTCACATGGAACTGATCAGTGTTTTGGTTGCAGCGGCGGCATCTTGGGTGCTGGGCGCTGTTTATTACATGGCCTTATCGAAGCAATGGCTGGAGGTTTCCGGCATTCCGCGCGATGCGGAGGGCAAGATCGAAGGAGGCGGCAGCCCTCTGCCGTTTATCCTGTCAGCGATTGCCATGATTCTGGTGGCGGGGATGATGCGCCATATCTTCGCCGGCGCAGGCATTGATACCGTTGGCAAAGGGGTGCTCGCGGGGCTGGGCGTCGGTGCGTTTTTCATTACGCCATGGACGATGATCAACAACGCCTATGGCTTTCGCCCGTTTAAGCTGACGGTCATCGACAGCGGGTATTCGATCCTTGGTTGTGGGCTGATTGGCGGCGTGCTGAACCTATTTTAAGAGAAGAATAAAGAGGTCCGGCGGGACGCGGTGCCGGACCTCTTCCCCCGCGTGCTCCCAATCCACCACACGCGAAATCTGATACCGAACCGTTCTGGCCGTGACTTTAGGATGGCAAATGCTGCCGGAATCCGCAAAGGAAAAGCCCTGAAAATTTGACTAAACCAAAGAAAAACGCCGCCCCGAGAGGCGGCGTTTGTGCCATAAATTCAGGCTTTTAGTAGCGGTAATGCTCGGGCTTGAACGGACCTTCGACGGTGACGCCGATGTAGTCAGCCTGATCTTTACGCAGCTCGGTGAGTTTGACGCCGATGCGCTTGAGGTGCAGGCGGGCGACCTTCTCGTCGAGATGCTTGGGCAAGATGTAGACCTGATTGTCGTAATTCTCGCCCTTGGTCCATAGTTCGATCTGCGCCAGCACCTGATTGGTGAAGGAGGCAGACATCACGAAGGACGGATGGCCCGTTGCATTGCCGAGGTTAAGCAGGCGGCCCTCGGAGAGTAGGATCAAGCGGTTACCGGAGGGCATCTCGATCATATCGACCTGATCTTTGATGTTGGTCCACTTGTGGTTCCGCAGAGCGGCGACCTGAATTTCGTTATCGAAATGGCCGATGTTGCCGACGATCGCCATGTCCTTCATCTCGCGCATATGCTCGATGCGGATCACGTCCTTGTTGCCGGTGGTGGTGATGAAGATGTCTGCGGTGGGCAGTTCGTCTTCCAGCAACGTGACCTCGAAGCCATCCATCGCGGCCTGAAGGGCGCAAATCGGGTCTACTTCGGTGACTTTGACACGCGCACCTGCGCCGCGCAGCGAGGCGGCGGAGCCTTTGCCCACGTCGCCATAGCCACAAACGACGGCGACCTTGCCGGCCATCATGGTGTCAGTGGCGCGGCGGATGCCATCGACGAGCGACTCCTTGCAGCCATACTTGTTGTCGAATTTCGACTTGGTGACGGAGTCGTTCACGTTGATTGCAGGGAAAGGCAGCTGGCCTTTCTTGTGCAGGTCGTAGAGACGATGCACGCCGGTGGTGGTTTCTTCGGAGACGCCCTTGATGGCTTCCTTGGTCTTGGTGAACCAACCCGGGCTTGCCTTCATGCGCTTGTAGATCTGCGCTTTGATGACTTCTTCTTCCTCGGACTGGGGAACGGGGATGATTTCTTCGCCCGCTTCGGCGCGGGCACCGAGGAGAACGTAAAGCGTCGCATCACCGCCATCGTCGAGGATCATGTTGGCCCCTTCAGGGAACATGAAGGATTTGTCGAGGTAGTCCCAGTGCTCTTCAAGGCTCTGGCCCTTGATCGCAAAGACGGGGATGCCAGCCTTGGCAATCGCGGCGGCTGCATGGTCTTGGGTCGAGAAGATGTTGCACGACGCCCAGCGCACGTCCGCACCAAGAGCAACCAGCGTCTCGATCAGCACGGCGGTCTGAATGGTCATATGCAGCGAGCCAACAATGCGCGCGCCTTTGAGCGGCTGGCTCGCGCCATATTCCTCGCGCAGAGCCATCAGACCCGGCATTTCGGTTTCAGCGATATCAAGCTCTTTGCGGCCGTAGTCCGCAAGGGCGATGTCCTTGATGATGTAATCCTGCGGCATGTGCCGATCTCCTGAATCTCTGTTTGGCGGTGCAGATAGCACCGAGGGGGCATCTCGACAACGGCGGGGGGGCCAGTTTAGGTTGCCGCTTCGATAAGCGGGGTAAAAATGAAACAACAACGCGCATGGCAAAGGATGCTATCGGGGCGGCGGCTGGACTTGCTCGACCCTACGCCAATGGATGTCGAGATTGAGGACATCGCGCATGGTTTGGCATTCGTCGCGCGGTGGAACGGGCAAACCAAGGGTGATTTTGCTTACTCCGTGGCGGAGCATTCGCTGCTCGTTGAGGAGATCTTCGGGCGGCTATACCCGAAAGCACCAATGAAATGGCGGCTGGCTGCGCTGCTGCATGATGCGCCGGAATATGTCATCGGAGACATGATCTCGCCGGTGAAGGCAGCGGTTGGTAGCGGCTATGGCGAGCTGGACGCACGGCTGACGGCGGCGATCCACATCCGGTTTGGTCTGCCAGCGCAGCTGCCTGCCACAGTGAAAAAACAGATCAAGAAGGCGGACAAGATCAGCGCGTGGTTGGAAGCCACGCAAATTGCCGGGTTTTCGGTGCCTGAGGCCAACAAATTTTTCGGCAGGATCGACGAACAATTGGCTGAGACGCTGCAAATCCGGCTACGGCCACCAGTCGAGGTGCGGGCGGAATACACCGCGCGACACCTCCAATTAATTGCAGGAATCGACTGATCCACAAAGACTCTCTGTCAATTCAGGATCATGTCATAGAACTGTTATCTCCTTTGGGTACCACCCTTGCGATGTTTGACCGCAAAGGATGACCGATATGAAAAAGAGACTAATCAAGGGTGTTTTCGCGCTTTCGCTTTCCTCGCTGGTAGGAACCGTGGCGCTCGCAGACGCGCCAATCCTTGTTACCAACACCAATGACTCCGGCGCAGGATCACTGCGCGCGGCCGTTGAACAAGCCAACGCCCACAATGGCGGCCAGATTGCCGTTGTCGCAGTTGGTGACATCGAAATTGGTGACTCCTTGGCCTATAGCGGCACTGGGCCGCTCACAATTCTGGGCAACGGCCAAACAATCATGACCAAGCAGAACGTGACGCTGTTCGCTGCGACCCAAGGGGCCGATTTGACAATCAGCAACCTGTCTTTCGAAGGGCCGGGCGGCTTTGATATTGAAAACCGTGGTGATCTGGATGGTGATGCAGGCAAAGGGATCTTTGTCGATGTGCGTGACGATCAAATGGGCGTTGTGAGCCTAACATTGGATAAAGTGACCGTTTCCGGCGTCGCAAACCACGGCGTTCACGTCTCGGACTGCTCTCTCGCTGATGATTGTGGTGGCGGCAGCGGCGGCGCAGGCGAAGGGTCGCTTGCCTCTATCGCTGTTCACCTGACAGACGTAACCATCGAAGACGCTGCATATGGAAAGTTCGACGCCGATGGTCTGCGCGTTGACGAGCGCTCCGAAGGTGACATTCGCTTCACGGCAATCCGCAGCACCTTCGCGCGTGTTGGCGCTGATGGCGTCGAGCTGGACGAGGGGCAGAGCGGTGATGTTATCGCGCGGATCGCTGACAGCATGTTCATCGACAATGGTGGCTACTGTGATCCTGCGATCGTTGGGGCGTTCATGCCTGAGGTCGAAGAGGCAGAATTCGAGGAAGGAAGCGTGCAGGAAGCGGCTATTCCTGGTGCGGTGAGCGGTACGCCAGATAACACCTGCATTGAACGTACGGTTGATTTTTATGATGACGGGTCCGTTGAGGCTTATGAATTTGCAATCGACCTCGACGACGGCATCGACATTGACGAAGCCGGTGACGGAAGCCTCTACAGCGTGATGATCAACACCCTGATCGCCGGAAACCTCGACGAAGGCGTGGATTACGATGAGGAAGGTAACGGAGATATCGTTGCCCATTACGTCAACAGCCGCGCACGCAACAACACGGACGATGGCTTCAAGCACTCGGAAGAGGATGCGGGCAGCGTTGGCGGCCTGATGATCGATAGCAGCGCGCGCTATAATGGTGGTAAGGGCGTTGTCTTCGAAGAAGAGGGCGAGGGCGATCTGTCTGTTACGGCTTCTGGCCTTAAGACTGGCAACAATGACGACAGCGACGGCACCGGCCTTGAGCTTGTGCAAGAAGATGAAGGCGCTGGCGAAGCCACGGTAACAGCTTCAGAACTGCCTGACGGAACGGATTTGGACGGTGTCGAACTGACACTGAACTAAGCAATTTTTAGCAGGTGTGTGCGCTCCGCCAAGGCGGGGCGCATTATTTTTGGATCAAACTCTAACGCGGGCTGCGCTTTGCAAGAATACGCTGCAATGTGCGACGGTGCATGTTGAGGCGGCGGGCGGTTTCGCTGACGTTGCGATCACACAGCTCGTAGACCCGTTGAATATGCTCCCACCGCACACGATCGGCGCTCATCGGGTTTTCGGGGGGCGGGGGAAGTTCATCACCCGTTGCGAGCAGGGCATTAACGATGTCATTGGCATCTGCCGGCTTGGAGAGGTAATCCGTCGCGCCGATTTTCACAGCCGCAACTGCCGTGGCGATAGCACCGTAGCCAGTGAGCACGACGATGCGGCTGTCTTCGCGTTTTTCGCGGAGCACTTCGACCACATCAAGGCCGTTGCCATCCTCCAGCCGAAGATCAACGACTGCATAAGCTGGCGGGCGGGCGGTGGAAATGGCCTTTCCTGCCGCAACAGAGCCTGCTGTCTCGACCTCGAACCCGCGCTTTTCCATCGCTTTGGCCAAGCGGCGCAAGAACGCCTCGTCGTCATCAACGATCAACAGTGATGGGTCGTCGCCAAGGTCGAGCGTGTCTGCCATTCCAGTTTTCCCCTTGTTGCTAGGTAAGAGGTAGCGGCAGGGGGGTGGTTGGTCAATTCAATCACAAAGCGTTGATGAAGCAGGATGTCCGCGCAGCCACATTTTCGGGCGTTGCGTCACGCCGGAAGAAATCGACGACGCCAAACTCGGGTAGGGTCAAATAGGTGAAGGTCATGTGATCGACGAGGTAGAACTCGGGGTCTTCGTCATCGTGAATCGTATAGACAGTGCGGTACTCTTTTGCGGCGGCAGCGACTTGTTCAGGCGAACCGCTGAGGCCGACCATGCGGGGGTGCATGAAATCAGTGAACTCGGCCAGCCGCTCGGGCGTGTCGCGCTTGGGGTCAACGGAGATGAACACGGGCGAAACGATATGGCCTTGTTCTTCAAGGATTTCTGTCGCGATCGCGTTGCGGCTCACGTCTGTAGGACACACGTCAGGGCAGAAGGTGTAGCCGAAGTAGATCAAGGTCGGGCCGGAAATCACCTCTGTATCCGTTACCGTTGCGCCTGTTTCATCGACGAGAGTGAACGGACCACCTATAGCGCCGCCAGCGACCTGACTGCCGGAGCATGCCTCGAATTGGCGGGCAGGTTCGTTGATCACAGTCCAGAGATAGGTACCGCCGACGCCGAGCGTAACGATGGCCGCTGCTGAGATCGCAACAAACTTTCTCATCTTTGATCCTTTCGGGCGCATTGATCCCCTGACCTGCGGGACATAACAATTATCCTGCTTGTCGCAAGAGGAGACGGCCATGGCAGTATCCGAGATGGAAGTGTTTCAGGACCCGGGCCGCAGCAATTGGGTCAGGCTGCGTACACTTGTCATCCTGCGTTGGGTGGCCATTGCCGGACAAATCGCCGCGGTGATCGTGGCGGTGCGGTGGTTTGACCTGCGTTTAGAGACAGGCTTCGTCTCGATGACCATCGGGGCGTCTGTACTGGCAAATTTGTTCTCGACGTTTCTGTTCGAGGAAAACCGGCGGCTGAACGAGCGTGAAGCGCTGCTGATCCTGCTCTTCGACCTATTGCAGTTGGGGCTGCTGCTCTACCTCACAGGCGGATTGAACAACCCGTTCGCGCTGCTGATCCTTGCGCCGGTGACGATTGCGGCGACCTTCCTGCAAATGCGCAGCACCTTAGTGATGGGGTTGGTCGCTGTTGGAATTGTCGGGCTATTGGCGGGCAATCACATCGCGCTGGAAACCATGAGCGGGGAGGTTTTGAGCCTGCAGCCGGTCTTTCTCTTTGGTTTTTGGAGCGCTTTGACCATCGGCATCGTTTTCCTGTCGCTTTATGCAAGGCAAGTCACGGTTGAGATGCACAATATGGGAGACGCGCTGCTCGCAACCCAGATGGCGCTCGCCCGTGAGCAAAAGCTGACCGACCTCGGCGGGGTTGTGGCCGCTGCAGCGCATGAGCTGGGAACGCCACTGGCCACGATCAAACTGGTCAGCTCGGAACTGAAAACTGAATTGGACGACAGGCCGGAGCTGAAGGAAGATGTCGCGCTGATCAACGAACAAGCCGACCGCTGCCGAGACATCCTGCGTTCTATGGGGCGCAGCGGGAAGGACGATCTGCACATGCGACGCGCCCCGCTGGAAACGGTTCTGCGTGAAGCGGCCGAGCCGCATAGCGAGCGCGGCAAAAACGTTGAAATCATCATATCTGAAGACACTGATCAGCCGCAAAGGCAGCCGATTGTGGAGCGGCGGCCTGAAGTGATCCACGGATTGCGCAACCTGATCCAGAACGCAGTCGATTTTGCCAACACCAAGGTAATTATCGAGGCGGCGTGGAACAGTGATAAAATCAGGTTGAGGATTGCTGATGACGGGCCGGGATATCCGGCATCCGTTATCGGGCGGATCGGGACACCATTCGTCCGGCGGCGAAATGCGCAGGACGACACCGCCAAGCGGCCAGAATATGAGGGCATGGGCTTGGGCTTGTTCATCTCTAAAACGCTTCTCGAACGGTCCGGCGCGGTTTTGACGTTCTCCAACGGAGGCGGAAAGATTGCCGGGCAAGGAAAGGCAGGCGCGCTTGTGGTAGTGGAATGGGATCGCGATAAGATCGACCCGCCTGCGAGCGGCGGCTTAGGGGAGAATATCCCAATCACCTGAACGCGATTCACCGAGCGTTAACCTTAAGGCACAAGTGTGAGGGCAGAATCCATCGTGAGTCTGCCATGCCAGAACTGAATGACTGGGCGCTTGTTGCAAGCAATTTGGTGATCGTGCTGCTGATCGGCGGCGCAATCCTCCGGCATGCGCGCAAGGACAAAGCGGTTTCGGCGCGACCTGACGGGGGCATCACGTTCATCTTCGATGGCAGCACGCTGGTCGAGCAAAGTGAAGCCGCGCGGGCCTTGCTGCCCCAATTGTCGTCCGGTGAGTCAGATTGGCAGCGGTTCCTGGGAGCTTTTTCGAAAAACTTTCCACATTTGGAGGAGCGGCTCGGCCGTGTTGGCGGCAAAGGCTACCTTGCGATTGAGTCGTCAGATGGATCAGGTGATCGGATTGAGGCACATTATTGGTCCGGACTTGTACGCATCGAAATTCAGAAAGCCGCGCAGCCGCCAAGGCAAGAAGGTACGACACTGAACACGGCGACGAGCACGGCTGCGGATCTCTCGACGGACCCAATGTGGGCGGAAGATGACGACCGGCAAATCACATGGGCCAATCGCGCCTATCTGGCGCTTGCAGACAGGCACAGCCCTCCCCAAAGGATCGCCCCCTGGCCGCCCGCGCGCATTTTTGATTGCGAGGAAGGTGAAGTGTCTATTGCCGCCGGCCGTGGCGAAAATGGCGCGCGATATCGGATCTCCGTGGCTGCAATCACTGGCGGCGCCGTCTGCGTAGCACATGACATCACCGAAATTACCAGTGCAGGCCGCAACAAAACAGCGATGATCAACGCCTTCGGGTCGGCCTTTTCGACCCTATCGACAGGCCTTGCGCTGTTTGGTCCCGACAAAACCCTTTGCAGCTTCAACCCTGCATTGACCGAAGTATTGGGCCTGAAGCCAGAGTTGTTGGCCCATTCACCGACGATCGAAGGCTTTCTGGGCCTGCTGCGCGATGAAGCGATCCTGCCGGAACCGGCAAATTATAGCGCTTGGCGGCAAACAGTCGTTGCTGTGGAGGCAGGCGCGGAGGAGGGATCTTATAACGAGGACTGGACCTTACCCGACAGACGAACCGTGCGGGTCAGCGGTCGCCCGCAAGCCAGCGGTAGCTGCGCGCTGCTGTTCGAGGATATCTCGCCGCAACTGGCTGCGGCACGAACAACGCGCCGCTTCAATCTGATCTGGAAGGATGCGCTGGAGCAAAGCGAAACGCCGCTGTTAGTATTGGCGGAGTCTGGCAAGGTCCTTGGGGCGAATGCTGCCTATTGTGCCTTGTGGGGCGTTACGCCATCAGAATGCGAAAGCTATGACGGGCAAAGGCTGATCTGGGGGCAGAAAACGCTTTCTCGTAAGGCCATCGACGCACTTCCCTCTAGGCTGCCAACTGCGCCGCAAAACCTCGCGCTCACCGCACCAGACGGGGCGGCCACCCTACTGACCATCCGGAAAATATCTGGCGGCGCGACGGTAATTTCCTTCACCGCTGCGGAGAATTCGACAACCACGCAGGATGGGGAGAAAACACACAAGGTCAGCGCCTAGATCCGCGCTTTCTACTTGCGGCGGTGGCGGGACTATTTAGTCTTGGGATATGGCTGCCCATTGTGATCCGCTCTCCCTTTCGCTTCCGGACGAAGCTGCAACACGGCAGCTCGGCCGTGCGCTGCAAGAACTGCTGCACGCTGGCGATACGGTGCTGCTGGAGGGCGACATTGGCGCGGGGAAGACCAGCCTCGCGCGCGCATTGATTGAAGCAGGCCTGCTCCAGCCTGAGGATATCCCTTCCCCGACCTTCACATTAGTGCAAACCTACAACACCGCACACGGGGAGATCTGGCATTGCGACCTTTACAGGCTCACCGATCCTGACGAATTGTTTGAGCTGGGCCTCGATATGGCAATGGAAGCGGCCATCTGTCTGATCGAATGGCCGGACCGGATGGGCGACGCCCGGCCAGAAAACGCGCTCACCCTTTCGCTCTTTACAAAGGATACGGGCAGAACGGCCATTCTGGTGGGTGACGAAAGCTGGCAGCCGCGTCTACAAAAAATGGTAGCCGAACTGGCGGGCGCTCATGTTTGAACCAAGCGATACGCCGCGCCTGTTCGCACTGCCGCTCGGCGCGGATTTCGGGCGGGACTTCATCAAGGGACTTGAGGCACGCTGCACAGGTATGCCACCGGAAGCGGTGGCGCGGATAGAAATCTTCGTCAATACACGGCGCATGCAGGAACGCCTGCGCACTTTGTTCGACGCAGGGCCACCAAGATTACTGCCGCGAGTCCAATTGCTTGGTGATCTGGCCCTGCGGCCCGTTGCTTCCGACATCCCGCCACCTGTCGCGCCGCTGCGCCGCAGATTGGAGCTGACGCAGCTTGTGGCGCGGCTGATCGAAAAAACGCCCGATATCGCCCCACGCAGCGCGATCTATGATCTGTCCGACAGCCTTGCCAACCTGATGGACGAAATGCACGGGGAAGGCGTGTCGCCCGAGGCGATACGACAGCTGGACGTGAGCGACAGCTCAGGCCACTGGGCGCGGTCGCTTGCGTTTTTCAACATCGTGCAATCCGTCTTTGATGACAGTGCGACGCGCCCCGATATGGAAACGCGCCAGCGGATGGTTATCGAGAAAACAGTCTCTAACTGGGAAAAATCGCCACCAAACCACCCGATTATCATTGCTGGCTCGACCGGATCACGCGGTGCTACTGCGCTCTTAATGGAGGCCGTCGCCCGCTTGCCACAAGGCGCAGTCGTCCTGCCCGGATATGACGATGCGATGAATGCGCGAGACTGGGAGGCGCTTGGAAAATCTCGCGGCACTGCGGATCCGGACCACCCACAATACCGCGCCAAGGCATTGATGGCGCGGCTGGGAATAACATCGCGGGATGTAGTGCTCTGGGCGGATTCAGCTGACCGAAATCCTGCGTGCAACCGGCTGATCTCGCTGGCGCTGCGCCCAGCGCCTGTGACGGACCAATGGCTCTCAGAAGGGCCAAAATTGGGGGATTTGAGCGCCGCAACTGATGGATTAACCCTGCTCGAAGCCCCTTCGCCGCGCGCTGAGGCCGAAACAATCGCGCTGCGCCTGCGCGCCGCGTTGGAGCAAGGCAAAACAAGCGCGTTGATCACGCCTGACCGTTCACTCGCGCGGGAGGTGGCTGCCGGGTTGCGGCGCTGGGGAATCGTCCCGGATGACAGTGCTGGCCAGCCCGCGCAGCTGTCACCACCGGGACGTTTGCTGCGCCATGTAGCGGATCTGTTCGCAGGACCGCTGACAGCAGAAGCGCTGCTGACAATCCTGAAACACCCCCTGACCAACAGCTCGTCAGGCGCTGAACGCGGCCCGCACCTGCGACGGACGCGGGAATTAGAGTTGTGGCTGCGCAATGATGGCCCGCCTTACCCGACTCTGCATGACTTGCTGGAATGGGCCGCGAAGGGCGAAGACGCCGATGAAGGGCGCAGCGCTTGGGCGGCGTGGGTCGGTGCCGCAACCGCAGATCTGCATAGCGAGAGAGCGCTGCCGCTCGCAGACTTTCTAGAACAGCACATATCCCGCTGCGAGGCTCTTTGCGCTGGGCCGGAGGCCGCTGGCAGCGGTGCGCTGTGGGAAGAGGATGCCGGACGGGTTGTTCACGGTATACTGGCCGAACTACGCCAGCACGCCGATGCGGGCGGATTAATAGAAAATAGAGACTATATAAGCCTTTTTGGCTCAATTCTTGCGCGTGGCGAGGTGCGAAACGCCGATATCCCCGATCCGCGCATCAAGATTTGGGGTACCCTCGAAGCGCGGGTTCAGGGCGCGGATCTGGTCATTATCGGTGGGCTTAATGAAGGTGTTTGGCCCAGCGCACCCACGCCCGACCCGTGGCTGAACCGTGTGATGCGGGCGGAAACGGGCCTGTTACTCCCAGAACGGCAAATCGGGCTTTCGGCGCATGACTTTCAACAGGCAGTTTGCGGAAAAGAGGTCTGGCTGACCCGTGCGATACGTTCGGCTGATGCGCAGACGGTGCCATCGCGCTGGCTCAACCGACTGGAAAACCTGCTTGGTGGGCTTGAGGGGCTGAACGGGCCCCAACGGTTGGCGGAGATGAAAGCGGAAGGCGCGAAATGGTGTGCGGAGGCGGCAACCTTGGCAACGCCAACAGATGAGGAGCGGGCGGCGCACCCCCCAGCAACGCGCCCTGCCCCATCGCCGCCGCTTCAGAGCCGCCCGACACAGCTTTCGGTCACGCAAATCCGCACATTGATCCGCGACCCATATGCAATCTATGCGCAGAAAACTCTGAGGCTGCGGCGGCTCTTGCCGCTGTCACCTGAACCGACAGCAATGGCGCGCGGCAATATCATCCATGACGCTTTGGAAGAGTTTATCAAAGCACGGCATGACCCTGCCGACCCAGCCGCAGCTGAGGCATTTCTTACAATCGCGCGACGGTATCTGGATGAACATTGCCCTTGGCCCACGATCAGGCGACTTTGGGAAGTTCATCTCGCGGAAGCGATTGTGCCATTCTTGGAAGACGAAATCACCAGACAGGCGGCCGCCGAACCAACATGCTTCGAGACGAAGGGCAGGATCACCATTGATGATCCGCTGTTTGAGCTGACTGCGAAAGCGGATCGGGTAGATATCGCGGCGGACGGCGTGGCGCGGCTCTATGACTACAAAACAGGCTCTGTTCCTACGAAAAAGATGCAGATCGCCTTTGATAAGCAACTTCTCTTGCAGGCGGCGATGATCGAACGCGGTGCTTTTGAGGAGGTTGGAAAGCGGCGGGTTTCTGATGCTGCGTTTATTGGTGTGGGGAGAGGCAAAGGCGTCGTGCCCGCGCCGTTTGATGAAATCAGCAGCGACGAGTCATGGGCAGATTTTAAGAAGCTCCTGAAGGCGTGGCAAAGCCCGAAGCGGGGCTACACCGCGCGGATGGCGGTTGAAAAGGCGGATGAGGAGCACGATTTTGACCATCTTGCACGGTTTGGCGAGTGGTCGATGACCGATCTGCCGAAACGGGAGGATCTGAAATGATCCAACGGAACGACGCCACACAAAGGCAGGTTGATGCTGCTGATCCCCGCGCCTCGACATGGCTTTCGGCGAATGCGGGTTCGGGCAAGACACGGGTTCTGACGGACCGCGTGGCGCGGCTTTTGCTAGAAGGAACAGAACCGCAAAACATCCTCTGCCTGACCTATACCACCGCAGCGGCGGGGGAGATGCAGAACAGGCTTTTCTCGCGGTTGGGCAAATGGGCGATGATGGAAGATGGCGCCCTGCGCGCCGATCTGGAGAAGATGGGCGCGGGCCCGGCGCCGGACGGTGATACGCTGCGGGAGGCGCGGCGCTTGTTTGCGCGCGCGATCGAGACGCCCGGCGGGCTGAAAATTCAGACAATCCATTCCTTTTGCGCGATGATCTTGCGGCGCTTCCCATTGGAGGCAGGTATCAGCCCACAGTTCCGCGAGATGGATGAAATCTCCGCCCAGCATGCGCTGATGGATACACTCGACGCGATGGCGAGCGGAAAGGGCGCTGCGGAAATTGACGCAGTGGTGCGCTATCTGCACGACAAGAACCTGATCTCCTTTGCGAAACAGGTAGCGAAAGAACGAGATTTCTTCTTCTCCCCTTGCAGCACTGATGACCTGCGCACGGCACTTGGGCTTACGCCGCACGACAGCTATGAGACGGCTTTTGCCCATGCGCTTGGCGGCGGGAAGGCGGTGGTGGACCAGCTTAAAGATGTTCGCAGCGACCTCTCCCCGAAATACCGCGAAGAACTGGCTGTTTTGGAACAAATCGACTTCTCCGCGCCATTGAGGGAGGGGTATGAGGCTGCCTGCCGAATGTTCATCGACTCCAAAAACGAGCCAAAAATAGGACGCTATCCGCAGACAAACCACAAACAGGTTCGCGCGGTGTGCGATCATTTCCTTGATGAAATCGATGCATGGATCGCACAGGTTGCCGAGGCGCGCGACACTGTGCTGTCGCTGGATGCCTTGCCGAAGTCAGTTGCGCTTCATGGCTTCGGCCAGAAGTTTGTAAGCCTCTATGAAGAGCGAAAGCTGCGGGCGGGTTTGGTCGATTTTGATGACCTGATCCGCAAGGCGCGGCTTTTGTTGACAGATGCCGCCGTTGCACAATGGGTGCTGTTCAAACTCGACGGCGGAATAGACCACATTCTGGTGGACGAGGCGCAGGACACCAGCCCTGCCCAATGGGATGTGGTGCGGGCGCTCGCCAGCGAATTTGCCAGTGGCGAGGGAGCGCAGCCGGAGCGAGAGCGGACAATTTTCGTTGTCGGAGACAAGAAGCAATCGATCTATTCGTTCCAAGGCGCTGATCCCGCGGGCTTTGACCGCATGCGTACCCATTTTGACGGGCAGCTATCTGCTATTGAAAAGCGCCTCGCTTCTCTGACGCTTCAGCATTCGTTCCGCTCGTCGCACGCAATCTTGTCGCTGGTTGATCGTTGCTTTGAGGGCGACCGGCGGGCGGGGCTGGATGACGATATGAACCATATTGCGTTCAAAGAGGCGCTGCCCGGGCGGGTGGACCTTTGGCCGGCGCTGGAGGTTTCGCAAAAAGCAGAGGATGAAACGGCGTGGTATGATCCCGTTGATCTGCCCAGCGAGGAACATCATGACATCCGGCTGGCGGAAATGATTGCCGATGAGATCGGGCGGATGATCCGCGAGGAAACCATCCCCGATGAGGATGAAAACCATCAGATCATCCGAAGGCCAGTGCGGGCTGGGGATTTTCTCATTCTCGTGCGCAAGCGGGCGGGGCTGGGGGAACAGATCATTCGGGCCTGCAAGGCGAAAGAGCTGAATGTGGCGGGTGCGGACCGCTTGATCGTGTCGGACTCGCTCGCGGTGCGCGATGTTTTGGCGCTTCTGAATTTTCTGGCGCTGCCGGAGGACAGCCTGTCGCTGGCGACTGCGTTGAAGTCGCCGCTCTTTGGCTGGAGCGAACAAGAGCTTTTCACCCTCGCGCATCACCGACGGCAGGAGCATCTGTGGCCCGCATTGCGGGAGGCCAAAGACCAGCAGGAAGATACCTTCGCCATCCTGAAAGACCTGCGTGATCAGGCGGACTTTTTGCGACCATACGAGCTCATCCAACGCATACTCATTCAGCATGGCGGGCGGCTTAGACTGCTTGCGCGGTTGGGCGAGGAGGCTGAAGACAGCCTCGATGCGCTGCTTTCGCAGGCGTTGGACTATGAGCGCAGTGCGACGCCGAGCCTGACAGGGTTTCTTTGTTGGATCACGGGCGGCGAAACGCAGCTAAAACGGGAATTGGACTCAGCGGGCGACCGCATCCGCGTGATGACGGTTCATGGGTCAAAGGGGCTTGAATCACCGATTGTGATCCTGCCCGATACGGTGGCGGACTCGAGCCGACAGACCGAGCAGTTTTTCCAGTCCGGCAGTACGCTTCTTTGGGCGCCCAACAAGAACGAGCGACCCCGCGCGATACATGAGTTAGCCGACGAAGCGGAAGAGCGGCAGAACGAAGAGAGGCGGCGGCTCCTGTACGTTGCGATGACGCGGGCGGAAAAGTGGCTGATCGTAGCGGGGGCAGGCAAGCAAGGCACCAGTCCGTTCAACTGGTATCAAACAGTCTCTGACGGGATGCAGGCGGCGGGTGCGGTGCCTTGCGTCATGCCATCTGGAGAAGGGCTGCGGCTGGCGCATCTTGATTGGGAAGCGCCACCGCTGAGAGAACACGCACCGCTGCGCCCAACGCGCCCGCAGCGCCCTGTTTTTGGCAAGACGCCAACACCGCCAAAGACGCAGCGCACACTTGCACCCTCAGATCTTGGCGGCGCGAAGGTGGTGGCCGAAGCGACAGCGGATGGCGTATCCGAGGAGGTCGCGCTGGCGACAGGGCGGCTGATGCACAGGTTGCTGGAATATTTGCCCGCAATGCCGCCCGAGGAGAGAGGTGCTGTCGCGCGGATGATATGCGACAACGATCCAGACGCGGCGCTCTTACCCAATGCTACGCAAATCGCCATAGACGCGGTTTCGTTGGTGGGCGAGCCGTCGTTAGGATTTTTGTTCAAATCCGACGGGCTCTCGGAGGTGCCTATTACCGCGGCGCTCCCCGAATTGGATGGGCGGCGCATGCATGGCACAATCGACCGGCTGATCGTAAATGAGCGCACTGTTTTATCAGTTGACTTCAAGACAAACAGGATTGTTCCCGAGCGGCCCGAAGATACGCCTGAAGCGATATTGCGGCAACTTGGCGCTTATGCATCTGCGCTGAAGCAGATCTATCCAGATCACGCCATTCACAGCGCGGTTCTCTGGACGGCAGAGGCTAAACTGATGCCAGTTCCCGAAGAATTGATCCTAGAAGCGCTCCGGCGCAGCGCGGTCCCTTGACCATCTGTTGTGGGCTACTTAGGTTCCCGCCCTAGACATAGCGCCGAGGAGAGACCTTATGGCAACCGTAGCAGTTACCGACGACACGTTTGACGCCGAAGTCCGCCAGTCCGATATCCCTGTTGTTGTGGATTTCTGGGCGGAGTGGTGCGGCCCCTGCAAAATGATCGGACCGGCTCTCGAAGAGCTTTCCGAAGAGATGAATGGCAAAATCAAAATTGCCAAGGTCAATGTCGATGAAAACCCCAATTCACCCGCCCAGATGGGCGTGCGGGGCATTCCGGCACTGTTCATCTTCAAAGACGGTGAAGTGATCTCGAACCGCGCAGGTGCAGCCCCTAAAGCAGCGCTGGCGGATTGGATCAACAGCTCGATCTGAGCCGGCTGACAGAAATTAGGAAACGGGCGCCCGCAGTGGCGCCCTTTTTCTTTTGTATGGTTGCGGGGCGCGATAGCGGCGGCCATATAAGACCAAAGGTAGAAAAAGGATGCTGTTCTCATGGCTGATAACGAATTCCCCGGATGGCACGGCACGACGATTATCGGTGTGCGAAAGGGTGGCGAGGTGGTTATCGCCGGTGACGGGCAGGTAAGCCTTGGCCAAACAGTGATCAAAGGAACAGCGCGTAAGGTACGGAGGCTTTCGCCCGGCGGCTATGATGTGATCGCCGGTTTTGCCGGATCGACGGCGGATGCTTTTACCCTGCTCGAACGACTGGAGAAAAAGCTCGAAGCCGCGCCGGGGCAATTGGCGCGGGCTTCGGTCGAGCTGGCAAAGGACTGGCGCACAGACAAGTACCTACAAAAGCTGGAAGCGATGCTGATCGTCTCGGACGGCAGCGATCTATTTGTCATCACTGGCGCTGGTGACGTTTTGGAACCAGAACACGATGTTACAGCGATCGGGTCGGGCGGAAACTATGCGCTTGCCGCTGGACGCGCACTGATCGACAGCGACCTGAGTGCGGAAGAGATCGCCCGCCGCGCGATGGCGATTGCAGCTGATATCTGTGTTTACACGAATGGAAACCTGACGGTGGAAAGCCTGAAGAAATGACCGATCTGACCCCCCGTGAAATCGTATCAGAACTGGACCGCTTTATTATCGGCCAGAAGGAAGCCAAGCGCGCCGTTGCCGTTGCGCTGCGCAATCGCTGGCGGCGCAAGCAATTGGGCGATGATCTGCGAGATGAGGTGTACCCGAAAAACATCCTGATGATCGGGCCAACTGGCGTGGGTAAGACCGAGATTTCGCGACGACTGGCGAAATTGGCGAAGGCACCTTTTATCAAAGTAGAAGCGACGAAATTCACTGAAGTTGGGTATGTGGGCCGCGATGTGGAGCAGATCATCCGCGATCTGGTTGACGTTGCAATTTTAAACACTCGCGAGCAGATGCGCGACGAAGTGCGGGCCAATGCGCACACGGCGGCCGAAGATCGCGTGATCGAAGCGCTGGCCGGAACGGATGCGCGGGAAGGTACACGCGAGTCCTTTCGGCGGAAGTTGCGGAGCGGCGAGCTGGACAGCACAGTGATCGAGCTGGAAGTACAGGACCAGTCAAACCCACTTGGCGGGTTTGAAATCCCTGGGCAACCTGGCGGCGGTGGCATGCCCGGAATGATGAATCTGGGTGATATTTTCGGGAAGGCCTTTCAGCGGTCCGTAAGAAAAAAGATGACCGTGGCCGAGAGCTATGACGTTCTGCTCTCGGAAGAGGCTGATAAGCTTTTGGATGACGAAACCGTCACCAAAGCGGCGATTGAGGCGGTAGAGCAGAACGGGATCGTTTTTCTGGACGAAATCGACAAAGTCTGTGCCCGCGCAGAGGCCCGCGGCGGTGATGTCAGCCGCGAAGGAGTTCAGCGCGACTTGCTGCCTTTGATTGAAGGGACGACCGTTTCGACAAAGCACGGCGCGGTGAAAACCGATCATATCCTGTTTATCGCGTCTGGCGCATTTCATGTGGCAAAACCCTCAGACCTGCTCCCAGAACTTCAGGGGCGGTTGCCAATCCGTGTCGAACTGCGCGACCTCACCGAAGGCGACTTTGTGCGGATACTTACCGAGACGGACAATGCATTGACCCTGCAATATAAGGCATTGATGGGAACAGAAGAGGTAACGGTTGCGTTTACCGAGGACGGAATCGACGCATTGGCGCGAATTGCAGCGGAGGTGAACACGGCGGTGGAAAACATCGGCGCGCGGCGGCTCTACACGGTTATGGAGCGCGTCTTTGAGGAACTGTCCTTCACCGCGCCGGATCGGGCAGGTGAGACAGTGACCGTCAACGATGCCTTTGTCGAAGAACATTTGGGGGAATTGAGCCGCTCGACGGATGTGAGCCGCTACGTCCTCTAGAAAACGCTTTTCTTTTAGGCGGAACCGCGCAAGAGATCGGGCATGCGACAGCTCGATTTCTTGCGACTCAACGCGCCCTTTCTGACAGCCGGATTTCTTATGATGTTCGGGTCTGCCTTTGGGCAGACCTTTTTCATTTCGCTTTTCGCTGGTGAAATTCGCGCGGAATATGGGCTGAGCCACGCCGCTTGGGGTGGGATCTATGCACTGGGCACGACTGCTTCGGCTGCGGTGATGATCTGGGCGGGGAGTTTGACGGATATTTTCCGCGCGAGGGCCATCGGCGCGGTGACGTTGATCTTGCTCGCGGCGTCCTGCCTTTTCATGGCATGGAATGTGAGCGCGGCCCTTCTTCCACTGGTCATTTTTGCACTGCGGCTGAGCGGGCAAGGCATGATGAGCCATATCGGCGCCGTCGCGATGGCGCGCTGGTTTGTAAGGGCGCGCGGGCGAGCGCTGGCAGTAGCGTCGCTTGGGTTTTCAGTCGCAGAGGCGGTCCTGCCGATTATCTTCGTTGCGTTGATGGTGCTGTTTGACTGGCGAACGCTGTGGGTTGTCGCGGCGGGCATCTCTCTTTTATTCCTGCCAGTGCTTTGGCGGCTGTTGCGACTTGAGCGAACACCGAGCGCTGTTGCTGCGGAGACGGAATCGTTCGGGTTAGGTGGACGTCATTGGCGGCGCGGCGAGGTGCTGCGAAACCGGCTTTTTTGGTTTCTTGTGCCGGCGCTCTTGGCCCCGCCCGCTTTTAACACCGCCTTTTTCTTCCAGCAGGTGCAGTTCTCTGAAATCAAAGGCTGGGCACATATCGAGCTTGTCGCGTTCTTCCCGTTCTACACGGCAAGTGCCATTGGTGCGATGGTGCTTTCGGGCTTTCTGATCGACAAATTCGGGACGGCGCGGATCATGCCGGTTTATCAACTGCCGTTTGCGATTGCCTTTGTGCTGTTTTCCTTTGCGGAGACGCCGTGGCAAGCGCTACCGGCGTTTGTGTGCTTGGGCATTTCGTCAGGCGTGAACGCAACGCTGCCATCGGCCTTTTGGGCCGAGTTCTATGGAACACGCTACCTTGGGTCTATCAAGGCGATGGCGTCGGCGATCATGGTGCTGGGCTCGGCCATTGGGCCGGGAGTAACGGGCTTTTTGATAACTGCAGGTATCGGGCTGGAAACACAAATGCTGGGCATTTCAGCAGTGTTTGTGATTGTGTCGGTGTTGCTGACAGTCGGGATTGCCAGTGTTGCGCCCCTACGCGCCGCGACGCCGTAGATAGACATAATACGCGCCATGTCCGCCGTGGCGGATGTGTGCGGGCGTCACCTGTAGAACCGCCTGCTTGAATGGTGGTAGAGCAAGCCATTGCGGAACCTGATGCCGCAGGACACCATAACGGGCGGGGATCGGGCCGGGAGTGTCGTGATCCTTGCCCTTTCCCGTGATCACCAACACCAGCCTATGACCGCGATCATAAGCGCCCAGAACAAATGAGATCAGTGCAGGGTGGGCCTCCTCAATCGTCATGCCATGAAGGTCGATGCGGGCATCTGGTTTTAGCTTGCCACGGGTCATCTTGCCGAATGCGCGGGCGTCCATTTGAAGGGGCGCATTGCGAACGTGATCGGCGATCGGGCGGGCCAGATCGTGCGGGCGCGGTAAAGGATTGGCCTTCTCACCGACACGGAAACCACGAATGGAGTGGGAGGCCGCAAGATCACGGTCATGTGAGTGGGATGCAATTGGCGGCTTGGGTTTATCTTCGGGTGCAGCGTTTTCGGGCTGAGGCTTTGGCCGAGGGTCGAGCGGGATCGTGCGCTCCGCCACGCGATCCCACAGCTCTTTCTCTTCGCTAGATAATCTCCTCCGACGCCGGCTCATTGGCCCAAAATGCCCATGAAACCGGCGCGTAATGAGGAAGTAGACTCCATAAGCTTACTCGCCGGTAGCGACCAAGAGCCAATTGGGATCGTCGGTTCCCATCTTGCGAGAAAAGGTCCATGTATCGCGCTGGCGCTTGATCTCGCTGGTACTGCCTTCAACGATCTCGCCTTCGGCGTTGCGAACAACATAGGTGAACTCACCGGAGAAGCGCACGGTGATATCTGCCTCACCACTTGCCTGATCAAACTCAGCGGCAATAAGCTTGGTGTCGCTTACGCCAACAAAGGTTGCTTCGACCTTCAGGCCTTGCTTTTCCCGCTCATCAACGACTTCAGCAAAAGCCTCGTAAACCTCGGGCGAAAGATAGGGGACGACATCGTCAAGTTCGCCATTCTCGAAAGCCATTAGGATCATCTCGTAGGCGCCGCGTGCGCCGCCTAGGAATTCACCAACGTTAAAGCTGTTATCGGCGCGTTTTATGGCGGAAAGAGCATCTGCCATCGGGCTGCCCTCTGCGGCATGGTCAATGATATCGTGATCGGGGCCGCCGTCGATAACCTCGAACGAATTGCGCCGGTCTTCATCTTCGGAATGAGAAACGGGTGGACGTTCGAAACCATCTCTGGTTCCAAGAACGCTTCTCAAGCGTAGGATCAAAAATATCGCGATCCCTGCAAGAACCAAAAGCTGGATGATTGGCATGTCCATCAGTACCCCTTCAATACGGAATGCAGCGTAGTATTTCGCTCATTCGCCACTTATGTAGGATACGGGTGGGGTCAAGTCCACCAGAGGACGGATTAACTGAGGTGTTATTATGTGGCTGTTTCTAGTCTTTGTGGGCATACCGCTGCTCGAGATCGGCCTGTTCATTCAGGTTGGTGGGGTAATCGGGCTTTGGCCGACGCTGTTGATCGTACTTGCGACCGCCTTCCTTGGTGCTTGGCTGGTGCGGGAACAAGGCACTCGGGAAATGGCTAATATCAAGCGCAGCTTCAATGAACTACGCAATCCGGCGGAACCCTTGGCCCATGGCGCGATGATCCTCGTGGCCGGCACATTGCTGGTGACACCGGGGTTTTTCACAGATTTTGTGGGGTTTTCGCTACTTGTGCCACCTGTGAGGCGGGCTGCGTTCAACTGGATCAAATCACGCACAACGGTGGCCGAGTTTGAGGCTAGCCGACGCGAATACCATTACCACAGTGAGAGAGACGGTGTGGTCACCGATATCGACTACGAGGATGTGACCGCAGATAACGACCGGAACCCGCCAAACTCGAACGGAAATTCAGGCTGGACGAAACATTAGTTAGCGCTGCCATTGTAGCGGTCGTTGACCGCTGCTAGACATTCGCGGACATTTTTATTGGGAGAGACAAAATGGCAGATACGCCAGAAAACAAGGCGGATGGCGCAGCGGCCGATCAAACACAGCAGCCGCAGGTTAAGATGCGGGTGCTGGCCCAGTATATTCGCGACCTTTCTTTCGAGAATATCCTTGTCCAGAAAGGCGCTCAGGGCGATGTTCAGCCGGAAGTTAAAGTCAGCGTGAACCTTGATGCGCGAAAGCGTGCGACTGAGAACCAGTATGAGGTCATCACAAAGCTGAACGTAACTGCGACTTCCAAATCCGATCAGACCACGCTGTTCGTGATCGAGATGGAATATGCTGGTATCTTCCATGTTGAAGGCCTACCTGCCGAACAGTTGCACCCTTACCTGATGATCGAATGCCCGCGCATTACATTCCCGTTTGTGCGTCGCCTTGTCAGTGACATCAGCCGAGATGGTGGCTTCCCGCCGGTGAACCTCGAAATGATTGATTTTGTTGCGCTTTACCGCAATGAGATCGCGCGCCGCGTACAAGAGCAAAAAGAGGGTCAGCCGACTAACTAAGGTTGACTACTTACTGGAAGCGGACTTCCAAAGAGCGCCGTCGCCCATCGCCTCGACAAAGGTAGCATGGGCGGTGGCCTCTTTTTCTGTAAGGCGCGAAGGTAGGGGCGTGGGGCGCGGTGTTGGCCGCCAGTCAGATCCTGTCGACACGCCCTTGGTGCCGCTCGAATTGCCTTGAGACAGTACCAAGTCGGGCTGTCGCCCGCCGATGAGCTCAAGATAAACGTCCGCGAGTATCTCACTGTCGAGCAATGCGCCGTGCAATGTACGCGACGCATTGTCGATTCCGAAACGGCGACAAAGCGCATCGAGGGAGGCCGGAGAGCCGGGAAATTTGCGGCGGGCAATCGCCAGCGTATCAAGCGCTTGATCGTTTGGAATGAGTTTGCGCTTTGCCCACGAAAGCTCGGCATTGAGGAACTTCATATCGAAACTGGCGTTATGGATGACCAGCTTTGCGTCACCGATAAAAGCGAGGAATTCATCAGCAATATCGGCGAACAGCGGTTTATCTGCTAGAAATTCATCGCCCAACCCATGCACCTTAAATGCCTCTTCGGGCATCGCCCGCTGCGGGTTGATGTATTGATGGTAGGTTTTGCCCGTCGGGACGTGGCCAACAAGCTCTACTGCGCCGATCTCGACGATACGGTCGCCTTCGTCGGGTTCAAAACCTGTGGTTTCGGTATCGAGAACGATTTCACGCATCTTTTGAAGTTTTCCCCAGTTCTGCGAGTATGTTTGTCACGGCTTCGCGTGCGGTGTCCATATCAACCGTCGGGACAATGTAATCGGCACGGGCGCGCTTTTCGGCATCGGGCATCTGGCGCGACGTGATCATATCTAACCTGCTCTCGGTCATGCCTTCGCGGGCAAGAACGCGCGATTTCTGAAGATCGGGCGGAGCGGAGGCGACGACCGTTACATCGAGCCAATCTTCCGCGCCATTTTCAAAAAGCAGTGGAATATCGAAAAGCAGGAATGGTTCGTCGGGGTGCGCACTGATGAAGTTGGCGCGGTCTTGCGCGACAAGCGGGTGAACGATCTCTTCGAGCTTTGGAAAAAGGGATGGGTCATTTTCCAGCGCTTCACTAAGGCGCGTGCGGTCTATTCCTTCGGGTCCAAGGGCGACAGGAACCAATTGTGCTACCAGTGCTACTGCGGCACCTGATTTAGCGTAGAGGCGATGAACGGCTTTGTCGGCATCCCAAACTGGCACGCCTTGCGCTGCAAACATCGCGGCAGTGGTGGACTTGCCCATGCCAATCGAGCCGGTAAGACCGATCAGAGTGCTCATGCAAGAACGGCGCGACGGAGAGCGTCATCGACTTCAGGACGGGTCCCAAACCAACGCTCGAAACCGGGAACACCCTGATGAAGCAACATGCCAAGCCCATCAACAGTGGTGCAGCCCATTTTCTCGGCTGTATCGAGCAGAGGCGTGCGTAGAGGCGTGTAAACTAGATCAGTCACAACGGCATCGCGGCGTAGGCCGTCGAGCGGCACCCTGAACTCTGCCGCGCCCTTCATGCCCAGCGAGGTTGTGTTTACGACGGTCGTGGCCTCCTCAAGCATATTTCCGGCTTGAACCCATTCGACAACCGTTACGCGGGAGCCAAATTCAGCTCTCAACGTTTCGGCTTTTGCGCGGGTGCGGTTTGATAATAAGATTTCCGGCGCTCCTGCATCCAGAAGAGAGACAATAACTGCGCGCGCTGCACCGCCGGCACCGAACACCGCCGCGGGGCCGGAATTTGCCTGCCAATCAGGAGCGTTCTGACGGAGGTTTTCGATGAACCCGTATCCATCTGTATTGTCAGCGTAGATCTTACCGTCAGCGAGAAATGTCAGGGTGTTGGCTGCACCGATCAATGTCGCGCGGTCAGTGACCTGATCCGCAATATGGAGAGCATGGACCTTGTGCGGGATGGTGACATTGACCCCGACGAACCCCATCTTCGGCAATGTTTTGAGGACAACTTCCAAGTCATCGCCCTCGACATGAAGTGGGATATAGTCGCCAAGTATATCATACGTTTTGAGCCAATGGCGGTGCAGGCGCGGGGATCGCGAATGGGCGATAGGATTGCCGATCACACCTGCCAGCGGAATACGATGATCGCTCATGACGCTAGGTATCCTGTTAGTTTTAAGTGACTGATGATTTCCAGCAAAGGGAGGCCCAGAACTGTGAAATAGTCACCCTCGATGCGATTGAAAAGCTGAACGCCTTCTTCTTCGAGCTTGTAGCCGCCGACAGATTCGGAAATGGATGGCCAATTTCTTTCCAGATATGATGAAAGGTAGTCGTCACTGAAATCATGCATCGTAAGGCGCACGACGCCCACATGCCTCCAAACCGGCTTACATTCATGATAAAGCACCACCGCTGACAGGAGGCTATGCGTTTGCCCACGCAAGCGTAATAACTGTTCGTGGGCGTCTTCAACCGATTTGGGCTTTGAGAGCAGCTCTTTTTGATGTTCGAGAACCTGATCGCACCCGAGCACACGCGCATCGGGGTGTTTGTCTGAGAGTTTCCGCGCTTTCATTTCTGCCAGTGTATCGGCAATGTCACGCGGCGAGGCATCTTCCGCCAGCAGGGCGGATTTTATCGCATCTTCGTCAATGCGAGCTGGCAGCGCAGTGGCTTTGATCCCCGCCTGCTCGAGCAATTGTGCTCTTATTTTCGAACCGGAAGCGAGGATCAGAGGCAAGGGCATGTGGATAAACCTGCGAACAAATACGAGGGCGACTCACGGGATGATTGACTGGAAAACTACCTTCATCAGGACATTGTGGAGATAGGACCAGGTCATGCGACTATCGTAGTGTTCTTATCCCCTCTGGAAAAGGATAACTTCGCTGTTGTGGACGACTCAGCGGGATTTGTACTGTCTACGGGAACAGAAGCGGAACAAGAAATTTAGTTTCTTTCATAAGTATATGAAATATAGAATTTATTTATGAATTTTCGAAAGCGCTTCTTTCTCAGGTCAGGTTGGGAAAACGGGATAAGCCTGTGGAAAAAAACAAAATCCCGATATATGCACAGCACTACTGAAACTACTTCCTTTCTATATATATTCTTTTATTTTTATTGCTTTGAAACGGGAGCGCTTGATGACTGATTTTCTCTGGGCCGCTTATCCTTGGTTCAAGGTACTGCACGTCGTTTCGGTGATTTCGTGGATGGCGGGTATGTTCTATCTCCCTCGCCTTTATGTCTACCATGCGGAGCGAGCTGAGGTTGGCTCGGAGTTGGACCGTACCTTCCAGATTATGGAAGAGAAGCTGCTGCGCGTGATCATGCGGCCTGCGATGGTTTCATCTTGGCTTTTCGGATTGATACTCATGGGCATGGGTGCTTTTGACTGGGGTGAGGCTTGGTCGTGGATCAAGTTGGCTTCAGTGATTGCTATGACCGGTGTTCATGGATGGCTTTCCGCAAGAAGAAAGGATTTTGCGGCGGGTAAGAATGCGCTGTCGGGCCGATCATACCGGATTGCTAACGAGATACCGACGGTCCTGATGTTGATCATTGTGGTGATGGTGATTGTTCGCCCATTTTGAGCGGTTTTGTTGACTCCATACGTTAAACCAGCGTAGGGACCGAAAACCTGCCGTCCGGTGGGATGTATTCCAATTGAAAATATAAAGCTGACCGTTCTGAGCGGTTGTTAAAGGATATGCAAATGGCTGATGACCGTTTGAATCTGGCTGATCTAAAAGCCAAGAGCCCAAAGGATCTTTTGTCGATGGCAGAGGATCTCGACATCGAGAACGCCTCGACCATGCGCAAGGGCGACATGATGTTCTCGATTCTGAAGGAACGGGCAGAGGAAGGCTGGGTCATCGGTGGCGATGGCGTGCTTGAAGTTCTTCAAGATGGGTTTGGTTTCCTCCGGTCGCCGGAGGCAAACTATTTGCCCGGTCCTGACGATATCTATGTAAGCCCAGAGATGATCCGCCAACATTCATTGCGCACGGGCGATACGGTCGAAGGCGTGATCCAGGAGCCGAGCGAGAACGAACGCTACTTTGCTTTGACCGAAGTTGAACAGATCAATTTCGAGAGCCCTGAGCGAGCTAAGCACAAAGTCAACTTCGATAACCTTACGCCGCTTTATCCCGATGAGCGGCTGAAGATGGAGATTGAGGAAGATCCGACGATCAAGGACCGTTCCGCGCGGATCATCGACCTTGTGGCGCCGATCGGTAAAGGGCAGCGTTCATTGATCGTTGCGCCGCCACGGACAGGTAAAACGGTTCTGCTGCAAAATATCGCGCATTCGATCGAGCGGAATCATCCTGAGTGCTACTTGATCGTTTTGCTTATCGACGAACGGCCCGAGGAAGTGACGGATATGCAGCGCTCTGTGAAGGGTGAGGTTGTATCTTCTACCTTTGATGAACCAGCGTCGCGGCACGTTGCTGTATCGGAGATGGTGATTGAGAAGGCTAAACGCTTGGTAGAGCATAAGCGTGATGTGGTGATCTTGCTGGACTCGATTACCCGTTTGGGCCGTGCTTTTAACACTACCGTTCCATCGTCCGGTAAGGTGTTGACTGGTGGTGTCGATGCCAATGCTCTGCAACGGCCGAAGCGGTTCTTTGGCGCGGCTCGGAACATTGAAGAGGGCGGTTCGTTGACGATCATTGCAACGGCGCTGATCGACACGGGTAGCCGTATGGACGAAGTTATCTTCGAAGAGTTCAAAGGCACGGGCAACTCGGAAATCGTTCTTGATCGTAAGGTTGCGGATAAGCGCGTCTTCCCTGCGATTGACGTGTTGAAGTCCGGTACACGGAAAGAAGACCTTTTGATCGACAAGGGCGATTTGCAGAAGACGTTTGTACTGCGCCGTATTCTGAACCCGATGGGGACGACAGACGCGATCGAATTCCTTATTTCTAAGCTTAAGCAGACCAAGACGAACTCTGACTTCTTTGACTCAATGAACACATAACCCATTTAAAACAAAGGGTTATTAACATGGATACGATCTTTGCGCTGACCACGGCGCAGGGTAAAGCGGGCGTTGCAGTAATTCGGATTTCTGGCCCTGAAGCGAGATCCGTCGCTGAAAAGATGTGCGGGCAACTGCCGGAACATGGGCGGGCGTTACGGCAAGTCCATGCACTCTCTGGTGAGGTTCTTGATGAAGCTTTGCTTCTGACGTTTGGCGAGGGGCAAAGCTTTACCGGTGAGGTGGTGGTTGAGCTGCATCTGCATGGCAGCCCGGCAATTATTTCAGCGGTTTTGGGAGATTTGGCTGAGCGTCCTGAGCTGCGCATGGCCGAGGCGGGTGAGTTCACGCGCCGCGCTTTGGAAAATGGCAGGCTGGATCTGGCCCAGGTGGAGGGGCTTGCAGACCTAATTGACGCTGAGACAGAAGCCCAGAGGAAGCAGGCGCAGCGGGTATTCTCCGGTGCGCTCGGGGAGAAAGCCGAGCGTTGGCGGGCTGCGTTGCTCCGTGCAGCGGCGTTGATCGAGGCAACTATCGATTTTGCCGACGAAGAAGTGCCAGTTGATGTCTCACCTGAGGTAAGCGAACTGCTTTCTGTGACCGCCGCTGAAATGAGTACTGAGGCTAAGGGCGTCGGTATCGCGGAGCGAATTCGGTCAGGCTTCGAGGTTGCGATTGTCGGTCCGCCGAATGCAGGTAAATCAACGCTTTTGAACCGTCTTGCCGGCCGTGATGCCGCGATCACATCCGAAATAGCGGGAACGACCCGTGATGTTATCGAAGTGCGGCTGGATTTGCTGGGGCTGCCTGTCACCTTTCTGGATACGGCAGGCGTGCGAGATTCGGATGACACGGTGGAACGGATTGGCATTGCGCGAGCGATTGAACGGGCCAATAAGGCCGATTTGCGCATTCATTTGCTGCTACCAGATGGTGTACCGCTTGTTGACGTGCAAGAGGGCGACGTCGTTGCGCACAGCAAAAGTGATCTTTACTCTGTCGATGGCTTCGGAATCTCTGCGGTGTCGGGGGCTGGTATTGACCAGCTGATTGAAACCGTGGGTGGGGAGTTGCGATCCCGCGCGGCGCATGTTGGTATCGCAATGCGTGAGAGGCATCGGGTTGCATTGTTGCGCGGTATTGATCATTTGAATGAATCGAGGCGCCTGCTCGCCGTTGGGTTCGGTGATGATATCGTTGCGGAAGAAATTCGATCGGCATCGCGGGCCGTTGATCAAATTGTTGGGCGCGTCGATGTTGAGCAGATCCTCGGTGAGATTTTCGCCAGTTTTTGCATCGGGAAGTGAGGATGTTTCACGTGAAACAGTTTGATTTCGATGTCATCGTCATTGGTGGCGGTCATGCTGGAACTGAAGCGGCGAGCGCTTCGGCGCGTATGGGTGCCAACACCGCGCTGGTTACGCTTAAGAAAGAGGGCATCGGCGTTATGTCCTGTAATCCGGCGATCGGTGGCTTGGGTAAAGGACATCTTGTTCGTGAAATTGATGCGCTAGACGGGGTCATGGCCCGCGCCGCGGATGCTGCTGGAATTCAGTTTCGCCTGTTGAACAGGAAGAAAGGTCCGGCGGTTCAGGGTCCGCGAGCGCAGGCGGACCGCGCGCTTTATCGTGCCGCGGTTCAGCGGCAGATTGAGGCGCAGCCGAATTTGCTAGTGATTGAGGGCGAGGCCGTTGATCTGCTCCTGGAGGGTGATGATACAGTTGGCGGTGTTGTACTGGCGGATGGATCTGAACTTTCCGCCGCGGCAGTTGTGCTCACCACTGGCACCTTCTTGCGCGGTGTTATTCATATTGGTGACGTGTCTTACTCGGGTGGTCGCATGGGCGACAAGCCGTCGGTGAGAATGGCCGAGAGGCTTGACCAATTTGGGTTACCACTCGGCCGATTGAAAACGGGAACGCCGCCGCGCTTGGATGGGCGAACGATTAGTTGGGATATCCTAGAGAGCCAGCCGGGTGACGATGAGCCGACGTTGTTTTCGTTCCTCTCATGGGCTCCAGAGGCGCGACAGATTTCGTGCGGAATCACTCACACAAATACGCAAACGCATGAAATTATTCGAGAAAACCTTGGCCGGTCCGCGATGTATGGCGGACGGATTGATGGAATTGGTCCGCGCTATTGCCCATCGATCGAGGATAAAATTGTCCGGTTTGCGGACAAGGAATCTCACCAGATCTTCCTGGAGCCGGAAGGACTTGATGATCATACCGTTTATCCAAACGGGATTTCCACGTCGTTGCCGGAGGACGTTCAGGAGGCGTATGTTCGCTCCATACGGGGTCTTGAAGATACCAAGATACTTCAGCCAGGGTACGCGATTGAATATGATTACGTCGATCCCCGCGCGCTGCGGCCCACGCTGGAAACTAGGAACGTTTCAGGGCTTTATCTGGCTGGACAAATTAATGGCACAACGGGTTATGAAGAGGCCGGTGCGCAGGGATTGGTCGCAGGGCTGAATGCTGCGAGGCGCGCAAAGGGTGGAGATGAAATTACTTTTAGCCGCAGAGAATCTTATATCGGCGTCATGATTGATGATCTCGTTACGCGCGGTGTCGCGGAGCCTTATAGGATGTTCACGTCCCGCGCGGAATTTCGTTTGGCGCTCAGGGCAGACAATGCCGATCAGCGCTTGACGGGTGTGGGGCACGAAATCGGCTGCGTAGGTGGAATCAGGTGGAATCACTTCTTGGAGAAAATGGAGCGCATCCAATCGACTCGGGACAAATTGAGCGATGTGCTGCTCACCGCTCGCCAGATTGCTGAAACGGGTGCAAATCTTAATCCGGATGGCCCTTCCAAGACCGCTCTTGAAGCCCTTTCGCTGAATGATTTTGATCGCGATAATCTTCTCTCGGTTCTGCCGTCAGCGGCCGACGTCGAGTTAGAGACATTGAACCAGATTAGGCGAGACGCTCTCTATGCGCATTATATTGAGCGCCAGAAGCGTGACATTGAAACGCTTGAAAGGGACGAATCCTTGGCAATTCCAAGTGATCTGGACTATTCGTCTATTACCGGACTGTCAAAGGAGCTACAGGGCAAACTTGCAAGCGTGCGGCCTGAAAACATTGCTCAGGCGGGGCGCGTGGATGGGATGACACCCGCGGCAATTATGCTGATTCTTGCACGGATCAAAAGGCTTGAGGGGGCGAAGGCTGGATGAGCAGGCAGCTCCACTTTCCTGGCGGGCCGAATGTTTCACGTGAAACAGTGGAGCGATTGGAGTTATTCGAGGAGCTGGTCGCGCGTTGGACGACCAAGATAAACCTGATCTCCAAGGCAACGAGCGGCGATATCTGGAACCGTCATATCGTCGACTCTGCACAAATCTATCATTTGGCCCCTATGAGGTTCACCCATTGGGCGGATTTTGGAAGTGGCGGCGGATTTCCAGCGGTTGTTGTTGCGGCAATGGCGGCTGAATTTAACCCTGACGCGCGGATAACGATGCTCGAGAGCGATCAACGAAAAAGCGTCTTCCTCAGAACGGCCGTAAGAGAACTGGGGCTGAATGCTGAAGTGATTTCAAAGCGTATTGATGAGGTATCCCCGCTTGAAGCTGATGTTATATCTGCCCGCGCGCTCGCATCTCTTGGTAAGCTGCTTCTTTTTGCGGATTTGCACCTGAGCGATGGGGGGATATGCATTTTTCCAAAGGGCAGGGGCGCGGAAGACGAAATTGTCGACGCACGACAGGATTGGCGCTTTGAACTCAGGCAAACTCAAAGTATCACCGATAGCAGTGCCCGGATACTGACGATAAAAGAGCTGAAAAGTGCCTGATCTAAGCCGCCACAACCCACCGAAAATAGTCGCTGTTGCGAACCAAAAGGGTGGTGTTGGTAAAACCACGACAGCGGTGAATCTTGCCGCGGCTTTGGCCGAAGCAGGTAAAAAGGTCCTTCTTGTCGACCTCGATCCGCAAGGGAACGCTTCAACAGGCCTTGGGATCGATCCGCGCGCGCGTAACGCAACCACTTACGATCTCTTGATTGGTGACAAGCCGATTTATGAAATCCTTCACGAGACGTCGAACCCGAATTTGCTTGTAGTGCCCGCGACGACGGACCTCAGTTCGGCTGATATCGAACTGATGGATAATGCAAAACGGGTTTTTCTGCTGCGCGATGCTCTCAGACAACCTTCCATGGATGCATTTGGGCTGGATGTCGTATTGATCGATTGCCCTCCTTCGCTGAACATTCTGACTGTAAACGCTATGGTGGCGGCTGATGCGGTGTTGGTTCCGCTTCAGGCAGAGTTCTATGCGCTTGAGGGCTTGTCACAGCTAATGCTGACCCTGCGCGAAGTGCGACATTCTGCTAACCCAGACTTGCGGATCGCGGGAATCGTCCTCACCATGTTTGATATCCGCAATAATTTGAGCCAGCAGGTTGAGGCGGATGCCCGCGACAACTTGGGTGATTTGGTTTACGCGGTTCGAATTCCGCGGAATGTGCGGCTGAGCGAGGCTCCTTCATATGCGATGTCTATTCTTGAATACGATACCACTTCTAAGGGTAGTCAGGCGTATAGAGAATTGGCGCAAGAATTTATTCGCAATGAGCTTTAATAGAGGGTGTGATGGCTGAAAAATCTAACAAAAACAGAGGTTTAGGCCGTGGCTTGTCAGCGCTCCTTGCGGATTTGCCGGACGAGAAGGCCAGCAGCTCATCTCTGCCTTCGGATCAGAAGTTGCCAATACACAAAATTGTTCCCAATCCGGATCAGCCTCGCCGTCAGTTCGATGAAGAACTGTTAGACGACCTCGCCGCATCTATCAGTGAGAAGGGTGTTATCCAGCCCCTGATTGTCCGCCCCGCGAAGGACGGGAATTTCGAGATCGTTGCGGGGGAGCGCCGCTGGCGTGCGGCGCAGCGGGCGAAGCTGCATGATGTGCCCGTGATTGTACGCGAGCTCGACGATATTGAGGTTTTGGAGATCGCAATTATCGAAAACATTCAGCGCGCAGATCTCAATGCTATAGATGAGGCTGCGGGCTATCGTCAGTTGATGGAGCGCTTTGGCCATACACAGGAGAAGTTATCCGCAGCGTTGGGAAAAAGCCGCAGCCATATCGCCAACTTGATGCGCCTGCTGAGCCTCCCGGACAGTGTTCAGCAAATGGTGACGGATGGAAAGCTTTCCGCAGGGCATGCGCGGGCGCTTGTGGGGCATGATGATGCTCTATCTTTGGCACAAACCGTTGTTAAAAAAGGTCTTTCTGTTCGCGCGACAGAAGCTTTGGTGAAGAAAGGGCTATCAACATCCGGTAAAGCCCGCGCTAAGAGTGGCGCCTCTTCCCGCCGAAAGGACGCAGATACGGTCGCGTTAGAAAATGAACTATCGGCGGCATTGGGCATGAGGACAGAAATCGATCATGATCCCAAGGGCGAACACGGCCGACTGATCATCAGCTACCGGTCTTTTGATCAGCTTGACGATCTGATGCGGGCGCTTTCCGGCAGCTAGGTATCTAGGATTTTGCGAAGAACGGCATTGAGAAGGGGCCGCCCCTTCTCTGTCAACGCCAAGTTGCCGTTTTCTTCAGTAAGCATGCCAAGCTCTTTGGTTTCTGCAATGTTTTGATGAATCCGGTCATCTGCGAGCGATACAAACCGATGAACTGGCAGGCCCTCGCGCAGCCTAAGGCCCATGAGCAGCGTTTCGGATAGTACGTCTTCTGTGGAGAGCTTTTGGATGGGGTGCTCTGATGTGCTCCCCGACTCGACTGCGGCGAGCCACTTTCCGGGCGCGCGGTAAGCCTCGGTCGCCAAACGATCTCCGTCGAGGCTCAAGCGGCCATGCGCACCGGGGCCGATTCCAACGTAGTCTCCATACCGCCAGTATATCAGGTTGTGGCTGGATTCCTCGCCGTCTCTTGCGTGGTTTGAAACCTCATATGCGGGGAAGCCTGCCGCCTCGGTGATTTCTTGTGTGGCTTCGTACATTTCAGTCGCGAGGTCCTCGTCGGGTAGGCCGCGCAACTTCCCTGCATCGTAGCGGTCGCCAAATGCTGTGCCTTCCTCAACGGTGAGTTGATAAAGTGAAAGGTGGTCCACCGCCTGATCGAGCGCGGTAAGCAATTCTGTCTTCCAGTCCGCAAGGGTTTGGTTTTGGCGCGCATAGATCAGATCAAAGCTTATCCTTGGAAAAATATCGCGAGCGGTTTGAAAGGCAGCGCGGGCTTCTTCGACGGAATGAAGGCGCCCCAAAAGGCGCAAATCCTCGTTGTTCAGAGCCTGAATTCCAATTGAGAGTCGGTTGACGCCGGCTTCGCGATACGCCGCAAATCGACCTGCATCAACGGAGGTTGGATTAGCCTCTAACGTGATTTCTGCGTTATTTGACAAGCGCCAATTTCGGCGAACCTCGTCTAGGATCGCCTTAACCACGTCACCATTCATCAAGCTTGGCGTGCCGCCTCCAAAAAAAACGGTAGAGAGAATGCGCCCTTCCGTGATTTCGCCAAGGCGCGCAATTTCGCGAATATAGGCCTGTTTCCAACGGTCTTGGTCAATGCGAGCGCTGACATGGCTGTTGAAGTCACAATAGGGGCATTTAGCAGCACAAAACGGCCAGTGGATATAGAGGCCGAAGCCGCTTTCCTGCCAGTTTTCAGTCAAAACAACCCGCGATGAATTTGCGGAAGGCATCCGCGCGGTGGCTGATCTTGTTCTTTTCCCAGCGATCCATTTCCCCAAAGGTCAACTCATACCCATCAGGCTGGAATATCGGATCGTAACCGTGACCCTGATCACCGCGCATTGGCCAAACAATCTGGCCTGGCATGACACCCTCAAACACCTCATCATGACCGTCCGGCCAAGCCAGCACCAAGGTACAGCAAAAACGCGCGGTGTATGGGGGCGTGCCGGAGGCGTTCTGAATCTTTGCCCAGGTGTTTTCCATCGCCATCACGAAATCACGCCCGTTCGGCGTTTCTGCCCAGTCGGCGGTGTAAACCCCTGGCGCACCGTCCAGAATGTCGATCGAAATCCCACTGTCATCTGCCAAAGCGGGGAGGCCCGTCGCCTTTGCGGCGGCGTGGGCCTTGATCCGCGCATTCCCGATGAAGTTGTCCTCGGTTTCTTCCGGTTCTGGCAGGCTGTGATCACTGTTTGACGATAGGCTTATGCCGTAAGGCGCCAGCAGCGCGGCGATCTCCTCAAGCTTGCCGCGATTGTGCGTGGCAACAACCAACTCGGTTGCGTCGAACTTTCGGGTCATGATGTCGCTGCGATTTGGGCCGCCGCCAGCTCGGCGCTTCCCTTTTCAGCAAGGTCGAGGAGGGCGTTCATCTGCTCGCGCGAGAATGTTGCGCCCTCGGCGGACATTTGAACCTCGATCAAGCGGTTGCCAGTCATGACGAAGTTGCCGTCGACGCCGGCTTCGCTGTCCTCGGGATAATCCAGATCGAGTACGGGCTGACCGGCATAGATGCCACAGCTGATGGCCGATACCGGATCGGACAGCGGGTCACTGATAACATCGCCAGCTTTCATCAATGCGTTGACCGCCAAACGTAGCGCCACCCAACCGCCTGTGATGGACGCGCAACGGGTGCCACCGTCGGCTTGGATGACATCACAGTCGATCGTGATCTGGCGCTCGCCCAATGCGACACGGTCCACTCCGGCACGAAGGCTGCGGCCTATCAAGCGCTGAATTTCTTGTGTGCGACCAGACTGGCCGTTCTTAGCTTCGCGGCGCATGCGCGTATGGGTGGCGCGGGGAAGCATACCATATTCCGCCGTAACCCAGCCTAGGCCTGAGTTTTTGATGAACGGTGGAACGCGCTCGTCGACGGTTGCGGTGCAAAGGACATGGGTATCGCCACATTTGATGAGGCACGAACCTTCAGCGTGGCGGGTTACGCCGACTTCGATTGAAATCGGGCGCATTTCGTTTATCTGTCTACCGGACGGGCGCATGGATAACTCCTGATATGATCGCGTCACGGATACGCGGAGAATATCCGGAATCCAACCCTGATTGACCTGTTTCGCGGGACCGATTTAATTGCACGGCTCGGTATTGCGGAGCGAACGACCACTGGACCCGGAGTAATGACGACCAACACGCCAAAGATTGACGAGCTCAACGATCGCTCCCGCGAGGTTTTTCGCAGGGTGGTCGAGGGGTATCTCGAAACAGGCGCGCCGGTCGGGTCGCGGACTTTGTCAAAAGCAATGACGGAAAAGGTCAGCGCGGCGACAATCCGTAACGTTATGCAAGACCTTGAGTATTTGGGGCTGCTTGGCAGCCCTCATATCAGCGCCGGCCGGATCCCGACCCAATCCGGTTTGCGCATGTTCGTTGACGGCTTGTTGGAGGTTGCGGATTTACAGGGTGAGGATCGCGAAAAGCTGGATCAGACACTGGGTGGCAATCAGCAAGACATCCCGCAATTGCTTGATAAGGTTGGCTCAGCGCTTTCCGGCGTGACACACGGGGCGAGCCTTGTGTTGGCTCCGAAGCATGAAGCGGCGATCAAGCATATTGAGTTTGTGTCGCTTGCGGCGGATCGCGCCTTGGTGGTTTTGGTTTTCGCGGATGGTCATGTCGAGAACCGCTTGTTTACACCGCCGCCAGGGCAGACGCCGTCGTCAATGCGCGAGGCTGCCAATTTCATCAATGCTCTGGCCGAGGGGCGCACGATCTCGGAGCTTGGCCGTGTGATGAAGGACGAGATTGTCCGGCGCAGACAAGAAATCGACGGGCTGGCGCGCGAGATGGTCGAAAGCGGACTCGCTGTTTGGGAGAACAAGGGCGAATCAACAGAGCGGCTCATCGTGCGGGGTCGGGGCAATTTGCTCAGCGAAGGTGGCAGCGAAGAGGATTTGGAGCGCATCAAGCAGCTGTTCGACGACCTAGAACGGAAGCGGGATATCGCCGAATTCCTCGATCTGGCCGATCGTGGCGACGGTGTGCGCATTTTTATTGGCTCGGAGAACAAACTTTTTTCACTTTCGGGTTCCTCTCTGGTGGTTTCTCCATATATGAACGCCGACCGTAAGATCGTGGGCGCTGTGGGCGTGATCGGGCCGACGCGCCTGAATTACGGACGCATCGTGCCGATCGTAGATTATACAGCACAATTGGTCGGGCGGCTTCTGGCCGACCGGACATGAAGGAATTTGAAATGGCTGAGCAGAACGTCGAACCGAAGTCTTTGGACGAACTTGAATCCGAGGCGGATGATCTCGAACTGACTGAGGACGGTGAGGAAGGCGCGAGCGAGCTTGATGCATTGCGCGCTGAACGTGACGACCTGAGAGATAAGTTCATGCGCGCGTTGGCCGATGCCGAGAATGCGCGCAAGCGTGGTGAGCGGGACCGTCGTGAAGCTGAGAACTATGGTGGCTCGCGGTTGGCGCGGGACTTGTTGCCGGTTTATGACAACCTGCAACGCGCCCTGCAGGCGATCCCTGATGAAAACCGCGAGGCGAACGCGCCATTGATCGAAGGTGTCGAGCTGACGATGCGGGAGTTGCTGAACGTGTTCAAAAAGCACGGAATTGAGCAGATTAAACCCGAAATCGGTGAGAGGTTCGACCCGCAGCGCCATGAAGCGATGTTTGAGGCACCTGTACCGAACACCAAGGCTGGCGACATCATTCAGGTTATGGGTGAGGGCTTTATGCTGCACGACCGTTTGTTGCGCCCGGCGCAGGTTGGTGTTTCGTCGACGCCAGCTGGCTAAAGCAGCTCTTTAAGCTCGTAGATCAGATCAAGAGCTTCACGCGGTGAGAGGGTATCCGGAAGGGTGTCCTTGAGCCGCGCTTCTATTTTGGACGCCTCATGCTTTGGCGGCGTCGCCACTGGGGTAGCCGCGAAGAGTGGCAAATCGTCAATTAATGCCTTGCGGGCGCTGCCGCCCTCTCGTTCGCCATTTTCCAGCGCATCTAACACGATGCGGGCACGTTCGACGACCGATTGTGGTAGGCCCGCGAGCCGCGCCACCTGCACGCCATAGCTGCGGTCTGCGGTGCCCTTGCGCACTTCGTGAAGGAAGATGACCTCGCCCTCCCATTCCTTCACCGTGACGGTGGCGTTATCGACGCCATCAAGCTTCTCGGCGAGGGTGGCCATCTCGTGATAGTGGGTGGCAAACAGCGCGCGGCATCTGTTGACGTTGCGGAGGTGTTCGAGCGTTGCCCATGCAATGGAGAGGCCATCATACGTCGCAGTTCCGCGCCCAATTTCATCAAGGATGACGAATGAGCGGTCATCTGCCTGATTAAGAATGGCGGCGGTTTCTACCATTTCGACCATGAAGGTGGAGCGGCCACGGGCAAGATCGTCGGACGCGCCGACGCGGCTGAATACCTGTGAGACAATGCCGATGTGCGCGGCTTCGGCCGGAACATATGCACCAACCTGCGCGAGGATCGCGAAGAGTGCGTTCTGCCGGAGAAAGGTTGATTTACCAGCCATATTCGGGCCGGTGAGCAGCCAAATCGAACTATCCGTGAGGGCGCAATCATTGGCGATAAACGGCTGATTTTCCCTTTTTAGAGCCTGTTCAACCACCGGATGACGCCCGCCCGTGATCGCAAAGTCGCGGCTGTCGTCGAGGGTTGGGCGGCACCAATCATTTTGATGAGCAAGCTGCGCAAGCGCCGCGGCCAAATCAATTTCAGCAATCGCGCGGGCGAGGGCGGAAATTTTTGGGGCGGTAGCGAGAATGCGCTCGGAAATCTCCCGATAGAGGCGCTTTTCAATATCAAGCGCCCGTCCGCCGGCGTTGAGGATTTTTGTCTCGGTTTCATTGAGTGCGACCGTGGTAAAGCGTACTTGGTTCGCGGTGGTCTGGCGGTGAATGAAGGTTTCGCTCAGCGGGGCTGCGAGCATCTTCTCTGCATGTGTCGCGGTGGTTTCGATGAAATACCCGAGGACATTGTTGTGTTTGATCTTCAATGACTGGATGCCGGTCATCGCCATATAGTCGGCCTGCATCGCGGCAATGACCGAGCGGCCTTCGTCTCGCAAGGTGCGGGCTTCGTCGAGATCTTCATCGAAGCCGGGGGCGATAAAGCCTCCGTCGCGTGCAAGGAGGGGCGGCTCGGCCACAAGCGCATCGTCCAGCAGCGACAGGAGCTCATCATGTCCGGTCAGATCGCTCGCGGCGCGCGAAATAGACTCTGTTTTTTTGAGATCTGGGAGTATTTCGGCGATCTCTATGGCCTTTGAGAGTGTATTCCTGATGGCAGCCATATCTCGCGGGCCAGCACGGTCCAGCGCCAAGCGGGACAACGCGCGGTCGATATCGTGCGTCCGTTTGAGGTGCTCGCGGAATGTGTCGCGCAGCGCCGGTTTATCGACGAAAGCGGCAACAGCTTCTTGCCGCTCGTTGATCTCGTCTATCCTGCAGGATGGCGCGGAAAGGCGGCGCTCAAGCAAACGGGCGCCGGCGGCCGTGGCGGTATGATCAATCACCCCCAACAAAGACCCAGCCCTGCCGCCGTTTACAGATTGGGTCAATTCCAGTGACTTTCGGGTCGCGGTATCAATTTGCATTGCGGCGCGCTGGGCTTCTTTGACTGGCGGGCGGAGGAGGGGAAGGTTCCCCTTTTGGGTGATTTCGAGATACTCTACGACCGCCGCCAGCGCGGATATCTCGGCGCGATCAAAAGTGCCGAATGCGTCAAGAGACGCTACATTATAGAGACTACATAAGCGTTTCTCGCCATTTGTGCTGTCAAAGGCCGCGCGGCCAAGCTCGGTGACGGATGCGCCAGAATCCTCGGCAATGGACCATAAAGATGGTTCTACCCCATCGGGGAGAAGAACTTCCTTGGGCGACAGGCGCGCCAGCTCCGGCCCTAGGCGGCTCAGGTCGCAGGCGACGACACTGAAGGCGCCAGTTGAAATATCCGCCCAAGCCAATGCACCGCTGTCACGAACCCAAGAGAACGCCGCGAGGAAATTATGGCGGCGGGCATCCAGCAGAGAATCTTCGGTTAGGGTGCCGGGGGTGACGAGACGCACTACGTCACGCTTTACGACTGCTTTAGAGCCACGCTTCTTTGCCTCGCTCGGGTCTTCGAGCTGTTCGCAGACAGCAACGCGAAATCCTTTGCGGATGAGCGTCAGCAGGTACCCTTCGGCGGCATGAACCGGCACGCCGCACATGGGTATATCCTTATCGAGATGCTTGCCGCGCTTAGTCAGGGCAATATCGAGCGCTTCGGCCGCAGCGACGGCATCGTCGAAGAACATTTCGTAGAAATCGCCCATGCGATAGAACAAGAGCGCCTCGGGGTAGCGCGCCTTGATCTCCAAATATTGCGCCATCATTGGCGTGACGGATGGGCTACCCGCGTTCATCAATACCCCCAAGTGCTGATTTGCGACAGACTACCCAAGCGATGTTAGCGACGAAAGTCGAAAACGAAGCGGTTGCAGGCCAAGACTGTATACCGTTATCTCCTTCTGACTCACAGGGAGGACGGAATGGCTAATTCTCGGGTAACGCGCGAAGACGCGCTTGCTTTTCACATGGACCCAACTCCGGGGAAGTGGGAGGTGCAGGCGACGGTGCCAATGACCACCCAGCGCGACCTTTCGCTGGCCTATTCGCCCGGTGTGGCAGTGCCTTGCGAGGAAATCGCGGCGAAGCCTGAAACGGCGTATGATTACACCAACAAGGGCAACCTTGTCGCGGTTATCTCAAACGGGACGGCGGTTCTTGGCCTTGGGAACCTTGGTGCGCTGGGCTCGAAGCCGGTGATGGAAGGCAAGTCGGTTCTGTTCAAGCGGTTTGCGGATGTGAACTCGATTGATATCGAGTTGGACACCGAAGACCCTGACGAGTTTTGCCGTGCGGTACGGCTGATGGGGCCGACCTTTGGTGGGATCAATCTTGAGGACATCAAGGCACCTGAATGCTTCATCATTGAGCAGCGCCTGAAAGAGGAAATGGACATCCCCGTGTTCCATGACGACCAGCATGGAACGGCGGTGATTTGCGCGGCGGGTTTGCTGAATGCGCTGCATATTTCAGGTAAGAAGATCGAGGACTGTAAGATTGTGCTCAATGGCGCGGGCGCGGCAGGCATTGCCTGTATCGAATTGCTGAAGTCGATGGGCGCGCGGCATGACAACTGCATCGTTTGTGACACCAAGGGCGTGATCTATCAGGGCCGCACCGAAGGTATGAACCAATGGAAATCGGCCCATGCGGTGAAGACGGAATTGCGGACGCTTGAAGAGGCGATGAAGGGGGCTGATGTCTTCCTTGGTGTTTCTGTTAAAGGGGCGGTGACGCAAGATATGGTTCAGTCAATGGCGCCTGATCCGGTGATTTTTGCCATGGCGAACCCCGATCCCGAAATCACACCAGAAGAAGCTCATGCAGTGCGCGAGGATGCGATCGTTGCAACAGGGCGGTCGGATTACCCCAATCAGGTCAATAATGTTTTGGGCTTTCCCTATCTGTTCCGTGGGGCACTCGATATTCATGCCCGTGCGATCAACGATGAAATGAAGATTGCTTGTGCGCAGGCGTTGGCTGCCTTGGCGCGGGAAGATGTGCCGGATGAAGTGGCGATGGCCTATGGACGGAAGCTGAACTTCGGGCGGGATTACATCATTCCGACGCCGTTTGACCCGCGCTTGATCCATCGCATCCCGCCAGCCGTGGCGCGGGCCGGAATGAATACAGGCGTCGCGCGACGGCCGATTGTTGATATGGACGCCTATGAGCTGACCCTGAAGAGCCGCATGGATCCGACGGCCTCGATCCTGCGGTCGATCAATGCGCGGGCGCGGGCTGCACAGGCGACGATGATCTTTGCCGAAGGTGATGATCCGCGCGTATTGAGAGCAGCGGTGCAATACCAGCGCAACGGATTTGGCAATGCGTTGGTGGTTGGGCGCAGCAGTGACGTAAAAGAGAAGCTGACGGTTGAGGGGATGGCCGACGCGGTATCGGAGATCGAGGTCGTGAATGCCGCGAATACCAGCCACCTCGATCACTATAAGAGTTTTCTCTATGATCGCTTGCAACGGAAGGGCTTTGATCGCGCGGATATTCACCGGCTCGCGGCGCGGGATCGGCATGTGTTCAGCGCGCTTATGCTGGCGCATGGACACGGCGACGGCTTGGTGACGGGGGCCACGCGGAAATCAGCGCATGTTTTGGAGCTGATCAATCACGTTTTCGACGCTTCCCCTAGCAGCGGCGCTGTTGGTGTTTCAGCAGTTCTGCACAAAGGGCGGATCGTGCTGATCACTGATACGCTGGTGCATGAGTGGCCTGACGAGAATGATCTGGCTGATATTGCCGTGCGTGGTGCGGCTGTGGCGCAGGATCTCGGGCTGGAGCCGCGGGTGGCGTTCCTGTCTTTCTCGACATTCGGGCATCCGGTATCGGAGCGGGCCGACAAAATGCACCAAGCGCCAAAGGTGTTGGACGCGCGGCGGGTCGACTTCGAATATGAAGGCGAGATGACCGTCGATGTGGCGCTGAATGTCAGGGCGCAGGAGAACTATCCGTTCCAGCGGCTGACCGGCCCAGCCAATGTTCTGGTTGTTCCCGCGCGGCACTCGGCTTCAATCTCGGTGAAATTGATGCAGGAGATGGCGGGCGCGACGGTGATCGGGCCGATTCTGACGGGTGTGGATAAACCGATCCAGATTTGTTCAACCGTTTCGACGGTGAGCGACATTCTCAACATGGCGGCGCTGGCCGCGACGAATGTTGGATAGGTGAGGACCGAATGAACGATAAGGTCACGACCCATCAGGCAGAAGAAGATGCGCGCAATGCGGATATTCTCATCTATGTGAACGGTGAACTGAAACCGCGTAGCGAGGCGCTTGTGAGTGTCTACGACAGCGGTTTCATGCTGGGTGATGGTGTTTGGGAGGGTCTGCGGCTGTATGATGGGCGGTGGTCGTTCATGGACGAGCATCTGGATAGGCTTTTCGAGGCGGCAAAGACCATTGATCTGGACATCGGTTTGGATCGTGAAGGCGTCAAAAATGCCTTGTTAGAGACGCAAAAGGCAAATGGAATGACCACAGACGCCCATGCGCGGCTGATGGTTACGCGCGGGATCAAGATGCGGCCGTTCCAGCATCCGTCGCTGTCGCGCCAAGGGCCGACCTTCGTGATCATCATGGAGCATTCGAAGCCTAAAATCCCGCGCCCAATCCGGCTGGCGACGGTGCCGCATTTGCGGGGCTTGCCGATGACGCAAGATCCGAAGCTCAACAGCCATTCAAAACTGAATTGTATTTTGGCCTGTATCGCGGCCGAAAAGGCAGGCGCTGATGAGGCGCTGATGCTTGATGTGCATGGTTTTGTGAACACGACGAACGCCTGCAATTTCTTCATTGTGCGCAAGGGTGAGGTTTGGACCTCGACCGGCGATTACTGCATGAACGGGATCACGCGGCAGAAGGTAATCGACCTGTGCCGCGCAAACGGGATCCCGGTCTATGAGCGGAATTTCTCTCTGGTGGATACCTATGGCGCGGATGAGGCCTTCCTGACGGGAACTTTTGGCGCGCAGACGCCCGTGAGCGAGATTGATGGACGGATGATCGGAACCGGCGAAATGGGTCCGGTAACGGAGCGCATTCGTGGGCTTTACAAAGTCTTGGTCACTGGGGCTGCCGCATGAAAATCGCCATGTGGTCGGGGCCGCGGAACCTGTCTACGGCGATGATGTATTCCTTTGGCAACCGCGATGATTTCGCCGCGTGGGACGAGCCGTTTTATGCGCCCTACCTCTCAGCGAGCGGGATCGAGCACCCGATGAATGCCGAGATTTTGGCGGCGCATGAAGCAAGCGCTGAAGCTGTGGCCGCGCAGATCAGCGGGCTGGTTCCAGACGGCCGTGAGCATTGGTACATGAAGCACATGCCGCTCCATATGTTGGAGGGTTTTCCACTGGCGTGGGCGGAGGATAGTGTGAACGTGCACTTAATTCGCCATCCGGCGCGGGTGGTAGCGAGTTACAGCGCGAAGCGGGAACAGCCGACGCTGGATGATATCGGCTATTGGCAACATGCTGAGATGCTCGCGCGGTTTCCCGGCCCGGTAATCGATAGCGCTGATGTGCGGCGCGACCCGCAAGGTATGCTCAAGCGGCTTTGCGCCGAGATCGGGCTGCCATTCGACCCTGCGATGCTCCGCTGGGAAGCAGGGCCGCGTAGTTTTGATGGCATTTGGGCGTCGCATTGGTATGGCGCTGTGCATCAGAGCACTGGGTTTGCTGGAGCCGAAGGACCACTGCCGGAAAATGAAAACGCGGCCCTCGTTGAGGCCGCGCTCCCGTATTACGAAGAAATGTCTGCGCGAAAACTTCGGGCTTAGCCCATGCGCCGCTTGCGGGCGGCGAGGAGCTTTAGGCGCAGCGCGTTGAGCTGGATGAAACCCGCGGCATCTTTCTGATCGTAAGCGCCGGCGTCGTCTTCGAAGGTAACGTGTGCCTCGGAATAAAGACTATAATCCGACCAACGGCCAACGGTGCGGGCAAGGCCCTTGTAGAGCTTGAGCCGAACCGTGCCGGTGACGTGCTCTTGGCTTTTGTCGATCAGGGCTTGCAGCATTTCGCGTTCGGGGCTGAACCAGAAACCGTTGTAGATCAGCTCGGCGTAGCGGGGCATGATCTCGTCCTTGAGGTGGGCTGCGCCACGATCAAGCGTGATCTGTTCAATGCCGCGATGTGCTTCGAGAAGGACGGTGCCGCCGGGGGTTTCGTAGATGCCGCGGGACTTCATGCCGACAAAGCGCCCTTCGACCAGGTCAAGGCGGCCGATGCCGTGCTTACCGCCAAGTTCGTTAAGCTTGGTGAGGATTTCGGCCGGGGACATGGCGGTGCCGTTGATGGAGACAGCATCGCCCTTTTCAAATCCGATTTCGACATATTCTGGCGTATCGGGCGCGTCTTCGGGGTGAACCGTGCGCTGGTAGACGTAATCCGGCGCCTCATCGGCGGGGTTTTCGAGAACCTTGCCTTCGGACGAGGTGTGGAGAAGGTTCGCATCGACCGAGAAGGGCGCTTCGCCGCGCTTGTCTTTCGCGATCGGAATTTGGTGTGCCTCGGCAAATTCAAGCAGCTTGGTGCGGCTGGAGAGATCCCACTCGCGCCACGGCGCGATGACCTTGATGTCGGGGTTCAGCGCGTAGGCGGAAAGCTCGAAGCGGACTTGATCGTTGCCTTTGCCCGTTGCACCGTGGGCCACTGCATCGGCGCCGGTTTCCTCAGCGATCTCAACAAGGCGCTTGGAGATCAGCGGGCGGGCGATGGAGGTGCCGAGGAGGTACAAGCCCTCGTAGACCGCATTGGCACGGAACATCGGGAATACGAAATCGCGAACAAACTCTTCGCGGACGTCCTCGATAAAAATGTTTTCCGGCTTGATGCCCAGCATCTCGGCTTTTTGGCGGGCGGGTTCTAGCTCCTCGCCCTGACCGAGATCGGCGGTGAAGGTGACAACCTCACATCCGTATTCTGTGTTGAGCCACTTCAGAATGATCGACGTATCAAGACCACCGGAATAGGCGAGAACAACTTTTTTGGGCGCGGACATCTGTCACTCCATATTCAAACTCGCGTGGGCGATATAGGGTTTTGCAGTTTAGGGCAAGCTGACGCAATTGACCTTCACCCCCGTAACCGCCATCTATCTGTGAAATATTTGGGAGATGCGCGTATGGGCGGCCGGATTGTACAACATGCTTTTGGAATGATTTTCCGCAATTTGGCGGAGTCGTTGAAGATTTTGTTGGGGCCGAGCCTCATCGCGCTTGCAGTTTTCTATTTGCTGCTGGGTTCGGCTGGGGTGTCGCTTGGCCAATTCGCGGCGGCGATGCAAATGGGTGGCGCAATGAGCCCAGAACTGGCAGCGGCTGCGCCGTTTCTGTTGATCGGGATGGTGCTCTACTTCCTGATCTTCTGCTGGATTGCCGTTGCGTGGCACCGCTTTGTATTGCTGGAAGAATATCCCGGCCTGTTGCCGCCGTTGCCTGCTGGAGTGGTGGCCCATTACGCTTGGCGTTCGTTCGGGTTGGCCATGCTGATGACGGTCGGTTCTATCCCGGTATTGCTGGTCCTCGGGATGGCGCTTGGGCCAATGATAATGAATGGTGCTATGGGCGGTGTCGTTGAACTTTTTTTTGGCGTCATCGTTACGACGCTCTTCACCTATTTCTGGTTCCGGTTGGCTATTGTGCTGCCGGCGACCTCGCTCGGCGAGCCGCTATCATTGCGCGAAGGTTGGGGCGCGTCGGGGCGACTTTCAGGCCCGATTTTGAATACCGCCTTCATAATGTCGTTGGTCAATCTGGTGCTGTCTTTGGTGGTGGGGATCATCGCGAGCGTCTCTGTGCTGTTGGCGCAGTTGATTAATCTTGGCGGTACACTCGTGATCCTGCTCGCAGGTGTCAGCGTCTTGACCACGCTTTACGGGCATTTGATTGAAGGCCGTGAATTGCCCTAGAGCAATTGGAGGAAGTGGCGGTCGCCGGGGCTCGACACCCGTTCCGCTGCGACGTCACGCGGCAGAATGACCGGCATGTGGTCCGGCTCAATCGCGGGTCCGATCTGGCGAACGGGGTGTGCGAGATAGATGTGGCAGATCTTTTCGGCCCAGAGATCGTATTCCGGCATGAAGGTGAAGCGACGATACGACCCCAAGCGGCGCGGCGCGGTAATCTTCCAGCCAGTTTCCTCGAACACTTCGCGATGAAGAGCGGCGATGGGCTGTTCGCCCGGGTCAATGCCGCCACCGGGGAGCTGCAACTCTTGGTGTATCCCGCCTTGAAAGGTCAAAAGCAGGTCGCGGCCCATCGGAAGGACAGCATAGATTCCGGGGCGCGTGCGATAGGGCTTATCGGGGCGCGGGCTGTCACCAAAGCGTCTATTCACATTGTCCCCCTTGGACCCAGCCCTATTCCTATTATATGGACGCTCTAACTCTATAGCACCGCCGCAAGGATCCCCACAATGATTGGCTCGCAAATCGCATGGGACGATACCGTCCTCCCCTTTCAGCTCGACAAGTGTGATGTGCGTGGGCGCGTTGTGCGGCTGGACGGTGTTCTCGATGAGATTCTGTCGCAGCATTCCTATCCGCCACAAATTGAAGCACTTGTAGCTGAGATGGCGCTTATGACGGCAATGATCGGGCAGACGATCAAGCTGCGGTGGAAGCTTTCTCTACAAGTGCGCGGAAATGGCGGTGCTCGTTTGATCGCGACGGATTATTATTCGCCAACTGAGGAGGGCGCCCCTGCAGGGATACGGGCCTATGCGAGCTTTGATGAGGAAAAGCTGCATGGCGTGGAGAACCCATTTGAGCTGATCGGATCGGGATACTTTGCGATTTTGATCGACCAAGGCTCGGGAATGACGCCCTATCAAGGCATCACGCCAATTGCTGGCGGTTCACTTGCCGCATGTGCTGAAACTTATTTTGCCCAATCCGAACAGTTGCCGACACGGTTTTCGCTGAGCTATGGCCGTTCGCAGTTCCCTGGCGGTGCAGAAAGCTGGCGTGCCGGTGGTTTGATGTTGCAGCACATGCCAAAAGCCTCGCCGCATGTTTCGGGCGAAGGTGGTAGTGGTGAAGAGGGGTTGCTGTCGGCAGATGACATTTTGGATGGCGAGGACGGTGAAAACTGGAACCGCGCCAACCTGCTGCTCGACACGGTTGAAGCGCTGGAGCTGATTGGCCCGACGGTGCAACCTACCGAATTGCTCGTGCGGCTCTTCCACGAGGAAGCACCACGGGTTTTTGATGCGCAGGCGTTGAAGTTTGGATGTTCTTGTTCGGCCGACAAGGTGCGCGAGAGCCTTTCGATTTATTCTGCGAAGGATATTGATAGCATGACAACCGACGAAGGCATCGTTACAGCGGATTGCCAGTTCTGCGGGGCACATTACGAGTTTGACCCCAAAACGCTCGGCTTTGAGGCTGAAAAGAAAGATGACTGAGATCAGGCCGTGGCTGGAAAGGGCAATTAGCGCGGAGGGGCGGCCTTCCTCTGATTATGACCTGAATCCAGAACGGCCTGTTGTTTCTGTGTCCCAATTAAAACCGGCTGCGGTTCTCGTGCCGATTTCGCTAGAGCGGCGCTCGGTCATTTTGACGAAGCGGTCTGCACGGCTCCGACATCATGCTGGACAGATCGCCTTTCCTGGCGGCAAGAAAGACCTGACAGACGCGACCCTTGAAAGCGCCGCATTGCGCGAAAGCTTTGAGGAAATCGGCCTGCATCCCAAGGATGTGATCGTGCTTGGAGCTTTGCCTGAACACGAGACGGTTACGGCTTTTTCAGTGACGCCCTTCGTCGGGCTGGTGAGTCAAGATTATCTCCCAAAACGGGAAATTGGCGAAGTCGACGAGATATTCGAGGTTCCTTTGGACTTTCTGGCAAAGCCGGATAGTTTCCGCATTGAGGGGCGTCGGTGGCAAGGCCGGAAGCGGTATTATTACGCGGCACCCTATGGCCCGTATTATATCTGGGGGGCGACGGCGCGTATTCTGCGGGCTTTCGCAGATCGTTTGCATGACGCAGGAATTTAAACCGAAGTGGCTTGATACCCCACAGGTGCGCGACATTGCAGCCGCGTTTGACAAAGCGGGTGCAGCGCTTTGGTTCGTGGGGGGGTGTGTCCGAAACAGCCTCATAGGCAGTGTTGCAACCGACATTGATGCCGCAACCGATGCAGTGCCGGATAACATCATCCAGATCGCTGAAGATGCTGGGCTGAAGGCGATACCAACGGGCATTGAACACGGGACCATCACAGTGGTTTCGGAAGGTGTGCCCATTGAGATCACGACCTTTCGAAAGGATGTGGCGACGGATGGGCGCCGCGCGGTGGTGTCCTTCTCGACAGATATTGCTGAAGATGCGCAGCGCCGCGATTTCACCATGAATGCGCTTTATCTCTCATCGGAAGGTTATTTGGCTGATCCTTGTGGAACGGGATTGGATGATCTCAAGGCGCGAAAAGTGCGTTTCATTGGCGTGCCCGAGGCCCGCATTCGAGAGGACTACCTTCGGATATTGAGGTACTTCCGCTTTTTTGCGTGGTACGGGGACCCTGCTGAAGGGGTCGATCCGGAGGCGCTTTCGGCCATTGCGGAACTTCAGGAGGGTCTTGATCAGATTTCTTCCGAGCGCATTGGTGCGGAAATTCGAAAGCTGCTTTTGGCGATTGATCCTGTTCCTGCTGCGGCGGCGATGGCTCAGTGCGGGGTGCTGGGGCGCTTGTTGCCCGGAGCCGGGATTGGGCTTTTGGGGCCATTTGTGCACCTTGAAAGTGAAGCTGGATTCGCCCCCGAGATGATCGCGCGTTTGGTTGCGCTGGGCGGTGAAAATCCTGCGGATAGGTTGCGTTTGAGCCGAGCGGAGCAAAAGTCCTACAAGTCATTGATCGCGGCACTTGAGCGAGATGAGGTGAGCCATGAGGCTGCTGGCTATCGTTTGGGGGCGCATGTTGCGCGGCAGAGAGAGCTGCTGAGACGCGCCTCAATGGGCGCACCGTTGGACAAAGTGGCGCTGGAGAAGATCGAAGTTGGCGCCAAGCAGATATTTTTATTGAAAGCTGCCGATCTGCCCGATGGATTTAGCGGCCCAGAAATTGGTGAGGCATTGCGGCAGGCTGAAGAGTTGTGGATCGAAAGCGGATTTTCGTTGGATCGGGCAACCCTGCTCGAAAAATTATTGTGAATGGCTGAGGGAATGTTCCGATTTTTTGAAACCCTTATAGACCCGTATCAACCGTATCAGGAGCAGGATAACCCGCCCCAACGGCTCGGCGCGTTCATTGCGAGCTTTGCACGGCCATTCCGGAAGGTCTTTCTCGTTACCGGCGCGCTGTCGATTGCCGTTGCGGTGATCGAGGTTTGGCTCATTTACTATATCGGGCGTTTGGTCGATGTGATGTCATCGTCAACTGCGGATGAATTCATCGTCAGATACGGCGCGGAACTTTTGTTTGTCGCGGTTTTCATCCTGATTCTGCGGCCGCTTGTTCAGGTATTGCAGGTCGCATTGCTCAACAATTCGATCCTTCCAAATTTTGGTACAATCGTTCGCTGGCGGGCGCATCGGCATGTATTGCGGCAATCGGTTGGGTGGTTCGAAGATGATTTCGCAGGGCGCATCGCGAACAGGATCATGCAAACGCCCCCCGCAGCGGGGGAAGCGGTTTTTCAGATCTTCGATGCACTGGCTTTCGCTATTTCATATGTTGTCGGCGCGGCGATATTGCTGAACGGGGCTGATCCGAAATTGCTGCTTCCGCTTATCTTGTGGACGGTGCTCTATGGCGCCTTGATGTCGTGGACGGTCAGGCGGATTGGCCCCGCTTCTGAAGCGGCATCGGAGGCTCGCAGCGCGGTGACGGGGCGCGTGGTGGACAGTTACACGAACATCCATTCCGTAAAGCTGTTCGCGCATCATGATCGTGAGATTGATTACGCCAAAGACGCGATCGAGAATGCACGACGCACCTTTCAGTACGAAATGCGACTCTATACGATCATGGACCTTTCTCTGGTGATCCTGAACGGATTCTTGATTGTTGGTGTTGTCGGTTGGGCGATCTGGCTTTGGATTTCTGGATTTGCGTCTGTGGGTGTTGTCGCGGCGGCGACTGCGCTGACGTTGCGCCTGAATGCGATGTCGGGCTGGATCATGTGGGCGGCTTCGAATTTCTTCCGCAATCTTGGGATTGTCCGCGAAGGGATGGAGACGATTGCACAGCCGATAACATTGGTTGATCGCGCAAACGCCGCGCCGCTGGTGGACGGATCTGGGCGAATTGATATCAAAGATCTTTATCACCATTACGGGCGCGAAAAGGGAGGCCTGGCGGGTGTTACCCTGACCATTAATCCTGGGGAGAAGGTTGGCCTTGTTGGTCGTTCGGGCGCTGGGAAATCGACTTTGGTGAAGCTTTTGCTGCGGTTTTACGAGGCGGAAGCGGGCTCCATTGAGATTGATGGTCAGAATATCAGAGACGTCACGCAGGACAGCCTCAGAAAGCGCATTGGAATGGTGCAGCAGGAAAGCTCACTGCTGCATCGTTCGGTGCGAGAAAATATCCTCTATGGGAGGCCCGACGCCACCGATGAGGAGATGATTGAGGCAGCAACCCGCGCCGAGGCGCATGATTTCATAGCGGAACTCAGCGACTCGAAGGGGAACCGCGGTTATGACGCGCAAGTGGGTGAGCGCGGCGTCAAGCTGTCTGGTGGTCAACGACAGCGGATCGCGCTTGCGCGGGTGATCTTGAAGGATGCGCCGATCTTATTGTTGGACGAGGCAACCAGCGCGCTCGATTCCGAGGCTGAGGCCGCGATTCAAGAGACGCTTTATGGTGTTATGCAGGGGAAAACCGTGATCGCGATTGCGCATCGGCTTTCGACCATTTCGATGATGGATCGGATTGTCGTGCTTGATGAGGGTCAGATCATTGAATCCGGTCGCCATGAAGAGTTGATCGCAGCCAGTGGCGTTTATGCGGGACTTTGGCGGCGGCAGTCTGGGGGATTTATCGGCAATGACTGATGGGCTTTTGGTTGCGTCGCTGGGGCATCAGGGGGAGGGACGGCTGGAAGATGGCCGTTTTATCCCGCGCGTACTGCCGGGCGAGCGGGTCGAGATCGCCGAGGATGGGACTGCGCGTGTACTCGTGCCTTCCGCTGACCGTGTTGCAGCACCTTGTAGGCACTACAAATCGTGCGGTGGCTGCGCCTTGCAGCACGCCAGTGACGCATTTGTAGCGGAATGGAAGCGCAGTGTTGTCAAAACAGCATTGACCGCGAGAGGGCTAGAAGCTGATTTTGCGCCGGTCGATACGTCACCACCCTCATCGCGCCGTCGCGCGAAGTTTTCTGGGCGACGCACGAAGAAGGGCGCCATCGTCGGGCTGCATGGTCGCGCGAGCGATACCATACATGCTGTGCCGGAGTGCCAGTTGATGAAAGCGGCAATACTAGCGGTGATGCCCTGGCTGGAGAAGATTACCGTCACAATTGCATCGCGGCGTGGAGAATTGGGCTTTACGGTCATTGATACCGCCTCTGGCATTGATCTGGCGGTGGAGGCCGGTGACAGCAAGCCGGAAGATTTTGAGTTGCTGGCCGAGATTGCGCGTGAGGCAGATCTTGCGCGGCTGTCGTTGAACGGTGAGGTGATTGTCCTGCGTCGCCCGCCCGAAGTGCTGTTTGATGGCGTATCTGTTGCGCCGCCTGCGGGTTCATTCCTACAGGCCACGACGCACGGGGAAACAGCGCTGAGAGGCATGGTGCATCAGGTTGTTGGCAATGCACGCAAGGTTATCGACCTATTCAGTGGCTGTGGAACTTTTTCGCTGCCTTTGGCGCGTGGCGCGGAAATTCATGCCGTCGAATCCGAGCAAGATATGTTGGATGCGCTGATGGCTGCATGGCGAAAAGCCGAAGGCCTGAAGAAGGTTTCAGTAGAGAGGCGGGATTTATTCCGGCGACCCGTGCGACGGGATGAGCTTAACACATTTGGAGCGGCGGTCATTGATCCGCCGCGCGCCGGTGCGGAAGCGCAGATAGCCGAGATCGCCGCAAGCAACCTCGCCGTTGTGGCTATGGTGTCGTGTAATCCGGTGACGTTTGCGCGAGATGCGGAGACACTGATTCGAACCGGTTTTGCGCTTGGTGAGGTTCGGGTCGTTGATCAGTTCCGGTGGTCATCGCATGTCGAAATCGCGGCGGGGTTTACTCGCTAGGCGATGCCATCGCAGCTTCTTTACCTGTCACGAGAGTCCACCAGAGCTTTCCAGCCGCTTCTTGATACCAAGCAATACCGATTTCAGTGGCTTCAGGGTCAAGGAGGACGCTGCGTGTCTCGGGCGTCTCAACCCATGCGGCGAGGGTTTCCAATTCGCCTTCATAGGTTTCGGAAATGGCCTCGCCTATCAGTTCGCCACGGTACCCGACGCGCTCAACACGGTCGAGCGGGGAGGAGCCGTCGGACCCGAAATGCCAAGGGCGGTTTTGCAGCGCCATATCGCGTGAGTGGGTCGCAGCGGCGGCGTTGAGTTCGGCGCTGAATTGCACAGGAGCAACGCCTACTGCGCTACGCAAACTGTTCATGCCATCCAAGAAGCGGAAATAGACACCTTGCTCGTCACCTTCACTGATTCGGTATACCTGTGGCAGAGGGAGCCCGTCCGGACCGATCCGACCTTCAGGAACAGGGGCGCAGGCAACCAGCGCAGCAAGAGCAATAAGTGCGATAGATCGTGCAAATCGGGTGATCATGGTGTGTTTCTCCAGTCTTGGCTTCGTTTATCGCCTCTGGGATGCGCGGACAAACTCCAATTTTGCATCCTAACAGATGTTTGAATTGAGAACGCGGTCACAAGTGGATAGATAAACCGCGAATTAAAGGTATTCGGATCATGAAAAAGACCCTGACCTCAAACATGTCGCGCCGCGGATTTTTGGCGGGGACTGCCGCTATGGCTGGTAGCGCGGCATTCGCCCAAGCCGAAGACTCCACCGAGATCGAGCGCGAAATTTCGCAGACAATCCGTCGGAACGTATCAAGCTTCCGAGCTTTGGACTGGCGACCTTATTTCGATGATTTGAGGAACGGCGCGGTCTTGGTGGATACGCAGTCACGGGCGCTGCATTTCTGGTCTCAGGATGAGAGCGTTTATAAGCTTTATCCTACGAGCGTGCCTTTGACCGAAGACCTTACACGGCTTGGACGAACCGAAATTGTTCGCAAGGTTGTTGGCCCTGATTGGCGCCCGACACCGTCGATGATCGAGCGGAATCCTGAATGGCCGCGCTATGTCCCACCGGGGCCCAACAACCCGCTGGGAACGCATGCGCTTTATCTTTCGTGGCAGTACTACCGTATTCACGGGACACACGACACACGCAAGATTGGGCGCAGATCGTCAAATGGCTGTATCGGATTGTACAATGAGCAGATTGCTGAATTGTTCGATTTGACGAAAGTTGGCACGCAAGTGTTGCTAATTTGACGACATTTTTCGTTTGGCCCTGTGAGTTTGCGTGTAATCTCTTTGCATTTTGCCGTAATTACTGGTTAGACAGTCTCACGAGGTAAGTCTTGGGCGCCTACCGCTATCCTCAACGCATGTTGTGGTAGGCAAGAATTGGAGAATTGAAATGAAAAAACTCGCTCTCGCCGCTCTGTTCATCGGTGTCGCGTCTGCAGCTGTTGCCGGTGGCATGGCCGCTCCCGTTATGGAAATGGACCCGATCGTAATCGAAGAAGCAACCAGCTCCTCCGATGCCGGTCTGATCATCCCGCTGATCCTGATCGCTCTGATCGCAGCAGCAATGATCTAATCCAATCCATTTGGATGAAGAAAGGGCAGCGCATTGCGCTGCCCTTTTTTTATATCCACCCTTTAAGGTTGTCTCGGATCACTTTTGAAAGTGCCGAGATGTGCGCCTCATCTGCGTTGAGGCAGGGGATATAAGTAAATTCCTCACCGCCTGCTTCTTCAAAGCTTTCACGAATCTCTTCGTTGATTTCTTCGAGCGTTTCGATGCAATCGGCCGAGAACGCTGGCGCGCAGACGGCAATGTTTTTCTTACCTGTTTCGGCAAGTCTCGCGACTTCTTCTACTGTGTAAGGGCGGAGCCATTCCTCCGGCCCAAAGCGAGATTGGAAGGTGGTGGTGATCTCCGTGTCCTCCCACCCGAGACGCTCCTTCAATAAGCGCGTCGTCTTTTGGCACTGGCAGTGATAAGGGTCGCCTTCCTTTAGATACCGCTCTGGCACCCCGTGGTAGGAGCACACCAAAACGTCCGGTTTCTTGTCCAGATTGGCGTAAGCTTTCTCTACCGACTGGGCGAGCGCGTCAATGTACGCAGGTTCTTCAAAATATGGTGGAACAATACGGGCGATCGGCTGCCATTTCTCTTGCATGAGGGCACGGAAGAATTGGTCATTTGCAGTGGCGGATGTTGCGCCCGCATAGTGCGGATAAAGGGGGAAGAAGAGGATCTTTGTGCATCCGGCCTCAACCATTTCCCGAACCTTTGACTGGGTCGATGGGTTGCCGTAGCGCATACAGAAATCGACCATCACGCCATTGCCGTAGGCTTTTTCCATTTCTGAACGGATTGCCGCTGTCTGTTCCTTTGTGATGGTCAGCAATGGGCTTTCGTCTTTTTCGGTGTTCCAGATGGAGCGGTACGCTGCGCCAGATGTAAAGGGGCGCTTGCTCAAGATGATGAGCTGCAAAAGCGGCTGCCAGAGCCACTTTGGGTAGTCGACAACCCGCTGATCGGAAAGGAATTCACCGAGATAACGGCGCATCGACCAGTAATCTGTTGCATCGGGCGTGCCGAGGTTGGCGATCAGAATACCTATTTTTGTAGGCTTGATCTTCGGGTGGTCAGCAGGCGCATGTGCTGGGCAAACGGCGGTCGAGTCGGTGCTGGTATCAGACATCGTGCTTCCTGAGAGAGTGAGGTTTTAATCGGAGATAAAGGGAAATTTCTAAGGGTCAATCATTCTGCCTTGGCAGAGGGGATTCTTTTGTGCCGAGCGCATCCGCTAAACGCTGCGCTGCCGAACCGGGCCGAAGGGGTTTGGGCTGGCTCTCATCTGGTGCCCATCCCGTCAGGATTATGATTTCGAAAGTTGCGATCAGGCGATCATCTTCGTCGGAGTAGTTTTTGCGATAGATGTCCTCGGCGCGATTAAGGAACGCTTTTCCTAAATAGGCGCGATGCCGATCCTTCAACGAGTTCGTCTCGCCCATGGCGCGTAGGTCTTTGAATAGGGCTGGCAGGTTCTTGTAACTCGCCCGCAATGTGAAGCTGTCGGCTACGGGAAGGGCGAATCCAGCACGTTGCAGCAGCCCGCCCAAATCACGAATTTCAGCCATCGGGAAAACGCGCGGTGACATGCCACCCGTCAGTTCAATCTCGCAGGTTGCCAATGTCGCGCGCAGTTCGTTGAGAGTCTGACCACCGAAAGCGAAACCGAGAAATAGCCCGTCGCTTTTCAAGGCGCGACGGCACTGTATGAGTTGCCCAACGGGATCGTTTGCTGCGTGGAGGCTGTTCCCGTGAATAACCAGATCATGGGTCAAGGGGGTCAGGTCGAGGATATTGTCGTCCTCGATTATCAAAGCATCTGGAAACGCCTCTCGCCATGTGGCCTTTTGCCAGGAGACGACAGCGGGCGATGCAAACGATCTGTTAACCGTTTTGCGTCTTTCTTGGGCTTCAATAACGATCTCTTCGAGAATGAAATTGCGAGCATCTGCGCGGCGTCGGCGCAGTTTGCGAGCGGGATAGTCGAAAAGTTCGGGAGTGCCTGACATGAGCTTGAACTATTCGATGTTGTCTCTGATGCAAAGGGGGCGCGACATTCTATACCCTCACCGTTGTGTCGTATGTGGTGAGGACACAGATCAAAAGCTAGCGATTTGCGGTGCATGTTGGGGAGACATGCCGATCTGCGCGGGCCTCGTTTGTGCTAAGTGTGGCATACCCTTGCCTGGGGAAGATCCGAATGCCACCGCGATTTGTTCGGATTGTTACGGCTATGGGCGACCATGGCGGGCGGGTGCCAGTGTGATGGTCTATGACGGGCCGGCGCGCAGGGTCGTTCTCTCATTGAAAAATCATGACCGATTCGAGATTGCGGCTTTTATGTCCGGCCTGCTCTACGAAGCGCGCCAACGGCTCACGCCGCATCCAGCCGTGCTTGCCCCAATCCCTTTACACTGGCGGCGGCATATGCTGCGAAAATACAATCAGGCCGAACTGCTCTCGGCAGAACTTCAGCGCCTTGCGACGGATGATCTGCACATTCCAGACCTACTTTTGCGAAGGCGTCACTCCCCAGCGATGAGGCAGCTTACATTTGCTGAACGGATGGAGCGGATGGAAAACATTTTCGCGATTTCGCAGCCTGACGCAGTTGCGGGTAAAACGGTCATTCTGGTTGATGACGTCATGACAAGCGGCGCTACCTTCTCTGATGCAACGCGCGCATGCTATGCGCATGGCGCAAAGGAGGTTTGCATCTTGGCCCTAGCGCGCGCCACAAAAGATGCCTAAATCTGCATGTGTTAAAAGAAGAGGCATCGATGAAAACGATCGAAATCTATACCAGCCCGCTTTGTGGATTTTGTCATGCGGCCAAGCGGCTGCTGAACGCGAAAGGCGTTGCTTTTGCGGAGATTGATGTCTTGCAGCAACCCGAGCGCCGGCAAGAGATGATGAACCGCGCCAACGGACGCCACACTGTACCACAGATCTTTGTGGGCGATGTGCATGTCGGCGGGTACGACGACCTTTCTGCACTTGAAAACAGCGGGAAGCTTGATCCACTCTTGGCTTCGTGAGAATTTCTGTTGCGCAACTCTGCTCGTCTGATGACCCAGAGCAAAATCTAACCGCCCTTTTGCGGGAAATCCGTGCTGCTGAAGAGCGCGGGGTTGAGTTGTTCTGTACGCCTGAAGTCACGAACTGTGTTTCAACAAGCCGTACCCATCAGAACGCGGTTTTGTATACCGAGGAAGCCGATCCTTTCCTGCTCGCTGTTCGAGAGCAGGCGCAAAAATCCAATATGGCGGTGGCGCTTGGCTCTCTGGCGCTGAAGCTTCAAGATGATAGTCGCTTTGCCAATCGGAGTTTTGTTATTTCCGCCGAAGGCGAGGCGATCGCGCGCTACGACAAGATACATATGTTTGACGCGCAGATCTCGGATTCAGAAGGGTACCGTGAGTCTGAAGGCTTCCGAGCTGGGAGCGACGCTGTCATTGCGAAAGTCGCAGGTGCAACGCTGGGACTAAGTATCTGTTATGACCTGCGGTTCCCCTCGCTCTATCGAATGCTCGCTCAATACGGGGCGGATGTGCTTTTGGTCCCGTCCGCGTTTACCGTCCCGACGGGGCGCGCACATTGGGAGCCACTTCTGAGAGCGCGCGCGATTGAAAATGGCTGTTTTGTCGTTGCGGCGGCACAGACAGGCACGCACGCTCGCAGCGAAGGGCGCGCGCGTGAAACCTATGGTCACAGCATGATTGTTTCGCCGTGGGGCGAAGTATTGCTGGACGCCGGACGGGAGATTGGGGTTTATGACTTTGAACTTGATCTTGCGGAAGTTGCGATGGCGCGAAAGCGTATTCCGTCGCTTTCGGGTGATCGTGACATCAAGGGGCCCTGATGAACAATGTGACCAACAATCTGGCGGTTTCGCTTTTTAGCGAGATTTTGGCCGTTGATCAGTTGGCTCGTACCAATGTTGCGCGTGTGCTTCCGAAAGGCATGGAGCTTTCGCATTTTGCTGTGTTGAACCATTTGGCCCATGTCGGCGGAGAGCGGACACCCGCCCAATTGGCCCGAACCTTTCACCTCACGCGCGGCGCGATGACCAATACCCTTGGCAAGTTGGAATGGTCAGGTTGGGTGCACATCCGGCCAGATTGGGACGATGCGCGACGCAAGATGGTGTCGATCAGTCCCGCAGGTATCGCGGCGCGCGATGCAGCCTTATATGCAATCACGCCACTGATTGCCGACGCTGTGTCGCAAATCGGACCGGAAAAGGTGAAGATGGTCCTGCCCGTTCTGCGTGAGCTTCGGATCAAGTTATCTGAGGAAGGCTAGGAAGGGCGTGTGCTTGCTGTGACATAATTCACCGAAAGGTCGCTGTCAGAAATCTTCCAAGACCACATCAACGGATTGAACTTGAAACCTTTGCGGTCAACAGGTGTGAGCCCTGCTTTTTCGAGAAGGGCGTATAGCTCGTCAGGGGTAATAAACTTGTGCCATTCATGTGTCCCCTTTGGCAGCCAGCGCATCACATATTCGGCGCCAACAATCGCCATGGCAAAGCTCTTTGGGTTGCGATTGATGGTCGAGCAGATGTGAAGACCGCCCGGTTTGAGCAAATCATGGACAGCGGAGAGATAGGCAGACGGGTCCGCGACGTGCTCGATGACCTCCATATTGAGCACGACATCGAACTGCTCTCCATCTTCAGCGAGCGCTTCAGCCGTGGTGTGCCGATAGTCGATTTCGAGGCCGGATTGTTCGGCGTGGATTTGCGCAACATGAATATTGCGTTCGGCGGCATCCGCACCAACGACCGTAGCGCCCAGGCGCACCATAGGTTCGCATAGCAAGCCGCCGCCGCATCCGATGTCGAGAAGTCTGATCCCCTCGAACGGTTTAGAGGCTGATAAATCGCGGTCAAATTCAGCGGCAATTTGCCGAGTGATGTATTCAAGCCTGCAAGGATTCAGCATGTGCAGAGGCTTGAACTTTCCCTCAAGATCCCACCACTCGGAGGCCATAGCTTCGAACTTTTCGATCTCGCTTTGATCGACAGTAGAAGAATTGATGGTAGACATGGATTTCCTCCATTCCTGTGATGGTTTGTCGCCGTGAAGGCTTATATAGAACGAGTATGGACAAATTCTCTGGTCAAATGAGCGCAGCTGCTTCCCTCTATCCACCGATTGATCCTTATGATCAACGCATGATCGACGTTGGTGATGGGCATAGCGTATACGTCGAGCAATGCGGCAACCCAGAAGGTATTCCGGTTGTTGTCTTGCATGGCGGGCCTGGTGGTGGATGTAGCCCTACCATGCGCCGGTATTTCAATCCCGAGATCTATCGGGTGATTTTGTTTGATCAGCGTGGATGCGGGCGCTCCAAACCGCATGCTTCAGTCGAAAACAATACCACCTGGCATCTGGTTGCCGATATCGAGCTGATCCGCGAGACATTGGGCGTTGAGAAGTGGTTTGTTTTTGGCGGCAGTTGGGGCGCAACGTTGGCTCTCATCTACGCGCAGACACACCCTGAGCGGGTCGAGGGGCTAATTCTGCGCGGGGTCTTCTTAATGACGCAGCCGGAGTTAGACTGGTTCTACGCGGGTGGCGCAGGGCATTTCTGGCCCGAGGTCTGGGAGCGGTTCGTCGCCCCGATCCCTGAAGAGGAACGTGACAACCTGATCGCGGCGTATCACAGGCGTTTGTTCAGCGGCGACCGTGTCACCGAAACGCGCTACGCACGCACTTGGGCGGGTTGGGAGAACGCACTTGCTTCGGTGAGCTCAGACGGGCGTTCACCCGAGGGGCCGGCGGAATACTCCCGTGCCTTTGCGCGGTTGGAGTGCCACTACTTTTACAACAACGGGTTTCTTGATGGTGATACACAGATCCTTGACAGGCTTGATCGCCTGCACGGTATACTTGGTTATATCGTTCAGGGCAGGTTTGATATGATCTGCCCGCCAGTTTCAGCTTACCGGCTTGTTCATGGGTGGCAGGGTGCGCGTGTGAAGATGGTCCCCTTGGCGGGGCATGCACTTTCGGAACCCGGAATAAGCGGTGAACTGATCCGCATAATGGACCAGATCGGGCGCCAGAACGGCTCCTAAATAAGAGCTTGAAGAATCCAGAAGCAAGTCCTATACGGCGCATAACAGCGGCGCTTCGCTCTAGCGAGGCTCCACCGGAAGCAACAACGGGCCGCGCGCCCGTTTTTTTATTTGTATGGATCTCATGAACGATCTTGTCGCCAAAGCCGCCATTGATCAGCGCATTGCTGAGATTATTGCCCCTGTGATTGAAGACATGGGTTATGAGCTGGTGCGCGTGCGTTTGATGAGCGGCAAAGAGCAGACTCTACAGATCATGGCGCAGAAACCGGACGGTACGATCGAAGTCGATGAATGTGCCGAGATTTCGACCGCCGTGAGTGCCGTTTTGGATGTCGAAGATCCGATCCTTGAGGCTTACACGCTGGAAGTTTCGAGCCCCGGTATTGATCGCCCTTTGACGCGATTGAAGGATTTTGATCAGTGGAACGGCTACGTCGCCAAGATCGAAACAACCGAACTGATTGATGGCCGCCGCCGCTTCAAAGGTGCGCTGGCCGGTACCGAGGGCGAAGAGGTTTTGATCGAGATCGAAGAGCATGGCGAGCCGCTGACCATCGGGCTGAAGTTCGATTGGTTGTCTGATGCGAAGCTGGTGCTGACAGATGAACTGATCCGCGATGTTTTGCGCGGACGTAAGAACGCGGGCCAGATTGACGAGGCCCAATTTGATGAAGTCGAGACCATTATCGACGGTGACGAGGAGTAAGACCGATGGCAATCACCTCTGCCAACCAACTTGAATTGCTGCACGCGGCGGAAGCTGTGGCGCGCGAAAAAATGATTGATCCCGGCGTTGTTGTTGAGGCGATGGAAGAGTCGCTCGCGCGGGCGGCGAAGTCTCGTTACGGCTCGGAGATGGACATTCGCGTGTCGATCGACCGCAAAACCGGTAAGGCGACCTTTACCCGCGTCCGTACCGTGGTCGATGAAGAGGAGCTTGAGAACTATCAAGCCGAAATGACCGTGGAGCAGGCGAAGCAGTATCTTGAGTCACCGGCTGTTGGGGACACGTTCGTCGAGGAAATCCCGCCAGTTGAGCTGGGTCGGATCGCGGTTCAGTCCGCGAACCAGGTGATTTTGCAGCGTATCCGCGAGGCAGAGCGCGAGCGTCAGTACAACGAGTTCAAGGATCGCGCCGGAACGATCATCAACGCGCTGGTCAAGCGCGAGGAGTACGGCAACGTCATCGTCGATATCGGTGCTGGTGAAGCCATTCTGCGCCGTAACGAGAAGATCGGTCGCGAAAGCTACCGCCCCGGCGATCGTATCCGCTGTTACATCAAGGATGTGCGCCGCGAGCCGCGTGGTCCGCAGATCTTCCTAAGCCGCACCGCGCCAGAATTCATGGCCGAGCTGTTCAAGATGGAAGTGCCGGAAATCTACGAAGGCATCATCGAGATCAAAGCCGTTGCGCGTGATCCGGGCAGCCGAGCAAAGATCGCTGTGATTTCTTATGACGGCTCGATTGATCCGGTTGGTGCCTGTGTGGGTATGCGCGGTAGCCGTGTTCAGGCTGTTGTGAACGAGCTTCAGGGCGAAAAGATCGACATCATTCCCTGGAATGAGGATATGCCGACCTTCCTCGTCAATGCATTGCAGCCCGCTGAGGTTTCGAAGGTTGTTCTCGACGAGGAAGCTGGCAAGATCGAGGTCGTTGTTCCTGAAGAACAGCTCTCGCTTGCGATTGGTCGTCGGGGTCAGAACGTGCGCCTGGCGTCGCAGCTCACCAACCTCGACATCGACATCATGACTGAGGAAGAAGAATCGAAGCGCCGTCAGGCAGAGTTTGAAGTACGCACCAAGTTGTTCATGGAAGCGCTCGATCTGGATGAGTTCTTTGCCCAACTGTTGGTTTCGGAGGGGTTCACGAACCTTGAAGAGGTCGCTTATGTCGAGCTGGATGAACTGTTGGTCATTGATGGCGTCGATGAAGATACAGCCAATGAGTTGCAGGCCCGCGCGCGCGATGTGCTTGATGCGCAAAATACAGCAGCGTTGGAGCAGGCGCGTGCGCTTGGCGCCGAGGATAGCCTGATCGGATACGAAGGCCTGACACCGCAGATGGTTGCCGCTCTTGCTGAGGATGGCGTCAAAACGCTGGAAGACTTTGCTACTTGCGCTGACTGGGAACTGGCAGGTGGATGGACGACGGTTGATGGAGAGCGCGCCAAAGATGACGGTGTTCTCGAGCCGTTTGATGTAAGCTTGGAAGAGGCGCAGGACCTCATCATGAATGCACGGGTCATGCTGGGTTGGGTTGATCCCGCCGAGCTGGAAACGGCTGATGAGGAAGCCAACGCCGCAACCGAGGAAAGCGAAGCCTAATGTGGCTTCGGTTTGGTGGCACGCATGGCGCGGGGCGGATCGAATAAAACCAAAGGCGATGCATCGGAGCGTCGGTGCATCGTATCAGGCGATACCCAGCCAAAGGCAGGGTTGATCCGTTTTGTTGTCGGGCCGGACAATCAGGTTGTTCCAGACATTCTGGAAAAGCTGCCGGGTCGCGGCATGTGGGTCACTTCTGATGCCGAACTGTTAGCACAGGCTTCGAAGGGGCAGTTTTCGCGCTCTGCAAAGGCGCCCGTTACGGTGCCGGAAGGATTGGTTGACGAAGTTGAGCGCCAACTTGCGCGGCGCGTTGTCGATCTAATTGCTTTGGCACGGAAGGCAGGGCTGGCGGTCTGCGGGTTTGAAAAGGTCAAGGGCTGGCTAAGCGGCGGCGCCCATGTTCGGGTACTGCTACAAGCCAGCGACGGGTCTGATCGTGGTAAGGCAAAGCTTTGGACGCCCGAAGGCGCGAGATATTTTGGCTGCTTGACCTCAGATGAATTGGGTTTGGCATTTGGCCGGCAAAGTGTGATACATGGCGCGCTCGCGACTGGCGGACTCAGCGACCGTGTAGTAGAGGAAGCCTCGAGACTTCGAGGTTTACGCGATAAGGGCGACGGCAATCCAGCTGTCGGAAAGGATAAAGTAGCTAGATGAGCGATAACGACGGAAAGAAAACCCTTGGTCTGCGCGGCCCCCAATCGGGGAACGTAAAGCAGAGCTTTAGCCATGGTCGCACCAAGAACGTCGTGGTTGAGACCAAGCGCAAGCGGGTTGTGGTTCCCAAGCCGGGCGCCGCGCCGAAAGCGACTGCGGGTGGTGCTCAGCCGGTTAAAAGCGATCCGGCAAAGCGTCCCGGTGGGATCTCCGATGCGGAGATGGAACGCCGGATGAAGGCGCTCGCGTTGGCGAAAGCCCGCGAGGCTGAGGAAACTGAACAACGCGCGGCCGAAGAGCGCGAGCGCGCTGAAGAGCGTGAGCGCCGCCGTCAAGAAGCCGAAGCGAAAGAGCGCGAAGAGCGCGAGCGCGAAGAAAAAGCCCGCAAGAAGACGGAAGAGGAAGAAGAGCGCCAGCGCAAGGCCGAAGAAGCTGCTGCGCGGAAAGCTGTGGAAGCAGCGGCGCCCGCTCCGCAACCCGATGAAGCGCGCCCGGCCCCCCGTGGCAGCGCCGCGCCTGCGCGTAAGGCTCCCGAGCGTGATACACGCGAAAAGCAGGTCAAGCCCAAAGGCGCCCGCGATGACGAGGGCCGTCGTTCCGGCAAGCTGACACTGAACCAAGCCCTTTCGGGCGATGGTGGTGGACGCCAGCGTTCCCTTGCATCCATGCGCCGTAAGCAGGAACGTGCCCGTCAGAAAGCTATGGGCGGTCAGGTCGAGCGCGAAAAGGTTGTGCGTGACGTGCAGCTGCCCGAGGCGATCACGGTTGGCGAATTGGCGAACCGGATGGCCGAACGTGTGGCTGATGTCGTGAAATCCCTGATGCAGAATGGCATCATGGCGACTCAGAACCAAACGATCGACGCTGATACCGCCGAACTGATCATCACTGAATTCGGTCATAAAGTGCAGCGTGTTTCTGACTCCGACGTTGAAGACGTCATCGACACCGTTGAAGATGATCCGACGCTGCTGAAAGGCCGTCCACCGATCATTACGGTGATGGGACACGTCGACCACGGCAAGACATCGCTTCTCGATGCGATCCGAAATGCGAAGGTCGTTGCAGGCGAGGCGGGTGGCATCACCCAGCATATCGGTGCCTATCAGGTCATCACGGAAAGCGGTGCAGCGCTGACCTTCCTCGATACGCCGGGCCACGCTGCGTTTACATCCATGCGTGCCCGTGGTGCGCAGGTGACGGATATCGTTGTTCTGGTTGTTGCCGCCGATGATGCCGTGATGCCGCAGACCATCGAAGCGATCAACCATGCGAAAGCGGCCAAAGTGCCGATGATCGTGGCAATCAATAAATGCGATAAGCCTGCTGCTAATCCTGATAAGGTTCGCACCGATCTGTTGCAGCATGAGGTGATCGTCGAAAAACTTTCCGGTGATGTGCAGGATGTGGAAGTTTCGGCCATTTCCGGAAAAGGTCTTGATGAGCTGCTGGAAGCAATCGCGCTTCAGGCAGAGATTCTGGAACTGAAAGCCAACCCCGACCGTTCCGCAATGGGCGCGGTGATTGAAGCGCAGCTTGATGTGGGTCGCGGTCCTGTTGCGACAGTCCTCGTACAGCACGGAACATTGCGCCAAGGCGATATCTTTGTGGTTGGTGAGCAGTGGGGCAAAGTTCGCGCGCTCATCAATGACAAGGGCGATCGCGTACAGGAGGCCGGTCCGTCTGTTCCTGTCGAGGTTCTTGGCCTGAACGGGACACCGGAGGCAGGCGACGTTCTAAACGTTGTTTCGACCGAGGCACAGGCGCGTGAAATCGCTGAATACCGGCACAATGCTGCCAAAGAGAAGCGTGCTGCCGCTGGCGCCGCCACGACCCTTGAGCAGTTGATGGCGAAAGCCAAGGAAGATGCGAATGTTGCAGAACTTCCGATCGTCGTGAAAGCTGACGTGCAAGGCTCTGCCGAGGCAATCGTTCAGGCGATGGAAAAGATCGGCAACGATGAGGTTCGCGTGCGCGTCCTTCATTACGGCGTCGGTGCCATCACCGAAACTGATGTTGGTCTTGCTGAGGCATCTGGCGCGCCGGTCATCGGCTTTAACGTCCGTGCGAATGCTTCTGCGCGGAACACGGCCAACCAAAAAGGCATCGAACTGCGCTACTACTCCGTGATCTACGATCTTGTGGATGACGTGAAGAAAGCGGCAAGTGGCCTGCTGTCTGCCGAGGTGCGCGAGCGCTTTATCGGTTACGCGCAGATCAAAGAGGTCTTTAAAGTGTCCGGTGTTGGCAAGGTGGCTGGCTGTCTTGTCACTGAAGGTGTTGCGCGCCGTTCGGCTGGTGTGCGCCTCCTGCGTGATAACGTTGTTATTCACGAAGGTACTCTCAAAACGCTCAAGCGCTTCAAGGACGAGGTTGCAGAAGTGCAGTCCGGTCAGGAATGCGGTATGGCCTTTGAGAACTACGAAGACGTGCGCCCGAATGACGTTATCGAAATCTTCGAGCGTGAAGAGGTCGAGCGTTCGCTCTGATCTTCATGCGATTGAAATAGGAAGGGCGGGTCATTGGACCCGCCCTTTTTCATAGCCAGTCCCTTAAAATCGGGATCAGGGGAATATCCGCAGGCGGCATCTCATACTTGCGCAGCTCGTTCGGCTTCACCCATTTTAAGGTTTGTCCCTCTTTTGAATGTGGTGTCCCACCCCATTTGCGGCAGGCAAAAAGCGGCATGAGAAGGTGGAAGTCGTCGTAGCTGTGGCTCGCGAAGGTCAGCGGCGCGAGGCACGATCCCCATGTTTCTATCCCCAATTCCTCATCGAGTTCGCGTATCAGTGCCTCTTCCGGTGTTTCGCCTTGCTCGACCTTGCCGCCGGGGAACTCCCACATACCTGCCATCGACTTGCCTTCCGGCCGTTGGGCGAGCAGGACGCGGCCGTCAACGTCTATCAGGGCGACGGCAGAGACAAGAACCACCTTCATGAGCGATAGTCCGCGTTGATCTCGATATAACGGTGGGTGAGATCGCAGGTCCACACAGTCGATTGTGCGCCTCCGACGCCAAGGTCGCAGGAAATGACCAACTCTTGCTGCTTCATATAGGCAGCGCCCTGTCCTTCGCTGTAGCTGGGGGAGACCCATCCGTTTTCTGCGACGATGATATCACCGAAGCGAATTGTCAGAAGGTCACGGTCCGCTTTCGCGCCAGATTTGCCAACGGCCATGACGACTCGCCCCCAATTGGGGTCTTCGCCTGCAATTGCAGTTTTGACCAACGGTGAGTTCGCGATTGCCAGAGCCACCTTTCGGGCGTCATCATCGGAGGCGGCACCGCTGACTTGTACTTCGACAAACTTTGTCGCGCCTTCGCCATCGCGCACCACCTGATGCGCGAGATCAAGCATGACGCCATGTAGCGCGTCCGCGAATGCAGCATTGCCTTCGACATTGACACCCGAGGCACCTGTCGCCCCCATGAGCAGGGTGTCAGAGGTCGAGGTATCACTATCAACAGTGATTGCGTTGAACGTTTTGTCCGTGAGCGAGGAAAGCAAAGATTGCAGCGCCGTTGGGCTGATTGCGGCGTCAGTGAAGATATAGACCAGCATCGTCGCCATATCCGGCGCGATCATGCCGGACCCTTTTGCGATGCCGGAGATGTGGACCATCTTCCCGTCAATCTCGATTTCAGCGGCAGCACCTTTTGGGAAAGTGTCGGTTGTCATGATTGCTTTGGCGGCGGCCTCCGCGGCACCGGCGGATAGGTCGCCGGCGAGGGTGTCTATGGCAGCGATGATCTTATCATGTGGCAGCGGTTCACCAATGACACCAGTGGAGCTAGTGAAGATGCGCGCTTCTGGGATGCCGGTTGCCGCCGCGACCTTTTCAGTGATCGCTTTGACGGACTTCACCCCGAATTGCCCTGTGAAGGCGTTTGAGTTCCCAGAGTTCACAAGGAAGATAGCGTGCTCGTTTTCCCCTTTCGGGTTGGCGAGCTTTTCCTGACAATCCAAAACCGGCGCTGATCGCGTGGAAGATCGGGTGAAGACGCCGGCAATACTGCTGCCACTGGCCAGCTCTGCCATCATTACATCCGTTCGGCCCTTGTATCGAACGCCCGCAGCGATGGTCGAAAAACGGACGCCGTCGATTTCGGGAAGGGATGGGAAATTGGCAGGGGCCAGTGGCGATATCGTCATTTATCAGTCTTTCAAGAGATCGATGTTCTGCAAAACTGCCGGATCGATTTCAATACCTTCCGGCCGCACGATTTCAGCCGTTTCGAGGAGGGAATCAATAGCCTCCGTGATAGCTTGCTCCTGAATTTCGCTAGCAAGTTCGGAGCGGACAGTGTCGATATCGGGGGCTGGCTTTTCGCGGGTGTCGTTTAGCTTGATCACATGCCAGCCAAATTGGGTCTGTACGGGGGCCGAGATTGCGCCAACCTCCATGTCGACGACAGCTGCTTCGAACTCAGGCACCATCATCTCCATGCCGAACCAACCAAGCGCACCGCCTGACGGGCCTGATGGGCCGGTCGAAACCTCTTGTGCCGTGGTTGCAAAGTCTGCGCCGCTTTCCAGTCGCGCAACAACGGCGATGGCCTCTTCTTCCGTCTCTACAAGGATGTGTGATGCGTCAAACTCCGGCTCCGGCTCGGCCGTGCCGAAGCGCGATTCATAAAGCGCAGCAATCGCCTCATCAGTGACTGCTTCAAGAGATACCTCTTCGATTGCCTGCCCTGCCAACAGGGAACGCTCTTCAAGGACCAGAGCCAGAGCAACGTGCCGTGGTGTGCTTTCGACCGTATCAGCGAGGAGCTGTTGCTGGATCAATTGATCGAGGAGGCCATCATAGAGGACATCATCAGGTAACTGGAGGTATTGCTGGGGCAATTGCGCGCGCGAAACAATCAACTGACCGAGTGTAATTTCGGTTCCGTTGACGGTCGCCACAACGGTATCTGCATCGGCATCTTGCGCAATCGCAGACCCGCTAATGGCGAGGCTTGCGGCTGTCGCGAGAAGAATGGATTTCATCATAGAATTGGCCTTTCCTTTATGGCTTCTGCGTAACGTTGACACTCCAGACCCCGCCCCTTACATCGAACTAAGGTTCCGAGGGGACCTTGGCCGGTCCCTGTTTAGGCTTTGGGCACCACACCTACAAGCAACCTCCTCAGAATCGTGAATTTTACAGGCGCCGGAAAGCGGAGATAAGAAGTTGGGTATTGGATCGTTTGCACGAAAAGTCTTTGGCACTCCCAATGATCGAAAAATAAAAGCCACCCGCCCTGTCGTTGAAAAGATCAATGCGCTGGAGCCTGAGTTCGAGGCGCTTTCGGATGAAGGCATAAAGCAGAAAACCGAAGAGCTTAAAGAGCGCGTTGCTCAAGGCGCCAAGCTTGACGATCTTCTTCCTGAAGCTTTTGCCAATTGCCGCGAAGCTGCCAAACGTGCTTTGGGCCTGCGCGCATTCGATACGCAGTTGATGGGCGGTATTTTCCTGCATCAGGGCAATATCTCCGAGATGAAGACCGGCGAAGGTAAGACCCTTGTTGCAACTTTCCCTGCCTACCTGAATGCCCTCACAGGGCGTGGAGTGCATGTGGTTACGGTCAACGACTACCTCGCCCGCCGCGACGCCGAGTGGATGTCGAAGGTTTACTCCGCTCTGGGGCTGACAACAGGCGTGTCCTACTCCCAGCAGCCGGAAGAGGAAAAGAAGGCCGCATATGCATGCGATGTCACCTACGCGACGAATACCGAGCTTGGGTTTGACTATCTGCGTGACAACACAAAAACCGAGCTAAACCAGCTCGTGCAGCGTGATCACTTCTTTGCGATTGTCGATGAGGTGGACAGCATCTTGATCGACGAAGCGCGGACGCCCCTGATTATATCTGGCCCCGCGCAGGACCGTTCAGAGCTTTACAAAGCGGTTGACGTCCTGATCCCCGAATTGACCGAAGCGCATTTCTCGCTCGATGAGAAATCCCGCAATGTCAGTTTCACCGATGAAGGCAACGAGTTCCTTGAGGAGAGGCTGACTGCGCTTGGTTTGCTTCCTGAGGGGCAGAATCTTTATGATCCCGAAAGCACGACCTTGGTTCACCATGTGAATCAGGGTCTGCGCGCACACCTGCTTTTCTCAAAGGATAAAGACTATATCGTCCGCGACGATCAGGTGGTGCTGATTGATGAATTCACTGGCCGTATGATGCCGGGCCGACGCCTTTCAGATGGTCTGCATCAGGCAATTGAGGCCAAGGAGCACTGCTCGATTAAACCCGAGAACGTGACCATCGCATCGGTCACTTTCCAGAACTACTTCCGTCTCTACGAAAAGCTTTCGGGCATGACCGGCACAGCGCAGACCGAGGCTGAAGAATTTATGGAAATCTACAAGCTTGGCGTGGTGGAAGTTCCAACCAACCGGCCCGTTGCGCGGGATGACCAACATGATCAGGTCTACCGTACGGTGAAAGAGAAATTCGACGGAATCGTCGCGGCGATCAAGGTTGCGCATGAAAAGGGGCAACCCACCCTCATCGGTACGACATCTATCGAGAAGTCAGAATTCTTGAGCGGACTTCTGACGAAAGAAGGAATCAAGCATAACGTTCTGAACGCACGCCAGCACGAGCAGGAAGCACAGATCGTTGCTGATGCAGGTAAATTCGGCGCGGTGACGATCGCAACGAACATGGCCGGACGTGGGACCGATATTCAGCTAGGCGGCAACGTCGAGATGAAGGTGCTTGAAGCTCTCGCGGCAAACCCTGAGGCTGACCCCGATGCGCTGAGGTCTGAAATCGAAGCGGCTCATGCGGACGAAAAGCAGCGCGTTCTTGACGCGGGCGGTTTGTTCGTTTTGGGCACCGAGCGGCACGAAAGCCGTCGGATCGATAACCAGCTGCGTGGCCGTTCGGGGCGTCAGGGTGATCCGGGCCGCTCCGCATTCTTCCTGTCGCTCGAAGACGATCTGATGCGAATTTTCGGGTCTGAGCGCTTGGATAAAGTGCTGTCGTCACTGGGGATGAAAGAGGGCGAAGCCATCGTTCACCCTTGGGTCAACAAATCCCTTGAGCGCGCGCAGGCGAAGGTGGAAGGCCGCAACTTCGACATTCGTAAGCAACTTTTGAAGTTCGACGACGTGATGAACGATCAGCGTAAAGTGATCTTCAAGCAGCGCCGCGAAGTCATGGGTGCGAGTGATCTCTCCGAGATCGTCGAAGATATGCGCCACGAAGTGATCGAAGATCTAATCGACATCCATTTGCCGCCGAAAACCTACGCCGACCAGTGGGATGTCGAAGGCATCGAGAAGGATGTTGCCGAAATCCTATCCATCAAGCCGCCCCTTGCCGAATGGTGTGATGAGGATGGTGTCGATCAGGAAGTCGTTCGTGAACGTCTGATCGAAGCAGCCGACAAATTCATGGCGGAGAAGCTTGAGGCCTTTGGCCCCGAGACGATGCGCAACATCGAGAAGCAAATTCTGATCAACACGATCGACGCGAAATGGCGCGAGCATTTGCTCACCCTTGAGCATTTGCGTTCGGTTGTGGGTTTCCGTGGATATGCGCAGCGTGATCCGCTGAACGAGTACAAGACCGAGAGCTTCCAGCTTTTTGAGAGCCTTCTCGACAGTTTGCGCCAAGAAGTAACCCAGAAGCTTTCGCAGATTCGCCCGATGACCGAAGAAGAGCAGCGCGCTCTCATGCAGCAGCTCGCAGATCAGCAGCGCCGTCTACAGGCGGCAGCGGCGGGTGCTGCGCCTGTTGCGCAGCAAGAGGCCACAGGTGAAGTGCGTGAGGGGTTTGACGAAGCCAATCCGCAGACATGGGGCAATCCCGGTCGCAATGATACCTGCCCTTGCGGTTCGGGAAAGAAGTTCAAGCACTGCCACGGAAAGTTGACATAATCGGTCCAAATCGCGCCGTAATCTTTCCTTTGTCGCGTCGTTCTTGGGACACTTTAAAATCCTAGATTGTATCCGTTCTAGCCATAGAAGGGACGCGAGCGATGTCACAGATTCGAAAGATTGCGGTTGCCGGCGGCACTTTCGCGGCGGCTCTTGGAATCGGTTTTGTAGTGCAGAACGGCGATGCTCTGGCTTCCCGTCTCGCAGGTGAGCCCGAGGTTGTGGCGGCTCCTGTGGCGATGGTGCCGATGGTCGAACTCCCCGCATTTGAAGCGCCGCAGGTTGAGAACTCGACAGCGCTAGTGGCGCAGCTTCCCAAACCCATTTCCTCGTTTGACCCCACATTGGAGCCACAACTTCTTGCAGCAGTGGCGGCAGAGGACTTTGGCGTGACATCTGATGCGCCGGCGCTGACGACAATAGCATCGACAGGCGACTGTACGCCGCGCATGCTGCTATCGGCGGCTAAGGGCGCGATGGTAGAGGTAAACCTTGATGCACCATGTGCTGCGGATCAAATTGTCACGATCCACCATCAAGGGATGATGTTCACCGCCGCCACCGATGCGGATGGCCTTTATTCGACGCAAATTCCAGCCCTTGCCAAGGCGCCCGTTGTCATGGCCAGCTTCATGGACGGCTCGACTGCGGTTGGCGCGACCTTCGTTTCTGACTTTGACGATTATCATCGCGCGGTTTTGCTCTGGCAGGGAGATACGGGCCTGGAGCTTCATGCATTCATCGATGGCGCAACGTACGGCGATCCTTTGCACCTGACTACGGTTGGGAACACCAGTGCAGGCGGTGCTGTGATGCAGCGTTTTGGCGAGGATTTGGTCGCTGAGGCTAACTTCTCGGAAGTGTTTTCTATTCCTGCTTTTGGCGCGGAAGACGGCAGCAAATCAGTACGATTCTCGGTCGAAGCGGAAATCACAGCCGAAAATTGCGGCCGCGAGATTTCGGCTCAAACTTTGGAATTTGCCGCCGCTTCGGATCTGAGGGCGCTAGATTTGTCTTTGTCGATTCCGAGCTGCGACGCTGTTGGTGATTTCATCCTGCTCGGCAGCCTTATCAGCCCTGTTCATCTCGCGATGCAGTGAGCTACAGCAGGCCGCTTGCCCGAAAGCTCAGCTCTCGCTCTCGGCCAATGATGACATGATCGTGCAGCGCTATGTCAAAGACACGCGCTGCATGTTCGATTCTTTCAGTCATATCAATATCAGCCTGCGACGGCGTGGGATCACCCGTTGGATGATTATGCACAAGGATGACGGCTGTTGCAGAAAGATCGAGACAGCGCTTGATGATTTCGCGGGGATAGACGGGCACATGATTGACAGTGCCGGACCCCGCGCACTCATCCGCTAAAATCATATTTTTGGTGTTCAGGTAAAGGACGCGGAACTGCTCTGTTTCGCGATGGGCCATGACGGTGTGGCAGTAATCAAGGAGCGCATTCCAGCCCGAAATAATGGGCTTATTCATCATCCGCGCGCGCGACAACCTTTGGGCTGCCGCTTCGACAATTTTCAATTCGATGATGGCGCTGCTGCCAATCCCCTTTGCTGCGCGCAAGCGCCCGATCGGTGCCGTGATGACCGAATTGAAATCTCCAAAAGTTTCAAGCAGCTGGCGAGCAACTGGCTTAACGTCTCTGCGGGGGATGCCGCGGAAGAGCAGAAGCTCAAGTAACTCATATTCCGGAATAGCGTCGGGACCGCCTATCAAGAACCGCTCTCGCAGCCGCTTTCGATGGTCTTTGATGTAGGATGGCTGTTCAATGGTTGCCCGTACCGGCGCTCTGTCAGGTTTTGACGCGCCGGAGAGCGGCAAAAGCGGCTCTTTGTCGTATGTCCTGCGGTGACCCATATAGGGGCGGTAAACCAGTTATGGTTACCGCCCCGTTAACGGGTTAACCCTTCATCGAGTCCCAGAAGCTCTTGACCGATGAGAAGAAGGTTGAACTCAACGGATTGTTTTCCTCGCCGAGGTCAGCGAATTCCCGCAGCAGTTCTTTTTGCTTCGCGCTTAGTTTCACTGGCGTTTCAACGTTCAGCTCGATGAACATATCACCGACACCGCCCGACCTGAGCGCTGGCATGCCTTTGCCGCGAAGACGCATCTGACGGCCGGTTTGGCTGCCTTCAGGGATTTTCACGCGGCTGCGCCCGCCGTCGATGGTCGGTACTTCGATATCACCGCCAAGCGCGGCCGACGCCATAGAGACAGGCACACGGCAATAAAGATTGGTCCCATCCCGTTCAAAGAGCTTATGCGGCGCCACCTCGATGAAGATGTAGAGATCTCCCGATGGCCCGCCACGCAGCCCGGCTTCGCCTTCGCCTGCGAGCCGAATGCGTGTACCAGTTTCCACACCAGCGGGGATGTTCACCGAAAGTGAGCGGTTTTTCTCGGTGCGCCCTGCGCCGTGGCAGGATTTGCACGGATTCTTGATGGTTTGACCCATACCAGAGCAGGTGGGGCATGTGCGCTCCACCGTAAAGAAGCCCTGCTGGGCGCGCACCTTGCCCATGCCAGAGCAGGTGGGGCATGTTACAGGTTCGCTTCCGCCTTCTGCGCCTGTGCCGTTGCAGGAGTCGCATGCCACCGAAGTTGGCACGTTGATCGTCTTTTGCAGTCCGCCGAAGGCTTCCTCGAGTGTGATCTTCAGGTTGTAGCGAAGATCATTACCACGGGTGGCGCGATTGCGCCCGCCACCTTGGCGACCGCCCATGAAATCACCGAAGAGGTCGTCGAACACATCAGAAAAAGCACTGGCAAAATCGGCATTGCCGCCGCCATAGCCACCGCGCTGTCCGCCGCCCATTCCGTTTTCAAAGGCCGCATGCCCGAAGCGGTCATAGGCAGCTTTCTTTTCGCCGTCCTTGAGCACCTCGTATGCTTCGTTGGCTTCCTTGAACTGTGCCTCGGCGTCTGGGTTGTCAGCGTTTCTATCGGGGTGAAGTTCTTTCGCCTTTTGGCGATAGGCTTTCTTGATCTCATCGGCGGATGCGCCGCGAGAAATTCCAAGAACTTCGTAATAGTCGCGTTTCGCCATTGATTGATGCCCTCTTAAAAGGAAAGACCGGCGCGGGGGTCCGGGCCGGTCTCGCCTTTGCTACGCCTTGGCTTAGCGGCCGTCCTTGTTGTCACCGAGATCTTCGAAATCGGCATCTAGGATATCTTCATCGGCCGCTGAAGCTTCGTCTGCCGCTGCCGAATCGCCACCCGATTCATCCTGGCTGGCTTTGTAGATTGCCTCGCCAAGTTTCATCGACGCTTCGGTCACGTTCTGGATGCCAGACTTGATCTTGTCGGCATTGTCGTTCTCAAGCTCGTCCTTCAAGGCCGCGACTGCGAGTTCAATCGCTTCGACGGTGGTCGGGTCGACCTTATCGCCGTGCTCTTCGATCGCTTTCTCGGTGGAGTGGATCAGGCTTTCGGCCTGGTTCTTGGCTTCCACCAGTTCTTTGCGCTGCTTGTCCGCATCGGCGTTGGCCTCTGCGTCCTTGACCATTGCTTCGATCTCGTCGTCGCTCAGGCCGCCGGAAGCCTGGATTGTGATCTTCTGCTCACGGCCCGTGCCTTTGTCCTTCGCCGAAACGCTCACGATACCGTTGGCGTCGATGTCGAAGGTCACTTCGATCTGCGGCATGCCGCGAGGTGCCGGCGGGATTTCCTCGAGGTTGAACTGACCGAGCATCTTGTTGTCAGCAGCCATTTCACGCTCACCTTGGAACACGCGGATGGTCACGGCGTTCTGGTTATCCTCGGCGGTGGAGAACACTTGGCTCTTCTTCGTCGGGATTGTGGTGTTGCGGTCGATCAGGCGGGTGAAAACACCGCCCAGCGTTTCGATGCCGAGGGACAGCGGCGTCACGTCGAGAAGAACAACGTCCTTAACGTCGCCTTGCAGAACGCCTGCTTGGATCGCAGCGCCCATAGCGACAACCTCATCAGGGTTCACACCCTTGTGCGGCTCTTTGCCGAAGAACTTGGTCACTTCTTCGATGACCTTCGGCATACGGGTCATACCGCCAACAAGTACGACTTCGTCGATGTCGTTGGTCGACAGACCGGCGTCCTTCAGAGCGGCTTGGCATGGCTTGATCGACGCTTTGATCAGATCACCAACGAGGCTTTCCAGCTTGGCGCGGGTCAGCTTCATTACGAGGTGAAGCGGCTGGCCATTCGAGCCCATTGAGATGAACGGCTGGTTGATCTCGGTCTGGCTGGAGCTGGACAGCTCGATCTTTGCTTTCTCGGCGGCCTCTTTCAGGCGCTGGAGTGCCATTTTGTCTTGGGTCAGGTCGACTTGGTTCTCTTTTTTGAACTCGTCGGCAAGGTAGCTGACGATCCGCATGTCGAAGTCTTCACCGCCAAGGAACGTGTCACCGTTGGTGGACTTCACTTCGAAGAGGCCATCGTCAATTTCGAGGATGGTCACGTCAAATGTACCACCGCCAAGGTCATAAACGGCGATTGTTTTGGTTTCTTTTTTGTCGAGGCCATAGGCAAGCGCAGCAGCGGTCGGCTCGTTGATGATCCGCAGCACTTCAAGACCGGCGATCTTGCCGGCATCTTTGGTGGCTTGGCGCTGGGCGTCGTTGAAGTAGGCCGGCACGGTGATAACGGCTTGCGTGACTTCCTCGCCGAGGTAGCTCTCTGCGGTTTCTTTCATCTTTTGCAGGATGAAAGCAGAGATTTGGCTCGGGCTGTACTTGTCACTGCGTGCTTCGACCCACGCATCGCCATTGCCGCCATTAATGACGTTGAACGGCAGGTTCTTCTTGTCTTTTGCAAGATCCGCATCGTCGAACCGGCGACCAATCAGGCGCTTCACGCCAAAGATCGTGTTGTCCGGGTTGGTTACGGCCTGACGTTTTGCAGGCTGGCCCACGAGGCGCTCGTCGTCAGTGAATGCAACGATCGAAGGCGTAGTGCGCGCACCTTCAGAGTTTTCGATAACGCGCGGCTTGGAGCCATCCATGATGGCTACGCAGGAGTTGGTTGTACCGAGGTCGATACCAATTACTTTTCCCATTTTTCAAATCCCTCACTTAGGCGGTTTGATCGGCGCGGACCCTTGTCGGCATCCGAGCCTTCTGGTTGGTTCCTTCAGCCTTAAACGGCTTCTGGATAGATCAGAGCGTATATAGGGAGGCAAGCAGGGGGCTGCAACGGGTCAAACGGGCAAATTTAAATACGGATTGCGAATTGCTAGCGACCGGCGTTCCAACTCGCAGAGGCATTCTTACGGGTGAAGAACTCGATCATCAGACCGAACATAAACAAACCAACCGTTACCGACACCGGATAGGAGATCGAGCTATTGTGCGGGTAGTAGTTGATGAAGACAAAACCGCGCGCTTGGTCAATACAATGGAACAACGGATTCCATGAAAACAAGGCGACCATACTGGCAGGAAGCGTGTTCGCGACAAACATTTTGCCTGAGGCAATCATATTGACCCGTGAATAGACAGTCTGTCCGATTGGCGCGAGGTTCGGCAGCCACGGCCGGATCGACATGAATATGATGCCGATAGCCACACCCGAAATCCAAGCCAACAAGAACATGCCATATGCCCCGATAGGGTCGTGGATCGAGATTGGGGTGATGAGTGAATGGTAGAGGAAGAGTGCGACAACTAGTGTGAGCGTCTGTTGATAGAGCGTGCTTATAGCCGCTGCGGAGATCGTGACGATCGTATTGAGCGGCGCGTGATGCATCATAGGGGAGGTTGATCCCTCAGCACCAAACACGGAGCCGATGGTCTTGGCGTGGGTCATGAAGAGAAAGATGCCGGACATGATATAAAGGAGGAAGTCACCTCGGATGCCGCCGCCTCTCATTCCCAGTAGCAAAAACATCGCATAAAAAGCGGCAACGAAAAGCGTGGCTTGGATAAGGTTCAAGAGCAGGCCGACGACAGCATTGCTGTGGCTCTTCCGGATGTCCCGCACCACGCTGTGAAAGATCAACTCGCCCATTTCGAAGGCGTAGACGAACTTGCTTCTTTTTCGCTGGGTTTGAAACATTTCCTGAAGGTTTGGCCGCTCTGAGAATGAATGCGTTGCAGCGTAATACGGGATCACGCATAAAGCGATCATCTTTTCAGTTAAATACTTGTAGATGGAGATTCAGGTGGACTTTCAGAAGCTTGAGACAGAGATGAGGCGCCTTGCCCTTGAAGCAGGCGCGCTGATTATGGAAGTTTATGGAAGAGACGATTTTCAGGTCGAGTCAAAATCTGATGAAAGCCCTGTAACGGTCGCCGACAAACTCGCCGACGCGCATATCTCCGCAGGGTTACGAGCTGCTTTCCCAGATGTTGCGCTCGTGACCGAAGAGCAGGCCGATACGCATGGCACAACCGGCTCAACTTTTCTGATCGTCGATCCGCTTGACGGGACAAAAGAATTCATCAACCGGAGAGGCGATTTCACTGTGAATATCGCCTATGTGGAGGCTGGCGTTCCCATTCGCGGGGTCGTTTATACGCCGGCGCGTGAAAGGCTTTTCATCACCGATAATCGGGGTGTTTCAATCGAAGAGAAGGGGCCGTTTGACCCGCAAAAGAATGGCGAAACGGTGCCTATTTCAGTCTCTAAACCCAATAATTTGGCCTTGCGGATCGTCGCTTCCAAATCCCACAGAGATCAGGCGACTGACGACTATCTGGAACGATATTCTTACAGCGACACCAAGAGCGCCGGATCATCGCTGAAGTTTTGCCTCGTTGCGACCGGTGAAGCCGACCTCTATCCACGCCTCGGGCGGACAATGGAGTGGGATACTGCCGCGGGGCAGGCTGTTTTGCAGGGTGCAGGGGGTCAGGTCGTTGCGTTTGAGACCCATGAACCCCTTTCATATGGCAAGACCGGCTTTGAAAACCCGTTTTTCATCGCTTTTGCGCCGGGGGTTGAATTAGTCTCGTCCTCATGAAGACCTTGATTGTAATACCGATGCGGTTTGCGTCGGTTCGATTTCCAGGAAAGCCGCTTGCGCGATTAGTCTCGCCCGGCGGTGATGACAGATCTCTCGCTCATTGGACGTGGCTTGCGGCGCAACCACTAGCAGATCTTGCCCGCATCGTTTTGGCAACGGATGATGATCTTATTGAGGCGGAATGTAATTCGTTTGGTGGTGAAGTTGTTCGGACATCATCGGCCTGCCGAAATGGCACCGAGCGATGTGCGGAGGCTCTGCAAGCAATTGGCGATGAATTTGATCTTGTCGTGAATCTGCAAGGTGATGCACCTCTGATGCCACATTGGATTTTACAGTCCCTGATAAGCGCTTTCGACTCTCCTGCAGTTCAAGTTGCGACACCGGCCCTACCGACGAGCGGACGCATGCTCGCCGCGTTGCGAGAGGACAGGCACGAAGGTCGGGTCGGTGCAACGACGCTGGTGCAGGATAGTGACGGCAATGCTCTCTATTTCTCCAAAGAGGTTCTTCCGTACACCGCAGGGCGGTTTGATGACGAAGAAACCACCCCTGTATTCCATCATATTGGTGCCTATGCGTATCGCCCTGAGGCATTGAAAGCTTATTTGAGGCTGCCTGAGTCTCCCTTGGAACAATGCGAAGGGCTGGAGCAGTTGCGTTTCCTCGAAAACGGCATCCCTATCAAATGCGTGCAAGCGGACCTGCAAGGACGGTCTTTCTGGGAAGTGAACAATCCCGAAGACATCCCGAAAGTCGCACCGTATTTGGGCGCAGTGGGGCGGCAGTGATCGCGCCGCGTGTCAGTGTCATAATCGTCAGTCACGGGCGACCGAACCATTTGAACGGTGTCGTTAAGTCCCTGCTACAACAACGCTTTCCCAGCTTCGAAATAATTATTGTCGCCGAGCCTGAGGCGCTCTCTTCCGCGCAATTTGATGTTGGTGTCATCAAAACCGTCGCGTTCAGTCACGCGAATATCTCTGCTGCGCGCAACCTCGGTATTGCCCACGCCGCGGGCGAAATTATTGCGTTTATAGACGACGACGCGCGGCCAGAGCCATTGTGGCTATCTCGTCTCGTCGGGCCCATTGCGTCTGGCGCTGCCTCGGCCGCAACGGGGCGGGTGATTGGTAGAAACGGGATCACAAACCAATCAACCTGCGTTTCAGTCGCGCCAAATGCCGACGAGCGCACACTCCCTTTCGGCTCTAAAGCGCGTGTTTTTCGCGGTGAATGCATCAAGCTTGTTGGGACCAATTGCGCTTTTGATGCAAAGTTTCTGCGGCGCTTGGGCGGTTTTGACGAAGGCTACGCATTCTACATGGATGATACCGATGTCTCGATGCGCGCAAGAAATGATGGTGCGTCGATAGCCTATGTGGGTGATGCTGTCGTTCATCATGGTTTTGCTGCTGGGCCGCTGCGGCGGCAGGATCGCGTACCAACATCCCTAACAAAAATTGGCCAGAGTACAGCGCGGTTCCTTTCATCGCACTGTGGAGCGCGAGAACGCGGTTACGCGGTCGAAAAACAGACTCTATTACAGCGGAATAGACTTATTCAGCTTATGATCGACGGATTGATTGACCCTATCCAGGTGAGGCTTCTTTTGAAACAATACCAAGCGGGTATTGAGATGGAGACTAAAAGGACTCCAAAGGCGCCAGAGCTGGACTTGCGCCGGCCTTTTCGTCCCGTATCCGTACAGATCGGGCGAGACAAAGTTCTGGCGTCCCGCTTTTGGAACCGTCGCCGCGTTCGAGCCGTTGCGCGACAGTCTGCATTGGCCGGCGATATCGTCACAGTTATTCGGTTGAGTTGGACGGCTCTGTTTCACACTGCAAAATATTTGGATGATGAAGGATACTGGGTCCAAAGGGGCGGCTTGTTCGGGCGCTCTGAGAGAGGTGATCCAATTTTCCGTATCTGGAGGTTTCGTGGCAGGGTCGAGCGGGAAATAAAGCGCATATCTTCAGATCGGTTTTCTTCAATTATGCCTGATATAGAGCCGAAATAATGTCAGGAAGTCCGCAAACCCCACTGGTGATCGACCTAACGCGGCTATTATCGAGAATCGGCAAGCGGTTTTCGGGCATCGACAGGGTCGAATTCGAGTATCTCAGGTTTCTGAAGGAACAGGGGGAAACCTACGGTCTATTACGGACTAGGTGGGGTTATCTTTTAGTCGATCAAAGCGGCATGCAGCGCCTTTATCCCCTGATAGCTCCGCAATGGGCGGGCCGTTCGTTGGCTAAATGGCGTGTACTTGCCCAATTGAGGTTTTTCGCAGTCACTCGGGCACGATTTTCGACCCTAAATAAGGCTTTGTTGCGCCTTTTCCCAAATGGATTCTGTTATCTGAACGTGGGTCACAGTGCACTTTCGGCGTCTTTTTTCGCCACTTTGCGCTCGGCCGGATGTCAGGAAATCCGCATCATGATCCACGATGTGATCCCTTTGAGTTACCCAGAATATCAGAGGCCCGAAACCATTGTGAAATTCGAGAAAGGTTTCATGGCCGCGCTTGAATTTGCGGACCAGATTATTGTTACGACGCGAAGCGAAAAGGCACAGGTTGTTGCAGCCACAAATAAGCGGAATCTACGACTGCCTTCCCTATTGCAGGCGCCGCTTGGGTCCGATCATTTTTCGCCGCCGAACGGCGGCGACGGTGCGGAGACATCGTCATCACCATTTGTAATTCTGGGAACGATCGAACCGAGGAAAAACCATAGTCTCCTTCTCGATATTTGGTCGTCGCCAAGCCGCCCAAATGCCGAGCTCGTGATCGTGGGAGCACGGGGTTGGCGGAATGAGGAGGTTTTCCGGCGGCTCGATGCAGGGATCGACGGTGTCTCCGAGCGAAATGGTGTCTCTGACGCTGAATTGGTGCAGCTGTTAAGGCATTCCCGCGCGCTTCTGTTTCCATCATTTGCGGAAGGGTTCGGGCTTCCGGCGGTGGAGGCAGCGCGCATGGGCGTGCCGATCATTTGCTCTGATATTCCCGTTTTTAGAGAACTGCTTGGAGACTATGCCACTTACATTGATCCACACGATCGCGATGGTTGGGCTGAGGCAATTCGTCTTGCAGAGACGCAAGAGTCCGTGACCCGATCACATTTTTCTGCCACAGATTGGTCGTCTCACTTTGAGCTCGTCTTTAAAGTGTCGTAATATTTGAGCGTTATTGAGAGAAATCAGGTGGGAGTAGGCATTGGGTCTTTGGCAATCATATAGATTGCGTCTTCAAAGACGCCGTTGGCGAATTCGCGCGTTTAGAAAGCGCCGCGAGCTGACGGTGATCAATGACAGAACTTCCAAAATCCGCCCCGGCGATATTCTCCTCTTTTCGACCCTGCGGAACGAGGATGTGCGCCTCCCGTATTTCCTCAAATATTATAGGGGATTGGGCGTTAATCATTTCCTCATGGTTGACAATGGCAGCACTGACGGTGGCGGTGAGTATCTCGCCGCCCAGCCGGATGTGTCACTATGGTGGACCCAATCCAGTTACAAACGCGCACGATTTGGCGTGGATTGGCTGAACTGGCTCCAGATGCGGCACGCGCATGGCCATTGGTGCCTCGTTGTCGATCCTGATGAGTTCTTTGTCTATCCGTTCTGCGATACGCGGCCGGTGCGAGCGCTGACCGATTGGCTGGATGCCTCCTCGATCCGTTCATTCGGAGCGATGCTGATCGACATGTACCCAAAGGGCGGTCTGAAAAACGCGCGCTACCTCAAGGGGGAAAATCCGATCGAGGTGGCGCCTTGGTTCGATTCAGGCAATTACTCCATCAAGAAGAATAGCCGCTTCGGAAACCTTTGGATTCAAGGTGGCCCTCGGAGCCGCGCCTTTTTCACCGAGGAACCGTGGCGGGCGCCCGCCTTGAACAAGATACCGCTGGTGAAATGGGACAGGCGCTATGCCTATGTTAGTTCGACCCACATGCTGCTGCCACGGGGGTTGAACCTCGTTTATGATGAATGGGGTGGCGAGAAAGCCTCTGGCGTTCTTCTTCACACGAAGTTTCTCGATACCTTTGCAGTGAAGGCTGAGGAGGAGCTAGAACGCCGCCAGCATTATGCGAACAGTCACGAATACAAGGCATATGCCGAAGGGTTGAAAGACAGCGCCGATCTTTGGTGCAAGTGGTCCGAGCAATATATCAATTGGCGCCAGTTAGAGATCCTCGGCCTGATGTCAAAGGGGAACTGGGCGTGAGCGTCGGCGTCGTCATGTTGGTTCATACCGCCTTTGATCGCGCGGAACAGGTTGTACGGCATTGGGTCGCGGGCGGTTGCCCGGTTGTGATCCATGTGGACAAGGCCGTGGATCGTAAGGTGTTCAATGCGTTCAAAGGCGCGTTGCGCGATTTAACGGATGTGCGATTTTCCAAGCGGCACCGCTGCGAGTGGGGGACGTGGGGACTTGTCGCAGCATCCCAATCCGCCTCTGAATTGATGCTGGAGACATTTCCAGAAGTGCGCCATGTCTATTTGGCGTCTGGTTCTTGCCTTCCGCTGCGTCCGGTAAAGGAATTGATCCGCTATCTGGAGGCACGCCCCAAGACCGACTTTATCGAAAGTGCGACGACATCTGATGTCCTTTGGACCGTCGGCGGCTTGGATGAAGAGCGCTTTACACTACGGTTTCCCTTTGCATGGAAACGTCATCGGTTCCTTTTCGACAGATATGTCGAGCTACAAAGGCGACTGAACATTAAAAGGAAGATTCCAAAAGGGCTCGTGCCTCATATGGGATCACAATGGTGGTGTCTCACACGGCAGACTCTCTCCGCAATACTCGAAGACCCCGAGCGCCCAACCTTTGATCGTTATTTCAGACGGGTCTGGATTCCGGACGAGAGCTATTTCCAAACCTTGGTGCGGCAATACTCACTCAATATTGAGAGCCGCTCTCTGACGTTGTCGAAGTTCGATTTCCAAGGCAAGCCACACATCTTCTATGATGATCATCTTCAACTCTTGCGGCGTTCAGATTGCTTTGTCGCAAGAAAGATCTGGCCACATGCCGAAAGGCTCTATGCTACGTTCCTTGATGATCCCGCTGGCGCGATCAAGGGGCAGGAACCTAATCCGGGGAAGATTGATCGCATCTTCTCCAAAGCTGTCGAGCGCCGCACGAAAGGCCGCCCCGGTCTTTATATGCAGAGCCGCTTTCCCAACGAGGATTGGGAGAACGGTGTAACGTCCGCCCCCTATTCAATTTTCGAAGGCTTCTCCGATCTTTTCGAGAATTTCGAGCCTTGGCTCGCGAATGCGACCAGCGCGCGCGTACATGGCCATCTGTTCGCAAAGGATCGGGTCCATTTTGAGGGAGATCAAAAGACCTTTTCCGGCGCGCTCTCTGATTGCGCCAAAATCAGAGACTACAATGGGCGCATGTTTCTTCGCGGGATGATCTGGAATACCCGCGGCGAGCGGCAATGCTTCATGTTTGGCCCGCGTGACGAGCAATATATCAGTTGGGATGTCGCCAGAGATCCTAATGCGCAGATTTCGGTCGTGGCGGGTGCTTGGGCGGTGCCACTGTTCCGCTCAAACGCCAATTTCTCCGAAATCCGAAGCGTAGCAGCGCGCTTGCAAAAGATCGAAAGTGAACATCTCGAAATTCTCCGTTCGATCTATACGAAAGCCCGCGTGCGGATTTGGACCTTGGCAGATTTTCTCGAGTCACCAATAGAAGCACTTCAATCGGTGATCGACGAAATCACTGGAAAGAACATGCGCCGTTTGTCCGAGGCTCCGAAAATGGTTGATCTTCAGGGGTTTGCGCAGTTCATTCAGAATCTGAAAAATCAGGGAATGCATCCTTATCTCGTAGGAGATTTCCCGCCCGATGATAACTACGGCACACAAAAGCAGCGCCCGCAAAAACCATATCTGGTCCGGTAGGTCATGACCCAATTCGACTATTTTGTTGTGCTCGCTGAAATGCGAACAGGTTCGAATTTTCTCGAGGCGAACCTCAACGCTTTCGACGGGATTGAATGCCATGGTGAGGCCTTCAACCCGAGCTTTGTCGGCTATCCAAACAAGCCCGATCTCTTTGGCATCACTCACGAACTTCGCGAACGGAATCCGTTTATGCTGCTTGAGACGATCAAGACAAAGAGCAGCGGCATTGGCGGTTTCCGGTTTTTCAGCAATCACGACAGCCGTGTTCTGGAGGCCTGCCTAAATGACGAGCGATGCGCGAAGGTCGTTCTTCTGCGAAATCCGATTGAGAGCTATGTCAGCCTGAAAATTGCGCGCGCCACTGATCAGTGGAAGCTGACCAATGCAAAACACCTCAAGAAGCAAATGATCGACTTCGATGCCGATGAATTCGAAGAGCATCTTGATTCAGTGCAATCCTTTCAGGTCAAAGTTCTCAACAGCCTTCAAAAGTCTGGTCAGACGGCATTCTACATCGCCTATGAGGATCTTCAGGATGTCGACATCATCAACGGCTTGGCCCGCTTTCTCGGTTGTGAGGCACAACTGACTGCATTGGACCAAAAGCTGAAAAAGCAAAATCCTGAATCGCTGCGCGAGAAGGTCGGAAATTTCAAGGAAATGGAAGCGTCTCTTTCCAAGCTGGATCGCTTCAATCTCTTCCGAACACCGAATTTCGAGCCACGGCGTGGGCCTGTGATCCCGACTTTCGTCGCGGGAAAGAAGAGCAAGCTGGTGTTCATGCCGGTGCGTGGCGGCCCTGTAGAGGCAGTGACGCAATGGCTAGCCGATCTCGACGAGTGCGCTGTTTCCGAACTCAAGACCGGTTTCAAACAAAAGAACTTGCGACAGTGGAAGGCAACCAATCCGGGGCACCGGAGCTTCACGGTCCTTCGGCATCCCGTTGCACGGGCCCATGCAGCGTTTTGCGACCATATCTTGGCCACGGGTCCAGGCAGCTACTTCGAAATCAGAAAGACATTGAAGAACGCCTACAAGCTACCGATTCCCGCGAAGGGTCCGGACTCAAACTATACGCCCGCGATCCACCGAACAGCGTTTTTGGGCTTTCTCGAGTTTCTGAAGGCGAATCTCGCGCGGCAAACGGGCGTCCGCGTCGATCCATCGTGGGCGAGCCAACTGTCTGTGCTTCAGGGAATGAGCAGCGTCACGTTCCCTGATCTGATCCTGCGCGAGGAGTGGCTCCGCGAGGACCTTGCGATCGTTGCCGCGCAGATTGGCATGAATGAAATGCCCTTGCCAGTCGCGATGCCTGACCCGCATATCGAGCAGCTTTCGCAAATTTATGACAGCGAAATTGAAGCCGCTGCGCGCGCTGTTTATCAGAAAGACTATGTCGCTTTCGGCTTTGCCAACTGGCGATAGGTTAGGCCGCTTGCGACGTTTGCGCCTCTGTCAGGATCGTGTGCAGGATTGTTGGCGCGTCATTGGCCCGCAACTTTGTGCAGGTGTTCGGATTTCGCAGTGTCCGCGAAACCAGAGCAAGTGCCTTCAGGTGATCCACACCGGCATTGATCGGCGCAAAAAGCGCAAAGATAAGATCAACCGGCTGGCGGTCTACGGCGTCAAATTCCAGTGGTTTTTCGAGACGGACGAACAGGCCGCAAACCTCTTTGACGCTCTCCAGCCGCGCATGCGGCAAGGCGATCCCGTTGCCGACGCCTGTAGGGCCGAGCACTTCTCTTTCGAGTAAGCACTCGGTCACGATTTGTGAATCGACGCCATAGACCTGCTCCGCAAGATCGCCGATGTCCTGAAACAGGCGTTTCTTGCTGGAAGATGCTCCCAAGAGCTTTACGCCCTCGGGCTTCAAAATGGTTGAGAGTTCCATGAGCGTCGTAACTAGCTATTTTCCTGATCAGCCAGCGACCTTTGGATCGATCCAGCCAATATTTCCATCATCCCGGCGGTAGACAACATTCAATCCGCCATGCTTTTCATTCTTGAAAACAACAACTGGAAGGTGACTGATTTCCATTTGCATCACCGCTTCACCGACAGAGATCGACGGAATTTTGGCTTCCATCTCCGCGATGATTACGGGGCTGGAGTCGTCGCCCTCGTTAGAGTCATCTTCAGTTGCGGCGAGGATATAAGAGCCAGCGTCAGAAAGTTCAACCGGTTCCGAACGATGACGGTGGTGATCTTTCAGCCGCCGCTTGTTTCGGCGCAATTGCTTGTCCATTTTTTCACAGCAACCGTCGAAGGAAGCGTAAATCTCGTGGGCGTGATCTTTGGCTTGGCAAGTCAGGCCAGTGGACAAATGCACGATGGTTTCGCACACAAACTCGCTGCCCGACTTGGAGAATATTACAGTGGCCTCTGTGGGTCTTCCTGCATACTTTTCCACAGTTGTACTGAGTTCGTTCATGACGTGCGTTTGCAGGGCTTCACCGATGTCGATTTGCTTTCCGCTGATTTGGTACCGCATCGTTACTCCTTGTTATTAGAGGCAAATATCCATTTGGCTCAGAGAGCCATTACGAAATCTACCTATATGAGAGCGATAACGTTTGATTGATTAATGCCCCTCATGCAGTTGTGCTGCATGTACGAAGGGGATGTGTTGCCAATCATCGTCATCACCTTCATTTGGCGACAACTCAAGGTGTATTGTCAATGAGTCGAATGCGAGTTTTCGGATTCAGCCGATCCGGAATGAATCGCCTAGATAGACGCGGCGCACGTTCTCATCTTGGATCACTTCGTCGGCAGTGCCGCTCATCAGAACCTTTCCATCATGCAAGATGTAGGCCCGATCGACGATTGAAAGTGTTTCGCGCACATTGTGATCGGTGATCAGCACACCGATTCCCCTATCCTTCAGCCCAGCCACCAAATGCCGGATTTCACCAACCGCTATGGGATCGACGCCCGCGAAAGGTTCGTCGAGGAGGACATATTTCGGGTTCGACGCAAGGCACCGCGCGATTTCCGCGCGCCGTCTTTCGCCGCCGGATAGAGAGAGTGCCGGCGCGCGGCGGATATGTTCAATTGAAAACTCTGCCAGAAGGTTTTCCAGATGGTCGCGGCGTTTGTTGCGATCAGGCTCCGTGGTTTCAAGAATAGAGAGAATGTTATCCTCTACATTCATGCCTCTGAAGATCGAAACTTCTTGCGGCAGGTAGCCAATTCCCAAGCGTGACCGCCGGTACATCGGCAGAGTAGTAACTTCTTGACCGTCGATATAGACGTGCCCGCCTTCCGGGATCACCAGTCCGGCGATGGCGTAGAAGCAGGTACTTTTCCCAGATCCGTTGGGGCCGAGCAGCGCTACGACCTCGCCTTTGACGAGTGACAGGCTGACGTCGCGGATCACTACCCTCTTGCGGTAGCTCTTGCGGAGGTCTTTTACCTGTAGCCCGCCGTTTCCGTCCGTGACTTTTAGAAAAGACATTACATCACTCGCCTGAACCAGGGGTGAAGATGGTTTTGACCCGCCCGTCCAACTTTGCCGTACCTGTCGAAAGATCAATCACCAAACGTTCGGCGGAGAGTGTCGCGGGCCCCTGCGTGAGCAGTACGCCGCCTTCCAATGAAATCAGCCGCTCTTCGACGTTATAGAAAGCAACCGCCGCCTCGGCCGCCTCACTCGGCGTTGCGAAGATCACGTCCTCTTCCGCTTCCAGCCGGACGACTTCCCCTTGATCAGGGTCGTAAAACAGCGAGACACGCCCAGCCGAAATCCTGATGTCACCCTGCAAAATCAGAACATTTCCGATGAACGAAGCACTGTTTGATTCAGAATTCACTTCCAGCGCATCCGCGCTCACTTCGACAGGGGCATCCTGAGAAATCGCATAAGGGCCAAGATCGACAGCCGTTGATTGCGCGAATGCAGGAACGGCCAATGTGCTCAGAGCGAGTGCCAATAGCGTCGTTTTCATCTTTCACCTCTCCTGCCTGCTCATGGTGTATAAACCAGTTCTACCCCGCCCGTGAATTCCAAACGAAAGCTTTGTTGGTCGGTGTCGACCGAAACGTGCATTTTACCGGCCTCCAAAGCGCCAAATGGGGTCCGTGCTTCGAGCCGCTCTGTCGACGTCAATGTCCCCTTTGGCAGGTCGAAGCTCAAACCCAGTGTCTCGATGGAATATTGGTCGTTGACTGAGAGCCGCGAAAGCCCGCGCACATCGAGTTGTTGCCTTTGACCACTTATCAGAGCCAACCCTCCGACAACTGTCATCCTGTTTTCATCGGCGGTCACGGCAAGAGAGATGCCCTCCACCTCCATATCCCAAGCTGGTTCCGCAGAAGGGCGAACCGAGCGCGCCGAAACTTCGATTGAACTGCGGTCACCAAACATACCTGAAAAACGTGGTTCGGTCAGTTTGGGATCACGCACCAGTTCATCAAGTCGTGCGAGCGGGAATCCTTCCGGCCCTGACGTCCGTTCGGCAAAGAGGAACAGCGTGGCCAAAAGTGAAAGAGCCACAAGCGGAAGAATGACCTTCGCCCATCGGACAAACTGTGAATAGCCGGTGTCCATTAGCCAGTCTGTTCAATGTGCGAAAATATCGGTTTCGGGCCAGCCAGCGAGGTCGAGTTTTGCTCGTGTTGGAAGGAAATCAAAACATTTGGCGGCGAGCGCGGTGCGGCCCTCACGCTCAAGCATCTTGTCCAAACTGTCCTTCAAGCGGTGTAGATACAGCACATCTGAGGCCGCGTAATCCAGCTGTGCCGTTGTCAGCTCTTCTGCGCCCCAGTCGCTCATTTGCTGGAACTTCGAGATATCGACGCCGACAAGCTCCTGCAAAAGCGCTTTCAATCCGTGCCTATCGGTAAAGGTACGCACCAGTTTGGAGGCGATTTTCGTACAGTAAACCGGCTCTGCCAACGCGCCAAAAGTGTTGCACATGGCCGCAATGTCGAAACGACCAAAGTGAAACAGCTTCAGAATGGTTGGATCCTCGAGCAGACGACATAGGTTTGGTGCCTCGGTTTGGCCCTTGGCAACCTGAATGAGGTGTACGTTTCCGTCACCACTGGACATCTGGATCAAACAGAGCCTGTCACGATGCGGGTTCAATCCCATTGTTTCACAGTCGATGGCGACAATCGGCCCAAGCTCGAGGCCGTCTGGCAGGTCGTTTTTATAAAGATGGTTGGTCATTAGATGCCTCCGGCTTTCCCTTCGCTATATGGAGAGGCGCCTTGTGAAGCAACCGTCTTGGGCCGTCGCAAAGCCATGTGCGCACGGCGATCGTTATTCGGCCTGATGAGCTCCGATGTAGGCAAAATAGGACCGATCAGACCAAAGTTATCGCTAATGAGCGTGAACTTAGGCTATAGGGTATTCAACGGAACATCGCAAAAAACTAACATTTCGAGACAAATGAAGTTTCGGCTTTCAGCTTATTCGGGAGCGGTTAGGAGGCATAGTAATATGGCTTTTCCAGCTCACCAGCAAGGGCCGTAAGACATTAAATTACTGATTTAAAATCATAAATTGCTACGACCAACATGTTCATGCTGGCCGTAGCAGAGTCAAAAAATATGCCAAGCGTAAGCTTGAATGTGCGACGGGAAGATCGCACACCCTGCAGTTAGTATCGTTTTGCAACTTGTAAAGGGAGCTCTGTAGATTTGATCATTTGAGAAAATTTGATAATATCTTTGGAGCTGACACGGCAAGCTGCATAACGGAGCAGGCAGTAATCGATGAAGCAATCCCTGATCGCGCTTATTGCCTTGCGCAAACTCGTCTCCGAGATGGAAAAAGATCTCGGTATGAATGAGTTATCAGAAGTCGAAAGACTGATCCTGCTGGCGGCGAACGAGCTCCAGGATACGAACGGCGAAGTTGATAGTGTGGCGCTGAGAGAGCACCCACTGACTGCGGACCTGACCCGCCCCACCTTCTTTCGGGTGGTAAGGAAACTGGAAGATAGAGGGCGCTTACAGCGCCCTGAAGGCGTGCAAAGAGGCGCCTACTTGCTCGGATAGCGGATGTCCAAGTCGTATCGGAACCTTTCATTCGCCGTTGGATCGTCATTACCGTTTCGTACGTCGCGTCTTTTTCGCTCGTTTCGGGCTTCGTTCTGCCCGTGCAAAAGATCATAGCCCCTGAAATGGGGGCATTTTACGCCCTGCTTTTTTTACCTCACGGGGTTCGCGTACTGACGTTCTATTTCTTTGGTTGGATGGGATACGTCTATCTCTTGCCAGCGTCATTGTTGATGTGGGCCATTTCCAACTACAGTGGACAAAATGCACTATTATTTATGAGTTTTTTGACGGCAATGGTCAGCTGTCACATCGGAGTGATACTTGTTAAGTACTTATTCGAGGCGGATGATCGCCTTGGCGCGTTCACATACTCTTGGAGGAACGTTTTAATTGCGGGGATCGTTGGCTCGTTGCTCAATTCGGTGAGCCAAACTTGGCTCTACGAATCCGATCTCGAGATGCAAAGCCTCCTAGGTTACTTTATCGGGGACGTTACTGGGCAGTTTGCTTTGATGCTGATCATCCTGTCATTCGTGCGGATCGCGCGCATGATCGCAGATTTACCGGATAAATAGTCGCGACGCGCGCTTTTATATTGGTTTTTCCACGGCCCCCACCGATCGTCATTGCCTCTTTTAGGAAATCACGAGACAAATTTAGATTGCCCGACAACCCGCTTGGTTCTGGCTATTCATGATGTAGGGGGAATGTGGTGCCCAGGAGAGGACTCGAACCTCCACGACCTTGCGGTCACTGGCACCTGAAGCCAGCGCGTCTACCAATTCCGCCACCTGGGCAGGTGTGCTGGCGCGGCGTTTAAGCGGAGTGCTTGGGAGTGTCAACGGTCTTTGTCGGCCGTATCAACGGAAATTGGACGTAGTGCCTTGTACGGGCTGCCATGCGGCGGTAAACCGGCCGCAGAAACGTGAGGTGTATAATGTCGAAATTGGTCACGATCTTTGGCGGCTCCGGCTTTGTTGGTCGCTATGTCGCGCGCCGTATGGCGAAGCAAGGCTGGCGCGTGCGTGTTGCTGTGCGCAACCCGAACGAAGCGATGTTCGTGAAGCCCTATGGCGTCGTTGGTCAGGTCGAGCCGGTGTTGTGCAACATCCGTGATGACGCCAGCGTTGAGGCAGCGCTCCAAGGCGCATCGGCTGCTGTCAATTGCGTTGGTATCCTAATGCCAAAGGGCAAGAACACCTTTGACGCTGTTCAGGAGCAAGCACCGGGCCGGATTGGCCGCCTTGCCGCCAAAAATGGCGTAGGGAAGGTTGTCCATGTTTCGGCTATTGGTGCCGATGTGAATTCTGAGAGCACCTACAGCCGCACAAAGGCGTTGGGCGAAGAGGCGCTTTTGGCGGCGTTCCCATCAGCTGTTATCCTGCGACCTTCCGTGATTTTTGGAAACGAAGATCAGTTCTTCAACCGTTTCGCCCAAATGGCCCAGCTCTCCCCCATTTTGCCGCTTGTCGGCGCGGAAACACGTTTTCAGCCGATCTATGTGGATGATGTGGCGCAAGCTGTGGAGCAGGCCGTGCTGACCGATGTCGAAGCGGGTGTCTATGAGCTTGGTGGTCCGGATGTCATGACATTCCGACAGTTGATGAGGCTCATGCTTGGTGTGATCCGGCGTCGTCGCCTTTTGGCGAACATTCCCTTTGGCGTAGCGGGCATTATGGCTTCGGTTTCCGAGCTGGCGGCAAAGATGACCCTTGGATTGGTTCCGCCCGTTATCACCCGAGATCAGGTCGCTGATCTGAAATCCGATAATGTCGTCTCGGATGATGCGCGAGGGCTAAATGCCTTTGGTATCGAAGCCACCGATATTGAGTCGGTGCTTCCCGATTATCTTTGGCGTTTCCGTCCTTCCGGACAGTACGCGGCGATCAAGGAATCTGCGAAGAACCTACGCGAAATCTAAAGAGTAAGGCGCGACCATGATCGAAAACACCTATTTGGTCGCGCTTTTCCTTGGCTTGATCGAAGGCTTGACAGAATTCATTCCTGTCTCTTCGACTGGTCATCTTCTCCTGACCAGTTATTTCATCGGTTTTGAAAGTGCGGGTCGGACGTTCGAGGTGGTGATTCAGGTTGGGGCAGTTTTGGCGCTTCTGCTGGTTTATTTTGCCAAGCTGGTAGATGTAGTGCTGCGTTCTGCCTCTGACCCCTCAGCGCGAAAATTCATCCTATCAGTTTTAGTGGCTTTCTTGCCCGCCGCTGTAATCGGCGTTTTGGCGCATGACATTATCAAAACGGTTTTCTTCGAAACGCCCACGTTGATCGCGTCGATGCTGATCATTGGCGGTGTGGTTCTTTTGTTGGTTGACCGATGGGTCGGCGCACCGCGTCACGAAGATGCGATGGCGTTCTCCCTACCGATGGCTTTCAAGATCGGCTTGATTCAGTGTCTTGCGATGATCCCCGGTGTCTCGCGCTCGGGGGCGACAATCGTGGGCGCGTTGCTGCTTGGTTCAAGCAAGCGGGCCGCCGCTGAGTTTTCCTTCTTTCTCTCGATGCCGACTATGATGGGTGCATTTACCTATGATTTGTGGAAATCGCGCGACATGCTCGATGGCTCTGCAATGACAGAGATCGCCATCGGTTTTGCGATGGCGTTTATAAGCGGGCTTACCGTTGTGCGTTGGCTTCTGAACTTTGTGAGCCGTCATGGCTACGCCATATTTGGGTGGTGGCGAATCGTTGTCGGAAGCGCAGCGCTCTTTTTTATATGGCTCTAGCGCCATAAAGGTAATAATTAGTTACCTATAATGAGAGAAATTTAACGACCCGAACGCTCGATAAGATAAAATTTAACCTTTTAGGTCAGCCATGCTGACTTTTCATTTCTCTCGGGTCCATGTAAGGGAAGCAGTCTCTAAAGGATGGAGGGGTCTGTGGCTGTTCAGAAAATGCTCAAATTCGTAGACGTTGACCGGTCGATGCCGGAGAAGCGTTCGGCGGGGGAACGTCGCGCGGATTTTGATGAAATCTACGCGCAGTACGCAAAAGACAAAGCTGAAGAGCAAGCATCACGCTGTAGCCAGTGTGGCGTTCCCTATTGCCAGTCGCATTGCCCCTTGCACAACAATATTCCCGACTGGCTGCGCCTCACCGCTGAAGGACGGCTTCAGGAAGCCTACGAAATCAGCCAAGCAACCAACACGTTCCCCGAAATTTGTGGCCGTATCTGCCCGCAAGACCGCCTTTGTGAAGGCAATTGCGTGATCGAGCAGTCAGGTCACGGCACGGTCACCATCGGCTCGGTTGAGAAGTATATTACCGACACCGCTTGGGAAAACGGCTGGGTCAAGCCCATCGCCCCCGCGCAGGAGCGCAGTGAGAGTGTCGGCATCATCGGAGCTGGCCCTGGCGGCCTTGCTGCGGCCGATATGCTGCGGCGCGAAGGTATGCAGGTGACGGTTTATGATCGCTACGACCGCGCTGGCGGCTTGCTTACATACGGTATTCCTGGCTTCAAACTTGAAAAAGATACCGTGATGCAGCGGATCGAACAGCTGGAACAAGGTGGTGTCGAATTCGTACTTAACTGCACAGTCGGTGATGACATCTCGTTTGATGCGATCCGCGGCAAGCATGATGCCGTTCTCATCGCGACTGGTGTGTACAAGACCCGCGATCTAACGGCACCGGGTGTCGACCTGAATGGCGTCGTTCGCGCGATTGATTACCTTACCGCGTCCAACCGCAAAAGCTTCGGTGACGACGTGCCGGAATTCGACAGCGGCGAGTTGAACGCAGAAGGCAAGAAGGTCGTCGTCATTGGCGGCGGTGACACCGCAATGGACTGCGTTCGCACAGCCATTCGCCAAGGTGCTGATAGCGTCAAATGCCTGTACCGCCGCGACCGTGCGAACATGCCCGGTTCGCAGCGTGAAGTTGCCAACGCCGAAGAGGAAGGCGCTGAATTCGTTTGGCTTTCCGCACCAAAGGGCTTTGCTGGCGAAGGCGATGTGACTGGCGTTGAAGTTCAGAAGATGCATTTGGGCGCACCTGATGCAACAGGCCGCCAGACCCCCGAGCTGATCGAGGGCTCCGAATACATCGAAGAAGCCGATTTGGTGATCAAAGCGCTTGGTTTCGAGCCAGAAGACCTCCCGAAACTTTGGGGTGTTGAAGGGCTGGAGGTGACCCGTTGGGGCACCATCAATGCTGCGTTCGAGACAGGGCAAACAAGCTTGGATGGCGTCTTTGCCGTGGGCGATATCGTCCGTGGTGCGAGCCTTGTAGTTTGGGCGATCCGCGATGGGCGTGATAGCTCGAAAGCGATCTTGGACTACCTCAACGAAACCGCCAGCATGGCGGCTGAATAGCCCAAAACGTTGATACACAACTGATGCACAACCGATGCACATTCCATGCATACGCGTCTGCATCAAAGCGGAGCAGAATGGTCAGCCCTGCTGACGGGTAACGGAAATGAGCACAAACGCGCGCTTAACAAAGATGGCAGTAAGGAAAGCCTTTTCAGGGCTGGCCTTGTGCGTCTTGGCCTCTGCCGCCAGCGCGCAAAGCTTCCAACTTCCGGCCGGTTGCACGGGGTATGTCACCGTCCAGCAGCGATCCTGCACCGTCTCGCACCATTTTACCTGTGAAGGTGATCCGGCTGGCTATCAGCAACGCATCGATATGGATGAAGACGGCATAACCTTCGTCAGCACCATTGATGTGGAAGCGCAGTGGATCGAAAGCATCCATGTTCTCGCGGGCTACGCGACGCGGCTGAACCCTGCGCCGACCGATCCGGCTTCGCTTACCAATCTGTTGGATAACGGGCTGGATACCTATGACTTCGTCACCAGCACTGAAACTGGCGAAAGCACGAGGTTTCTTGGGCAGGATGCATTGACCGGCGATAAAGTGGTGATCGACGGTGTCGAACTCCTCCAGACTGATTATTTCATCCGCGCCTATGATGATGCGGGTGAGGAACTTTGGCGCAGCGCGGGTAAAGAATTTGTCCACCCTGAATGGCGCCTCTTTCTGGCGGGCAAGTCGCGCGTGACTGTCCCCGAAGACTCATTCGAATCAGATGACACACCGATGGAATTCAGCTTCCCAGGCGAAGACGGCTTCCTCTCGGTCAAACCGAAATACGGCTGCAACGCGGTTTTCTCGCAGCTGCCCGTTCTTCCCGAATATGAGGAGATCAACAATGACCATCTATGATGAAAACTGGGCCGCAAACGAGGATGCAAAGCGCGCGTGGATGGCTGAAAATAGCCTGTGGCGCGAAGAGGATGAACATTCATCCTGTGGTGTTGGTCTTGTCGTCGCGATTGACGGGCAGGCCTCCCGCAGCGTCGTCGAGAAAGGCATTGATGCGTTGAAGGCCGTTTGGCACCGTGGTGCTGTCGATGCTGATGGCAAGACCGGCGATGGTGCTGGCATTCACGTCCAGATCCCTGTGCGGTTCTTCTACGACCAGATCCGCCGCACTGGCCACGAGCCGGATCAGAATAAGCTGATTGCTGTGGGCCAAGTGTTCCTGCCGCGCACCGATTTCGGCGCACAAGAGCGTTGCCGGACGATTGTTGAGTCCGAAGTTCTGCGCATGGGCCATTACATCTATGGCTGGCGCCATGTACCGCAAAACATCGAATGCTTGGGCGAAAAGGCAAATGCCACCCGCCCAGAGATCGAACAGATCCTGATCCGCAACGAGAAAAACATCGGTGAAGAGGAGTTCGAGCGCGAACTGTACATCATTCGGCGCCGCATCGAGAAAGCCGCGCTCGCGGCTCAGGTGTCGCAGCTTTACTTCTGCTCGCTCTCCTGCCGCTCTATCATATACAAGGGTATGATGCTGGCCGAGCAGGTTGCCGAGTTCTACCCTGATCTGCTGGACGAGCGGTTTGAATCCGCCTTCGCGATCTATCACCAGCGTTATTCGACCAATACTTTCCCGCAATGGGCATTGGCGCAGCCGTTCCGCATGCTCGCTCATAACGGCGAGATCAACACGCTGAAAGGCAACGTCAACTGGATGCGCAGCCACGAGATTCGTATGGCTTCCGGCGCATTTGGCGACGCGGCCGAGGACATCAAGCCGATCGTTCCGGCTGGTATCTCCGATTCTGGCGCGTTGGATAGCGTATTCGAGGTGCTCGTCCGTGCAGGGCGCAGCGCGCCGATGGCCAAGACGATGCTTGTGCCTGAAAGCTGGTCGAAGCAGGCCGTTGAGATGCCGCAGGCGTGGCAGGATATGTATTCCTACTGCAATGCCGTGATGGAGCCGTGGGACGGCCCCGCCGCATTGGCGATGACCGATGGTCGTTGGGTCTGCGGTGGTCTTGACCGTAACGGCCTGCGCCCGCTGCGCTATGTCGTGACGGGTGATGGCCTTCTGATCGCAGGCTCGGAAGCGGGCATGGTCGCGATTGATGAAGCGACTGTGGTTGAGAAGGGCGCGCTTGGTCCGGGGCAGCTGATTGCCGTTGATATGCAAGAAGGCAAGCTGTTCCACGATACCGCGATCAAGGACAAACTGGCCGCCAGCCAGCCGTTTGGCGATTGGGTCGAGAAGGTTGTCGATCTCTCAGACATGATGCGCGACGTGCCTGAGAAGGCCCTTTTTGAAGGCGATGACCTGCGCCGCCGGCAGATTGCAGCAGGATATTCGATGGAGGAACTGGAGCAGATCCTCGCACCGATGGCCGAAGATGGCAAAGAGGCGATCGCGTCGATGGGCGATGACACGCCTTCTGCTGTTCTGTCGAAGCAGTATCGCCCGCTGTCGCATTTCTTCCGTCAGAACTTCAGTCAGGTGACGAACCCGCCGATCGACAGCTTGCGCGAAAGCCGCGTAATGAGCCTCAAGACGCGGTTCGGGAACCTCAAGAACGTGCTCGACGAAAGCTCCAGCCAGACCGAAATTCTGGTTCTGGAAACGCCGTTCATCGCCAATGCCGAGTTCGACGAGATGGTGCGCCATTTTGACGATACCGTGACCTTCATCGACTGTACCTTTGATGCGGATTCCGATCATGACGCGCTTCAGCGCGAGTTGCAGCGCGTGCGCGAAGAGGCCGAAGATGCAGTCCGCTCCGGCGCTGGGCATCTGGTTCTGACGGACGAACACCAGTCCGCCACCCGCGTTGCGATGCCGATGATCTTGGCGACGAGCGCCGTACATAGCTGGCTGACCCGTAAAGGCCTGCGCACGTTCTGCTCGATGAACGTGCGGTCGGCGGAATGCATTGACCCGCATTACTTTGCGGTTCTAATCGGTTGCGGCGCGACGACGGTGAACGCCTATCTCGCGCAGGACTCCATTGCTGACCGTGTGAACCGTGGCCTGATTGAAGGCCCGTTGAGCGCCGCCGTGAACAGGTTCCGTCTGGCGATTGATGCTGGCCTTCTGAAGATCATGTCGAAGATGGGCATCTCGGTTCTGTCCTCCTATCGCGGGGGTCTGAACTTCGAGGCAGTTGGCTTGTCGCGGGCGATGGTCGCTGAATATTTCCCCGGCATGCCGTCGCGTATTTCGGGCATTGGCTTGCATGGTATCCAGCACAAACTGGAAGACGTGCATGCAAAGGGCTGGAAAACTGGTCAGGACGTTCTTCCGATTGGTGGTTTCTACAAGGCCCGCCGCTCTGGCGAGAAGCACGCTTGGGAAGCCCAGACCATGCACATGATGCAGGCGGCTTGTAACAAAGCCTCCTACGAGCTGTGGAAGCAGTATTCAGCAGCCATGCAATCCAACCCGCCGATCCATTTGCGCGACCTTCTGGCGGTGAAGCCGCTGGGTGAAGCGATTCCGATTGATCAGGTCGAAAGCATCACGTCTATCCGCAAGCGCTTTGTCACGCCGGGCATGTCGCTGGGTGCTCTGTCACCCGAAGCGCACAAGACGCTCAACGTCGCGATGAACCGGATCGGTGCGAAATCTGACTCTGGTGAAGGCGGCGAGGATCCGGCGCATTTCCACCCCGAGGCGAACGGCGATAATCCTTCTGCCAAGATCAAGCAGGTGGCGTCTGGCCGTTTTGGCGTGACCGCCGAATACCTCAACCAGTGCGAAGAGCTGGAGATCAAGGTCGCGCAAGGCGCGAAGCCGGGCGAAGGTGGCCAGCTGCCGGGGATGAAGGTCACGGATCTGATCGCGCGTTTGCGCCATTCGACCAAAGGCGTAACGCTGATCTCGCCACCGCCGCACCATGACATCTATTCGATCGAAGATCTGGCCCAGCTGATCTACGATCTGAAGCAGATCAACCCGCGTTGTAAGGTTACGGTCAAGCTCGTTGCGGCTTCGGGCGTTGGTACGATTGCGGCTGGCGTTGCCAAGGCAAAGGCCGATGTGATCCTGATTTCGGGTCACAATGGCGGCACGGGCGCAAGCCCTGCGACCTCGATCAAATATGCAGGTCTTCCATGGGAGATGGGCCTCACCGAAGCGCATCAGGTGCTCGCCATGAACAACCTGCGTGAGCGGGTAACATTGCGGACAGACGGTGGCCTGCGTACAGGCCGTGATATCGTCATGGCGGCGATGATGGGTGCCGAAGAATTTGGCATCGGCACCGCTGCGCTGATCGCAATGGGTTGTATCATGGTGCGTCAGTGCCAGTCGAATACCTGCCCTGTTGGTGTTTGCACGCAGAACGAAGAGCTGCGCGCGAAGTTCACCGGCAATGCCGATAAGGTTGTGAACCTGATCACCTTCTACGCGCAGGAAGTCCGCGAATTGCTTGCCTCTATCGGCGCGCGGTCGCTTGACGAGGTGATCGGTCGCGCCGATCTCCTTGCACAGGTCAGCCGTGGCTCGGCGCATCTGGACGATCTCGATCTCAATCCGCTGTTGATCACCGTCGATGGCGCGGAAAAGATCATCTATGATCGCAACAAGCCGCGCATCGAAGTGCCTGACACGCTGGATGCGGAAATCGTCAAGGACGCAGCACGCTTCCTCAACGATGGTGAGAAGATGCAGCTGCACTACGCAGTGCAAAACACACACCGCACAATCGGTACCCGCGTTTCGAGCCATATCGTGCGCAACTTTGGCATGCGAAATAACCTCCAGCCGGATCACCTGACTGTCAAACTGACCGGCAGCGCTGGTCAGTCCTTGGGCGCGTTTGCAGCCCCGGGCCTGAAGCTCGAAGTCTCTGGTGACGCGAACGACTATGTCGGCAAGGGCCTCTCCGGCGGTACGGTTATTGTCCGCCCGCCGATGGCCAGCCCGCTGGTCGCCGAGGATAACACGATCATCGGCAATACAGTTCTCTACGGTGCCACCGCTGGTTATCTCTTTGCGGCAGGTCGTGCGGGTGAGCGTTTCGCGGTGCGAAACTCCGGCGCGCATGTGGTTGTCGAAGGCTGCGGCTCCAACGGGTGTGAATACATGACCGGAGGCGTTGCCGTGATCCTTGGTAGCATCGGTGCAAACTTTGGCGCGGGTATGACGGGTGGCATGGCCTACCTCTATGATCCGAAGGGCGAGGCCCGCCCGCTGATCAACATGGAAACCCTTGTCGCCTGCCCTGTTACCGTTGCCGAATGGGAGGCACAGCTGAAGGGCCTGATCGAGCGCCATCTCGCAGAGACAGGAAGCCGCAAGGCCGAGCGTATCCTGCAAGATTGGGAAACCGAAAAGGCGCACTTCCTGCAAATCTGCCCGAAAGAGATGCTGGTGCATATTCCGCATCCGCTCAGCTACGAAGAAACGGCCATCCCGGCAGAATAAGAAAACAGAGCGGCGGCCTTCGGGCCGCCGTTTTGCTTTTCCGCCTCCGCGAACTGACCTATAGCAGGGTCATGGCAAAGGCAGGCATACCGCAAAAAAGCACAAAGCGAAAAAAGGCAAAGGCTGCCGTCCCTCTGCGGCAGCGCCTGACTGAACGCGCGCGTTGGATCGCCAAGTGGAGTGTGCGGGGATTATTGGCGCTGTGTGGCGTGGTCGTGTTGATGACGTTGCTCTACCGTTTCGTGCCGGTGCCTGCGACGCCTTATATTCTGGCCGAGCGATTCCGCCACGGGAGCCTCGAAAAGGACTGGGTGCCCGCCGAGCAGATCGCGCCGGTCATGCTGCGCGCCGCCGTCGCAGCGGAGGATGCGAATTTTTGCGCGCATTGGGGCTTTGATATGAAAGCAATCCGCGCGGTGATCGATTCCGGTCAGTCGCGTGGTGCTTCGTCGATCAGTCAGCAGGTGGCGAAGAATGTGTATCTCTGGCAGGGTCGGAGCTGGCCGCGTAAAGCGCTTGAGGCCTTGTTGACGCCGGTGGTCGAGGCGGCGTGGCCAAAGCGGCGGATTCTTGAAGTCTATCTCAACGTTGCCGAGTTTGATCGCGGGGTCTTTGGGGTCGAAGCTGCGGCGCAGAGCTATTTCGGGATTTCGGCAGCTGACCTATCACCACGGCAGGCTGCTTTACTGGCTGCAATTCTGCCCGACCCGAAGAACCGTTCGGCGGCACAACCCAGTGCTTTCGTTTCGTCGCGGGCCGAGGCGATTGCCGACGGGGCCGCGACGATCCTGGCCGATGGGCGCGCGGCTTGTTTCGAGCAAGGTTGATGCCCTGCGCCAGAGAGACAGTTGATCCGCTCATCAGGTTACGGCATTGAGGACCAAACACAGGACAGGTAGCCGAATTTAATGCACCGTTTGTATCATTACCCGTTGTCGCCGTTTTCGCGCAAAGTGCGGCTGGTTCTGGCCGAGAAAAAGATCGAGGTCGAGCTGGCTGAGGAGCGTTACTGGGAGAAAACCCCAGAATTCTTACGCCGAAATCCGGCGGGGCAGGTTCCCGTGTTGAAGATCGGGAACCGCTTAATGCCCGATAGTGGAGCGATCTGCGAATATCTCGAGGAGACGCATCCGACCCCGCCTTTGCTGCCCGCGACGCCGGAAGGCCGCTATGAGGCGCGGCGCTTGGTGGCATGGTTCGACGACAAGTTCTATCATGAGGTTACGAGCAAGCTGGTGGGCGAGCGGGTGTTTCGCAAGGTCCAAGGCACTGGCTACCCCGACAGTGCCAACCTCAAGGCAGGCACCAAGGCGATCAAGTTCCACCTCGGTTACATGACATGGTTGTTGGAAAGCCGTCGTTGGCTTGCGGGGAACGAGATGACAATTGCGGATTTCGCGGCGGCGGCACATTTGAGCTGCATCGATTATATTTCGGATGTGAACTGGAACGCGGCGGATTCCGTCAAGGACTGGTACGCCAAGATCAAGTCCCGCCCTGCCTTCCGATCGATCCTTGCCGATCAGGTGCCTGGTTTCCCGCAACCCTCGCATTACGCCGATCTGGATTTCTGAGCGGTGCCGTGAAGGAACGGTTACGCGCATATGCCGAGGCAAGCGGATTTGCCAAAATGGGTGTATGCCGACCGGACGCCATTCCCGAGGTGATGTCGCGGCTCGAACGCTTTGTCGGCGAAGGCCGCCACGGGCAGATGGCATGGATGGCAGAGCGGATGCATTGGCGGGGCGATCCGTCTGCGCTTTGGCCAGAGGCCCGCTCGGTCATCATGCTGGCAGAGCCTTATACCCCCGCGCATGATCCGCTTGAGATCTTGCAGCGGCCTGATCGGGCGGCGATCTCCGTCTATGCGCAGAACCGTGATTACCACGACATCGTCAAAAAGCGGCTCAAGCGTGTCGGCCGCTGGCTGATCGAGCAGGTGCCGGAGACGGAGATCAAGGTCTTTGTAGATACAGCGCCGGTGATGGAGAAGCCCCTGGCCGCCGCTGCGGGGTTAGGCTGGCAAGGCAAGCACACCAATCTTTTGTCGCGGGAGTTGGGGAACTGGTTCTTTCTTGGTGCGATCTTTACCACGCTTGATCTTGCCCCTGATGAAATGGCCGAGGAGCGCTGCGGCAGTTGCCGCGCCTGCCTCGATATTTGCCCGACGGAGGCCTTTCCTGCGCCATATCAACTCGATGCGCGGCGCTGCATTTCCTACCTGACGATCGAACATAAAGGGGCAGTGGAGCCTGAGCTGCGTGCGCGTATGGGGAACCGGATTTATGGCTGCGACGATTGCCTTGCCGTTTGCCCGTGGAACAAATTCGCGGTGGAAGCCAGTGAGCAGCGATATGCCGCGCGGGATGATCTTGTTGATCCACCCCTCGCGGAGCTGGCGGGATTGGATGACGCGGAATTTCGCGCACGCTTTTCAGGTAGCCCGATCAAACGCATCGGGCGCGACCGGTTTGTGCGTAACGTATTGTATGCAATTGGAAATTCCGGAGATTCCAATCTCCTTCCGGCCGCTCGGGCGCGGGTTGGCGACGATGATCCGGTGGTCGATGAGGCGGCGCGCTGGGCGGTTTCGCGGCTGGAGGGGTGAAAATTTGTACCTGACGTGGTAGGCTTCCTCATGGCCACTGATAAGGAGGATACCATGGAGCGACATGTGATAGATACCGAACGGACCCGCAATGACGGCAGTCGCCTTCGTGCCTATCTGCGGGTGGAGCGACAGGGTATGCGCGGCAAGCTGAGCCGCACCTTGCACCGCCAGCCGCATGCGAACGAAGAGTCGAGTGCTGTGAAGCAATTCGCGCGGATCGAGCGCGGCGAAAGCGCCTGACTCGGGCGATCAGAATATTCGAGGGGCGCCGTGTTTTCCGGCGCCCTTTTTAGTTAAAAATAGCCGCGTATCAGGCTGTCAGAAATCAACGTCCATCCATCCGCGACGACGAAAAAGGCGAGTTTGAACGGCAAGGCCACGACAGCAGGCGGCACCATCATCATCCCCATCGACATCAACACCGCCGCGACGACGAGGTCGATGATCAAGAAGGGTAGAAAGAGCACGAACCCCACCTGAAAGGCGCGACTGAGCTCGCTCAGAAGGAAGCTCGGCACGATCAGCGACAAGGGAGCGTCCGCGTTGACTGCCATGCCGCTTGTCTGTGGCCTCAGTTCAGACAGCCGCAGGAAGGTTTCAGGATCGATTCGGGTGATCATAAAGCTGCGAAAGGGAGCGATGGCGCGCCGTAGACCTTCCTCTGCCTCAAACTCTGCATTGAGCATTGGGGCGATGCCGTTCTCCCATGCGTCGGTGAACACGGGTTCCATGATGAAATAGGTCAAAAACAGTGCAAGGCTGATCAGCAGCATGTTTGGTGGCGATTGTTGCAGCCCAATGGCCTGCCGCAAAATTGCAAACACCGTGACGATAAAAGGAAAACAAGTAATCATCATCGCAATGCCTGGTGCGATGCTGAGAACCGTGACCAACAAAAAGAGCTGGATCGCGCGATCTGACAAGGCCGTTGCGCCAAGGTCGAGGGAGATTTCTTGGGCGGTAGCGGTGCTCGCCACGCAACAGGCAATAACGACCCCTAGAAGGCCAATGCGGGGGATATGTTCCCGTATCATCAGAACATCGAACCGCCAGCGAATATCTGGGTGATCTGGACCGCTAGTTCCGCGCCTTCGTTCACCTCGATAAGCTGGCCGCGGGCAATCAATTTTTCGCCGACAAAGAGATCAACGACATCATCAATTTGCCGGTCGAGCGGGAGGATACTTCCCTCCGTTAGATTGAGGACATCCCGTAACCGTGGGCGTGCGTGACCGATGCAGACCGTCAGATCAATTGGAAGGTCGCGCAGCGGGTGGTTGCTGTAATCGGTAAACGCATGTTCCTGCCCGTCAGGCATTTTGGGCCTCCTGTGAATCTTTGAAATCAAATGTGGAAAGGGCTGAAAGCTGTGCGCTGATTTTTGTAAGCACATGAGAGAGGTCGATGGTTTTGGCATCCGACTCCGTCTGCCAATCGACCCGAAGTAAGGGCAAAGCGCTATCTTCGATCAGCTGGGCATGCTGCAGATCAGCGGTAATATCGGCGATGCTCTCTGCGATCTGCGGGTTGCACCATATCCTGATCGCGCTTTGCGAGCATTCCTCCAGCTCTGCCGTGAGGGTTTGCAGCACCCACGGCGCGATGGCCGCGCGGGCAATGGCGGGCAACAGCGTTGTGCAGGCTTCCGTCAGGACATTTGCAATCGAAGCAAGCGTTGCTTGGCGTTGGGTGATCTCGTCGCGCAGTAGCGTCGCGGTCAGCTCGGCCAATGCGGCTTCATGCGCGCCTCTCTCGCGGGCCAGTTCTGCGCGACCCTCCTCCAACCCTTTTGCATAGCCATCGTCAAATGCACGCTGGTTGGGGAAGGGCAGGCGCTGCGGCGCTGCTACGGCTGAAATTCCAGTCCGGAAGCGGGATTGTCTCACGGCCTGCGTCATTCGCTCCGGGCCTCTTGTGCGGGTCCGCCTTCAGCCCATTGTTGCAGGATGCGGAGCGCTTCGTCCTGCCGTCCAGCAACTTTCCTGCGTAGCCGCTCTATCGGATCTTCCTGCTCTTCTTCGCTTTGGCTCTCGATCTGCTGGGCAGGTGTTGCCTGCTCTTGAGGCATCCGCGTTAGGTCTGAACCAATGGGTGCTGGGCGCGGGGGCGCAAGCAGCAACGGGCGTACTACAAACAGCCCTAGAATGAGGCTTACAATGCCCGCGACGGCGATTTGGATCAGTTGAGTGAGATCAAGGTTGCTCCAGATTGGCGGCGTGGTTGCAGGCAACGCAGTCGGAAGGGGCTCGAAGGGCATTTCGGCCAGTGTCAGCGTGTCGCCGCGCGTTTCATCGAGGCCAACCGCAGCCTCCACAAGCGCGCTCAGTTGCTCCAGTTCGGCCTCGGTGCGTGGTTCTGCCCCATCGGCGGTGCTGCTGTTGAGCAGAACAGCGACCGTCAGCCGCCGGATCGCGCCCGCGCCCCGCTGCAGCTCGCGTCGTGTTTCCGAGATTTCAAAATTGGAAATGGTGCGGCTTTCGCTCAGCTCGCTCTCGGAGCGACCGTCCGAACCAGCGGCGCCGTCAGGCAGGTTTGATGCCACGGTAACGGCTCCGCTTTGGGTGTCATTGCTGGATTCAATGCTTTCTTCCGTCTCGGTGCTGATCATCGTGCGGCTTTCCGGGTCGATCAGACGTTCGGAAATAACTTCCGATGTCAGGTCGCGTTCCACGCTGATTTCCACAACTGCATTCCCGGCGCCCACATGGGCCTCGAGCAGCCGCTCAGCGCTATGGCGCAAGGCCTCCTCCATATTGCTGGCGCCGCTTTCCGCACTTTCATCGCCTTGCAGGATGCCCGTGGTCGTATCAATGATCGAGACATCTTCTGGTGCGAGGTCTGTGACGGCTGCCGCCACCAGGTGCCGCAAACCCCGCGCATGACCGGCGGGAATCGCCCCTGTTGTCGTGGTGATTGTCACTGAAGCGGTGATGCGTGCATCACGCCGAAAGGACAGCGCGCCTCCCTGGCCGGCAGCAATATGTACGCGGGCGCCTTTGATGCGCGGATTGGTCAGGATCGAACGCGCCAGCTCGCCCTCTTTCGCGCGCCAATACGCGGCATCGAACATCTGCGATGTGGTGCCGAATCCTGTGAGCTGATCGAGGATTTCATAGCCCTGAATCGCGCCCGGCGGCAGCCCTTCGGACGCCAGTTGCATGCGAAGGGTATCACGCATTGTGTTCGGAACGAGAATCGCGCTGCCGCGAATCTCGTAGGGAACACCGCTCTGATCCAGCTCTGATAGGACGGCACCGGACGCTGCAGAATCGAGCCCCGCATAAAGCAGAACCATCGTCTTCTTGCTGCTGGCAAAGGCAATAAACAGGATCGCGGCAAACATCGCGAGACTTGCCGCGAGGGCGATAATGCGTTTTCGCGGGGGGATATTTGACCAGATGTCGCCGAATTTTTCGAACACGATTGGACTCCATGGCTTCTGCCGTTGGCGGCATCCTTGCAGGGTCGTGCTTAATAATCGGTTAGCCAGAATCGCCTATCACAGCTCCAGAACGGAGAAATGATGATAGATTCAACAGCCACAGATGCAGCAACCGCCACACCCGCAAAAAAGGGGAGAGGGTTGCTCTTACCCGTGATCCTTATGCTTGTCGGAGCTGCGGCAGGCTTTGGTGTTGTCTTCCTTGATTTGATCCCTAGCCCAAAGCCGCATGACGCGGCCGTACACGAGGCATCATCATTGCCGGATGTCGGCTTTGTGCCGCTCGATCCGGTCATCATTTCCCTTGCGGATGGCACCGAGCGGCACCTGCGCTTCAAGGGTGAGCTGGAAGTCGCGCGCAACTATGAAACCGAGGTTGCCGCCCTCAAGCCGCGTATCGTGGATGTGCTGAACAGTTATCTTCGCGCTGTCCGCACCGAAGATCTCGAAGATCCGGCAGCTCTCGTCATGCTGCGTGGCCAGATGATGCGCCGCATCGAGCTGGTGGTTGGTGTTGGCCGTGTGCGCGATCTTCTGGTGATGGAATTTGTATTGAACTGAGGGCAGAGGATGGAATTTGTCGCGAATATCTTTCTGGCAGCGGGTGCGTTCGGCGTGACGCTCTATTGCGTGGTGCTGTCGCGCCGATTGAAGCGGTTCTCTGATCTGGAGACAGGTATCGGCGGCGCGATTGCCGCCCTGTCGCGGCAGGTGGACGATCTGACCAAGCTTTTGGAGGCGGCGACTGTCGCTGCCTATAGTTCGGCCGGCTCTGTCGAGGAGACGACGAAACGGGCCGAAACTGCTGCGCGCCGGTTGGAGCTATTGATCGCTTCCCTACATGACCTGCCAAATGACGAACCTGCGCCGGACGAGGCATTGTTTTTCCGCAAGAAGGTACCAGCAGAATGAGGTCTGCGCGGGTCTTGCCAATCCTCGTACTGTTTCTCGCCACATCAGGCGCGATCCGTGTTGGGGTTGGCATCGCCGGTGCGCAGGCAGCAGCCGGTGCCGAGGTCGAGGCAGTGGAGGTCTGTGCCCCGCAGGTACCGGAAGTACTGGCTGCCTTTGCCGCGCGTGAAGCAAAGATCGAGGCCGACAGCATAGCGCTGGAACAACGGCGCGCGGAGCTGGAGCTGGCCCGCGCCGAATTGGCAGAGCAACTGCGCTTGATACAGGCGGCCGAGGCGACACTGAAGGAAACATACGCCTTGTCTGAGTCCGCTGCGGAGACAGACATAACGCAACTTGTCCGTGTCTACGAAAACATGAAGCCGCGCGATGCCGCCGCACTTTTTTCGGAAATGGCGCCAGAGTTCGCGGCGGGCTTTGTGGCGCGGATGCAACCAGAGTCTGCGGCCCTGATCCTCGCTGGGCTTGAGGCAGAAAAATCCCATGCGATCAGTGTTGTCCTCGCAGGGCGCAATGCCGGCGTTCCGCGCGACTAAGTCGACTGTTCCTTAATAATTTTGCGTCAGTTTCGAGAAAATCACCCAGCGTAGGATTCGCTCATGATCGGTCTCGTCGGCATTGTCATTATCTTCGTCATGGTGTTCGGGGGCTACTTGCTGGCAGGTGGTCATATGGACATCATCCTGAAGACGCTGCCGTTCGAGATGATCATGATCGGTGGTGCGGCGGTCGGGGCTTTTGTGATTTCGAATGACACATCCGCCATCAAGCACACGCTCAAAGATGTTGGCAAAGTCTTTAAAGGTCCGCGCTGGCGGCCTGATGATTATCAAGATCTGCTCTGCCTGCTTTTCGAACTTATCCGCTTGGCCCAGACGAACCCTGTCGAGATCGACGAACATATCGAGGGGCCAGAGGAGTCAGCGATTTTCGGGCGCTATCCCAAGATCAAATCAGATGGAGAGGCTGTGGCGCTGATTTGTGATACGCTGCGATCGGCAGGGCTGGCTTACGACGACCCGCATCAGGTTGAAGAAGTACTCGAGAAACGGATGGAGGCATCGCAACACCATGCGATGCACTCGACGCATGCCTTGCAAGCAGTTGCCGACGGGTTGCCTGCGCTGGGCATCGTGGCGGCTGTCCTGGGCGTGATCAAGACAATGGGGTCGATAGACCAACCTCCTGAAATTCTGGGTAAAATGATCGGTGGCGCGCTTGTTGGCACGTTTCTTGGCGTCTTCCTCGCCTATGGCCTCGTCGGCCCCTTCGCCGCCAAGCTCAAGACAGTCGTGGAGGAGGACGCACATTTCTACCAGCTTATCCGCGAAGTACTCATTGCCAATTTACACAAACACCCGCCTAAGCTGTGCATCGAGGTCGGGCGGCAAAACACGCCAAGCCACAATCGGCCCAGCTACAACGCGCTGGAAGAGGCGTTGAAGTCACTCCGGCAGGAGGCTGCGTGACCCGTCGTTCATGGAAGTGCGCGCTCTCGGCTTTTATGGCTGTGATCATTGGCGGTCATGCACTTGCCCAAGAGCCACAACAGGTACGCATCCGAAGTGGCGACCACGGTGTTTTCACCCGTCTGGTCCTGACGATACCGAACGGCCGAGACTGGCAATTGGGGCGGTTCGAAGACGGTTACAGGTTTCGGGTGGACGGCGTTGCCCGCTATGACCTCGACGGCGTGTTTGAGCGAATCCCACGCACACGAATAACCGAGCTGCGCACCACCGGAGCCGACCTCGATATTCTGGTGACATGCGCCTGCCACGCGGATGCGTTTGAATGGCAGGAAAACCGCATCGTTATCGATATTCTGGACGGCCCGCCCGTCTCTCAGGCATTCGAGGTGCCGTTGCCATCCGTGGCACCGGCGCGGCAAGCTCCGCCGGACGATTCGCCTGCTCCCCCCGCTCCGCGTGAGACTGGGCGCGCCTCTGTTTTTGCCTTGCCGCCCGTTTTCCAAATTCGCCCAGACGAGCAGCCGCGATTTGGCCCGCTGTCGGAGGTCTTGCACGAAGATCCGATACCGGAGGTCGCCCCGATCTTCGGCACCGCGACCGCGGGCGCTATCGCGCGGGGCCTGTCGCTCGGCCTGCTGACCCCAGCGCCGCGCTTGGAAATTGCGACGCCTGACCACGTCCTGCCACGCCTCGGCTTCGTTCAGCGGGTCAATCCGCTAACATTGCGCACCCCAATGGACCGCACGCCCAAGGTCTATGAGGAGCGTGAGATACCCGTGACCTGCCTGCCCGCCGAGGCGTTTTCTTTTGTTGATATTGCCGAACCGGAGGCGGGCGATTTCAACCGTCAATTGGCGGCTGCCCGCACGGAGTTGGTTGATGCAGTCGATGCCGAAAACCCGCAAGCAATCCGGGCGTTGGCGCGGGTTCTGACAGGTTTTGGCCTTGGATTAGAGGCAGAACAGGTGCTCGCCCGTTTGACGGCGAACGCGCGCGTCACCCCCGAAGCACAAACTTTGGGCGCGCTTGCCGCGCTTTTGCGTCACTGGCCGGAGCCACCACCGGATGCCGCATTTCTTATTGCGCAGATGAATTGCCACGACGAGGGCATGTTGTGGGGTATCATTGCTGGTGGCGACATCCCCGACCGTTCGCGCGATATCCTGAGCCAATATTCCCGCCTGCCACGCGCCTTGCGCCGCGTCTTGGCCATTCATCTCGCGCGGCGCCTTTCCCTGAATGATAAGGTCGATCTCGCGCGGCAGGTTCTTGATCTTGCAGCGCCAGTCTTGGGGGCGGACCAGGTCGCTGAAGCGCTGCTGCGACAGGCGCTTTTGACCAGCGATGTTTCACCTTCGGCGCTCCCCGCCCAATTGGCCGAGGTCGAAGGAGCGCTGGACGAGGGGCAGAAGCCAGTGCCACAGGATATCGTTGATCTTATCACTCAGGCTTGGCGACAAGAACTCCCGCTTTCCAAAACGATCAGTGATTATTTCGGCGCGCTGGAGGAGCAATTCTCGCAAAATCCTGATCAGATCGCCTTACGTTTCGCCGCGCTGCGGGCAGCGCTGCTAGCGGGTGATTTCGCATCCGTGCGGCCAGCGCTTGCGCGGTTTACCGGGCTCGGGCCAGTGCCGCTTGAAGCGGCTTCCTCCGAAACGGCGATATACCTCGCCGAACATGCGGATGACGCAACCTTCATGACCGCTGCCTATAGCTGGTTCTCTGCGCCGCTCTCTCCGACAGCCAAGGCGCGCGTCGCGCAGCGCCTGCAAGAGTTGGGTTTTGGAACCGCAACGATTGCCGATGATCCGTCGCCGCTTCTGGAACCGTCACAAAATGTCGATGCAGAGCCGCGCGACACCAGCAGTGCGCGACAGCCGCCAAGCACATTGTTTGAGGTGCGCCAGCTGCTCGACGATGTTGCAATCAGTGCCGATGCCGCCGCGCGGCTTGTCGCTGCGCCTTTGGAATAAGTGCCGCCAATCCTAACGCTTCCTCAATGATTTGCATCGAAACTGACCGCGCGAAACAGAAGGTTTACGTTATGGTTCTTTGGCGGTTTGCACGAGCTGCGGCCAGTATTCTGATCTGCTGTCTTCTTGGGCAGCAGGCTTTCAGCAGCACAGTACCCACGCGCGAGAACCTTTGCCTTACCGCCGCGGCAAATGCCGCCGCTGCATCACAAGTGCCCGAGGCAATTTTGATTGCCCTTACGCGCTCCGAAAGCAGCCACCTCGGTTCACCTTGGCCATGGGCCCTCAATATCGACGGTCAAGGCCACTGGCCGGAGGACGCATTTCAAGCGCAGCGGCTCATCGCGTCGGCGCGCGGCTCTGGCGCCCGCTCGATTGATGTGGGTTGTTTTCAGATCAATCAGTATTGGCATGGCGCCAATTTCCCCTCGGTGGCGGCAATGCTCGATCCGGAAACGAACGCAGCCTACGCAGCTGCGTTCTTGCTGCGCTTATACCGTGAAAAGGGAACGTGGCCTGCCGCAATCGCCGCCTATCACTCGCGCACGCCAGAAATCGGTCAGCGCTATCTCGCGCGGTTTGAAACTTTTTACGAAGCGGAAAGGAGGCTTCCACCGCGTGCCACCCCACCAACGCGCGCTCGTGCGCCACAGCATGACCGGCGGCTCCTTTCAAGGCGGGCCGCGGCGCTTTTCAGCCTGAGCGGGCGGCGCATCGCCTCTGCCGGATCGCTCGTGCCGGTCGCCGGCGGGGAGGATAATTAGATGCAGCCCGATCTCGCGGCCTTTCTGCGTCCGACTGTCCTTTTGGCCGTGGCACTTCTCGCAGTCATCGTCATGATGGTGCTGCCAATGCCGTCTTGGGTGCTCGATATCGGCTTGGCTGCTTCTTTCGCGCTCGCCATTCTGATCTTCACGGTGACGCTCTTCATCGAACGCCCACTGGATTTTTCGGTCTTCCCGACGGTGCTCCTTGCCTCACTGATGCTCCGGCTTTCGTTGAATGTCTCCTCGACCAAGCTGATCATTGGCCAAGGTCACACAGGCACAAGCGCGGCCGGAAATGTGATCGAAGGCTTCGCCATGTTTGTCATGGGCGGATCGCTGCTGATTGGCCTCGTGGTGTTTTGTGTTCTTCTGATCGTCAATTTTATCGTCATCAACAAAGGCGCGACCCGCATGGCCGAGGTTGGCGCGCGCTTCGCGCTAGACGGCATGCCCGGGCGGCAATTGGCCATTGATGCGGATATGAGTGCCGGCGCCATCTCCCACGAAGAAGCGAAAGCGCGTCGCGAGACAGAACTGGCAGAAACGACGTTCTTCGGCTCTCTCGACGGAGCGTCAAAATTCGTCAAAGGCGATGCGATTGCGGGGCTTTTGATCACTGTCCTGAATCTGGTCATGGGATTACTGATCGGCATCCTTTTGCATGACATGCCTTTGGCTGAAGCCTTTGAGAGCTACGCTATACTGACGGTGGGGGATGGCTTGGTCACGCAGATCCCTGCGGTAATCATCTCGATTGCCTCGGCGCTCCTCTTGGCGCGCGGTGGCGCAACGGGGACAGCCGATTTTGCCCTTATCACACAGTTGGGGCGCTTCCCTGCCGCATTGGGGACAGTTGGTCTTTTGATGGGCCTTTTCGCGCTGGTTCCCGGGCTCCCGTTTGGCCCGTTTCTGTTGGGGGCGTTGCTCTGCGCGATCGCGGCCTTCGTCGCGCATTCGAAATCCATCCGCGAGTCCTCGGATGCGCAATCCGCGCCTGATTTGGCGCCACCTGAAAAGCCGTCAATCGCTGACCGGCTGGTTCTTGACGATATCCACCTCGAGTTTGCTCCTGATCTGGTGAACATGGTGCTCGATCCTGCCATCGGGCTCGACGCCAGAATCGCCAATATCCGCGTTCATGTCGCGTTGAGCTTCGGTGTCATCCTGCCCGAGATCCGCCTGACGGATGATGCATCGCTCCCACCGGGCACTTACCGGATCAAGATTCACGGTGTCGAACAAGCGCGCGACAGGCTCCGCCCCGGGCAGCAACTCGCGCTTATTTCGGCTGATGGAGCTGACGGGCTGGCGGGTGAGGCCGTAAAAGAACCCGTTTATGGCGCGCCGGCGCTCTGGGTCGATGGTGCAGCAGCGGGCGAAGCTGCGGGCCAAGGGCTGACGGTGGTTCAGGCACCGGAAGTATTGGCGACACATCTGTTGGAAGTCGTGAAGCGCAATTTTGCAAGGCTGATGACCCACCGCGCGTTGCGTGAGCTATTGGATCAACTTGTATCCCTCAAAGACCAGCGGCGCGCCGAGGCAAACCGGCGGATGTTTGACGAGCTGATCCCCGATAAAGCGCCCTATGACCTGTTGTTGGCCGTGCTGCGCCTGTTGCTCGAAGACCGCCTTTCGATCCGAAACTTGCCCCTGATCCTTGAAGCGACTGCCGAGGGAAAGTCGCTCTATGCGCGCGTCGATCAAATCGCCGAACATGTGCGGCAAAGGCTTGCCTTTCAGATCGTTGCCGAGCATCGGCGCGAGGATGGCACGGTGCCGCTCGTTCAGCTCTCGCCGGAGTGGGACGAGCGTTTTTCACATTACGAAACCGGCCCTGATGGCAGTGAGGTCGCCCTTCCACCGGACGCATTCAAAGCCTTGGCAAGTGGCGTGTCGGATACGTTGTCAAAAGCGGCCGAGACAGGCGCCAACCCTGTGCTCGTGACCTCTGCCCGCCGCCGCCGTTTCTTGCAAACGGTTGTCCGCAGCCGTGGGTTGATGACAAGCGTTCTGTCTTTTGACGAACTTGGCGTCGATGTGCGCCCTGCGCTGTTGGGTGTGGTCGCGGCATGAGTGGCGATTTGGCGCCGCTCCTTGCATTCGTTTCCGATGTATGGTCCCAGTTCGCGCTGGTCTTTCTACGGTGCGGGGCGATGGCCGCCGTCTTGCCCGGGTTTGGCGAGCGGGTCATCCCGATGCGATTCCGTTTGGCCCTCGCTGTCATTCTGAGCCTTCTCGTCACACCGGCGGCTGGGCAGGAAACGGTTGAATTGGGCTTCCCTGCTGCAATCGCAGAGGCGCTGACAGGGCTCTTTCTAGGGCTCTTGCTACGGTTCATGGTCTTTGCGATTCAGATCACGGGGGCCATCGCCGCTCAATCAACCTCGCTTGCGCAGATTTTCGGCGGTGGTGTCACGCCAGATCCCTCGCCGGCCATTGGTAATGTACTTCTCTTGGGCGCACTGGCGCTTTTCTCGCTTTCGGGCGGGCACATCTATGCCGTTGTTTATGTTCTGAACAGCTATGCTGCGGTCCCCTTGGGGGAATTCCCTGATCCGGCAACCCTTACCAAGGCAGGGCTGGAAACTGCCGGAGCCATGATGCGGCTTGGATTACTTCTTGCCATGCCGTTCGTGATTTCCGGCCTCCTGTACAATGTGGTTCTGGGGGCGATTAACCGCGCGATGCCGCAATTGATGGTGGCCTTCGTCGGGGCTCCGGCAATCACCGCAGGCGGGCTTTTGTTATTGGCGCTCGCGGGGCCGCTGCTGCTTGGTGTCTGGCGCGACGAGGCCATTTCATATGCGGTCGCCCCGCCGTGGATCCCGAGATGAGTGGCGCCGCAGACGAAGGCCCTGCCGGCGACAAGCCGCATGAACCGACGCAGAAGCGCCTCGAAGACGCGCGCCGCAAGGGTGAAATTCCCCGTTCTACGGATCTCACCACCGCGGCTGCATATGGCGGTTTTTGCCTTATGCTGCTCTTTTGGGGGGGCGTCTCAGTGCTCTCGCTCGCAACTTGGATGCAGGGTTTCCTGTCCAATGCCGGCCTGATTTCCGAACGGCTCCTGGCCTCAGGCGGGAGCCATTTTGGCCGCGGCTTCATCACCGGCGTGGCGCAATACCTCCTGCCTTGGTTTCTCCTACCTGCCGCGCTCGCTGTTATCAGCTTGTGGATACAACGCGCGATCCTGTTTACGCCATCAAAGCTCGTGCCGAAACTGTCACGGATCTCTCCCCTGTCAAATGCGCAGCAAAAGTTCGGGCGAAGTGGGCTGTTCGAGTTTACCAAGAGCGCGGCCAAGCTTTCTGTCTATAGCGCGCTTTTGGCGGCTCTGATCTATGCCCGAATGCCAGAGTTGCTGGCGGTTCACATGGCGTCACTGCCGCAGGCACTGGGGCTTTTGGGGCAATTGATACGAGAGCTTGCTGGCCTGATCTTTGTTATCGCGTTGTGTATTGGGGGGCTCGACCTGCTGTGGCAACGCGCTGATCACCAGCGCCGCAACCGTATGAGCCGCAAAGACCTGCGCGATGAGCAAAAACAGGCGGAAGGCGACCCCGAAGCGAAGCAGAAGCGCCGGCAGCGTGGTCAGGAGCTGGCACTCTCGCAACTGATCGCACAGGTCGGCGGCGCGGATGTTGTGATCGTCAACCCAACCCATTTTGCGGTCGCATTAAAGTGGAGCCGGCAGTCGCAGGGAGCTCCTGTCTGCGTGGCAAAAGGGGTCGATGAGATTGCCTTGCGCATTCGCGAAGAGGCGGCACGCCAAGCGGTGCCGGTTCATCATGATCCACCGACAGCGCGCGCCCTTCATGCGACTGTCGAGATTGGTGATGAAGTGCCGCCGGATCATTACCGCGCGGTTGCCGCAGCGATCCGTTTTGCCGAGGCGATGCGGCATAAGGCGGGGGCATGGCGGTGAAGCAGATCGGAACGCTCCAGCGGCTGGTCCGCCTGCGGCGGGATGTACGCATGGGAGAGTTGGCGCAGGTCCGCCGTTCCCTGGCCGATCTGAGGGAACAGCGCGGCGCCTTGGCGAACCCTCCTGTCACCTTTGATGATGCGGCGGGTTTGGCGCAGTTTGCCCGCTGGCAGATGTGGCGACAGCAGGAACTTGGCCGCTTAGCGCAGGCAGAGGCACAGTTGCGCGCGCGGGAGGCGGATGGCGCGTTTCACCTCGCCCGCGCAGAGGCCGCTGTCGCGGCAGTGGAGGCATTGTCCATAAATGAAGCCCGCGATGGAGAACGAGCACGGCGCCGGAAGGCGCTCACATATCCTGACGACTGATATCAATGATCAATATATCACTGATCGCAGGACCAAAGACCGACTGCGCCGTGCTCAGGAGAATGTCCCGCAAGCCTTTCAGCGTTGCCGCGTCAGTGAAGGTGCCGTCAAAGCCGCCCGCATTGGCGTGATTGAAGAGGTCTTGCAAAAAGCGGTCGCGCAATTTCGGCTCGTATTCGTAAACGGCGTCGCGCTTTGCCTCCTCGACCTCGGCGCTTAGGGAGAGCACCACCATGGATTTGACGTGACCGTCTTCGACCACCGGAACCACAAACTGGTTCGACAAGCGGGCGAATGCTTTGGCTGATTCGTTCGGCAGTTCGGCTTGCTTGACGACCTCACTCTCCGCCTCGCATTGCGCCGCGCTTTCCGATGTATCGGTTTCTTGTTTGCTGCCAAGCACTTTCGCGGCCGTGCCGCCTGCGCCGATGCCTGCGATCAATAGGATAAGTGGGAGGAGGATTTTCTTCACTATTCAGCCCTCAAAATGGCAGGATGGCATCAAGCGCCTGCGACCCATAGCGGGGCCGCAGCGCATCCGTGATATGGCCCCGACCGCCATAGGAAATGCGGGCAGAAGCGATCTTGTCATAGGTGATTTCGTTCTGACGGCTGATGTCAGCGGGGCGAACATAGCCCGTGATGAAAAGTTCGCGCAGTTCAAAATTCACCCGCACCTCCTGCCGCCCCTCGATGGCCAGAACGCCGTTCGGCAGAACATCTGCAATCGTTGCGGCAATGCGCAGGGTGAGCTTCTCCGAGCGGCTGACGCTGCCATCGCCGCTGCTCGCATTGTTGGCGGTGAAATCGATGGCGTCGGAGAGTGACGCGCCCTGGGGTAGGTTTGGATCGATCCGTTGCGGAAGGCCAAAGAACTGCGGCATCCCGAAGGACCTATCCGAGGAACGGGAGCGCTCCGAACTGTTATCAATCTCGGCGGTGTCGTCGATCTCGATCACAACGGTGAGTATATCGCCAAGCCGGTCCGCGCGTCTGTCGCCAAAAAGGGAAGTGCGGGTTCCCGACCAGAGCGAGGCGCTTGCCGCTCTTCGATCACGATGGTCCGTCGTTTGGTAAGGTGACGCCGCGAAGGTTTCGGTGCCGGAAAGGGGGGAAAGCACGGGAAGTGCTTGGTCCTGCGTTTGCGGCGCGCAAGCTGCCATCAGAGCCAGAAGCAAGAGGGCTAAGTATCGGGACCGAACACGCATCAGTAGGCCGCCCGCGCCAGCCCATCTTGGCCGATCCGTGCGGAAATGATGGCGCGGGACTGGAGATTGAGAACCTGAATGATGTCACCCGCGCTGGCGCGTTCGAGTGCGCGGCCTTCCGTTTCGATGGCCAGACCGCCGCGGCGGTAAATCAATGTGACGGGCGCATTCGCGTCCAACAGGGTCGGCAGGGAAAGTTTGGCGAGCGTCACCGGCTGCCCCTCGAAGATGATCGCGCGGGTTTCCATACCCAAAAGTGCTTCGATTGCCGCAACATTGGCTGCGGAAACGGCAAGATCTGCGCTGGAGATGATCGTGCCGACAGGCAACGTGGCGCGCGCCAAAACTTGCGGTTCCGCCCACAAAGGCGCGGCAGAAAGAGCCATTACGAGCAGTGCGGCGCGCATTTTCATTACCGGACCTGAACCATGGCGCCGAGCATCTGGTCGGCGGCAGAGATCACCTTTGAATTCAGCTCATATCCGCGCTGGGCCGCGATCAACTCTGTCACCTCGCGCACGGGATCGACGGAACTTTCCTCCAGAAACCCCTGTCTGAGCGTGCCCAGCCCGTCACGACCGGGCAGTCCGCTGACCGCGCCGCCTGATGCCGCTGTCTCGCTGAACAGATTGTCGCCCGTCGCACCCAGCCCTTGCGGATTAGCAAAACGGTAGAGCTGTATCTGGCCAAGTTCCTGATGATCAGGCCGGTCCGCAAAGCGGGCGTAAACGGTGCCCTCGGCATTAATCATGATGTTTGAAGCATCGGCAGGGATGCGGATGGCATCGGCAACAGGGAATCCCAGCGCCGTGACAAGCTCGCCGTCAGGGCTACGGTTCAGTGCGCCGTCGCGGGTGTAGGCGGTGCTTCCGTCGGGGCGGATGACGGCAAGGAACCCGCCACCCTCGATTGCCAGATCAAGCTCGCCGCCTGTTTGTTTGAGCGCCCCTTGGGATTGCAGAACGGCGACGGCCGACGCCCGCACACCAAGCCCAAGCTGGACGCCAGTAGGCACCAGCGTTCCCGTGGCGGAGGATAGCGCGCCAGGCGCGAGTACCTGTTGATAATGAAGGTCGGCAAAACCGGCGCGACGCGCGTTGTAGCCGGTGGTGCTCATATTGGCGAGGTTGTTGGATGTCACTTCGACACGCAATTGTTGGGCAGACATGCCAGCAGCGGCAATTTTTAGGGCGCGCATGGAGTTCTCCTATTTTCCGAGGGTGCGCAGCATGGTGCGCAGGCGTTCGTCTTCCCGATCCCCGAAGGATTGCCCAAGCTCGTAGCTGCGCTGCACTTCGATCATTCGCGCGACCTGCGCGATCGGGTCGACGTTTGAATCTTCCAGCACCCCTTGCCGCACCGTGGCTTCGGCAGGCAGCGTTCCATCGGGCGCATTGAATAGGGTGTCGCCGGTGCGGTTCATGGTGAGTGGGTTTTGCGGGGTGACGACGGCGAGGCGGACAACGGGTGCACCCCCAGCCGAAATCGTCCCATCTGCGGCAATCGAAATCGCTTGCTCTGGCGGAAGGGTGATCGGACCACCGCCATCGCTGAGCACGGCATGGCCAGAGGGCGTGACCAACTGGCCCTCGGCATTCATGCTGAAACTGCCCGCGCGGGTGAGCCTTTCGCCCTGCGGGGTCTGCACCAGAAAATATCCCGCGCCTTCAATCGCGAGATCAAGCGCGCCTTCCGTGTGGGTCAGTGCGCCTTGGGCAGGCGAGATATGGTGCGCGCGCGCGGCGGCCATCGAGAGGCTATCCCCACTGGCGGGCAGTTCGGCCAGAAATTCGGTAAACAGGATGCCTTCGGATCGAAAACCGGTGGTGCTCATATTGGCGATATTATTGGCAATCACCTGTAATTCCCGCAGGAGCCCGGATTGCCGCGATAGCGTTGTATAGCCTAAAGATTCCATCAGTAGCCCCCTGCAATGACGGGAAGTACCGCGCTGTGAAAAAAGGCAATCAGCGTCTCTGACATAAAGCCCATCGCGACCCAAAAGGTTGCCACGATGGCGGCCAGCTTAGGCACGAAGGTCAGGGTCATTTCCTGAATGGAGGTCAGAGCCTGAAACAACCCGACCGTCAGCCCCACCGCCAGGGCGACGGTCAGGATCGGGCCGGAAACAATGAACGCTGCCCACAAGCCCGCGCGCATCGCGTCGTAGAACAGGGCTTCCGGCATCAGACCGGCATCCTCAGAATTTCCTGATAAGCTTCGACGACACGATCTCGCACCGTCGCGGCGGTTTCGACGGCCAGCTCCGTCTGCGCCAAGGCCTGCACCAGCGCATACGGGTCTGCGCCGGTTGTCATCGCCTGCACGGCCGTTGCTTCACTTTGTTTGAGCGTTGAGCCAAGCGCGGCCGCAGCGTTGGAAAATAGTCCCTGAGTCGTTTCGTGAGTTTCGCTGGGGGCGGTGGCAGTGCGGTTTCCCGCATAGGCCCGCGCGGCGAGTGTGGTTGAAATATCCATCTCTGTCCTTCCGGTTATTTCTTGAGAAGATCCATCAACGCGCTCGACATCTGGCGCACTTGATCAAACATTTTCAGGTTGGCCTCGTAACTGCGCTGTGCTTCGCGCGCGTCGGCGATTTCGGTGAGGAGATCGACATTCGAGCCTTGGTAATATCCGTCTGCATTGGCGAGCGGATGGCCGGGGTCGAAAATATCCGGCAGCGGACGGTCATCGAGCCTGATACGGCCAACCGCGACTCCATCCTCGGCATCGGAGGAAAACTGGATAAGCTTGCGGTGATAGCCAGGCGTATCGGCGTTGGCGATATTTTCAGAGACATGCCGCAGGCGGCGGCTTTGGGCTGCCATGCCGCTAGAGGCGATACTGAGTGCAGTGCTGAGATCTGCCATGACTTAGCGCCCAATCGCCAAACGGAGAACGGTCATGCCGTGACGGTAAATCGCCAGCGCCCGCTTGTGGCTGCGGTCGGCGTCGATTCCTTCCATCATCTCTTTTTCGAGCGAGACCCCGTTACCATTAGGCGAAATTGCCGCGCCGGTTTCTGTGCGGGAGTCGAACCGGCTGGGCGCGCTCGTAATATGATTGCTGCGCGTGGTCACCGCGGTAAGGGAGGCGCCGGTGCGATACGCTTCCTCAAAAGCGGTGAGCCTTTGCGGGCGGTATCCGGGCGTATCGGCATTCGCGATGTTTTGTGCGGTCAGCGCCTGCGAGCGGCCCGCGTGGGCGCCCAGGGCGCCGGCAATTTCGAAAACGGTTAACGATTGATACATCGGGGCTTCTCCCTCGAGCTGGTGAAACGAAGGATTAAGCCTGATTCCTTAAGAAGCGGTTGTGATGCGCAAAAAAGGAAACTTGGGATGTATCAGGAGATCGCTGCCACGATAGCCGCGCAACGGCCAGTCGCGGCGCTGGCATTCGTACAATCGGTGCGGGCCGGCAAGATAAGCCTGCACGCCATGGCGGCGCCACCCGCGACGGGCAGTCGCGTGTTTTTTCAACATGAGGAAATCGGGCAGGTGGTTGCTGTATCGCAAGAGCGGGTGTCTGCCCTGCTCTCCGCACCCGTTTGCCCCGCCTTGGTACCGGGAGCGCGCGTGGCGCTGCGGCCGCCGCGCGCGGTTCGGGCCGGTCCGCATTGGGTCGGGCGGGTCGTTGATCCGGATGGGGTGCCCCTTGACGGGCGACCGATCATTCAGCTGGAGGGGGAACTGTCCGACGCAACTGTGAGGGCGGCACTTTCGCGGCGGGCGCTTGGCCCGCGGTTCACCACGGGGATGCTCGCGGTTGATACGCTTTTGCCGCTGGCGCGGGGGCAGCGGCTGGGCCTTTTTGCTGGGTCCGGCGTTGGCAAGACGACACTTCTAGCGGATTTTGCCCGCACGTGGGAGGCTGACATCATCATCTTTGCGCTTATTGGTGAGCGTGGGCGTGACCTGCGGACATTTGCCACTGAAGTGCTTGATACCGATGCGCGGGCGCGTAGCGTCATCATCGCGGCGACCTCCGATCAGCCGCCTCAAGTTCGGGCGCGATGCCTCGACACGGCGATACGCGCGGCCGAGCATTTTCGTGATCAGGGGCGGCAGGTTCTGTTGTTGGTAGATTCCGTGACCCGCTTTGCCGAGGCCGAGCGTGAATTGAGCGCTGCGACCGAAGGCGCGCGGGCAAGCGCTGCGCTGCCTGCCGGTTTTTCGTCACGGCTCGCGCGGCTATGTGAGCGGATCGGGCCGGGTAGCGGGGCGACGGGCGATATCTCGGCGGTGATCAGCGTGTTGGTTTCGGGCGGGGATATGGAGGAGCCGGTTGCCGATCTTTTGCGCGGGCTGTTGGATGGTCATATCGTTCTCAGCCGCGACATTTCAGAGGGTGGGCGCTTTCCCGCTTTTGATGTCACGCGCTCTGTTTCACGGTCCTTGCCGGAGGCCGCGAGCGATGAAGAACGCGCCGTCATTGCGAGAGCGCGAAACATGATTGCCACCTATGACGAGGCGCGGCTGCTGATCCGATCAGGGCTCTATGTTGCGGGCGGGGATGCAGGGCTTGATGCGGCAGTCGCGCGGCATGCCCGCATTGAAGAGGCGCTTGCACGAAAAGGGGCAAAAACGGTTGAAGAAAGTTTCGCTCTTTTGCGCGCGGCAATCGGTGGGTGAGCTTGCTCTAATAGGCTCGTGCTGCCTGCAACAGGCTCAGCGCAATAGACGCTGAGCTGCTTGGTTGTGACGATACAGCTTCGCGGGCAAAGTAGAGGCGCAGCAACTTTTCTTGTGCGTCTGGGTCGTTCAGGGCGTCGAGCGTGTCAGTGCCCAGTGCCGCGCGGGCGCGGTCTTTGAAGGCTTGGTGCTGCGTGTCGATATCGGCTGAGGCGAAACTGGCAGGCAGGCCCAGCGCAGTTTCGAAAATGCGGCGAAGCGGCGGTTGACCCATGATGCCATACCAGCGCGCGTCGTTTGTCGTAGTCTCGGAAAAGAGATCGCCCAGCGCGCCTTGCAGGTTGAGCGCCAAGCGCATCGTTTCGTCCACCGCGCCAACTGCCTCCTGAAATGCGCCTGCCTGAAATTTTGTGATGATCCTATCTGTAAAAGCTGCCCCGCGCGCTGTGACGAGCCCCCCTTCTGGGCGGGCGAAGGCCGCGGCGAAGCGGCGATAGCGCTTGTCGGCCAACCTGTTGGCGAGGGCTTCGGGGTCTTGAGTGCCATCTTCTAGAATTTTGCGAATGAAGGCGCGGTTGTTGAGGTCGGCGTCCAGCCCGAAAGCGCCCAGCGCGACCTGCAAAAGACGACGGTCATCGATCAAGGCCTCTACGCTGTTTGTCGTGCCGATCTTTTCCTTGAAGTGCGCCAACAGTCGCGGCGTGGCGGCAGAACGGGCAAAGGTGTTTTGCTGCATGTCCAGCGTGCGTTTGAGGAACCGCCAGCCGGAATAACCACCAAACGGAAGGATCGGTTGGAAGCTCATGTTGGGCGGTCCGACGCGACCCCGAGTAGGCGGTCTTCGCGTGGCATCAAACCGCGTAAGGCTTTCAACGCGCGGTAAAAGTCACCTGACAGCACGCAGGCCGTAGCTTGTGCAAGGTGGCTGTGGCTGTCGCTATCAGTCAGAACTTGGCTGAGTTGTTCGATCCCGCGTAAAAGCTGCGCCCGCGCGTCCTCCTCTCTGGCATCGCCCGAGAGGACCAGCTGGGCGATGTAAACGACGCGCCGCACGGGTGATTTCGCCTCGTCCGGATGCAGCGCGTCGCGCAGGCGCAGAATATTTGCCTTCGGCGTCAGGATCGAGAGCCTGCCACGCCGCGCGCCATTTTCGATGACAGCACCGTTAACGAGTACGCGCTCCCGCGGTGCGAGCTTGAGGACGAGGCCGCTCATATGTTCGGCGCGCGGCCGGAGAGGCCGTCCCTGACTGCGCGGTTGATGTCGATCAGCACCCCGATATCTCCACGGCCCTCCAGCACAGCGCGGCTGTGTGTGTCGGAAAACTCTGCGAGATAGAAAAGCCGCGCCCGCAGGGTATCTGGGAGTTGGTTTTCGGGGTCGGCGACCGAAGTGGCAATCGTGTGCCAGAGGGTTCTGTTCTCGTGCAGCGCTTCGGCAACCTTGCGGGCGCGTTGAGGCGTTTCGTCGCCGGCAGCCTTCGTGAGCCGCGCTGTAATTTCTGTGAAAAGCTGATGTTCGACAGAGCGCTCTGTGCGGATGGGCGCGGAGGTCGGCGCGTAGGTCTGCAGAATTTGGGATTGAATGTTCAAGGTGGATCCTTTCGGCGGGACGAGAGCAATGCAGGCTCAGTGGAATGCCGGTTGGTCACGCTCGGGGCGATGTCTGCCCCGAGCGTGAATTTGCCGTTACCTGAACAGGGACAGGATCGCTTGCGGCGCCTGATTGGCTATAGAGAGCGACTGTGTGCCCAATTGCTGCTGCACCTGAAGGGCTTGCAGGCGGGCGGAGGCTTCCTCCATATCGGCATCGACCAACGCGCCAATGCCGGATTTCATCGCATCCATCACCTTGCCGACGAAGGAAACCTGATCTCCGATCCGCTTGGAAGAGGCGCCGAGTGCGGCGCTACCGTCAATCGCTGTCTGGATCAGGGTTTCCATTGCCGAAATCGAGCCGTCCGCTGCGGTTGCCGATGATACGTCAATCGTTGTCAGGTCCAGACCGGCTTCGAAATCCACAGAGGCCACCGTGATATTGGCAGCGGTGACGGTGCCTGCCGCGTCGCGGTCGAGCGAGGACAGAACCGTGATGTTGCCACCCGCAGTGTTGAGCAGGTTGGCGCCGTTGAACTGCGACGCCGAAATGATCGAAGTGATCTGGTTCTTCATCTCGGTGACGTCATTGGTCAGCTTCGCATTGTCGACGTTCTCGCCCGTAGCGGCGATCACCTTTTCCTTCATCTGGTTTAAGAGATCGGTGATCTGCTCGGCCCCCGCCAGCGCGACCGCGACCGTCGATTCCCCCAAGGAGAGCGAGTCGGACACCGCTTTGAAGCCGCTGACATCGGATTCCATCACCTTCGAAATCGCCCAGATGGCAGAATTGTCCTTCGCCGATGAGATTGATTTGCCGGTGGAGATCTCCGATTGGGTTTTCTGAAGATTGCCATTGATCGATTTCAGGGTTTGCAGCGCCACCATTGCGCTGTTGTTAGTCAGAATGCTCGACATCGAGTCGCTCCTAATTTTGCAGAGGCGCTTTGCGCCTGTTTTCTGGAATGCCGGTTCCGGCAGATGAAGCTGTCATTCTGACAATTGCGGGTTTTCCGCCGCGCCATCATTGCGATGCTCGTCCAGTCTTCCTCCTCCGCCCTAATGAAATGCTAACGTTACAAGTCAAAACAGATAGGTTTTGATTCAATCGGTTATGCTTTGTGTTCGAGATCATGCCGGTGTTCTGCCAGCTCCCTCGCTTGCCCGCTTGCAGAATAGGAGGTCAGGCTGCGTTGGGCGCCATGTGCAGCGGCAATGCTTTGGCGCGCGGCTTCGACCCCTGCAATGACCGCTTCCAGCATCACTGCATTGCGCCGCGCCAGCGTGAGGATTTCATCCAGCTCCTCCGCTTCCGGCGGCAGTTTTTCGAGCATGGTGATCGCGGCCTCCTTCTCTGTGCGGATGTCGGATAGGTGTTGCAGGGCGCCTGTCTTCAGCATGGTGCGCTCTCGCGACAGTAGGGAGATCAGGGCGGTTGTTGATTTACGGGGCATTGTCTCTCTCCAAAAGGGATTGGTAGATATGTTCGCTCAGGCCGATACCGCCACGCGCGACGAGTGCTTCCGCGTGTTGGGTACGGAGGAATGAGGCAAAGTGTTCTTCTCCCGCGCCACCACCAAAAGCCCCGATCTGGGCATCTAACCCTGCGGATTTGAGCATTTCCGAGAGGAAGCTGGCCTCGAGCTTTTGCGCGGCGGCCCATGCACGTTCATCGCGCGCAGCGGGGGCAATGGGGAGGGGTGTGATTTCGATCAATCGATTGCTCCAATTTGAACTGTTTCGACCGATTTTGACGACGACCAGTAAAAATCTGGTAAGTTTTTGCTGCCAAGTTCCGACTGAACATGTCGGAGGCACAATGCAGGCACTTATTCCCCATCCACTTCTGCGCGGCGACGCCGTGCCGCCTCTTCGCGGGCAGGGCGTTCCCATAAGCGAGGGCCATGCAGTGCACCCGTTCCGGCAACTTCTCATGGCCGGGGGTGAATCCGAGGAATCACCTGCCGAGAGCCTTGAAGCGGGGCCTGATCCCGCGGGGGAGCTTCTGCCAGCTGAAGCGGAGGAGGGTGATCAAAGCCCGCCATTTTTGCCACCTGATGTAGCGCCTGATCCTGCGATCCGGACCGAATCGCCAATAACAGGCGTCACCCCTCCGGTGGTCGATGCTTCTTTGCCTGAAGCTGAGGCGGAGGTTGGGGAACCGCGCCAGCCGATGGGCTTGGCGCTGGGCCACAGTAAGGCTGTTGAGCCACCGCGAAGCTTACCTTTGCCCGTTCAAGGCGCAATGCTCGGCAGCTCTTTGCCTGCGGAGCGGCACGATCATGGGCGTCCTCCTTCCTTGCGAGGCGTTGAATGGGCTGCACCGCTTCCGTCAACTGCGTCCGAGCGGGCCTTTGCCGCTCTAAAGCCGGGTATCTTTGTCCCTGCTGCAAGTGCCGAGGCTACGGTTAAGGTGCACATCGGTGCGATAGGCAGCGCCGGTTCGATGCCCCTACCTGCTGATAACGCCCACTTGCCCTTCGCTGCGGATGATCCCTTGCGGGAAATTGGCAGCCCCTCCCAAGCTTTGCGCAGTGCTCGGCAAATGTCGGAACCGGATGTTCCCAGACAGATCACCAGCCAGTTGGTGGCGATGGTGCAAGTCCGGAAAAGTGGCGTCGCTGATATCCGGCTCTCGCCGGAAGAGCTCGGCCGCGTTCAGCTGCGCCTCTCACCAACCGATCACGGAGTCGCGGTGCAGATCATTGCCGAGCGGGCGGACACCGGCGATCTCATCCGCCGGAATGTCGATCTTCTGATCGCGCAGCTGCGGCAGGAAGGCTTCGATCATGTGGATGTCGCATTCGCGACCCCTCAGCGCGATGGTAGTGGCCGTAATCCTGCATTCTCCACATCACGCTCGCAGGAAGGGACGTCTCCCGCGCAGCCGTTGGCGGAAAGCGGCGATGAAACACATATCCTCCTGCCACTTGGCCAACTGGATCTAAAGCTATGACGGTGATGGATGTACAACCCAGCACAGGCACGGCGCAATCGGGCATGCCTACCAGCCCTCAAACCTCCGCTTTGAGCGGCGATTTCGAGACATTTCTAAAGATGCTCACAGTGCAAATGCGCAATCAGGATCCATTGAACCCGATTGAAACCGCCGATTTCGCCGTCCAATTGGCAACCTTTTCGGGCGTTGAGCAACAGGTAAGGACGAACCAACTGCTCGAAGCCGCTTTTGGTAGCAGGCAAGGCGCCGCCGCCTATGCGGACTGGATCGGCAGAGAAGCCAGCGCGCCGGTTGCTGCCGTCTTCGACGGTGCGCCTCTGACGGTGACCATTGATCCTGCGCTCTCTGGCACAGGCGCGCGCCTCGTTGCGCGTGACGAAAATGGTGCCACCGTTACTAACATTGCCTTGAGCGGGCAGGCTGGCCCGCTGGAATGGGCAGGGGTCGGCACCGACGGCATGCCCCTAGCGCGCGGAACCTACAGGTTCTCGGCTCTGCAATCCGCTGAGGGTGGCGGTTTTTCGGAGCATCCCGTCTCTGTCTACGCGCGGGTGACTGAGGTGCGTTTCTCCCCAGATGGCGACGCAGAGATCGTCTTTGCCAGCGGTGACACAACAATGGTGGAGGCAGTCAACGGCCTGCGGGAGGCCGCATCACCGCCTCGAGAGTGAGTCACGAACTGCGCAGATAAAGCGCCATAGCGCCGGCCCCTGCTGCTGCGGCCAAAACGGCGGTGACAAGCTGCCACCACCCATTGTTGCTTTCGCTCTGGTGATCCGGGGTCGACTGCCTAATCAGCGCGGCCTCGGCCATCGCGGGTAATTTCGGGCCAAAGCGGGCCAGCACCCGCGCGGTCAGCGCCAGATCGCGCAACACGGCTTTTGGTCCGATGCTGTCCTTTATGTAATTTTCCACCACAGGTTTGGCGACCTGCCAGATATTCATATGCGGATCGAGCGAGCGCGCCACGCCTTCGACCACGACCATCGTGCGCTGAAGCAAGATCAGTTCGGTGCGCGTTTCCATGCCAAACCGTTCTGTCACTTCAAAGAGATAGGACAGCAAACGCCCCATCGAAATACGGCTCGCTTCCATGCCAAATATCGGCTCACCAACAGCCCGCAGAGCTGCGGCAAATTCCTCCACATCGCGATCGGCGGGAACATAGCCCGCCTCGAAATGCACCTCGGCCACGCGGCGATAGTCGCGCTGGATGAAGCCATACAGGATTTCCGCATAGACCCGCCGCGTATAGGCGTCGATCCGGCCCATGATGCCAAAATCGAACGCGATGATATCGCCATTCGCGCCGAGCTTGAGGTTCCCCTGATGCATATCCGCATGAAACAGCCCGTCCCGCAGCGCGTGACTGAGGAAAAGCTGCAAAACGCGGCCAGCGACGTCTTCCAGATTATGCCCGCTGGCACGAAGCGCTTCGATATCACCAAAGCCAAGTCCCTCGACCCAGCCCAGCGTCATGACCCGCCGCCCCGATAGGTGCCATTTGATCTCGGGCACGCTGAAACCCTCATCATTGCGGGTTGTTTCGGCGAATTCAGACGCCGACGCGCTTTCAAGCCGCAAGTCCAACTCGCCATGCACCACACCGGCAAAATGCCGGATCACTTCCATTGGCCGCAACCGGCGGGAGGCAGGTGACAGAATTTCGATCATACGCGCGGCAAAATAGAAGGCGTCGATGTCCTTCTGAAACGCCCGCTCTATCCCAGGGCGGAGCACCTTCACGGCGACATCTTCGCCCGTGTCGACCAATGTTGCCTTGTGGACCTGTGCAATCGACGCAGCGGCGACCGCATCCGAAAACTCTGCAAAGACAGCCTCCGCAGCAACGCCCAGCTCGCGGCTAACCTCTGCCTTTGCCTCGGCGGTCGAGAATGGCGGCAGCTTGTCTTGCAGCACCATCAACTGCCGCGCCAGCGCGTCGCCGACAACATCCGGTCTGGTCGAAAGCACTTGGCCGAATTTGATATAGGCTGGGCCAAGAGCGGTCAGCGCACGCGGCGCGGGCGGCACGGTCGGGTCGCCCTTGTAACCCACCCATTTGACCGGCCAGACCAACGTGCGCAGCACAACCCGCAGCAACTTCGGCGCCTCAACGGCATCCATGATCACTTTCATCGCGCCGGTACGCTCGAGCGTTGCGCCGGTGCGGACAAGGCGGATGATATTATGCGGGCCGCGCATTGGTCAGACCTTCCAACCAGAATGCAGGCAGGCAATGCCCATCGAAAGATTGCGGTATTTGGCATTCGCAAATCCAGCAGCCTTGACCATGCCGAGGAAAGTCTCCTGATCGGGGAATTTGCGGATCGACTCCACCAGATACTGATAGCTGTCGTGATCGCCCGCAATCATCTGCCCCATCTTCGGGATGACGTTGAAGGAGTAGAGATCATAGGCCTTTTGCATCATCGGGGTTGGAATTTGATTGAACTCCAGCACCATGAGCCGTCCCCCAGGCCGCAAGACGCGATAGGCCTCGTTCAGCGCTTCCTGTGGGCGCGTGACATTCCTAATGCCAAAACTGATCGTGTAGACGTCAAAGCTGTTATCCGCGAAGGGCAGGTTCATGGCATCGCCAACTACCCAATCGAGGCTTGCGCCCATCTGTTCGGCCTCGGCGCGCTTGCGTCCCTCAACAAGCATCGATTCGGTCAGGTCCAGCACAGTTGCATGGCCCGCCCCCGCGCGCTTGAGGAAGCGGAAGGAAATGTCGCCGGTGCCACCCGCTACGTCCAACAACTGTTGGCCAGGACGCGGCGCGAGCCAATCCATCATGGCGTCTTTCCAGATGCGGTGAATCCCAACGCTCATGACATCGTTCATCACATCGTATTTTGACGCAACCGATGTGAAGACACCCTGAACCCGCCCGGCTTTCTCTTCTTCGCGCACGGTCTGAAAGCCAAAATGCGTGGTCTTCTGCTGCTGCTCTGTCATGAACTCTTGCCGTCCTCTTGCGCTGGTCCAACTATAGGCGCCAAACGGGGCATACACCGTGCCCACGTCTATAGGAAGTGCAGCATGCCTGAATTGCCAGAGGTCGAGACAGTGCGCCGCGGACTTTTGCCCGCGATGGAAGGGCGCCGGATAGAAAAAGTCGCCGTCAATCGCCCTGATCTGCGATGGCCCTTTCCGCCCGATATGGCCGAACGCCTTCAAGGGAAGCTGATTCGAGCACTCCGGCGGCGCTCGAAATATATACTGATCGAACTCGAAAGCGGTGAGAGCCTGCTCGTTCATCTTGGCATGTCGGGGCGCATGCTGGTGTCGGGCGCGATGCTGGGTGATTTTGTCCATGACCATCCCGCGCCAGAGAAACACGATCATGTGGTCTTTGATATGGAAGGCGGCGCGCGGGTTACGTTCAACGATGCCCGCCGCTTCGGCGCAATGGATCTTTTGCCGACAGATGCGCAAGAAGATCATTGGCTCTTGCGGGCGATCGGGCCGGAGCCGTTGGGCAACCAGTTCGATGGCGATTACCTCGTGACACGGCTAAAGGGCCGTATGAGCCCCATCAAAACAGCCCTTCTGGATCAGGGAATCGTTGCTGGTTTGGGCAATATTTACGTCTGCGAGGTGCTGTTTCGGGCGGGAATCAACCCTAAACGAAAGGCAGCAAAGCTCTCGAGCACGCGTATTCATAGCTTGGTGCCAATAATTCGTAATGTCCTCAACGAAGCGATTGCGGCAGGTGGTTCAAGCCTCAGGGACCATCGCCAAGCTGATGGCGAATTGGGTTATTTTCAACATGATTTCAAGGTCTACGGCCGCGAGGGCCAGCCCTGCGTGGCAGAGGGCTGCAATGCAATAGTGAGCCGATTCGTGCAGTCAGGACGCTCAACTTTCCATTGCCCGCAATGCCAAAGATAGCTTGAAAGACGCGCACGCTTTGCTAACCAGTGGTCTCTGCGAAACGGAAAGCGGGAGCTCCGAATGGCATTCGAGACCATTATCGTAGATGTGCAGGATTACATCGCGACCATCACCCTCCACCGGCCCGACGCCATGAACGCACTGAATTCCCAGATGCTGGGAGAGCTTTGCTGCGCGCTGGAAGATGCTGATGCTAATGACAAGGTTCGCTGCATCGTGCTTACCGGCTCGGACAAAGCCTTCGCGGCCGGTGCTGATGTGGCCGAGATGGCCGAAAAGTCCTTCATGGATATGTACGTTGATTGCTTGTTCTGTAGCGAAGCGCAGCGTTTCAATAACACCAAGAAGCCGATCATCGCGGCGGTCGCGGGCTATGCGCTGGGCGGCGGTTGCGAATTGGCAATGATGTGCGATTTCATCATCGCCGCCGATAACGCCAAGTTTGGCCAGCCTGAGATCAACCTTGGTATCATGGCCGGTATCGGCGGCACCCAACGCCTGCCCCGCTTTGTCGGCAAGGCAAAGGCGATGGATATGCACCTCACGGGCCGTTTCATGGATGCCGCCGAAGCCGAGCGCTCTGGGCTGGTGTCGCGCGTTGTGCCCGCGAAAAAGTTGAAGGAAGAAGCCTTCGCCGCCGCTGAAAAGATCACTGAAAAGTCGGTCATTGCCAGCCGCGCCGCAAAGGATGCCGTCAACAGAAGCTTTGAAACATCGCTGGCCGAAGGTTTGCTCTACGAGCGCCGGTTGTTCCAATCGCTCTTTGCGACGGAAGATCAGAAAGAGGGCATGGCGGCATTTCTTGAAAAACGCGAGCCGCAATTCAGGGATCGTTGAACGTAGCTACGACGGCGGCGCGCCTTGGTTGTGGGGCGGATGCGCTAGGTAACAGGGCGATTTTGCCTTTTCTTTCTACTCCATCTCGCCTATACGCCGCGACAGACATGCGTGTGAGGCCCGCTTTGGCCAGAATCAGCCGGTTCTAGAACCCGGTCGGGCCGATTGCGCATATGAAATTGAATTGACCTGACCAAGGACCGAAAACATGGCAAATACTCTCCAGTCCAAAAAGCGCGCCCGCCAGAACGAGCGTCGTTTTGCTGTAAACAAGATGCGCCGCTCGCGCATCCGCACCTTCCTCCGTAAAGTCGAAGAAGCAATCGCTTCCGGCGACAAAGACGCAGCTCAGGCGGCTCTGCGCGCTGCTCAGCCCGAACTGATGCGTGGCGTGACCAAAGGCGTCTTCCACAAGAACACCGCATCGCGCAAAGTTTCGCGCCTTGCTGCCCGCGTTAAGGCGCTCGGCTGATTCCCTGCCTTTTGATCATCTGGTCAAGATATTAAATTGAACGCGGCCTTCGGGTCGCGTTTTTTGTTGTCGAACGGCCACGCGCATATGCCCAAATTCTCAGCTTTTTGGCGGTGGCGGGGATTCTTTTTCATTAATGCCCAAGTCAAGCGCGATGTTCAGTTGAAGCAACCGTGATGCTGTTGCTAGCTTATGCAGGCGATTCACATCGCTCCTGGGGTGGCAACGTGAAAAGCGGTCCGGAATATGTCCTTGTTTGCTGAATGCAGCATTGGGCATCTGGTCGTTTTTTGTGTGTAATCTGACGAAGGGGAAACCCCAAGTCACATGCTGCCTCTGCCATTTTGGTATCGATAGTTGGCGTCGTCGTTGGGTGGGTGAGCCCGGGACAGCGTGTTGGGAGGAATTTTCCTCGCAAGGCTACCAGGGGGATTTGATGCAATGGGCTTTGCCTAAAAAAGATTAGTGTCAGGACAGGTTGGAAGATGACAAACGAGATGTGGGCAGAGATCCGTGAAACGCTCCGTGGATCGGTTGGGACAGGAAACTATTCTAACTGGATTGAGCCCCTCGAGTTTTCCACCATCGAGCAAGGTGTTGCTACCTTCTTTGTACCGACGAATTTCATCGGCAAATACGTCCAGCAGAATTTTGGCGAACAAATCCTCTACCAAATCAACCGCATTGGCGGTGAGGTTCAGCGGCTGAAATTCTCTGTGCCGCCGCGTGCCAAGAGCGCCAGCCGTACAAGAGCGCAAGCAGCAACTACAGACACCTCGACAGATGCCGTGGGCGAAGTGCCCGGTGCGCCGCTTGATGCGCGCTTTACCTTCGAGAACTTTGTCGTCGGTAAGCCCAACGAACTGGCCCATGCCGCAGCCCGCCGCGTTGCCGAAGGTGCTGACGTCACGTTCAATCCGCTGTTCCTCTACGGTGGTGTGGGCTTGGGCAAAACCCACCTGATGCACGCCATTGCCCACGAACTGCGCCGCCGTCAGCCGGAAACCAACGTGCTCTACCTTTCTGCTGAGCAGTTCATGTACCGTTTCATCACGGCTCTGCGTGAACGCAAGATGATGGATTTCAAACAACTGTTCCGCTCGGTTGATATCCTGATGGTCGATGACGTGCAGTTCATCGCGGGTAAAGACAGCACCCAAGAAGAGTTCTTTCACACTTTCAACGCGCTGGTAGACGGTCAAAAGCAGATCATCATTTCAGCCGACCGCGCTCCCGGAGAGATCAAGGGACTGGAAGATCGCATCAAATCCCGATTGCAGTGCGGTCTGGTGGTTGATCTTCATCCGACAGATTACGAGTTGCGACTCGGCGTCCTGCAAACCAAGGCTGAACTTTATAAAGCCCAGTATCCCGGGCTTGAGATCGCAGATGGTGTGCTTGAGTTTCTCGCGCACCGGATTTCGACCAATGTTCGTGTCCTCGAAGGCGCGCTGACCCGCCTATTTGCGTTTGCCAGCCTTGTGGGCCGCGAGATCACTCTGGATCTGACGCAGGATTGCCTCGCTGATGTGCTGAAAGCCTCTGATCGCAAGGTCACGGTTGAGGAAATCCAGCGCAAAGTTTCAGAGCATTACAATATCCGCCTATCGGATATGATCGGGCCGAAGCGGTTGCGCACCTATGCGCGCCCGCGCCAGATCGCGATGTATCTGGCAAAGCAGCTTACGAGCCGGTCATTGCCTGAAATCGGGCGTCGTTTTGGCGGGCGTGACCATACAACCGTCATGCACGGAGTGAAGCGGATCGAGGAGCTGTCACACAAAGACAGCCAGATTGCCGACGATCTGGAACTGCTCCGCCGTGCGCTCGAAGCTTGACGCCGACCGAGCAACATCCAAAACTGTTAAAAAGCACTTGAGGTAGAAGGGGAAACGGGTAGTTTCCTCTTCCGGCCTGTTGCCTGGAAGCGAGCGGAGCGAAGATTATGAAATTCAGCATTGAGCGCGGAGCGCTACTCAAAGCAGTCGCCCAAGCGCAATCTGTTGTCGAGCGGCGGAATACCATTCCGATCCTTGCCAATGTGTTGATCGAGGCGGAAGGGGACGCGGTCCAGTTCCGCGCCACCGATCTTGATATCGAGGTGGTTGATCGTGCGCCGGCCAAGGTCGAGCGCGCCGGCGCGACAACCGTTGCCGCCGTGACCCTGAACGAGATCGTGCGCAAGCTGCCTGATGGTGCGCTTGTCACCCTGACCGAAGACGGCGTCTCGGGTCGTCTCTCGATTGAGGCAGGCCGGTCGAACTTCAGCCTTGCGACCCTGCCGAAAGAAGATTTTCCGGTGATGGCTTCGTCCGATTACGCGACGAACTTCTCCGCGCCTGCGCCGGTTTTGCGGCGTCTCTTCGATAAATCTAAATTTGCGATTTCCACTGAGGAAACCCGTTATTACCTGAACGGTGTCTACATGCATGTGGCCGAGGCCGATGGTGGCCGCGTATTGCGTTGCGTTGCCACCGACGGCCACCGCCTCGCACGGATTGATGCCGACTTGCCCGAAAATGCCGAAGGCATGGCCGGCGTAATCGTCCCCCGCAAAACTGTTGGCGAGTTGCGCAAGCTGCTGGACGACGACGAAATGCAGATCGCCGTTTCCGTATCTGAGACGAAGGTTCGTTTTGCCACGCCGGACATCACCCTGACCTCCAAGGTCATTGACGGGACTTTTCCAGATTACACGCGTGTTATCCCCACTGGAAACACTCGCAAGCTGGAAGTAGACGCCGCCGATTTCGCCAAGGCGGTCGACCGCGTTGCCACGGTTTCCTCCGAACGGTCGCGCGCCGTGAAGCTCAGCCTAGATGAGGACCGTCTGGTGCTGTCGGTGAACGCCCCTGACAGCGGCGCAGCAGAGGAAGAACTTGCCGTGGCCTACGGTGATGAGCGGCTCGAGATCGGGTTCAACGCCAAATACCTTCTGGAAATCGCCAGCCAAGTCGACCGCGAAAACGCGATCTTCCTGTTCAACTCGTCGGGCGACCCAACCCTGATGCGCGAAGGCAATGACACAAGCGCCGTCTATGTCGTTATGCCCATGCGCGTCTGAGGGGTTGTCGCGTCTCTGGCTTGAGGGGCGGCTGTGCCACGCATGAGCGCGCTCCATGTCTCCAGTTTGCGCCTGTCGCATTTCCGCTCGCATATGCGGGCGGATTTGGCATGTGACGGGCGGCCCGTCTCGCTTTTTGGGCCAAATGGCGCGGGCAAGACCAATATCCTCGAAGCGGTTTCTCTCCTTTCACCGGGGCGCGGTCTGCGCCGCTCCTCGGCGGAGGACATGACCCGCCGCCCCGAGGCTCTGGGATGGAAAATCGCAGCGGTTATGCGCAACGGCGATCGCGTCACCGAGGTCGAGACATGGTCCGAGGCAGGTGCCAGTCGTCAGGTGCGGATCGACGGAAAAACAGCGCCACAAATTCAATTGGGCCGTATCGCCCCCGTTTTGTGGCTGGTTCCGTCGATGGACCGCCTTTGGATCGAAGGCTCCGAAGGCCGCCGCCGTTTTCTTGATCGTGCGACGATGAGCTTCGAACCGACCCACGCCGAGGCGGTTCTCACCTACGAAAAGGCGATGCGAGAGCGGAACCGCCTGCTGAAGGATATGGTCCGCGATGCGCATTGGTACGCCGCGCTTGAGGCGCAGATGGCCGATGCGGGCGCCCGTATCATCGCGGGCCGCAAACATGCGGTTGCGGAGCTCATGCGCGGGCAAGACGCCGCGCAAACCCACTTTCCGGCGTCAGACCTTACCATTACGGGCGCAGATGGTGCCGAGATGCCGGAAACTGCCGACGATCTGCTCACCGCCTATACTGAGAGCCGCCCACGCGACATCGCCGCGGGGCGCAGCTTGGTCGGACCGCATCGCGCCGATCTTTCCGCTGTGTTCCGCGCCAAGGGCGTGCCCGCCCGCGACTGCTCGACTGGCGAACAAAAGGCGCTTCTCATTGCTCTTATCCTAGCCAATGCCCGCGCGCTTCTGCGCGATCAGGGAACGCCACCGCTCTTGTTGCTGGATGAAGTTTCCGCGCATCTGGATGCAGCGCGCCGCGCAGCCCTCTACGACGAAATTTGCGCACTGGGCGCGCAAGCATGGATGACCGGAACCGGCATGGAATTATTCGAAGAACTGGCCAGCCGCGCGCAATATGTCTCCGTTGACGAAGAGGCAGGGCGCAGCATCGTACAGGAAGTCACCCCATGACACATGACGTTGAGATCATTCACGAAACCCAGTTGAATGCCAAAGATGACCGCGCCATCGCTGCGCTGTTGAAGGCCGCCTTCACCACCAATTTCTACAATCGCAGCTACTTCCAGCAACGCCACCATCTCCGCCTTCTCATTCGGGAGGGCGACAGGGTTGCCGCCCATATCGGCCTCTGCCTGCTTGATGTGCGACTGGGGGATGCGGTTCTGACGGTCATGGGCGTTGGCGATGTCGCCTCTGCGCCTGACTTACGCGGGCAGGGTCTTGCCTCGCGCCTGCTGAAAAGGGCCATAGACGAAGCCCGCGCTGGACCTGCGCAATTCATGGTGCTGTTCGGCGATCGCGCCATGTATGCGGGCCACGGGTTCGTGGCGCAGCCGAATATGCTCAGGTTCGTCGCGCTCGAGGATGGGCACACCGGCGAGATCAAGACCGAACCGGATGAAACGTTGATGGTCCTGCCCCTGCGCGATAACGAGTGGGATGCCAAAGCCCCGCTTGACCTCATGGGGCACAAATTCTGATGGACATCCAATGACAGTCGCCGCCTCTGATCTCGCGCTTTATTCCTTCGCAATGGTGGTGCTTTTCTTCACCCCCGGCCCGGTGTGGGTGGCGCTGGTTGCGCGCGCTCTTTCGGGTGGGTTTCACGGCGCGTGGCCGCTGGCCGTTGGGGTCGCGATAGGCGATATCCTTTGGCCGTTTTGCGCGATCTTGGGCGTGAGCTGGATTCTGTCGGTCTATGGCGGCTTTCTCGAACTGCTGAAATGGGTCGCCTGTGGCACGTTCCTGTTGATGGGGTTTCTTGTCATCCGCTCGGCATCCAAGCCCATCGAGTCGACCGGCGCCCTCACGCGGCCCGGTCAATGGTCCGGTTTTGTCGCTGGTCTGGCGGTGATTATTGGCAATCCGAAAGCCATCCTGTTCTACATGGGCATGTTGCCCGGTTTCTTCGATGTATCTGCTGTGAATGGCTGGGACATCGCCGCCATCTGCACGATTTCCTTCGCCATTCCGCTGTTTGGCAATCTGGTTATGGCGCTTTCGATCCATCAGGCGCGCCGGCTTCTGACCTCCCCGACGATGACCGCCCGCATCAATAGGGTCGCGGGCGGCTTGCTTGTTCTTGTGGGCTTGGTGATTCCGTTCTTCTAAGCGGCCGTGAGTGGCTCTAGCGGTGGTCCGATAAACCGGATTCCGTGGCTTGCGCATATCGCCCCCAGCGCGGCCGCCTCTTCCTCGGTCGGATGCTTTACTTCGGGAAGTCCGTCATTCTCGGCAGGGCGTCGCCAAGAGCCGCTACCTGTCGGTTGTTCCGGTCCAGCTGGCTGATGATCTGGCGGAACGATTGGCGTTATCGGTCTTTCAGCCGCCCTTCGAAATCCCGACGCCGCAGATGCAAATCTATTGGCACGCGCGCGATGATAAGGTTCCCGCCCACCAGTGGCTGCGCCGCGAAATTCGGGCCGAAGTCGCCCGCCTTTGGCCTTAGTTGGTGCAGCCTTTTCGGCCATGCGCGGCCCTTGTGTTATTGTCCGTCCGGATACGCCAAATGTTGTGTCATTGGCGTGACATCCCCTGCCAAACCGCCTATAAAGACACACAAACCATAAAGGGTAATCCAGATGTCTGAACCGGCCCCGCAGCCGCAAGATTATGGCGCAGATTCAATCAAAGTTCTCAAGGGCTTAGAAGCCGTTCGCAAGCGCCCGGGTATGTACATCGGTGATACCGATGACGGCTCCGGTCTGCATCACATGGTCTACGAAGTCGTGGATAACGGCATTGACGAGGCGCTGGCCGGTCATGCCGACTATGTCCATGTCAAAATCCATGCGGATTCCTCGGTTTCCGTCCGTGATAACGGGCGCGGGATTCCCGTCGAAATGCACAAGGAAGAGGGCGTCTCCGCTGCAGAGGTCATCATGACCCAACTGCACGCTGGCGGTAAGTTCGACAGCAATTCCTACAAGGTGTCCGGCGGTCTGCACGGCGTCGGTGTGTCCGTGGTGAATGCGCTGTCCAACTGGCTTGAGCTGCGCGTCTGGCGCAACGGCAAAGAGCATTACGCCAAGTTCGAACACGGTGACACGACCGAGCATTTGCGCGTCGTCGGTGACGCGGGTGGCGAGACTGGCACCGAGGTCCGCTTCCTTGCGTCGACGGGCACCTTCTCCAATCTCGACTATGTGTTCGAAACACTCGAAAAGCGCCTGCGGGAGCTGGCCTTCCTCAATTCTGGTGTGCGGATCATCCTCGAAGATGAGCGCCCCGCCGAGGCGCTGCGCTCCGAGCTGTATTACGATGGCGGGGTGCGCGAGTTCGTCAAATATCTGGATCGCTCGAAATCCTCGATCATGTCCGAGCCGATCCATATGAACGGTGAACGGGACGACATCGGCGTCGAGGTCGCAATGTGGTGGAATGACAGCTTCCACGAAAATGTGCTGCCCTTCACCAACAACATTCCGCAGCGTGACGGCGGCACCCATATGGCCGGTTTCCGCGCCGCTCTGACCCGCACCATCACCAAATATGCCCAAGACACCGGCATCGCGAAGCGAGAGAAGATCAACTTCACCGGCGACGATGCCCGCGAAGGCCTGACCTGCGTTTTGTCGGTAAAAGTACCTGATCCGAAGTTCTCCTCTCAGACGAAGGACAAACTGGTCAGCTCCGAAGTGCGCCCCGCAGTTGAGAACCTCGTCGGCGAGAAGCTCTCTGAATGGTTCGAAGAGAACCCGAATGAGGCCAAGCAGATCGTCGGTAAGATCATCGAGGCCGCAATGGCCCGTGAAGCCGCCCGTAAAGCCCGGGAACTGACCCGTCGTAAAACCGCGATGGATGTGAACTTCCTTGCAGGTAAGCTGAAGGACTGCTCTGAGAAGGACCCGTCAAAGACCGAGGTTTTCCTCGTCGAGGGTGACTCCGCCGGTGGTTCCGCCCAAACGGGCCGCGATCGCCGGACGCAGGCTGTTTTGCCCCTGCGTGGTAAGATCCTCAACGTTGAGCGCGCGCGCTTCGACCGGATGCTCTCCAGTCAGGAGATCGGCAACCTCGTCATGGCGCTGGGTACAGGCATCGGCCGTGACGAGTTCAACATCGAAAAGCTGCGCTACCATAAGATCGTCATCATGACCGACGCAGACGTGGATGGCGCACACATCCGCACCCTGCTGCTGACCTTCTTCTTCCGCCAGATGCCGGAGCTGATCGAGGGTGGCTATCTCTATATCGCGCAGCCGCCACTGTTTAAGGTTGGGCGGGGCCGCTCCGAGGTTTACCTGAAAGATCAGGCGGCACTGGACGAATACCTGATTGAGCAGGGAACCGAAGGCGCTATTCTGCGGCTTGGCGACGGTTCCGAGATAGGCGGTGCCGATCTGCGCCGCGTGGTCGATGAGGCGCGCCAGCTGCGCCGCGTTCTGGATGCCTTCCCGACCCATTATCCCCGCCACATCCTCGAACAAGCCGCCATCGCGGGTGGCTTCGTGCCGGGCGCGGTGGATGCCGACCTGCAAGGCGTGGCCGACAAGGTCGCCAAACGCCTCGACCTGATCGCGCTGGAGTACGAGCGCGGTTGGCAGGGCCGGATCACCCAAGACCACGGCATTCGCCTCGCCCGTATCCTGCGCGGTGTTGAAGAGGTCCGCACACTCGACGGCCCGATGCTCCGCTCCGGCGAGGCCCGCAAAACCGGCAGCTTTACCAAGAGCCTGCAAGAGATCTACGAAACACCGGCCCAATTGCACCGCAAAGACCGGCATCAGATGATCTACGGCCCGCTCGACCTTCTGCAAGCGATCCTCGAAGAGGGCGAACGCGGCCTGACGCTCCAGCGTTATAAAGGTCTGGGTGAAATGAACCCCGGTCAGCTTTGGGAAACCACACTCGATCCCGAGGCCCGCACGCTCTTGCAGGTGAAGATCGACGATGTGGCCGAGGCAGACGATCTCTTCACCAAACTGATGGGCGATGTCGTGGAACCGCGCCGCGAGTTCATCCAGAAAAACGCCCTCAGCGTCGAAAACCTCGACTTCTGAGGCCCGACCAATCCTTTTGGTTGTTTGGAACCTGGCAGTAATGTCGGGTTTTAATGATTCTTTCTTATTTTCAATAACATTTGCACCCGGACAACCGTTTCCCATTCCAAGAGCACATTCCTCATGTGGATCTCGTTTTGTGATTTGGAGGGACTTATGTCCGAAAGAACATCATTCTTGAGCCGTCTGTCGCTGGTTCAATCAATGATCGCAGTATTAATATTGCCGATTATTGTCGCTATTGGTTTGGGGGCAGTTATCGTGCTGGACCGCCTCGGCACCGTTGGCGAGATCAACCGTAACGCCGCACTAGTCGAACTCGGCAAGGCCATGTCTGAGTCTGTTCACGAACAGCAGAAAGAGCGTGGCGCGACCGCTGTTTTCATCAATACGAATGGTGAGAGCTTCGTCAACGAATTGCGTGCTCAGCGTGCTACCACGGATCCGCTCGCCGCTAAGGCACTGGCCGATGTTCGCGCGTTTGATACCACAGAATACGGTACAGAACTCACTCAGATACTTGCCAATATCGAGCGCGAGTTGAGCCGGATGCCCGAGGTAAGGCGCCAGATCGACGGGCTATCCATTTCTGCCTCTGAAGCGATCAACTACTACACGGCGCTCAATGGCCTCATGCTCGAAGTGTATGGCTATATCGCTGAGAACAGCAGTGTCTCGATCCTGACCCAGCAGAGCCTCTCAGTTGGTCAGTTCCTTCAGGGTAAGGAACGCGCCGGTATTGAGCGGGCCGTCGGCTCCTCAGGCTTCGCTGCGGGCCAATTCGCCCCTGCCGTGTTCTCGCGTTTCTCTGATCTGATCGTGCGCCAGGATGTGTACTTCGCGAACTTCCTCGCCGGCGCTACTGCTGATCAGGCTCAGGCATTCGAGGCCTTCACCCAGTCAGGTCCAGCAAAGGACGTCGCTCGTATGCGCGATGCGGCGCTTTCCGCCGGCGCGAACAACCCCGAACTCGGCGGCATCAACGGGCAGGACTTCTTCAATGCACAGACTGCGCGGATCAACCTCCTGAAGGACATGGAAAACCGCCTCGTAGAAGACTTGGGCGCCATGATGTCCGAGTTGAAAGCGAATGCTCAACTTGCGATGTGGCAGACGATTGCCATTTGCCTCGTTGCACTTGGCGGTGCTGTCATTGTGGGTCTGTGGCTCGCGTTTGCTCTCCGTCGTCAGATGGTCACTGTGATCAATGGCGCAGCCGAAATGTCTCAGGGCAACTTGGATGTCGCGCTCCCGCCACAGAGCAAAAACGAGATCGGTCGCCTAATTGGTGCATTGGACGAGTTCCGTAGAAGCATCATCGAAAGCAACGCGCGTGATGCAGAAATGCGTGAGCGTGAAGCCGAAGAGATGGAAGCAAAAGCTGCCCGCGAAACGCAAATGCGTCAGCAGTCAGAGAAGATCGCAGTTGAGCTGGAGCAGGCAGCCGAAGCGATTGAAGAGCTTGCAACCTCTGTTCGTGACAACGCGAAGAGCACCGAAGATGCCAGCGGTAAGGCAACCGCTATTCTTGCCAAAGCCCGCGACGGCAACGAAGTGGCGAACTCCGCCGTTGACGCCATGAATCGCATCAAAGTGTCGTCCGACGAGATTTCTTCGATCACCACCCTGATTGACGAGATTTCCTTCCAGACCAACCTTCTCGCCCTCAACGCCCGTGTGGAGGCTGCGCGCGCTGGTGAGGCGGGCCGTGGCTTCGCCATCGTCGCTGGTGAGGTACAGGCGCTTGCAGGCCGCTCGGCAAAAGCTGCCAGCGACATTGCAGAACTGATCGCGCAAAGCGCTGAACATGTCGAGGAAGGCACGCGCACGGTTGATGAAAGCGGCGCCGTCTTGAATGAAATCTCGAAGGAAGTCGCTGAGATTTCTGAGATGATTGCGTCCATCTCCGTCAGCACAACCGAGCAAAGCAGTGCCATCAACTCGGTGAGCCGCAACACCGCTGCGCTGGATGAAGCCATGCAGGAACTCACATCCGACGGCCAAACCGCTAGGGAAGAGGTCAGTCTGAGGCTCGCTGCCGAATAAGCCTCGATCAGAGGGGAAGATCAAAGAGGGCCGCGCATCTGCGTGGCCCTTTTCGCATCTTGCGTGTGGGTGGCGCTCTGGCCGATAGTTACATGGCCGACCAAGACGTGATCAAAGGATCATTAGTGCCGAAGAACGCCGACAACGAGCAGGCTTTTCAGCCCCGCGGTGCCGCTGCGCGGATGCTTACCGTGCTAAAGGCGCTCGGCTCCGGCGGCCCCTATACCGCTCAGGATCTGATGCAGAGGACAGGCCTTGACCGTTCAGGTGTCCATCGTGCCGTCGCCGCGCTGATCGCGGCCGGATTTGCCCGTTACCAGCTTGGTCATCGCCAGATCATCCTGACAAATAGCGCGCTTGCGTCCTTTCGATCTGCCCGCGCTGCATCGGCGGATATCGAGCGGGCAGTGGAGACAGTGCGCGGCGTCATCCAAGGCAAGCGCATTCATGTCGATCTGGCGGTTCTGTCCGGCAGCGGTGAGATCGCGATTGCCGAAACATCGGACCCTGATGCCGGCGGTATCGACTATCAGGGCTTCATGGAGATCGACCTCGCCGCTGTTTTGCTCAGCGCCATTCCGCCCGAGGAAGCCGTGCGCCACATCGCTGCTGCTTCCAGCGAGAACGAGGATATGCGGACCCTGCGCGCGGGTTTCGTCCAGCGGGTGCGCAAGGCTGGCAGTGACAAATATCTTTGGGATGACGTGGAGCGCGCACTCTGCGTCCCGCTGCACCCAGAGGACGGCTCCGCCCTCGCGATTCGCCTCCGTCCAGGCTCCGGCGGCGCCCGCGATTCGCGCTTCTTTGTCTCGCTGATCGCCGAAATGCATCAAAAAGCGCCTGAACTGTTCCCCAATCTGGGATAAAGATGCGCAACATTTCAAAATACGAAATAGCGAGCTTCGCTGCATGATTGGAGGCTGCTAGTCATAGTCTTGCCACATTTGGGGGAAAGCACCGTGACCAGTTCAAACTCAAACCCGCCCGCCACACCTGAAAAGGACGGCATCGTTGATGGGACAAACCAAAACGATACCATGACCGTCGTTTACACCGATGCCGACGGTGACAGCATTGACGGCGCGGATGGCGATAACGATGTGATCTATGGCTATGCAGGGGATGATTTCATCTCTGGCGGCGACGGTGACGATGTCATCTACGGCGATGGCGGCGCAGGCACCGATAGTCACGGCACCGATGGCGGCGATGGCCACCGCAACCAGACCGGCCAAGGCCATGAGAGCCACGGCGAAGGCTACGGCTACGGCCACGAAGGCGACGGTCATGACGGCGAAACCGCTGCCACCAGCTTTAATGATACGATCAATGGCGGCGCAGGCGACGATACCATTTTTGGCGGTCAGGGGGATGACACCATCTATGGCGGCGCAGGCAATGATGTCATCGACGGTGACGGCGGCGCCTATGATGACGGCAGCCATGACGGTGATCGTCACCAGAACCAGACCGGCCAAGGCCACGAAAGCCACGGTCAGGGTTATGGCTATGGCCATTACGGTGATGACCACAAAGATACCGGCACCTATGACGACAATATCAGCGGCGGCACGGGCGATGACACGATCATCTCCAGCAAGGGCACCGATACCATAGACGGTGGTGATGGCCGCGATACCTATACCTCGCAAGGCGGCAGCGTCACTGACGAGACGATCAATGTCACCGTCAACAACGATGGCGACGGCACGGTTGAGAAGGCCTCGACAGGCACCACCGATACTGTCTCCAGTGTCGAGAATTTCGTCGCGGACGAGGCCGCAGCGGAGGCCGATGAAATCACGCTGACAACTGCCGTTCAGCAAGAGGATATCGCCACCGATATCGAAGGGCTGGACGATAACTCTTCTGGTACTTTCACGCCGGTCTATGGCGGCGCGGCGGTTTCGTTTGGTCCGGGCACCGATTACCTTCTGTCGAACATCCTCAATGGCACCTCGCCGGATGGTCAATTGCCCGCTTATGGGCCGAATGGCTCCTATTCCATCACCGCCGGTGATGAGGACGGCCGCGTTGGTGATATCACCTTCTCTAACTTCGAAACGATCAACTTCAACATCGTCTGCTTTGCACGCGGTACGCGGATCTCTACCCGCAAGGGCGAAATCGCGATCGAAGACCTCCGCCCCGGCGATGAGGTAATCACCGTCGATCGCGGCTTCCGCCCGATCCGTTGGATCGGTTCAACGAGCGTCGCCGCGCAGGGCAAATTCGCCCCGGTTGTGATCCGCAAGGGAGCAATGGGCAACAGCCGCGATCTGCGCGTCTCGCCGCAGCACAGGATGCTGGTCAAGGGCTGGCATGTCGAACTGCTCTTCGGCAAGCGCGAGGCTCTGGTGCCCGCCAAGGCACTGATCAACGATGAAACCGTGTTCCAGCTTGAAGGCGGCAGCGTCGAATATTTCCACATGATGTTCGACACCCACGAGCTGATCTACGCCGAAGGCATCCCGTCCGAGAGCTTCCATCCCGGTCAGGTCGGCATGGGTGCCTTCGCCGAAGAAACCCGCGAAGAGATTTTCGAACTCTTCCCCGAACTGCGCGAGCGTCTCGAAAGCTACGGCGGCTCGGTACGCGAGTCGCTCAAGGTGAGCGAAGCCAAGATCCTTGCCGAGAATCCTGACATCCTCACACTTGTTGAGGAGGTCTGATCCGAAGCGGTGGGGCATGTCGGATCAGAAAGGCCGGGCTGATCAGCCCGGCCTTTTCTTTTGCCAACACCCGTGTTTTCGGCAGGTCAGATCAACTGACGCCATCCCGCACGTTGAGCAGATTGGTCAGCCAATCAGGGTCCATCTCCGGAACCGAGGACAGCAAGAGCTGCGTATAGTCCGGATAGGGCGGAGCGAGGATCTCGCTCTTCAGCCCCTGTTCCACAACTTTCCCTTGGAACATCACCACGATCTCGTCCGAAATCGCCTGCACGGTCGCAATATCATGGGTAATAAAGAGATAGGTAATCCCAAACTCCTGCTGCAGCCGCATCAGTAGCTTCAAAATACCTTCTTGCACGATCTGATCGAGCGCAGAGGTAACTTCGTCACAAATGATCACCTCAGGCTCGGCCGCCAATGCCCGCGCGATACACACACGCTGCTTCTGACCACCCGAAAGCTCCGAGGGCAAACGATCAAGAAAGCTCTCATCCAGCTCAATCATATTCAGCAGCTCAATGACGCGCTTCTCCCGCGCGCGGCCCTTTAGCCCGAGATAAAAATCGAGCGGCCGCCCGATGATTTCCTCTACCGTTTGCCGCGGGTTCATCGCGGTATCGGCCATTTGGTAGATCATCTGGATCTTTTGTAACTGGTCCTTCGAGCGATCCTGAAGCTTGGGCGGTAGGGCTTTGCCATTGAACCGTACTTCGCCATTGGACTGCGGCAGCAGCCCTGTGATCACCCGCGCCGTTGTCGACTTGCCAGAGCCGGACTCGCCAACCACAGCCACCGTCTTACCGCGCGGCACTTTGATCGACACATTGTGAAGCACCTTCACGGTCCCGTAAGCAGCATCGACGCGCTCAATTTCAAGCGCAATATCGTCACTCTTTTCTTCGGGCTTCTCTAGCGAGCGCACGGACCAAAGCGATTTGGTGTAGGCCTCTTGCGGATCGGTCAACATCTTGCGGGTTTCGGCTTCCTCAACCTCGTCACCATAGCGGAGAACCTTGATGAAATCCGCCATCTGCGCCACGACAGCAAGGTCGTGGGTGATGTAAATCGCCGCCGTGTTGAACTCCTCGACGATCTTGCGCATCGCAGCGAGCACTTCGACCTGCGTGGTCACGTCGAGCGCCGTCGTCGGCTCGTCAAAAATGATCAGATCAGGCCGCGGCGACATCGCCATCGCGGTCATCACCCGCTGCAACTGACCGCCCGATACTTGGTGCGGATACCGCTCGCCAATGGCTTCGGGGTTCGGCAACTGTAACGCACGATAAAGGTCTATCGCATCCTGTCGGCTCTCGCGATCAGGGCGGATGCCTTCGCGCGTGGCACTTTCCACCGTTTGGTCAATCAGCCTGTGCGCAGGGTTGAACGATGCCGCTGCCGATTGCGCGACATAAGCGATGCGCGTGCCCCACAGATGGCGTTTCTTCCTTTCAGGCAGCGTCCGCAGGTCGATCCCGTCAAACATGATCGAGCCACCCGTGATCTTGCAGCCCGGTTGCGCATAGCCCATCGCGGCCTTGCCCAGCGTCGATTTCCCCGCGCCGGATTCCCCGATCAGCCCCATCACCTCGCCACGGCGCAGCGTCAGATCAACGCCTTTGATGATGTGATGCCAGCGCTCGTCAGAGAATCCGTCAATCCGGATGTCTTTCATCTCAAGGAGGATATCGCCCTTATTATTAGTGCTCATCACGAAGTCCACTTGTCTGATGCAGGAACCAGTCGACAATGAAGTTCACCGCAACTGTCAGAAGCGCGATTGCAGCCGCCGGCAGCAGTGGCGTCAGCCCTGCCTTCAGGTCATAGGCTGCGAATTGGATCAGTGAGGCGTTCTCCCGCACCATCGAGCCCCAGTCTGCGGTCGGCGGTTGAATGCCAACGCCAAGGAAAGAGAGCGCCGAGATCGTCAGGAATACGAAGCAGAAGCGTAAACCAAACTCCGCCACCAAGGGCGGCATGATGTTCGGCAGGATTTCGCGGCGCATCACCCAGCCCAGCCCTTCGCCGCGCAAGCGCGCCGCTTCGACATAGTCCATCACCACAACGCCAACCGCGACCGACCGCGTCAGGCGGAACACGCGGGTCGAGTCCAGTACCGCGATGATCAGGATCAGGCTGGTGACGGTCGAACCAAAAATCGAGAGCAACATCAGCGCGAAAATGAGGCTTGGGATCGCCATCAAAACATCCACTGCACGGCTCAGGATCTGGTCAAGCCAGCTCCGGTTTATTGCGGCGACCAAGCCCAGCCCGCCTCCAATCAAGAAGGCGAGAAAGGTGGTAACAAGCGCAATGCCCATCGTATTTCGTGCGCCGTAGATCAGGCGCGAGAGGATATCCCGCCCGATCTGATCGGTGCCGAAAACATGCCCATCACCCCAAGGAAGATATGCCGCAAAAGAGCTGTCCGCTTCGCCATAGGGGGCCAATACCGGCGCAAAGAGCGCGACGATGATGTAGAAGGTCACGACGATCATGCCGAACCAAGCCGTCACGGGCGCTTTCTTCAATACAAGCCAGATCCGTTCCGAACGGGTCCGGCGCTTGCGAACGGCACCGACTTCCGCGGCGGCCGAGTATGTTTCGGGTGTTTCGCTCATCTCGGGTGCAACAATCTCGGGTTGGTAACGATGCCAATGATATCGGCGATCAGGTTCAAAAGGATGTAGGTCGCGGCAAAGATCAGCGCGCAGCCCTGCACCACGGGGATATCCCGCGAGGTCACGCTATCAACCATCAATTGCCCGACCCCGGGATAGACAAAGACAACCTCAACCACGACAACGCCGACCACCAGATAGGCGAGGTTGAAGGCGATCACGGTGGCGATCGGCGCCCATGCATTCGGCAGTGCGTGCTTGATGATGACCTCGCGCTGCGACGCGCCCTTGAGCCGCGCCATTTCGATATACGGGCTGGCCAGCAGGTTGATAATCGCCGCCCGCGTCATCCGCATCATATGCGCGACGATGACCAGCGTTAGCGTCATGGCGGGCAGGGCGATGCGGAACAGCCGCTCCATGAACGGTGTGCTGGCATCCACATTCGCCAGCGACGGAAACACCGGCCAGAGCGAGGCGAGCAGCAGGATCAGGATATAAGCAACAAAGAACTCCGGCGTGGAAATCGTCGTCAGCGTCGCCGCGTTCACCGTCCGGTCATAGGCGGAATTTCGGTAGAGCGCGGCCGTCACACCAAGGAACAGCGCCAGCGGCACAGCGATCACCGCGGTGACAGCGGCGAGGAACAACGTATTCGACAGGCGCGGCGCAATCAGGTCGATCACAGGCCGCGAACGGTCCACGCCGGATGAATTGCGCCCCGAGAAGGATGTTCCCAGATCGCCTTGAAGAACACCCGCGACCCACTCGACGTATCGGATCGGCGCAGGTGTATCGAGCCCAAGCTCCCTGCGGAAGGCCGCCACAGTTTCCTCGGTTGCTGCCTGTCCAAGCACAGCTTCCCCGAAATCACCGGGCAAAAGCGAGACAGCACTAAAAATAATGGCGGATACGATAAATAGCGTCAGAAGGCCCAAACCTAGGCGCTTCAGCACAGTCGCGAGCACTGGATGCAAGCTTCTTCCCCCTGTCTTCCCCTGTTTTTATCTGCTTCCGCCTTCTTTTTGGCGGCGGGTGTCCCGTCATAAGACAGAACCGATGCGTGGTTGTAAACCTTTTTGCCGTCACCTCGCGCACCCGCCAATTATGGATGAGCGACATTTCCCACGTCGAATTTGAGCAAAATGCTGGACCTGACGCGCGGAATCGGTTGGTATCTAGGGGATCCCTCTCTGACTGCGGTCGAGACGAGGGAGCAAACAGGGAGAAAAAAGTGAAAAAAGATATCTACCTCAAGAACAAAGCGTCCCAACTGACCACCGGCCAGATCGACCGGCGTTCGTTCATCATGTCGTCTCTTGCCGCTGGCGTCACTCTGCCCGCCGCAATGTCTATGGCAGATATGGCAATGGCCCAGACGCCGAAGTCCGGCGGTCTTTTCCGTGCTGGCATGGCCTACGGCTCAACGACAGACAGCCTCGATCCAGCGACTTTCGAAAACGGCATGATGACCATGGTGGGCTACACCTATGGTAACACGCTCACCGAGATTGCCGCTGATGGCAGCCTCATTCCTGAATTGGCCGAAAGCTACGAGCCGTCCAATGGCGGCGCAACTTGGGCCTTCAACCTCCGCCGTGGTGTTGAATTCCACAACGGCAAGACGCTAACCGCTGACGATGTCTTGGCGACCTACGCGTATCATATGGGCGAGGACTCGACCTCTGCGGCCAAGGGTCTGCTTTCCGCAATCACCGGAATTCGCAAAGAGGGCGACTATCAGGTTATCATCGACCTCGATTCCCCGAACGCCGACTTCCCGTTCATTGTGTCGGATTACCACCTGCTGATCCTGCCGGCCGAGAATGGCGAGGTCGACCCGAACTCCGGCATCGGTACCGGCGGCTATGTCATGTCCGAGTTCGATCCGGGCGTACGACTGCGCAGCACGCGCAACCCGAACTACTTCAAAGAGGGCGCAGCCCATTTTGACGAGCTTGAGTTGATCTCGATCATCGACGTAACCGCTCGCCAGAACGCTCTGATGAGCGGCGATGTCGACACCATCAGCCGGATCGACCCCAAAACGGTGAACCTGCTGGCCCGTGCCCCGAACCTCAATATCCTCGAAACCACCGGCACACTGCACTACACCTTCCCGATGCGCCTCGATACCGCGCCGTTCGATAACTACGATCTGCGCATGGCTCTGAAGCTGTCGCTCAAGCGTCAGGAACTGGTGGACAAGATCCTCCTCGGGCACGGTGCTGTTGGTAACGACCACCCGATCTCGACGGCAAACCGCTTCCATGCAAGCGACCTGCCGCAGCGCGAGTTCGATCCGGAACTGGCCGCGCATCACTACAAGAAGTCCGGCCATAGCGGTCCGATCCAGCTGTCCTCTTCGGACGCGGCATTTGCAGGCGCGGTCGACGCCGCTCAGCTCATCGCCGCCTCTGCTGCCGAAGCAGGGATCGACGTTGAAGTGGTTCGTGAGCCTTCCGATGGTTACTGGTCCAACGTCTGGAACAAGAAGGGCTGGAGCGCCTGCTACTGGGGTGGCCGTCCGACCGAAGACTGGATGTTCGCATCGGCTTATGTCGAAGACACCGAGTGGAACGACACCGCTTGGCGCAACACTGAAGCTGCCAACCAGTTCAACGCGCTGGTCAAAGATGGCCGCTCCGAACTGGACGACACCAAGCGTGCCACGATCTACGCCGAATGCCAGCGCCTCATCAATGATGACGGCGGCGCCATCGTCGCGATGTTCGCCAACTACATCATGGGCCTTGGCAATGGTCTGACCCATGGCGAGAACGTTGCCGCGAACTGGGATCTCGACGGCCTCAAGGCGCATGAGCGCTGGTGGTTCTCGTAAGTTCGACCCCATAAAAATGCAGCACCCGGCGGTTTCCGCCGGGTGTTTTCGTTTTGGCTCAGTTGATTTGGGATCGGCGTAGCGCCCTTACGAGCGGCGCAGCGTGTCCCCGGCATTCAGCTTGGGCGAAATTTCGATCAGCTGCGGCTTCTGCTCCGCGCCTTCGGCATTCTGCTCCGAAATGATCCGCGCCGCGGCTTCTCCAATCTCGCGCCGGCAGGCATCCATCGTCGCCAGTCTGCGCGGCAAGCCATCAAGCAATTCCACACCGTTGAAGCCTGCAAGCCCGATCTCACTCGGAATATCGACACCCTTTTCCAACAGATGCAGCAATCCACCCGCGCCGATCATGTCGTTAGAATAGTAGAGGAAATCCAGATCAGGCGAGCGTTTCAGCATCGCCTCTGTCATTTCGCGCCCCTTCGCCAGTGCCGAACCACCGGAGTAGAACTCCTGATCGACGATCTCGATACCGGCCTTGGCGAGGGTCTGGGTGAATCCTTCAAAACGCTTACGCGCGCGGTGATCCAGCGGCATCTTGGTGCCCATGAATCCGATCTTGCGATAGCCCGCCGCGATGATCTCCTCGGCCATGATACGCCCCGCGCGCCGGTGCGAAATGCCCACGCAAGAATCGATCGGCTGCCCGTCGATATCCATGATCTCCACCACAGGGATACCAGCCCGCGCCAGCATCGCCCGCGACGCTTCCGAATGCTCAAGCCCAGCAATGATGACACCCGATGGCCGCCATGACAGCATCTCGAAGAGCACTTTCTCTTCCCGCTCGGGCAGGTAATCAGTGACACCCACGACCGGCTGAAGCGGCGTATCCGCGAGCACGTCGCTGATCCCAGAAAGCACCTCGGGGAACACCATATTCCCCAGTGACGGGATGATAACAGCAACAAGATTGACCCGCTGTGATGCCAAAGCGCCTGCGATCTTGTTTGGCACATAGCCAAGCTTCTTGGCTGCTTCCTGAACTTTTTGCCGCGTCGCCTCGCTCACATCGCCCTTATTCCGCAAAACGCGGCTGACGGTCATTTCACTAACGCCGGAGGCTTCCGATACATCCCGCAAGGTGAGTGGGCGTTTATTGTTATTCGTCACTGAAAAGGGTTCCTCATCCAGTCCTTTCTCATTTGTTAGCGTTTGTAGCACGGCTTGTCCAAGCCTCATGCGCCTAAACATTGACCTCAAGCGCGTAACACGGCATTCAGCCAGAAGCGGCTTCGTAGCTCAGGGGATAGAGCAACCGCCTCCTAAGCGGTAGGTCATAGGTTCGAATCCTATCGAGGCCGCCATTTATTCCGCTCCACTGGACGCTCTGCCCATCCAGCCTCTCAGAAATTTCCGCGGCTTGTTCTTGACCGTGCGCCGTCCTAATTGGATGCATGAGAACATTGGCCGCCCCTTGGCCGCGACTTGGAAAATGCCGCACACATGACACACCATCCCCATTCCATTGATGCCGACCTGCTCGCGCAAATTCGCAGCCGTTTCGCACATGTCGATACCTGCCCGTTCGAAGGCGAGCGCGTCTTTTTCGAAAATGCAGGCGGCGCTCTGACCCTGAATTCGGTTGTCGAAACCTCAGCGAAATTTGCTGCCATTCCCGACAATCAGGGCCGCGATAACCCTGCCGCCCATGCACTTGTAGCGATCATCGAAAAGGCAAAAGCCGATATGGCGGTCTTTTTCAATGCGCCTGAGGGCAGGTTCTTCGTGGGTGAAAGCGGCACCGAACTGCTCTTTCGCCTGATCCGCAGCGCCTGCCTTGGCACCGAGGGCGGGCAGGTACTCGGCAGCACGCTCGAACACCCCGCAACCCGCAGCGCCGCCCGCCATTGGTCCGAGGTCGCGGGTAAATCCCACGTTCTCGTGGCGCATGATGATGCAACCGGCACCGTCGAGCCGCAGCATTATGCCGCCGCGATCACACCCGATACCCGCGTCGCCACGATCCTGCACACATCGCCCGTCTCCGGCATGGGGGTCGATGTGGCCGCCATCGCCGCCGAAATCCGCAAGGTTGCGGCGGAGTGCATCATCATCGTTGATGGCATCCAACACGCGGCGCATGGGCGGCTTGATATCGCCAGCTACGATGTCGATGGCTATGTCGTCTCGCCCTACAAGGTGTTTTCGCGGCACGGCTATGGCCTCGCTTGGGTGTCAGACAGGCTCAATGCCCTCAAGCATGAGCATCTGATCGACGCGCCCGGCAATCCGTGGGAATTTGGCACCCGCGATACCGGCTCCTACGCGACCTTCTCTGATGTTGTTGATTACTTCGACTGGCTCGGCGGCGCAGTGTCCGCTGCCACCGACCGGCGCGAAAGGATCGTCGCCGCAGGGGAGGCCATCCATGCACATGAAGCGGCGCTCACCCATGCAATGATCCACGGCACCGGCAATAACAAAGGTCTGGCAGATATGCCGGAGGTCACGATTGTCGGCGGTGTGGATAACCCCCGCCGCGAAGGGCTGGTCACGATCGCGGTCGCAGGGATGGATGCGCCGGATGTCGTGACCGAGCTACGCAAACGGGGCATTCGCACCCATACGCGCAAGGCGGATCACTACTCCGCCAATATCCTTGCGCCCTTGGGGATGAGCGCCGCCGTTCGCGTGTCGATGTGCCATTATAACAGCGAAGCGGAGGTCGCTAAATTCCTCCAAGCCATGCGCGAAATCACCGAAGCCGTGCGCTAGCTTACCAGTCAGGCGCCGTTCGGGTTGGTGAGTTTCGCAACGACCCGCGCGGCGTCTATCTGCCCCACGGCCACGCCATCCCGCGTCACGCCGATGACATTGCTTTCCGCCAGCGCGGTCATCACCTCTTTCACCGGGGCATCATGCGCAACACTTTGCGCGGGCGCGGCGGTCGTTGGTTCCATCACATCACCAGCGGTCAATACCCCGAGCGGGTTCATATGCGCCACAAAATCCGCGACATACTCATTTGCGGGGGCCGTGAAGATCTCCTGCGGGGTGCCGCATTGCACAATGCGCCCACCTTCCATGATGGCAATCCGGTTGCCGATCTTAAACGCCTCGTCCAGATCGTGACTGACGAAAACGATGGTCCGTTTGAGCCGCGCTTGTAAATCCAGCAACTCATCCTGCAATCGTGTACGGATCAGCGGATCAAGCGCCGAGAAAGGCTCGTCCATCAGCAGGATCGGCGCGTCGGTGGCAAAGGCGCGGGCAAGCCCCACGCGCTGTTGCATACCACCTGATAGCTCGCCCACCTTCCGCTCTGCCCAATCAGCAAGGCCAACCAGTTCCAACTGTTCGTCGGTTTTGCGCGCGCGTTCCGCTTTCGGGATGCCCGCCAGCTCCAGCCCCAGCCATGTGTTTTCCCGCACGGTGCGCCACGGCAGCAGCCCGAATTGCTGGAACACCATCGCCACATGCCGCTGGCGAATATCGCGTAGCGTTGCGGCTGCGGCCTTGGTGACATTGACCATTCCGCCTTCGGTACGCACCTCGACAGAACCGCGCACCACTGGATTGAGCGCATTCACCGCCCGCAACAGGGTTGATTTCCCGGAACCCGAAAGCCCCATCAACACAAGGATTTCCCCTTCGGAAACGTCAAGGCTGCAATCATGCACGCCCAGAACCTGCCCAGTAGCGGCCTGAATCTCCGAGCGGCTTTGCCCCGCATCCATCAGCGGCAGGGCAACTTCGGGACGGTCGCCAAAAACGATCGACACATTGGAAAAGCTTACAGCGGTCATTTGCGGTCGATCCTCAGCATACGGTCCAGAAGAATGGCCAACACCACGATGACGAAGCCGGATTCAAATCCCAGCGACGTATTCACCTGATTGAGTGCGCGCACCACCGGCACGCCAAGCCCGTCCGCGCCCACAAGCGCTGCAATGACCACCATCGAAAGCGACAGCATGATCGTCTGGTTCAGCCCCGCCATGATTTGCGGGAAGGCATAAGGCAGTTCTACCTTCCACAAGACCTGCCTTGGCGTCGCGCCAAAGGCTTGCGCGGCCTCCAACAGCGGTTTCGGCGTGGCGGTCACACCCAGATGCGTCAAACGGATCGGCGCGGGCAGGACGAAAATCACCGTCGCAATCAACCCCGGCACCATGCCGATCCCGAAGAAGACAATCGCGGGGATCAGATACACAAAGGTTGGCAAAGTCTGCATCAGGTCCAGCACAGGGCGCATCCCCGCATAAAGCCGCGGCCGGTGTGCCACCGCGATCCCGATTGGCACGCCGATCCCCATACAAACGACGCAGGCAGAAAGCACCAGCGTCAGGCTCTCGGTGGTTTCTTCCCAATAGCCTTGGTTCATGATGAACAGAAAGCCCAGCACCACCAAGCCAGCAAGTTTCCAACTGCGTTGCATGGCCCAAGTCAGCCCCGCGAACAGCGCAATGATAATAAGGGGATGCGGGCTTTGCAGCACCCACAAAATACCGTCGATCAGCGCTTCCATGCCATCCGACAGCCCGTCGAAGAACCACGCGCCATAGGTTTGCAGAAGGTCAAAGACCCACTCGGCATAGTCACCAATCGGTATCTTGTTATCTGTCAGCCATTCCATTCCGTCGCCCCGTTCCGATCACGTCCGCCAGCGTTTTCCGCCGGTCTGTCGTTTCTTGTAAAAACCCCCGGCGCGCTGGGCGGGCCGGGGGTCAGTGGTGCTTAGTTCAGCGCGGCGCTGACAGCGGCCATAGCGTCACCGCCATCGGCGGTGGTGACACCGTCGAGCCAGCCGTCCAAAACGCCCATATTGGCCTTCAGCCATGCAGCAGCGGCCTCGTTCGGATCTTCGCCATCATCGAGGATCGCCGCCATGATCTCGTTTTCCATCGCCAGCGAGAACTCGAGGTTGCTGAGGAGCTGACCGACATTGGCGCACTCCTCGACATAGCCTGCGCGCGTGTTGGTATAAACCTGCGCGCCGCCAAAGTTCGGGCCGAACCAGTCATCGCCACCGCTCAGGTAGGTCATGTCGAAATTGGCGTTCATCGGGTGCGGTTCCCAGCCGAGGAAGACAACCGGCTCGCCACGGCGGTCAGCACGGGCCACCTGTGCCAGCATGCCCTGCTCGGAGCTTTCAGCGACTTCAAAACCAGACAGGCCGAACTCGTCAGCCGCAATCATATCCATGATTAGGCGGTTACCGTCATTGCCCGGCTCGATGCCGTAAATTTTGCCTTCAAGCGCGTCTGCATGGGCGGCGATGTCGGCAAAGTCGGCGATGCCAAGATCGGCAGCCGCTTTGTTGACGGCCAGCGTATATTTCGCGCCATCGAGGTTCATCCGCACGGTATCGACGGTGCCTGCCTCGCGGTAGGGCGCGATGTCAGCTTCCATCGTCGGCATCCAGTTGCCGAGGAAGATGTCGATGTCGCCATTGGCCAGCGAGGTGTACGTCACCGGCACGGAAAGCACCTTCACGTCCGTCTCATAGCCAAGCGCGTCGAGCACGGTCGTCGTCGCGGCGGTTGTCGCGGTGATGTCGGTCCAGCCCACATCGGAAAAGCTAACGGTGCCACAATCCGCCAGCGCAGGGGACGCCGCCACGAGGGCCAGCGCCGATAGCATCGGTTTGAATTTCATCTTCGATCTCCCGTTGAAGATTTTTCTTGATTGACGAGTCAATAAAAACCCATCTAGGTTTGCAATGCAAATAAAATATCAGATGGGACCGTGATGCCAAAGCTCGGAATGGAGCCGATACGCCGCGATGCGCTGGTCAAAGCGACCATCGCCGAGATCGGCGCAGCGGGCACGCTGAGCGTTACGGTCAGCCAGATCGCGCGGCGGGCAGGGGTGTCCAGCGCACTGGCGCATCACTATTTCGGCGGCAAGGAGCAGATTTTCGAAGCCGCCATGCGCTTCACGCTTGATGTCTACTCCGCAGAGGTGCGCGGCGCTCTGGTCATGGCAAAGGATCACCGCTCCCGCGTCGAGGCGATTGTGCGCGCCTCCTTCTCGCCCCGCAATTTCCGGCGCGAAACCGTGGCGGCATGGATGAACTTCTACGTTCTGGCGCAGGTGTCTGAGGAGGCCCGCCGCCTTCTGACGATCTATCAGCGTCGCCTGCGCTCCAACCTCGCACATGATCTGCGCCCGCTCGTCGGCGCCCGCGCGCGCAGCGCTGCCGACCGTATCGCCGCCCTCATTGACGGTGTCTACCTCCAGCAATCGCTTGGCCGCAACGCCCCCGATGGCGCACAGGCGATTGCAGAAGTCCTCGGCTATCTCGATCTCGAACTCGCGAAAGGTCTTTCATGACGCGCCCGAACATCCTTATTCTGATGGTGGATCAGCTCAACGGCACGCTTTTCCCAGACGGCCCCGCCGAGTGGCTTCATACGCCCAATCTGCGCAAACTGGCCGCCCGCTCTGCCCGCTTCGCCAATGCTTACACTGCCAGCCCGCTCTGCGCGCCGGGTCGGGCGGCGTTCATGTCCGGCCAGTTGCCCAGCCAGAACGGCGTTTATGATAACGCCGCCGAGTTCTCGTCCTCCATTCCAACCTACGCCCACCACCTCCGCCGCGCGGGCTATCAGACCTGCCTGTCTGGCAAGATGCATTTCGTCGGCCCTGATCAGCTTCATGGGTTCGAGGAGCGGCTGACCACCGATATCTACCCGCCCGATTTCGGCTGGACGCCCGACTACCGCAAACCCGGCGAGCGGATTGACTGGTGGTATCACAACATGGGTTCGGTCACCGGCGCGGGCGTGGCCGAGATCACCAACCAGCTCGAATATGATGACGAGGTTGCCTACAACGCCCGCGCCCGCATTTACGATTATGCGCGCGGCGCGGATGAGCGCCCTTGGGCGCTGACCGTCAGCTTTACCCATCCGCATGACCCCTACGTTGCCCGCCGCAAATACTGGGATCTTTATGAGGAGTGCGCCCATCTCGCGCCCACGGTCGCCCCGATCGCCTACGAGGATCATGACCCCCACAGCCAGCGGATTTTTGACGCCAATGACTGGCGCAGCTTTGATCTGACCGATGAAATGGTCGCCCGTTCGCGCCGCGCCTACTTCGCCAACATCTCCTATATCGACGATAAAATCGGCGAGATCATAGAGGCATTGGAAACCACCCGTCAGGCAGAGAACACCATCATCCTCTTCGTCTCTGATCACGGCGATATGCTTGGCGAGCGCGGTCTGTGGTTCAAAATGTCCTTCTTCGAAGGCTCCGCCCGCGTGCCAATGATGATCGCCGCGCCGAAGGTCGCCGCAGGCCGGATCGACACGCCCGTATCGAATATCGACGTCTGCCCCACGCTCTGCGATCTGGCAGGCATCGACATCTCCGAAATCATGCCGTGGACAACCGGCGAAAGCCTTGTGCCGCTTGCCAACGGCACCCCGCGCACCAGCCCCGTCGCGATGGAATACGCGGCCGAGGCCAGCTACGCCCCGATGGTCGCGCTGCGTCAGGGGCAGTGGAAGTATACCCGTTGTTCGCTCGACCCTGATCAACTGTTCGATCTGGAGTCTGATCCGCATGAGTTGGTGAACCTCGCGGGCGATCCGGCCCACGCCAGCACCTTGGCCGAGTTCCAAGCCATCGCTGTTGCCTGCTGGGATCTTGCCCGCTTCGATGCGGATGTCCGTAGTTCGCAGGCGCGGCGCTGGGTGGTCTACGAGGCATTGCGTAACGGCAGTTATTTCCCTTGGGATTACCAGCCCCTGCAAAAGGCATCCGAGCGCTACATGCGCAATCACATGGATCTCAATATCCTCGAAGAAAGTAAGCGTTTCCCGCGTGGTGAGTAACCGATGCGATTTGCATCGCGAGTGTAAGGAAGTCGAATGAAAGCGGAATTTGTTATCGTGGGCGCAGGCAGCGCGGGCTGTGCCATGGCGTATCGGCTCGCTGCGGCAGGGCGCAAGGTCATCGTCATCGAATTCGGCGGCTCAGATGCTGGCCCACTCATCCAGATGCCGGGCGCGCTCTCCTATCCGATGAATATGAAGCTCTATGATTGGGGCTACAAAACCGAGCCGGAGCCGCATCTGGGCGGGCGCAGGCTGGTGTGTCCGCGCGGCAAGGTGATCGGCGGATCATCGAGCATCAACGGTATGATTTATGTGCGCGGCCACGCGCATGATTTCGATCATTGGCGCGATCAGGGCGCGGCCGGCTGGGGCTATGCCGATGTGCTGCCTTATTACAAACGGATGGAGGATTGGCACGATGGCGGTCATGGCGGCGACCCCGCTTGGCGTGGCAAGGGCGGTCCGCTGCACGTCACCCGTGGCCGGCGCGATAACCCGCTGGTGCAGGCTTTCGTCAAAGCAGGCGGCGAGGCGGGCTACCCCGTCACCGGCGATTATAATGGCGAGCAGCAGGAAGGCTTCGGCGCCTTTGATATGACCGTCTGGAAAGGCCGCCGTTGGTCCGCTGCCAGCGCCTACCTCAAGCCCGCGCAAAAAACCGGCAACTGCACCGTGGTGCGCGGCCTCGCCCGCCGCATCGTCATTGAGGATGGCCGCGCCACTGGAGTCGAAATCGCGCAAGGCGATCAGATCTCCGTGGTCGAGGCCAGCAACGAGGTGATCATCGCAGCCTCCGCGCTGAACTCCCCCAAACTCCTGATGCTGTCGGGTATCGGCCCCGCCGCGCATCTTGCCGAACACGGTATTCCCGTGGTGGCGGACCGCCCCGGCGTCGGTGAAAACCTGCAAGACCATCTGGAACTTTATATCCAGATGGCCGCCAGCCAGCCGGTGAGCCTTTTCAAATACTGGAATATCTTCGGCAAGGCATGGGTCGGTCTGCAATGGCTTCTGGCAAAAACCGGCCCGGGTGCCTCCAACCAGTTCGAAAGCTGCGGCTTCATCCGCTCGTCAGCGGGCATTGATTACCCCGACATCCAGTACCACTTCCTGCCCATCGCCGTCCGCTATGACGGGCAGGCAGCGGCAGAGGGCCACGGCTTCCAAGCCCATGTCGGCCCGATGCGCTCCAAGTCACGCGGCAACGTGACCCTGCGCAGCGCCGATCCGGATGCCGATCCGGTGATCCGGTTCAACTACATGTCCCATCCCGATGATTGGCAGGAGTTCCGCACCGCGATCCGCCTCACCCGCGAAATCTTCGCGCAACCGGCCTTCGCGCCCTATGTTCGGCACGAGATCCAGCCCGGCGCTGATGTGCAAAGCGACGATGCGCTTGATGATTTCATCCGTGAACACGCCGAAAGCGCCTATCACCCTTGCGGCACTTGCAAGATGGGCGCGGCGAGTGACCCAACGGCCGTCGTCGATCCCCATGCCCGCGTCATTGGCGTTGACGGGTTGCGCGTGGCGGACAGCTCGATCTTCCCGCGCATCACCAACGGTAACCTCAACGCGCCGTCGATCATGGTGGGCGAAAAGGTCAGTGACCTGCTCCTTGGGCGCGATCCCCTCGCCCCCGATAACGCCAAGCCGTGGGTTCACCCCGACTGGCAAAACGCCCAACGTTAAGCCGCGCATGGCGGGCAGGGTGGAAGAGCGCCCCACCCGCCGAGCGCGCCGTCACCCCGCCTTCAGATAGGGGATAGTTCCGGCAATATCCGTGTCGTCGATCACGCGGAAGTTGGAATGGCTCCCCGCCTGCCGTGCCTGTCCATAGGGCGCGTATTCAGGGTCCGCCGCAAAAGCATCCAGCGCCGCGCGGGACGGGAACTCCAGTATCGCAATCAGTGTGCTGCCGTTTGCTTCGCCTTCCAATGTCTCGATATTGCCGCTGCGGGAGAGGTATTTCCCGCCATGTTTTTCAACCAACTTATGCACGTTGCCAGCATATTCCGGCACCCAGCCATCGTCGGTCACGGTAATGTCTGCAATTAAATAAACACTCATGGTTTCGCTCCTATTCTGTGGCCGGTCGGATAGACCGAGCCGATGCCAGACAGCCTGCCAAACGCCCGCGACACCCCTCCAGTCCCGAAACTGGAGCGGCCAGTACAGAAACTGGACTAGCCCGATGCAGCGTATGGGGTACGATGGCAGCACATAGCACAGGGGGAGTGACATGGCTCAAGCTGGATACAAGCAATTCTGCCCGCTCGCGATGGCGGCTGAAATTCTCTGCACCCGCTGGACGATGGTTCTGATGCGCGAGTTGATCGCCGGTTCCACCCGTTTCAACGACCTGCGCCGTGGCGTGCCGAAAATGTCGCCAACGCTCCTTTCCCAACGCCTCAAGGATTTGGAAGAAGCTGGCATCGTCGAGCGTAAACCCGTTCCTTCCGAGCGCGGCGTCTTTGAATACAGCTTAACGGAAGCTGGCCGTGATCTGCGCGAGGTGGTCATCGCCATGGGCATGTGGGGGCAGAAATGGGTCGAGTCTTCCCTCTCGCTCAAGAACCTCGATCCCTCGCTCCTGATGTGGGACATGCGCCGCAACCTGAACCCCGATCCGCTGCCCGACAAACGCACCGTGATCCAGTTTCTGTATCACGACCTCCCCTCCACCAAGCGCGACTGGTGGCTGGTGATCGAACCGGCAGGCGAGGTGGACCTCTGCTGGGCCGATCCCGGCTTCGAGGTTGATCTCTACGTCTCAACCGACCTGCGGACCATGACCGCGATCTGGATGGGCGTCACCGACGTGGAGACGGAGCGCGACAAGTTCGAGTTCACCGGCCCGCGCGAGATTTCCTCTACAATCCAGACATGGCTCGGCCTCAGCCCCTTCGCCGTGCAGAAAAAGCTTGTTTCTTGAGTAGGGCCACCGCGCCTAATTGCCCGCATCAAAGACCGACAGCGCCAGCTCCAGCGAGTCGCGCACTGTGGCGCGATCCGCTCCGCCCGCGCGTTGCATGATCGCCAGCCCGATCTGCGCACCCAGATAATGCGCGCCTGTCTCAATGGATACGCCACCCAGATCGTCCCCCGCATCGCGGCACCGCTGTAGCACCTCGCGATAGGCACCCTCCGCCGCGTGATCGAGCGTCTCTATCCGCTCTTGCGTCACTGGCCCGAATCTGTGCTTGCCGTTCCGCATTTTGTAGAACATGCAGCCCGTCGCCATCCGCGGATCGTCGCAGGCAAACTCAACCAGCTTCGCCAGTATCTCTCCCAGCCTGTCCCCTTGCTCTAGGATGCCGAAAACATCACCCAGAACGTTATCCGCATAACGGTCCAGCGCCGCTCTGGTCAGCCCGTCCTCGTTGCCAAATTCCCGATAGACCGACGGCTTTGAAACGGATGCAAGCTGGCAGACGGTATTCATCGAAACATCCGCAGGATTGGCCTTCCAATAGGCATCAATCGCCACATCAAGCAGTTTCTCTGCGTCTAGCTTCTTTGGTCTACCGCGCATTGTTTAATCGTATACCTTTTTATACTAACCGGTATTTAATTCTTGACCCAAGTGAGAATTTATTCGTACCAATTGGTGCATAATTCATTCACGCACTGCCCGCAAAGGACATTCGATGTCGGATTCACTGGTTTCTACACTAGGTTTGCTCCTCTGTCTCGCCCCTGCGCTGGTGCACGGGGTCGAGGTTATTCGCCCGCTCTGGGCGCGGTGGGTGGTCAATTGGGTGCTACCGTTCTTTGCCCCCGGCGTGCCAAAGCCCAAACAGTTCCTGACCCATGATACACAGCTCGCCATGCTGGACGGCGCGCTGGGCGCGGCTCCGGATGAGCGCCGCCGCGCAGGTGAGGATTACATCTTCCTCATGCTCTTCGAGCAGCGGCAGGGCGCCTTGGCCTTTCTCGCCATCGCCGCGGGCGTCGCCTATGGCTTCGCCCAGCCATTAGCAGACCGGCATATGCTGCACTTCATTCTGGCGATCATGTCTGCGCTGTTCATGCTGGTTAACGCCAATCATGCAGGCATCCGGTTTCTGGGAACGCATCCCAGAATCTCTCACAACGGCCGTAATGTGGGGCTTGTTTTTGCACCGTTCTGGGCGCTGTCCACTGCGCTGAACTTTCTGGCGTTCCAAGCCGCAACCATGTGATCGCGCGGCTAGGACGCTGGGATGTACAGCGTCTGCACCGCCCCGCCTTCTGCGTGATTGCTAACTTCAAGGTGGCCGCCCAATCGCAGGGCGGCCTCCATCGCGATGGTCAAACCGATCCCCAAACCACGAACCGTTCCGTGTCCTTCGGTCAACCGTGCAAACCCGCCTATCACATCCGTTAGACGGTCGCGATCAAAGCCGGTGCCAGCGTCCACGAATGCAATGCTGACATAGTCGTCATCATCGTCGATGCGCACGGTCAACGGCACGTTTGAAGGGGTGTATTTCTTAACGTTGTCGAGCAGCTCGGCAATGGCAGCCTCAAGGATTTCCTTGTTAGTCAGGAATACTTGCCGCGACCGGACATCAAAGAAAAGTGGCCGATCAGGAGCGTCTTCAAAGAACGCCCGCGTCGTCTTCTCGACAAAATCAGCAATATCAGTGCGCACGAGCATATCGCTCCGGTCATCTTCTCGCAGCGCAACAAGTTTGTCCGATTTGCCAACCATCTCGGTGATGCGCATGCCGGAATCGTGGATCATATCCACTTTCTCCGCAGTGGCATTATCAAGCTCCGTATTCTCCCGTAACAGGCTGGTCAGCCCGACAATGGCGTTCAGCGGCGTTCTGATTTCGTGATTCACGCTACGGAGGAACTGAAGCCGGCTCTCTCCCAATGACTTCGAAAGCCGCAGCGCCTTGTTCAACTCGCTGCCGAATTTCGAGTGATAAAACGAGAAATAGGCAAGTTCCGCCCCGACCATCGAAAAAATGGTCAAACCCACCAGCAGGGTTGAGACAAGAAGCGCCGTATTATCGACAATTTCGAAGTTCGACAAAAGATAAAAGTGAAGGAAAATCGAAACCAGCCACAGCAGAAACGACAGGCCCGCCAACGCGGCTGTAAGGCGCTTGTACCTGTCCCAGTCAAAAAGCGCGAAGGGCAATCCGGCGGTAAGTACAAACATGAAGGAAAGATGCCCATCATCATGCACCACTAATGACCCCCAGAAAATCGCCGCATTGGCAGCCAGAATCCACACGATACGCGCGCTGAAATGTTTCTCGACAGAGTGCAGAAATATCGCGGCCAAAAAGCCTGCAACCGAAAGCCCCGCCGCCGAGAACAAATGCGGCGCCCTCAACATCAGGGCCAGCAACGCCCAAGCGATCCCAAAGACCAGCGCCAGCCTGACGAGCGTTTTGGACAGAAAGATATTTGTGTCGTCACCAGCGGTTTGGGCGGGCATGTTTTTCCAGTCGGAGCTTCCTGTTCTCAAAACGTTACCAGTTTCCCGCGGGTCGCGCCACTGTCGGGCACGTCCGTCAAAATCGCCGCTTCCGGTACCTGACGCAATACGCTCGAGGTGGCTCAGAATGAAGTGCTGCTGCGGCTCACGCCCCCAAATGCCGCTCGCCGCGTTTCTTCGCCAGCGCGATCTGCTTTTGCCGCTCGCGGAAACGCGCCTTGTCGGCTTCGCTCGTCTCGTCATGGCACAGATGGCAGGACACGCCTTCCTCATATTCCGGCTTTGCACGATCTTCCGGCAGGATCGGGCGGCGGCAGGCATGGCACAGCTCATGCGGGCCTTCCTTCAGCCCGTGTTCCACCGATACCCGCCCGTCAAACACGAAACAGGCGCCGTTCCACAGGCTCTTCTCGGCGGGCACATCTTCCAAGTATTTCAAGATACCACCCTTCAGGTGATAAACCTCCTCAACCCCCTGTTGCAGCAGGTAGTTGGTCGATTTCTCACAACGGATACCGCCGGTGCAGAACATTGCGATCCGCTTGTTATGGAAACGCTCCTTGTTTTCCTCCCACCACAGAGGAAACTCGCCAAAGCTCTTGGTCAGCGGGTCTTCGGCCCCTTCGAAGGTGCCTATCGCGACTTCGTAATCGTTGCGCGTATCAATCACCGCCACATCCGGCGCCGATATCAGCTCGTTCCAATCAGCTGGCGCCACATAATGCCCGACCGAGGCACGCGGATCGACGTCAGGTTGCCCCATCGTGACGATCTCTTTTTTCAGCCGCACCTTCATCCGCGCAAACGGTTCTTCCTCGGCGGTGCTTTCTTTCCACTCCAGATCGGCACAGCCGGGCAGGGCGCGGATATGCGCCAGCGCCGCGTCAATGCCCGCGCGTGATCCGGCGATGGTGCCATTGATTCCCTCGCGGGCCAGCAGCAACGTTCCCTTGACACCCTCGCGCTGGCACAGATCAAAGAGCGGTCCCTTCAGCGCGGCAGGATCGGGGAAAGGGGTGAAGTGGTAGAGAGCGGCTATCGTGTACATATGCGGCCCATAATACTTGCGGTTGCAACGCACAATAGCGCGGATTGACCCATACCCGCAGCAACGATAGTTTTGTCGAACACTCACTTTTAGATTGTTTATTTTATGCAGACTCCGGAACACGCCCTCGTCGTGGTTGACGTCCAGAACGACTTTTGTCCTGGCGGGGCGCTTGCTGTCGCCGAAGGGGATCAGATTGTCCCCGGAATCAATGCGTTAATGAAGCAGTTTCACACTGTTGTGCTTACGCAGGATTGGCATCCTGCGGGCCATTCCTCCTTCGCTTCCTCGCATGCGGGCAAGGCGCCGATGGAGCTGATCGACATGCCCTACGGGGCGCAAGTTCTCTGGCCCGATCATTGCGTTCAGGGCAGCACTGGTGCGGCGTTCCATCCGGATCTCGAAACAGACCGCGCCAGCCTGATCATTCGCAAGGGCGCGAACCCCGAGATCGACAGTTATTCCGCGTTTTTCGAGAACGATCGCAAAACGCCGACGGGGCTGGTGGGCTATCTCCGCAACCTGAATATCAAACAACTGACCTTTGTGGGCCTCGCGACCGATTTTTGCGTCAATTTCTCGGCGCTCGATGCGGCCAGCCTCGGCTTCGCGGTTTCGGTCAAGTTGGACCTGTGCCGCGGGATTGATCTGGACGGCACTATGGCCGCGACGCTGGAAGGATTTGGGCTGAAAGGGGTCGCCCTTGAATAGGGCAGAAAATAATAGCGCTGACTCCGCACTCTACGCAGACACACTCGCCAACTTCGAGCATTCTCGCAGTGCCGCGGGTCGCCCTGTTTGTTATGCGCGCGAACAACTCAGGTTCGCTCTCCTCCGCATATTACTGATCATCGCCGGCAGTTTGACGTTCTTTATCTTTGCGAACGAGCGCATTGCGTGGCTGGGCCTGATCATCTGCCTGCTCACCGAACTGTCCGAAGATGCCTATCTCATGTGGATGCGCCGCCAGTCTGGGCGCTTTCTGGCCTCGAGGGTCAACTTTGTCTTGATCTGCCTCTTCGCCTTTTTCCAAGCCAGCGGATTCTCACTAGCGACTTGGATGACATGGCTGATCACGCTTGAGTTCTTGCCTGATGTGACGATGATCCTATTCCTGAGCGTGGTCGCGGCGGGCGCATCTTATGTGATCTCGCACATGTTCTGGCCCGCAATTTTGCGCACCATCCCTCCGGCGATCGCCGCTTTCTATATCGTTAATTTTACGTTCGCTAACCTCACAATAGAACAATCTTCGGGGTTCTCGATTTTCGTCGCGACAACTCTCCTTATCGCCATCCTGACCGCCATGCTCATTGGCGCGGTCTATTTCAGCATGAGAGATAGGGAGAAAATCCGCCGAGAGCTGCTCGCTTCGCAGGTCGCGCTGGCTGATACGATTGCCGATTTGCACACGAAAGCCGTTGAACTGCGCAAGATGGCAACGATCTCCGAACAATCCGCCGATCCGGTCGCAATCATCGATTCAGGTGGGCTGATCACATGGATCAACCCCGCCTTTGAAAAGACTTTCGGTTTCTGCACATCTCAGGCCCATGGCCGGACACTTCGTCAGCTCATTGGCGGTGAGGAGACGGATGAAAAAGCCATCGCGAAGGCCGATGAGGCGATACGGACGGGTCAGCACACCCGCTTCGAGATCGCCAACTACACCAGGGACGGGATCCGCATTTGGACCGAAGCAAGCCTGAATCCAGTTCTCGGTGATGAAGGCCAGCTGGAGCATGTCGTCTGCATCATCCGCGATATCGGCAATTTCAAACAGCGCCAGTCACGCCTCGTTGCCGCGCGTTTCCAAGCGGAGCAAACCGCGCGTGCGCGTGCCGATATACTGGCGAATATGAGTCACGAAATCCGCACCCCGATGAATGGCATCCTCGGCATGACCGACCTGCTGATGCAGACACAACTTTCCGGCGCTCAGCGCGCTTATGCCGAAGCGATTGAAAGTTCCGGCCGCAGTCTTCTGACGATCATCAACGACATCCTCGATTTCTCGAAGCTTGAGGCAGGCGCACTCGAAATTTCGCCCGTCCAGGCATCCGTGACGCGTGTGATTAACGATGTGTTCAACCTGTTGCGCCCGATGGCCGATGCCAAGGCGCTCAAACTGGAATGCGAAGTCTCCGATGATGTGCCCGAGTTGGTCATGGTCGATGAGGTACGCCTGCGCCAAATCCTCACAAACCTTGTCGGCAACGCGCTCAAATTCACCGAAGAGGGCAAGGTGAGCGTCTCCGTTCTTGCCGAGGCAGGTTCATTGATCCTGATGATTACCGATACCGGCATCGGCATTCCATTCGACAAACAGGAGCGCATATTCGATCAGTACGCTCAGGTCGCAAGCGCGCAAAACCGCGCCGTCAGGGGCACCGGTCTTGGGTTGGCTATCTCGCGGCTTCTGGCGCGTTTGATGGGGGGCGATGTGACCATCGCTGAGTCGGTACCTGGCAAAGGCACCACGTTCCGTGTCTCGGTTGAATTCAGCCATGTGGCAGAGGCCAAATTCGTCGAGGAGTCTGGCCGCAGCAGCGAGGAACGGATCGCCTTCCTCAAAGACCAATTCAACGGCCGGACAGTTCTCATCGCAGAGGATAACGCCCTCAACGCAACCCTGCTGGAGACGTACCTGTCCAAACTCGGGATCGAAACCATGGTCGCGGTCAACGGCCTGATCGCGGTTGACCGTTTTGCCGAACATCGCCCGTTCATGATCTTCATGGACGTCAACATGCCTGAAATGAACGGTCTCGATGCCTGTCGTGAGATTCGCAAGATGCGGGGCGAACAGCCGCTGATCATCGCCCTCACCGCCTCTGCTTTCGATCAGGACCGCGAAGCCTGCCTTGAGGCGGGGATGGATGAGTTCCTCTCCAAGCCGCTTTTGGGCGACGATCTGTACCGCAAACTCGAACAGATGTTTGAACAGGGCGTCGTGGCCTAACCAATTCCTGCTTGGCGCAGGCCCCTTTGATCCCGTATCACTACCGAGCACCTCAGGAGGCCGCGCATGGACATCGCCACCCGCGTCTGGAACCACAAGTGGAAGATCGACCCGATCGTCCGCTCCCTCATTGATACCGATTTCTACAAGCTTCTGATGTGCCAGTCGGTGTTCCGCAATCGCCGCGACACCACCGTCACCTTTTCCCTGATCAACCGCAGCAGCCACGTCCCCTTGGCAGAGCTGATCGACGAGGGCGAACTGCGCGAACAGCTCGACCACATCCGCTCCCTCTCGCTCTCCCGTGGCGAAAGCACATGGCTGCGCGGCAACACCTTCTATGGCAAGCGCCAGATGTTCCGCCCCGATTTCATGGAGTGGTTCGAAAACCTCCGCCTGCCGCCCTACCACCTCGAAAAACGCAATGGCCAGTATGAGTTGACCTTCGAAGGATCCTGGCCCGAGGTCATGCTGTGGGAAATCCCCGCCCTCGCCGTGCTGATGGAGCTGCGCTCCCGCGCCGTGCTCGACCGCATGGACAAGTTCGAGCTGCAAGTCCTCTACGCCCGCGCGATGACCAAGCTCTGGGAAAAGATCGAGCGCCTCCGCGCTGTTGACGGCCTCCGCCTCGCGGATTTCGGCACCCGCCGCCGCCATTCCTTCCTCTGGCAGGATTGGACCGTACAGGCGATGATGGAAGGCTTGGGCGACAAATTCGTCGGCACCTCCAATTGCCGCATCGCCATGCGCCGCGATATCGAGGCCATCGGCACCAACGCCCACGAGCTGCCGATGGTCTATGCCGCGCTGGCCGAAGATGACGCCGCGCTGGCCCGCGCTCCATATGACGTGCTGGCCGACTGGCACGAGGAGCACGACGGCAACCTCCGCATCATCCTGCCCGACACTTACGGCACCGAAGGCTTCCTCTCCCGCGCCCCCGACTGGCTCGCTGGCTGGACAGGTATCCGCATCGACAGCGGCGCGCCCGAGGCTGGAGCCGAAACCGCGATCCGCTGGTGGAAAGAGCGCGGCGAAGACCCCCGCGACAAGCTGGTGATCTTCTCCGACGGACTGGACGCCGACCGCATCATCGCCCTGCAAGAACAGTTCGCAGGGCGGGTGAAGGTTTCCTTCGGCTGGGGCACGCTCTTGACGAACGACTTCCGCGGCTTGGTGAAAGACGACGCGCTGGCGCCGTTCTCCCTCGTGTGCAAAGCCGTTAGCGCCAATGGCCGCCCGACGGTCAAGCTGAGCGACAACCCGAATAAGGCGATGGGGCCAGACGCCGAGATCGCCCGCTACAAGCGGGTTTTCGGCGTCGGTGAACAAAAGCCGCTGGAAGTGGTGGTGTAGCCCCGCCCGAACAGCGCCGCAGGCGCCGGGCGCGCGCCGGACCGCCCCCACGGTCTGGCGCGATGTCACCCGCGAGCAACGCCCTAAGGTCATCCGGTCTTGGCTGGCATAAAGCGCCATGTTCAGAGGGAAAGGCGCCAGCCCTCGGTCCGGCGCGTGCCCTTCGACTTTCTACGATTCAATTAAAGCGCATCGCCAAGGCGGTTTCCAAGATCCCCTCGGTATTCAGGTAATCACTCCACCTTCCCCCTCAGCGCCTTCACTTCCCCCCGCTTCTTCTTCTCGTCCAGCCGCCGCCGGACGCTTCCCTTCGTTGGGCGGGTAGGGACGCGGCGTTTGGGGGTTTCCGTGGCTTTGCGGATCAGCGCCACCAGCCGCTCCCGCGCGATCTCGCGGTTGCGGGCTTGGCTGCGGGTGTCTTGCACAAAGAGCACCACCGCGCCTTCGGTCGTCCATTTCTGCCCCGCCAGTCGCTTCAGCCGCCGCTTCACCGCCTCCGGCAGCGAGGGGCTCCGCGCCGCCTCGAAGCGCAGCTCCACCGCCGTCGAAACCTTGTTCACATTCTGCCCGCCTGGGCCGCTGGCGCGGGCGAACTGCTCGGTCAGTTCCCAGTCCTGAAGGGAGATGGTGTCGGTGATCTGGAGCATCTCTTTACGGGGCGGTTCGGGGTGAAAATCAGGGCCAGTCTAGCCGAAAAATGCTGCAGGTGCGATATGCATAGGTTGTGCATCAGTTGTGCATGGATTGTGCACCGCATATTCGGGCATTTTGTGCGTGGTTTTTCTGCGCTGCAGCGAATGAAAAAGGGCCGCCCTGGCGACAGGTGCGGCCCTTCGAAAGTTCAGGAGGTGGGGTCGGTTAGATCACGTCCCACCTGGGGGTTTTCGTCAGCCAAGGGCTGCCTTAGCGACGGACCTCCCAAGTTGTCCCGACACCTTTCTCCAATACCTTTCTAGACACTGGATCACCTCCTTTCATTGATTTCGCCTATGGGTAAGGTGCCACAGATTTTGTATCTGTCAAATAAAAATCCACTACTAATCGTAGTTTTCCATACGGCCTCACCGGGTTTCGGTGGTGTCTGCGTCGCCCTCGGGGTTCACGAAGGTCAGCAGGACAAGGCCGATCACGAACAGTCCGATCACCGGCGAAACGCCCAGCCGCGGGCTTTGGGTCCAGAGCGTGAAGATCCCGATCAGAGCAGGCGCCAGAAAGGCCGTCGCCTTGCCGGAAAGTGCAAACAGCCCGAACGCTTCCGTCGGCCGCCCCTCCGTCGCATGCCGCACCATCATCGTCCGACTAGCCGCATACACAGCCCCCCCCGCCCCACCAATCGCGGCGCCGCAGAGGTAGAAAATGATGTCCGGAAGATTGCTACCTTCAGCCAGCGGAAGGCCGAAAAGGCTCTCGCGCGTCATCCCGACGATGATCGTGCAGACAAGCATAAGTACCCAAATACATACGCGAATTACCGGCTTTGGCCCAAAGCGGCTATCGAACATGCCGCCGATATATGTGGCTATTCCCGCAGTCACAGCGCCGACGATCCCGAACACCGCAATCATCGTCAATGACCAGTCCAGAACCAGTCGCGCATAGACCCCGCCAAAGCCATAAAGCGCGTTCAAGGCGTCCCGATAGAACATCGAAGACGCAAGGAAGCTTGCTAGGCTGCGGCGCTTGAACACCGAGGATATGGAGGCTCTCAGGTCGCTTAACGCGGCTCCAATTCCGCCTTGCTTGACCACAGGTTTCGATTCCCTGACCCATAGGAAATAGGGGATCATAAAGACAATATACCAGATCGCGATAAAGGGGCCTACGACGCGCGTACCCTCTCGGCTTTCGGGGTTAAGCCCGAATGCTGGCTCCGTACCGATGAGCGTCGTTCCTGCGGTATCATTCGCCTCGAAAAAGAACAAAAGCATGATGAAAAGGCTCAATACACCGCCCCAATAGCCGAAGGATGCACCCGATCCGCTGATCTTCCCAATCGCCTCACGGCCACCAAGACTTGGCAATTGTGCATTGGTAAATATCAGCGCGAATTCGGCGGCGATAAAGCCAAGCGAAAAGGCATAAAGGGTGAACCATAGCCCGCTTCCATTGGGCAAAAGATGCCACATCATCCAAGCGGAAATAACGTAAACGACGGAGAAGCCGAAGATCCATGGCATGCGCCTTCCAGTGCTGTCCGCATAAGCGCCGAGGACTGGACCGAGGAAGGCGATGACCAATCCCGCCATTGTCTGCCCCAAGGACCACATCGATTGCGCGCGCGCGTCGGCTGCCTCTTCCGATAATCCGTTTGTCAGGAAGAAATCGGCCGCAACACCCGCAAAATAAGGCCCAAAGATAAAGGTTAGCCCAAGGGTATAGTAAGGTTGTGCCGCCCAGTCGAAGCACATCCAGCCGAAAACCCGCCTCTTGTTCATCGGGAACCCCATCCGTGTGTCTGCCGTCAGTAAGACCGCCAATGTGGCTTCATGGCAAGCATTCCGTTCCGGTAGCCATTAAGGGATTGCCCTGTGTGGCAATGATGACTACCTCACTGACGTAGACAGAAAGGACGGCCATGGTTTCCATTTTCCAGATTTTGATGCTGATCCTTGGCATCGCGCGCTTCTTCATCATCGTTCATTTTGTGATGAGCTGGCTTATCGGCTTCAACGTACTGAACGTCCGGCAGCCGTTGGTCGCCCAGATATGGTATGGGTTGCAGCGCTTGCTTGAACCGATCTACGGGCCGATCCGTCGCATGCTGCCGAATATGGGCGGGCTGGATCTTGCGCCACTCGTCGCGCTGATCGCGATCTATGCGCTCGAAATCATTCTGCGGAACAACGTCGCCGTCTTCTACTAAGAGCAGCGTAAGCGGCCCTTGCCTGATGCTTTCGGCTGTGGGATCGTAGCGTTAACGAGCAGTTCAGAATAGACAGGTACATTTCCCCATGAGCGCTGCCACGCTTCTTCGGGATGTTTTCGGATTCGAAGACTTCCGCCCCGGACAAAAAGAGATTGTCGAGGCAGTCGCTGAGGGTGAGCAGACACTGGCGATCATGCCAACAGGAGGAGGCAAGTCTCTCTGCTTTCAATTACCGGCGCTGATGCGCGATGGCCTCACGGTCGTTATCTCACCGTTGATTGCCTTGATGCGGGATCAGGTGCGCGGCCTTTCTGAGGCAGGTGTCAAAGCGGCGGCGTTAACGTCGGCTAACACACCCGAGGAAATGGACGCGATATGGAATGCGCTTGCGTCAGGTGAATTGAAGATCCTCTACATGGCGCCAGAGCGCCTCGCGTCCGGAGCCATAGCACCTGCGCTGAGGAGGGCAGGCATTTCTCTCATCGCCGTGGATGAAGCGCACTGCGTCAGCCAATGGGGTCACGATTTCCGGCCGGATTATCTGCGCATCGGTGAGTTACGCCGCCAACTCGATGTACCACTCGCGGCCTTCACCGCGACCGCCGACGCAGAGACCCGCGACGACATCGTCCAAAAGCTCTTCGCCGGTGCGTCGCCTCGTGTCTTTTTGGGTGGCTTTGACAGGCCCAACATCCATTTGGCCTTTGCTGTAAAGGACAAACCGCGAAACCAAATCCTTTCTTTTGTTGAAAAGCGCGCTGGGCAAAGCGGCATCATTTACTGCGGCACGCGAGCGAAAACCGAAACTCTTGCCGCCGCGCTGGCGCAGGCCGGAAAGCGGTCCTGTTTCTATCATGGCGGGATGGAGCCAGAGGATCGAAAGATCGTCGAGGCACGTTTCCAGCAAGAGGACGGATTGATCGTCGTCGCCACGGTTGCGTTTGGGATGGGTATCGATAAGCCAGATATCCGGTGGGTTGCTCACGCGGATCTGCCGAAGTCAATTGAGGCATACTATCAGGAAATCGGCCGCGCAGGCCGCGACGGGGCACCTGCAGAGACGCTAACGTTGTTCGGTGCAGATGACATTCGCTTTCGCCGCCAACAGATTGATGAAAGCCTCGCACCAGCCGACAGGCGTGATGCAGATCACGGACGCCTGAATGCCTTGCTCGGGTTGGCCGAAGCGCAGAAATGCCGCCGTCAATCGCTTCTCGCATATTTTGGCGAAACCAACGCGGCCTGCGGCAATTGCGACCTATGCGATGAGCCGCCCGATATTTTTGATGCAACGACGCCTGTACGCATGGCGCTGTCTGCTGCCTTGCGTACATCAGAGCGTTTCGGTGCCGGTCACCTTATAGATATTTTGCGCGGGATAGAGACGGATAAAGTCCGCGCATGCGGGCATGAATCTCTCCCGACCTTCGCTGTTGGTAAGGAGTTCGACAAACGCCAGTGGCAGGCAATCTTCCGACAGATGATGGGGCTCGATCTTGTCCGCCCAGACAGTGAACGCCACGGAGCGTTGCGGATGACAGATCATGCCCGCCCTATCCTGCGCGGCGAGCAGGAAGTCACCCTTCGGCGCGATAGCTTGTCCGTTACCCGAAAGGGGCCGGTGGTCAAAGCGCTTGTTTCCGAAGAAGATGCGCCATTGCTCTCCGCGCTGAAAGCAAAGCGCCGGCATTTGGCTGAGGCAGCCGGCGTTCCGGCCTATATTATTTTCAATGATCGAACATTGATAGAGATGGCTGAAACCAAGCCAGAAACACTCGACCAGATGTCTCGTATCGGCGGCGTTGGTGCCAAGAAACTTGCATCATATGGCGAGGCTTTCCTTGAAGTCATTAATCCGGACGCAGAGATTCCCCATCCGCGCAGGGCGAAGCTTGCCGGCCAGCGAGAAGGCGAGGTTTTTGACCGGCTGTTGGCTGTCCAAGCGGAGCTTTCCCGCGGGACAGGTGGACATGAGAAACCGCTGACCTGCTCTGCGTCTCTGCTGGCGCGCGTCGCAAAGGCACGACCCCGCGATATATCGGGGCTCACAAAACTTCTTGGTGATCGTCATGCCGAGCGTTTCGGCGACGCATTCCTAGAAATTCTGAAAGAGGCTTGAGGTCTCCGGTTCGCTGCCTAGATGGTGCTGCACGAGATGAGGTATCCCGATGCAAACGTTGATTTCGCCAGCAAAGTCGCTTGATTGGTCGCCGGTCGCTATCGAGCCGACAACGCCTGTATTCCTGAGGGAAGCCCGCAGTCTGGCAAAAGTGTCGCGCCAGCTTTCTGCAGCGCAATTGAAATCGCTGATGGGCATTTCGGACGATCTTGCCCAGCTGAACCACGATCGCTTCAAAGCGTTCAAAGCCAATCCCGATCAATCGGTGACAAAGCCAGCGGTATACGCATTTAACGGCGATACCTACCAAGGCTTTGATGTGAAGAGTCTCGACGAAGGTTCTTTGCTCTGGGCGCAGGATTACCTCCGTATTCTTTCCGGCTTGTATGGTTTGTTGCGCCCGCTGGATGCGATTCAACCATATCGGCTCGAAATGGGCAGCCGCCTTAAAACCGCTGCTGGCAAGAACCTTTACGAATTTTGGGGCGACAAGATTGCCAATGCCCTGAACAAAGAAGCACAGGATCGCGGAAGCGATACCTTGGTCAATTGCGCGAGTGAGGAATATTTCAAAGCCGCAAGCCGAAAGGTTCTTGCCGTCAACGTGGTCACCCCCGTGTTCATGGAGGTGAAGACCGGTAAGCCGAAGATCGTAAGTTTCTACGCGAAGAAAGCGCGTGGTGCGATGGCACGGTTCATCTGTGAAAACAGAATTTTGGAACCGCGGGACATCCGCAGTTTTGACGTTGGCGGCTATCGGTTTGAGCCAGCGCTTTCAGAGGAAAATCGGCCTGTTTTCTTGAGGGACGACCCTGCCATTGATTAATCGCGGCCCACTAGCGAAGAGATGATTTGAGCTTTTGGAAATCCTGTGTTCATCATGCTGGCAACGGTCGGCGGGGTGAACAGAAATGACAGATTTCCTAGGTCAGATTGAAGCCGAATTGGATGAGATCCGAGCGGCAGGCCTTTTCAAACACGAACGTGAAATTCAGACGGCACAAGGCACCCATATCGGGGTCAATGGCCGTGAGGTGATCAATCTTTGTGCCAATAACTATCTCGGGCTTGCCAATCACCCGTCTTTGATCTCTGCGGCGCAAACGGCCATGGAGACGCATGGGTTCGGCATGGCTTCTGTTCGTTTTATCTGCGGTACGCAAGATTTGCACCGACAACTCGAAGAGGAGCTGGCGGCGTTTCTCGAACAGGAAGATGCGATCCTTTTCGCGGCCTGTTTCGATGCCAATGGCGCATTATTCGAGCCTCTGATGACCTCGGAGGATGCAATTGTCTCCGATGCTCTCAATCATGCATCAATCATTGATGGCATTCGCCTAAGCAAGGCAAATCGGTACCGGTACAATAACTCGGACATGCAGGATCTGGAGAACCAGTTGAAAGCAGCCAGATCCGATGGCGCCCGCCGGATCATGATCGCTACCGACGGTGTCTTTTCGATGGATGGCTATTTTGCCAACCTGAAAGACATTCGCGCGCTGGCGGACCGTTATGAAGCGCTCTTGATGGTCGATGATTGTCATTCAACGGGTTTCATTGGCCCACAGGGGCGTGGAACTCCGGCCCATTTTGGGGTGAAGGCGGATGTGATCACCGGAACGCTCGGTAAGGCACTTGGGGGGGCGCTTGGCGGCTATATTGCTGGCCCCAAACCTATTGTTGATCTTATGCGTCAACGGGCACGCCCCTATCTTTTTTCTAATGCTCTCCCGCCTGCTATCGTTGCTGCGGGCATTGAGGCGCTGCGTTTGGTACGGGAGGGTGATCAACTGCGCGAAAGCCTGTTTAATAATTCCCGATATTGGCGCGCTGGCCTTGAGGAGCTTGGGTTTGATGTCCTTCCGGGAGAGCATCCGATTATTCCTGTGATGCTCTATGATGCGAAATTAGCGCAGAATATGGCTGCGCGGCTTTTCGAATTGGGCGTTTTCGTTTCGGGCTTCTTTTTCCCCGTCGTCCCACAAGGGCAGGCGCGCATTCGCACCCAGATGAACGCAGCGCTGACAAAGGTGGATCTTGATCATGCGTTGGGAGCGTTTGAAACAGCTGGGCGTGAAACAGGAGCGCTATCATGAGTAATCAAATGCAGGCTCTTACCAAGTCTAAGCCGGAGGCTGGCCTTTGGCTTGAGCGCCATCCGGTGCCGGAAATTGGCCCCGATGATGTGCTGATCAAAGTCAACAAAACCGGTATTTGTGGAACGGATATTCATATCTGGAATTGGGATGATTGGGCGGAGAGAACGGTGCCTGTCCCCTTGATAACCGGCCATGAGTTTGCGGGCACTATTGTTGAACTTGGCAAGGATGTTACCGGCCTTGAAGTCGGCCAACGTGTCTCTGGCGAGGGGCATCTTGTTGGTAAGGACAGCCGCCAAAGTCGGTCGGGCAGGTTTCACTTAGACCCTGCGACACGCGGTATCGGGGTCAACGAACCGGGTGCATTTGCAGAGTATCTGCGGTTGCCGGCCTTCAATGTTGTTCCTCTCCCCGACACCGTATCAGATGACATCGGCGCTATTCTCGATCCTCTTGGCAATGCGGTTCACACGGCGCTTTCGTTTGATCTGATCGGCGAGGATGTCCTGATAACAGGTGCAGGGCCGATTGGCATCATGGCGGCTGCAGTCGCGCGGCATGTCGGTGCCCGTCATGTCGTGATAACCGACATTAACCCCTACCGCCTGCAACTCGCGGAGCAGGTAACGGACGTCATTCCCGTGAACGTGGCGGACGAGGATTTGAAGGACGTTATGCAACGTTTGAAGATGAAAGAAGGGTTTGACGTTGGGCTTGAACTGTCCGGCAATCAACGCGCACTCGATCAGATAGTCGAGGCTCTTGTCATGGGCGGGCGCATCGCGCTTCTTGGTATCCCGCCCGGCAAGTCTCCTGTGGATTGGAGTAGGATTGTATTTAAGGCAATTACCATCAAAGGGGTCTACGGCCGCGAGATATTTGAGACTTGGTATAAGATGATCGCGATGCTCGAGAATGGGCTTGATGTGTCGGGCATTATCACGCACCGATTCAAAGCCGCTGATTTTAAAGACGGTTTTGATGCCATGCGAAGTGGTATGTCAGGTAAGGTCGTCCTCGACTGGACCTAGCGCGACGCGGCGGTTACGAGCGGTGTGAGACTGCTTATCCCCAACTACGCGGTGTGGCGACGGCCGCGCGCAAGCTGACCGATTACGGAGATCCTGTTGGACGCTTCATTCCCCTTCACCCGCGATCTTGTTCTTATCGGAGGTGGCCATGCGCACGCGCTCTTCTTGCGCATGTGGGGGATGAAACCTTTGGCGGGTGTCAGGGTTACCGTCATTGATCCTGCGCCAGCCGCTGCCTATTCAGGTATGCTGCCCGGCTTCGTTGCTGGCCATTACCAAGCCGACGAACTGTCCATAGATCTTGTGCGGCTGTGTCGCTTTGCGGGCGCGCGGTATGTTGCCGCTGCAGCGACTGGGATTGATCGTCATGCGAAGCAGGTTCTGGTCGAGGGTCGCCCGCCTATTGCATATGACGTCGCTTCAATTGACGTCGGCATTCACAGCAAAATGGAGGTCAAAGGCTTCGCGGAGCATGCGGTCGCGGTAAAGCCGTTATGGCGCTTCGCAGAGGCATGGAACAGGTTCACGGTCACCTCCAATGCTGGTAGCCGGGTAGTTATCATTGGCGGTGGAATTGCGGGGGTGGAGTTGGCGCTCGCCGCAAAATATGCGCTGGGTGACAATGCCGAGGTTTGTATCGTCGATCGTGCGAAGCTGTTGTCCGGCTTTCGGAAACATACGCGGGATAACCTTCTAGAAGCATTAAGGCGAGCAAAGATATCTTGGCGCGAGGGCATTGAGGTTTCCACCATAGAGGCTGGCAAGGTCTGTTTTAGGAACGGACAGGAATTACCAGCTGATATGGTCCTCGGAGCGGCCGGAGCGCGACCGCATGCGTGGTTGCAGGAAACTGGTTTGAACCTCGTCGATGGGTTCGTCGTAGTGGACGAAACGCTACGCGCGTCGGATGAAAGCATTTTTGCAGTCGGAGATTGCGCGCATCTTAGTTTTTCGCCACGCCCGAAGGCTGGTGTGTTCGCCGTAAGGCAGGGACCTGTCCTATTCGAAAACCTCCGAGCAGCCCTGTCAGGCAACGCTTTGCGGAATTATCGGCCCCAGAAAGACTACCTGAAACTTATTTCGCTCGGTGGTAAGAGCGCATTAGCCGAAAAGTTTGGTCGTTCTCTCCAAGGTCCCTTTTTGTGGACCCTCAAGGACCGAATTGACCGTAATTTCATGCGCCGGCTGGGCGAACTACCGAAGATGCAGAGGCCTGATCTGCCGATCGATCGGGCCGAGGGCCTTCTGGAAGAGTACGGAAACGAGCAACCCTGCGCAGGGTGTGGCGCGAAAGTTGCGGGCTCTGCCCTTGCGTCTGCACTCAGCGATATCCCGATTAACGAGCGAACGGATGTTACTGTTTTTGCGGGTGATGACGCAGCGTTGGTGCAAATGGGGGATGCGCGGCAGGTGTTAACGACGGACCATCTCTCAGCGCTGGTAACTGATCCTGTATTGATGACGCGAATTGCTATGGTTCATGCTCTTGGCGATATTTGGGCGATGGGCGCAACGCCACAGGCGCTTCTTGTTTCGCTGACATTGCCGCGCATGTCTGTAACATTGCAAGAGCGCACCATGAAAGAAATCATGCGCATCGCTCAGCAAGATGCGCATAGATTTGGTGCTACAATCGCTGGTGGGCATAGTTCATTGGGTGCGGATCTCGTTATCGGCTTCTCTGCGACAGGCTTACTCTCGCGTGACCCGATAACCCGAGAGGGAGCAAAAGTCGGTGATGCATTGATCCTGACAAAGCCGATAGGAAGTGGCGTTTTGATGGCCGCCGAAATGCGGGGGATCGCCAGAGGCGCGGATGTAGTGCAGGCTTATGAAATGATGTGCCAACCTCAAAACGTTGCATCTCAAATCTTGTCGGGCGCAAACGCAATGACCGATGTGACTGGTTTCGGCCTCGCAGGTCACCTTGCGGGTATTTGTGCTTCGTCCGGTTGCGGAGCTAAGATTTGGCTGGAGAACGTTCCGGTCCTTGAGGGCGCCGAGGTTCTTTCGCAGCAGGGTGTTCGCTCAACGCTTTTTGAAGTGAACAGGGCGAATGCTGGAGCGATTTTTGGGGCGTCCGGTGCTCGGGCTGACCTTCTATTTGATCCACAAACGGCTGGGGGTCTCTTGGCTGCAGTGCCTGCTGCCGAAGTCGGAAGTTGTATGAAAAGTTTGGTGGAAGCTGGATACACAGCGGCCCATATCGGAGAAATCACCTCAGATGCCGGAGCAATTCTGGTGACTTGAGCGCTTGTCGGATCTCGGCGGCAATGTCTTTAAGTGCACGATCCGCCAGTGATGGCGCATCAATGACTTTGATTGTTGACCCCGCGTTGTTATTTCGAGAGCGGGCGTATGAGGGGTCGTAGTGCTCACTCATGAGAGAAGAAACGAGTGCAATCCGGTCATCGGCAGCTAACAGGCTCTCCCAGTTATCGACAATCTCATGCCCTCTGAACTGCCTGAGCGGTTGAAGCTTTTCGGCCATTCGTTCTGGATCATCGAGAATATCCTTGTAGGCGTGAACAAGATACTCCGCCCGCTCTTTCAGAGGCGCCGTAATCTCAATTCGCGGCGCGGCTCGCATGAGTTCCCAGAGGCGAGGTGGTATATTGATTTGCCCGATCTTGCTGCTTTCTGCCTCCAGCAGCAGGGGGTGTTCTCGGTTTAGCGTAGTGATCTTCGTTGCGAGTAGTGTTTCAAATGCTTTCTGACTGGGCTGCCCGCCCTCTAGTTCGCCAAGCAGTGACCCACGATGATTGCTAAGGCCTTCGAGATCAAGTGTTTGGGTTCCGTCCCCATACAAAACGTCCAGTAAGGAAGTTTTCGCTGTGCCTGTAAAGCCGTCAAGGAGCACTACTTTGAGATCGAGAGGATCGTCATATAGAATGCGATGCACGAGCTTTCTGAAGGTTTGGTACCCCCCCGAAACTGTCTCTGCTCTCCACCCTACCTCTTGCAAGAAACGACTGAAGAAACCGGACCTTTGACCGCCTCGCCAACAATAGATCAATGGCCGCCAGCTCCCCTCCATTTCCGAAAGCGTTTCTTCAAGGTGTCGAGCGGTATTCTTTGCGACCAGAGCGCCCCCAATTTTTCGTGCTTTGAAAGGGCTTTCCTGTTTGTAGATTGTTCCCACAATGGCGTGTTCTTCGTTGGAGAGAACGGGGAGGTTGATCGCGCCGGGAATATGGTCTTCCGCGAATTCGGCTGGCGAGCGCACATCAATCACCGTGTCATAACCGTGGGACATCAGGTCTATGAGTGATGAGAACGTTTGAGCCATAGGCGGCGTCTATCTGATAAGAATTGGCGCAGAAAGTGAAATAAACTGGCTCCCTCTGCGGCGTTGCGTGCCCATGCTTGGCCTTTATTTGATGTCAGTGTTTATTTTCTCGCGTCCTCTCGAGGTGAGAACGAAGACGTCTTTTCCCTCAAAGACAGCAGGCATAATTTCCCGCCCCTTTGCGGCGCCACCATCAAGATTGACCCTGTTGCCATAGTGGGTTGGCGAGTCGACGATGGTGTGCCCATGAATGACCAGCGCTTCATGGGGTTGGGTGTGATTCAAGAATTCATCTCTGATCCACAAGAGGTCTTCTTCGCGCTGCTTTCGCAGGGGGATATTCGGACGTATCCCCGCATGGACAAACAATAGGTCCTGCGTCTGGTAGCTAAGTTGCATACCTTCAAGAAATTCAACGTGCCTACGGGGCACAGCATCGCGGGCGTCTTTGTGAATGTCACGTTGGCTCCGCCCTTCACGAACTTCAACGCCGTAAGAGGCAAGCGTTTTGTCGCCACCCAGGCGTGGGTCGAGCCAGTTCAGCCCGAGTCGCAGACGAAGATCATGTTTGGGGGTTGGCTCAAGGTACCAGTGTAACATTCTGTCATGGTTGCCTTTGATAAAGATCCAACCCGGGTTTGCTTCTTGGCAGGTGATAAGGAGATCAAGGACTTCACGGCTCGCAGGCCCTCTGTCTGTAACATCGCCCAAGAAGACAACCTGCGCATCTTGATCTCCATCTGCCTCAATGCGCTCCAGTGCTTGTTCAAGTAAGGCGATCTGCCCATGAATGTCGCCGATAGCATAGATCATTCCGTCACCTCAATTTTCTGGCGTTATGCAATTTCAGTTAGGGAAATTCCATTGATAGATTGATCGAACGGCGTGATCGCCGCGAAAAACTTGGCGATCACTCCATATCGATGTATGGATGATGACGGAATTCCATCATGGGGGCGAATGTGGCGCGACGTCCGACTGCAAACGATGTTGCTCGCGAAGCGGGTGTGAGTGTAACGACCGTCGATCGTGCAATGAATGGCCGCGCAAGGGTCAGGGAAGAGACCATTCGAAAGATCGCCGAGGCTGCACATCGCATCGGTTACCATGGCAAAGGTTTGTTTGAAGATCGGCTCAAGACTGTCGTTCCCGAGGTTACATTTGGATTCATCCTGTCCAAGAAGGGGCAAGAATTTTACCAGATTTTCGCGCGGGAGATTGAGAAGGCTGTCGCGCAGCGGACCGATGTTCGAATCCGTGCTGATATTAGGTACGCATCGTCCCAGGCGCCGGACGAGTATGCGCGGTTGTTGTCAGAGTTGGGCGAGAGTTGCGATGCAATTGCCTGTGGTGCCGTCAACGACCAACGCCTCACCCAAGTGGTGCAGAGGTTAAAAGACAATGGTGTTCCTGTCTTTTCGATCCTTAATGACTTTGCCCAGGGTGTCAGGAAAAATTATATTGGCACCAACAATATGAAGAGCGGCCGGGTGGCCGCAGGATATCTCACACGGACTCTCAAGCAGTCCGGCAAGCTCGCAATTTTTGTTGGTGGAAACCGATGGCACGGCCATGATTTGCGCGAGGTCGGATTCCGTTCATTCGTTCGAGAGGTAGATCTCGGCTTCACTGTCCTTGATACGCTTGTCAATTTGGAGACGCGGCAGGTGACCTACGAGGCAACACTCGACCTCCTTAACCGCCACCCCGATCTGAAAGGTATTTATGTTGCCGGGGGTGGAATGGAGGGGGCGATAGCGGCTTTGCGGGAGATGCATCCTGCTCCTCGGGTTGGGCTTGTAGTAAACGAATTGACCAGTGAAAGCCGTGCCGGGATGATTGATGGTTATGTCTCGATGGTTATGCAGACACCGCTCGAAATTATTTGCCCTGAATTGGTAAACCTGATGGTCAAGGCGGCCCGAAAAGACGACGATGGCACTGTCGGCCAACATTTTCTCGATCCCCTTATCATCCTCCCAGAGATGCTTGCATGACGTAAAATCATCATTTTGCGTGCGCAGAAAAACGTCATTTTTGATGTGAAAATCCCCCATCAAGCTTGACCGAATCTCATCTGCGCAGCAACGTCGCCTCAACCTATGCGGTGCCACTGGGCAAAACGCGGGTGACGGGAGGAAATATGCACTTTTCGCTTAATCAAATGACGGTGCCTGACATGGGCTTTGCGTCATTTCTGGATTTAGCGGTGCAGCTCGGTTGTTCCGGCGTCGAAGTGCGAAACGATCTAGGCCGACCTCTGTTCGATGGTATTGGCGCCTCTGAAGCTGGCGCATCAATCCGGCGCAAAGGGCTGATCCTCTTTGGCGTGAGCCAAGTTTACCCGTTCAACGATTGGAATGATGAACGAGAAGTGGCGGTTAGACGGCTGACAGAAGCAGCTGTCGAGGCGGGTTCGAAGTCGATCAGTTTGATACCTAGGAACGATGGAACCGGTCTCGGGAATGGGGAGCGTCAGGCGAAGCTCAGGTTGGCACTGCGTTCAATTTTGCCGATTTTGCGAGAGTTCGGGATGATTGGTTTGGTTGAGCCGTTGGGATTTGGGCGTTCCTCGTTGAGGTCCAAAGAGGAACTTGCGCAAATGATTTCATCTCTGGATGCAGAGGCCGAAATCAAGATCGTTCATGACACGTTTCATCATACGCTTGCTGGAGGCGGCGCGCTGTTTCCCGAGGGCACGGGGATCGTCCATATTTCAGGCGTAGTCGATCCGCTGCTCTCGATCGGAGAGATGGAGGATGAGCATCGCGTGCTCGTTGATCATCGTGACCGGATCGGAAATATCGATCAAATTGCTGCGTTGCTATCGGCTGGGTATCGCGGCCCGCTCTCGTTCGAGTGCTTCTCGCCGGAGATTCACCGGCTCGAAGATGCTTTCTCGGCGATAAAAGGATCAATGGATTTCATATCTTCCCAAATTGCCGCAACCGCGGCGTGAGGGAATGTGAATGACCCCGATTTGGGGTTTCCGGCAAAAATAGGTGCACCGGACACCAACTATGGGAGGAAAACCATGAAAAAGACCCTTATTGCATCTGGTGTCGTCGCGTTGATGTCGACAACAGCCATGGCTCAGGAAATCGGAGCAACGTTTTCGAGATTTGATGACAACTGGCTGACGGTCCTGCGCAACGGCATGGTCGAATATGCATCGACCATTGATGGCCTTGTCTATCAGCAGGAAGATGCGACCGATGATATTGCGAAGCAGATCGACCAAGTTAAGAACTTCGTCGCCTCTGGCGTGGATGCGATCATCGTGAACATCGTTGATACGTCTGCCGGTGCAGCCGTTTCTGCTGCTGCAGGAGATGTGCCGCTTGTTTATGTGAACCGTGAACCTGACAACGTCAATGAACTGCCACCGACGCAGGCTTTCGTTGCTTCAAACGAAATCGAGTCAGGTACGCTCTCCGCGTTTGAAGTTTGTAAGAACCTGCGCGCTGAAGGCAAAGGAAGCGGCGCGCGCGGCTACCTGATGAACGGCCAGCTTTCGAACCAAGCGGCGGTTCAGCGCTCGAAAGATGTCTACGATGTTATCGGCATGGACATGTGTAACTTCATGGAAATCATCGACGAGCAAACAGCGAACTGGTCGCGTGATGAAGCGCAAGACTTGATGACCAACTGGATGTCATCTGGCGAACCGTTTGACTTCGTACTGGCAAACAACGACGAAATGGCAATTGGCGCAATTCAGGCCATGAAAGCTGCCGGAATGGATATGGCCGATTTTCAGGTCGGTGGTGTTGACGCATCGCAAGATGCTCTTCTTGTGATGGCGGCAGGCGATTACGATGTCACCGTATTCCAGGACTCTGTTGGTCAAGGTACGGGTTCGATTGACGCTGCGCTGAAGCTTATCGCTGGCGAAAAGGTTGATCAGAAAGTGTACATCCCGTTCGTTCTCGTCACGCCTGAGAACATGGGCGACTTCCTCGCGAAGAACTAAAGGTCCGAACCAGAAAATTCGGGGCGGCGCTCTTTCGTGCCGCCCCTACTTTAAAAGTCAATCGCAGGGGAGGCGAGCATGGCGGATACCAGCCACGGGACTGGCGGTCTTACATTCGACAAGTCCAAGAGGAATTGGCCCAATGAGCTCAATATCCTATTGGCCTTGATCATCATTATCGTGATTTTTGAGGTTATTGGCCAAGTCGCACCTTACATGCGTGGTCAAAGCTTCCTCTTCGATACAAATGACCGTTTTGACAGCATATTCAATGAAGCACGTCTCCAGATTATCATCCTACAAGTTGCGGTAATCGGCATTATCGCGCTCGGGGTCACGCAGGTCATCATCACTGCTGGGATTGATCTTTCATCCGGTCCCCTAGTTGCTGCGACGGCGATGATTGCGATGAGTTTCGCGCAGGTTGCAGAGGTTAACGGATTCGCAAATCCGAAGGCGATATTTGGCCCTTGGGCCATGGATCTGCCCGTCGTCGTACCGGTCGTTATCGGCCTCGCATTCGGTGCGTTCATTGGTGTGATAAACGGAACCTTCATTGCCTACTTCCGTATCCCACCCTTCATCGCTACTCTTGGTATGTTTCTAATTTGTCGGGGGATTGCGCTTTGGTGGTCCGGCGGTAATCCGATCTCGTTCCCCACGGAGGGCTATGCGTGGATCGGTTCGGGAATGATGCCGGTGGTCTGGTTTGTCATTCTCGCGATTATCTTTCAGTTCATCATGAGCTTTACAGTTTACGGCAAGCATACCTATGCAATCGGCTCCAACGAAGAGGCCGCGCGGATGTCAGGTATCAACGTTCGGCGGCACAAAGTGATGGTCTACATGATTGCTTCGATGTTGGCTGCGTTTGCGGGCATCGTGCTGAGTTCGAAAGCGGTGACCGCTCAGGCGGGCATGGGCGAGTTCTATGAACTTTTCGCAATCGCTATGGCGGTCATCGGCGGGATTAGTCTGACAGGCGGCCGCGGTTCCATAATCGGCACGGTACTGGGCGCTATGGTGATCGGGGTTATCCGGTCTGGTTTCACATACATCAAACTTGATGGTTCCTACCAGCTGATGGCCATGGGCGGCATCATCATCGCAGCGGTCATTCTTGATCAGTACCGCCAGCGTAATCGCGCTTGAGCTTGGGGAGAGAAGAAATGAGCGACGAATTCGTTCTGAGAACCGAAGACCTAACCAAGCACTACGGTGGCGTTCATGCGCTTCAAGGTGCGAATTTCAAGCTCCGGAAAGGTGAGCATGTTGCGATCATGGGCGACAATGGCGCGGGTAAGTCGACATTCGTTCGCCAGATCACCGGTGTGGAGCAACGGACCCGTGGCAAGGTTTGGCTTTACGGTGAGGAGGTGAACTTTGCAGGCCCGCTCGATGCGCGCGAAGCAGGAATCGAGACGGTTTTCCAAACGCTGGCTCTTGCTGATGATTTGGATGTGCCTGACAACCTGTTCTTGGGTCGCGAGAAGACCTACGCGAACTGGTTGGGTCCGTTCCGTTTGCTTGACTACAAAGGGATGCGGCAGGCGACGATTGATGGCCTGAACCGGACGGCGGTAAAAATCCCGAATATCCGTAACACAATCCGGAACATGTCAGGCGGTCAGCGCCAATGTGTTGCGATTGCCCGCACCGCGACTTTCCATTCTAAGCTTACGATAATGGATGAGCCGACGGCAGCGCTTGGCGTTCAGGAAACTGCTCAGGTGGAAAATATCATTCGGACGCTGAAGGAAGCCGGTGAGCCGTTGATCTTGATCAGTCACAACATGCGTCAGGTTATGGATCTTGTTGATCGTATCGTGGTCTTTCGACGTGGCCGGATCGTTGCCGATCTCAAGAGAGACGAGACGGACGGGCAAGATGTCGTTGCTTATATCACGGGGGCGAAGACCCAACCTGAGTTTGATGTCGAGGGCGTAACCTGACGCCAATGCTGGTCTAAACTCACTGAACTTGCAGCAGTAACTGGTGGATTGCTGCGACACACCTGCGCCGTATCTTCCGATATGGCGGAACAAAGAGCGCCCAATGGCCCAAGTAACAAAAACACACGGCTCACATGATGTAAGCGTCATGCTTGTTCATGCCGCGGCTTGTCAGTCTGGCCGCACGATTGCTGTTCAACTCTTCGTTGGCGCCTCCGGGCGTTGCGTAAACGTTGGGACCGATCAGGCAAAAGGCGGCGTTACCAGCACTAAGATGCCAGCCGGGTGAGGGGCGCACAATCCATTGCGATGACCCGCGTGGTTGTTGACTATTATCGATTTGTCCCTGCGGCATAGCCTGAATGAAGGAAGAACAAATGACAGTTAGATTTGGTGTTTTGGGGGCAGGTCGCATTGGCCAAGTTCATGCTGGCGCGATTGCATCGGTCGCCGGTGCTGAACTGACTGCTATTGCCGATCCTATCGCCGCTGCGGCCAAGAGCGTCAGCGAGAAGTATGGTTGTGATGTACGCACAATAGACGAGATTGCGGCGAGTGATGATATAGACGCCGTCATCATTTGCACACCGACAGACACACACGCGGATCTGATTGAACAGTTCGCGAAGCTCGGGAAAGCGATCTTCTGTGAGAAGCCGGTTGATCTGTCGCTTGAACGCGTACGGAAGTGTTTGGCTACCGTGGAGGCCGAAGATGCCACGTTGATGGTCGGGTTTAATCGCCGGTTCGACCCAGATTTCATGGCGCTGAAGGCAGCGATTGATACCGGCCAGATTGGTGATGTGGAAATGCTCACAATCACCAGTCGTGATCCGGCGGCTCCTCCTATTGAGTATATCACACGCTCCGGTGGGATATTCAGGGATATGACGATCCACGATTTTGATATCGCCCGCTGGTTGCTGGGCGAGGAGGTGGACTCGGTCATGGCAACGGCCTCGGTTCTGACCGACAAAGCAATTGGTGAAGCTGGGGATTTTGACAGCGCAAATGTTTTGTTGCGAACGGCCAGCGGCAGGCAGGCAGTCATCACAAACTCGCGCCGTGCTATATATGGTTATGATCAACGGATCGAGGTTTTGGGTTCGGAGGGGTTGGTCGCAGCAAAGAACCGCCACGAGTCCAACATAGAGACTGCAGACTCAAACGGCTATAACCGCCCGCCACTGCTGAATTTCTTTATGACCCGATATACCGAGGCCTACGCAAACGAGATCAAGGCTTTTGTTGCGGCGGTTTCAGATGGCGGTCCAACGCCAACGGCAGGAATGGACGGGCTCATGGCCATAGCGCTTGCTGAGGCGGCGGTTCTCTCGGTCAAGGAAGGCAGAGCGGTTTCACTTGCCGAGATATTGAACTGAAAAGGGGGCGGTTGAGATGTCGCGGCTTGATATCATTACAATCGGTCGAAGTTCGGTTGATCTCTATGGCGCTCAGGTGGGTGGCCGTTTGGAAGACATGGGTTCTTTCAACAAGTACATCGGGGGTTCACCAACGAACATTGCCTGCGGAACTGCGAGGCTTGGCCTTAAGTCTGCGGTCATCACGCGTGTCGGTGATGAGCATATGGGGCGATTTATCTGCGAGCAGTTGGCCCGCGAAGGGGTCGACACGCGGGGTGTCATAACCGATCCAGAACGGTTGACCGCACTTGTCTTGCTGGGAATACGCGACGAGGAGCGGTTCCCTTTGATATTCTATCGGGAAAACTGTGCCGATATGGCCCTTTCTGAACAGGATATAGACCCGGATTTCATTAAGGAAGCGCGTGCGGTTGTCGCAACGGGGACCCACCTATCCCATCCTCAGGTGGAAGCCGCGACCCTTCTAGCGCTGAAAATTGCGCGGGCGAATGGAATTCAGACAGCGCTCGATATCGACTACCGGCCCAATCTTTGGGGTGTGGCTGGGCATGGAGATGGAGAGAGCCGTTTTGTTGAAAGTGAAAAAGTCACGACCAAACTGCAATCCACTTTGCATTTCTTCGACCTGATTGTCGGCACGGAGGAGGAGTTTCACATCGCAGGTGGAACGACTGATACCTTAGCCGCCCTAAAAGCCGTTCGCGCGGTTTCCGAGGCGACTCTGGTTTGCAAGCGTGGGGCCGCTGGCGCCGTTGCGTTTGAGGGCGACATTCCCGATAGCCTCGATCTTGGCCAAACAGGCGCTGGTTTTCCAATTGAAGTCTTCAACGTTCTTGGTGCCGGTGATGGTTTCTTCTCTGGCCTGCTAAAAGGATGGTTGGACGGAGAAGATTGGCCGACTGCGCTGAAATACGCCAATGCATGCGGCGCATTCGCTGTCAGCCGACATGGCTGCACACCGGCTTATCCATCGCTGAAAGAACTCGAGTTCTTTCTAAATTGTGGCGTCCAGAGGCCAGATTTGCGTAATGATGCGGAGCTTGAGCAGATCCATTGGGCGACGAACCGCCATGCAGACTGGACGACGCTTCGAACCTTTGCATTCGATCACCGGATGCAACTCGAGGAGATGGAAGGCTATACGCCGCAAAAAGGTTCCGCTTTCAAAGAACTTTGCCTCGATGCCGCTCTTCAGGTGCAAGCTGGGCAAAATGGGTTTGGCATTCTCTGCGACAATCGGATCGGTCGAACGGCATTGCATCGCGCATCAGGTACGGGTCTATGGATCGGACGACCGACGGAATTGCCCGGATCGCGCCCGATAGAGTTCGAGCCTGAATTGGGAGAAGACTTGGGGCAGCTTGGCGAGTGGGCGCGCGAGAATGTCGTCAAGCTGTTGGTGTTTGCACACCCTGATGATGATGCGGAAACACGCGCGCGTCAGGAGCGCCGCGTAAAGCACCTCTTTACCGCAGCTCGGCGGAATGGGCTCGAGTTTCTGTTGGAAATCATTCCCTCGAAGGTCGGCGCTGTCGATGACGAAACATCGGCAATCCTGATCAACCAATTCTATGCAGCGGGGATTTACCCTGATTGGTGGAAGCTGGAGCCTTTCAAAACAGATCCGGCATGGACCAATGCCGTTGCAGCTATCGAGAGCAATGATCCGAATGTTCGTGGAATTGTCGTGCTCGGGCTTGAAGCTGAGGAAGCTGAATTAGCCAAGAGCTTTGCACTTGCAGCAAGGCAACATTTGGTGCGCGGCTTTGCTGTTGGGCGGACGATTTTCGGCAATGCCGCTAGAGCGTGGATGCGGGGGGAGATCAGCGATGCGGAGGCTCGCGACGAGATGGCCACAAAGTTCAGAAGGCTCTGTGAGATTTGGGATACGGCACGGGAGAATGCGACATGACCAAGACAATTAGGCTGACCGCTGCGCAGGCGATGGTTCGCTATCTTGCGGCGCAAAAGATTGCCTCGGGCGAGAATTTTATCGCGGGCTGTTGGGCCATTTTCGGGCATGGGAACGTCGCCGGGCTGGGCGAAGCTTTGTACCAAGTTCAAGATGAAATCCCAACCTATCGCGCGCATAACGAGCAAACGATGTCGCACACGGCGATCGCGTATTCCAAGCAGCTGCGCAGGGATCGCGCGATGATGGTAACTTCCTCAATCGGGCCGGGTGCCACGAACATGGTAACGGCCTGCGCGCTGGCTTATGTTAACCGCCTTCCAGTCCTGTTTGTTCCAGGAGATGTTTTTGCCCATAGAGGGCCTGATCCGGTCCTTCAGCAACCAGAGAATTTTGCAGATGGCACCGTTACGGCGACTGATACGTTCCGACCGATCTCTCGTTATTTTGACCGCATTACTAGACCTGAACAGCTACTGACGGCCCTCCCGCGTGCGATTAGGACGATGACCGATCCGGCCGATTGTGGGCCAGTGACGTTGGCATTCTGTCAAGATGTGCAAGCGGAAGCATTTGATTGGCCAGAAGCCTTTTTTGACGAAAAGGTCTGGCGGCGTCGCGTCCCTCAGCCTGATCCAATTGAGGTGGAGGCAGTCGCGGCGCTTCTGCGAGAGGCCAAGCAGCCGGTTATCGTTGCTGGTGGCGGAACGCACTATGCGCACGCTACCGAGACATTACGCGCTTTCGCTGAGGCACACCAAATCCCGGTGGTGGAGACGCAAGCTGGCAAATCGGCTCTGCCGTGGGATCACCCCCTGAATCTGGGGCCGGTAGGTGTGACAGGCGCAACCAGCGCCAATTCAGTATGCGGTCAAGCGGACCTTGTTCTTGGCGTGGGTACACGGTTCCAGGATTTTACGACAGGTTCATGGTCGCTGTTCGAAAATCCAGAGCGACGTTTGGTAAGCCTGAATGTGCAGGCATATGACGCGGCTAAGCGCGGGGCGGAGCCACTCTGCTGTGACGCCAAAGCTGGGCTTGAAGCACTTTCGACAGCCATTTCGGGCACAGTTTTTGAAGCGCCTGATGCATCGCTAAAAGCGGACTGGTTTTCGTTGGTGGATCCGCTGACGGATGCGCCGGAAGATGACTCGAATACTTTGCCAACCGATATGCAGGTTGTTGGCGCAGTTCAACGAACTGCAAGTGATGGCACGGTCGTCATGTGCGCTGCCGGCACGATGCCTGGCGAATTGCACAAATTGTGGAAGGCCGGAAAACCCGGGTCGTATCACATGGAATATGGCTTTAGCTGCATGGGCTACGAGATTGCTGGCGCAATCGGTATCAAGATGGCCGAGCCGGAGCGGGATGTGGTCTGCTTTACCGGCGACGGGACCTATATGATGGCCAATTCTGAATTGGCTACCGCATGCATGATGGGGATCAAGTTTACGCTGGTAATCACCGATAACAGAGGGTTCGGTTGTATTAATAGGCTTCAGATGGGGACAGGCGGAGAGGAATTTAACTGCCTGCTAGACAAATCCTATCATGTAAAACCGTCCCAAATTGATTTCGCGGCCCATGCGGCTTCAATGGGCGCAAAAGCCGTGAAAGTAACAAGCATTGCTGAGCTTGAAGAGCATCTGAAACGCGCAAAATCCCATGATGGGGTCTATGCAATCGTGCTCGACACAGACCCTTATCCGAGCACTCCACATGGCGGATCATGGTGGGAGGTCGGCATTCCTGAAGTCTCGACCCGTGAGAGCGTGCACGCGGCAAGAGCAGTATTTGATGAGAAACGTCGCAAACAGCGCAGCGTATAAGGAGCTGACAATGAGCGTTAGGGTCGGGATTTCACCGATTGCATGGCAGAACGACGATCTGCCTGACATCACTTCAGAGTTCACCATGGAGCAAGCTTTGAAAGAGGCACGCGAGATTGGGTATACTGGTGTAGAGCGCGGGCAGAGAATGCCGCAAGATACGGAGAGCCTCAGGGTTTATCTCGACCGTTACCAGCTTGCTTTGTGTGGCGGTTGGTGCTCGGGCAACCTGTTGGTCAATGACATCGAAACGGAAAAGGCCGCGATCAAACAGCAAGTCGAACAATTCATCGCGCTGGGCGCGCCGTGTATCGTTTATGCGGAATGTTCAAATACCGTTCAGGGTCAACTCGGCACGCCAGTGAATAACAGGCCGAGGTTATCAAGCGATGAAATCAAGTCGTACGGAAGAAAGCTCAGCGAGATAGCGAAGTGGACCACCGATCTAGGTATGCCGCTGGCATATCATCACCACATGGGATCGATCATCGAAGCAGAAGCCGAAGTTGATGCATTGATGGATGGCTCGAGTGAGCAGGTGACGCTATGCTTCGATAGCGGACATCTCCTTTTTGGTGGTGGTGATGTGATGGCGACCCTTAATCGTTGGGCCAACCGTGTGCATCATGTCCATTTCAAAGATATCAGACCCGACATTGTCGCGGACGTTCGAGAGAACGATCGAAGCTTCTTGGACGCGGTAATAGCAGGCGCTTTTACAGTTCCAGGGGACGGCTGCATCGACTTTCAGGCGATCGCGAATGTATTGAAGGGGATGAATTACGAGGGCTGGATTGTTGTCGAAGCGGAGCAAGACCCAGCCAAGGCCCCCCCGTTCGAGTACTCCAAAATGGGTTATGAGCACATCCTCAATGTATGTGACCGTGCGGGCCTTCCCGTGAGCCAATAGAGGAGGGAACCATGAGGCATGGTGTCTATTTCGAAGAAGCGGATTGTGATCTGCCTTCATTCCAAGAGCTGATTTCGCGCAAGCTATCAAAAGACAGTGTGCCGCTTGTCGACGAGGTGGAAAGGAATATCCCGATCTACGATATGGATCGGCTGCGTGACGTGTTGAATACGGAAATGCGGCAGGAACTTATGGCAGAATGGGCGGCGGTGTTTTCTGCACATTCTGGCATTGTTGTGCTAAAGGCGGCCTACGGTGACACTGACTGTATCGATGCTGCATCGGAAGTGTATCGCAAGATCATTGATGAGGAGCGCACATCAAGCTCTGGCGGAGATCATTTCGCCGCGGCGGGAGCCAACGATAGAGTGTGGAATTCTCTCCAGAAACTCTGCTTGCGTGCGCCGGACGTATTCCTGCCATACTTTGCGAATGACCCGATAGCGGCTGTTTGCGAGGCTTGGCTTGGCCCCTGGTATCAGATGACTGCGCAGGTGAATCAGGTCCGTCCAGGGGGGAAGGCGCAAACAGTTCATCGAGATTATCATCTGGGGTTTCAATCGTCGGCGGATGTGTCGCGGTTTCCAATACAGGCACATCAGATCTCTCCATTGTTAACCCTACAAGGGGCAATCGCGCACGTTGATATGGAAATTGAGAGCGGGCCTACGAAACTCTTGCCGTATTCGCATCTCTTTGAAGCGGGTTATCTTGCGTACCACAACCCAGAATTTGGACAGGTTTTTGAGGATAATTTCGTCCAACTGCCGTTGAAAAAGGGAGATGCTATTTTTTTCAATCCTGCCGTCTTCCACGCGGCGGGAGAAAACAAAAGTAACAACGTAAACCGGCTAGTGAATTTATTGCAGATTTCATCGGCTATGGGGCGTGCGACAGAGGCTGTGGATCGGGTTGCTATGTGCAAAGCGCTCTATCCATCTGTGCTTCGCGCTTGGTCTGACGATGGGCTCTCCGAGGCTGAGCTTGACGCGGTCATCGCTGCAAGCGCCGCGGGATATTCTTTTCCGACAAATTTGGATAGCGATCCGCCTCTGGGAGGCATGGTGCCACAGTCTCAGGCGTCATTGATCAAAGATTCGATTATGCAGCAAATGCCTTATGAAGCGTTTCTGGAGGCGTTGTCGGCTCAGGTGGAAAGACGCAGTGCGTAAAGGGAGTGTTCGATGTCAAAGCTGCATTTGAAGCCATCGGGTACGAATGGAAAGGTGCATGACGTCACCCCTGACTCTGCAGGTTGGGATTACGTTGGATTTTCACTTTATCACCTTCAGGCAGGGGAAAGGGCGCGCGAGGCCACAGGCGAGCGAGAGGTCATCCTCGTTTTAGTTGAAGGAAAGGCGAGTATAACGGCGGCTGGCCGAGAATGGGGTGTTCTCGGCGATCGCATGAATGTTTTCGAAAAGACGCCGCCCCATTGTCTCTATGTGCCCAATGGTAACGAATGGAGCCTTGTTGCCGAGACAAACTGTATCGTCGCTGTTTGTTCGGCGCCTGGTGCTGGCGGACATGAAGCGCGGCGAATTGGACCGGCAGGTATTACTCTTACGCAGCGGGGCAAAGGCGTAAATACCCGCTTCATCAATAACATTGCAATGGAAGCCGAAGACTATTGTGACAGCTTGTTAGTGACCGAGGTCTTCACCCCTGACGGTAATTGGTCGAGCTACCCTAGTCACAGGCATGACGAGGATAATTACCCAAATATAACATATCTGGAGGAAACATATTATCACCGCATAAACCCCGCTGATGGGTTCGGCATCCAAAGGGTATACACCGAGGACGGATCACTCGATGAAACCATGGCCGTCAAAGACGGTGATGTGGTGCTTGTACCTCGTGGTCACCATCCTTGCGGCGCGCCATATGGATTCGAGATGTACTACTTAAATGTTATGGCAGGCCCCCTTCGGAAGTGGCGGTTCAAGCCCGATCCGGTCGTGGCGTGGATCATGGAAAGAGATTCCTAGAAAGGTTTTTCGAACCTCTGGGCTTACGGGATCGCCAAGGTCTTCGACTGCGCATCAAATTCTTTGGCTGATATGAAATTTTCACTTGTTTTTTCATTGCTGTATGGCAACGTGAAAAAATATGGAGGATTTTCATGTCTCAGTTGCGCGCGTCTGATGCACTTCTTGATCCGGTCGAGACGCTCGGCGCGGACATCAGAGCATTGCGGAAGGCTCGCGGACTAACCCTTAGCGCATTGGCCGAAAAATTGGGCCGCTCGGTAGGCTGGTTGAGCCAAGTTGAGAGAGATATCTCCTCGCCGTCTATTGATGATTTGAGAGAAATTGCGGGGATGCTGGATGTTTCCATATCAAGTCTTTTCCGCTCAAATATGCGTGGTGCCGAAAAGGGCCACGTCGTTCGTGAGGGCTCTAGGCGACCCATTGGCAGTAGGGAAGTTGGACTGGTTGAGGAGTTGTTGTCACCTGACCTCACGGATGACTTTGAAGTGGTCCATTCGACGTTTGAACCTAGTGCAATTCTTTCGAAGGCCGTGTCCCGACCGACCCAAGAGTTGGGTTTTATAGTCAGTGGGCAACTGACTTTGTGGATTGGACCTACAAAATACGAACTTTCTCAGGGGGATAGCTTCCGAATTAAGGGCGAGGCATTTCGCTGGGAAAATCCGCATCAAGATCAATGCAAAGTAATTTGGGTGATCGCGCCGCCGATCTACTAGGCGGCTTTAGGGAGAGAAAAGAATGAGTGATTTTCCGACGACCGCGCGCGTTGTTATCATTGGGGGAGGTGCTGTTGGTGCCTCATGTGCTTACCACATCTCCAAGGCTGGTTGGGATGTTGTGTTGCTTGAAAAAAATGAACTAACGGCGGGCAGTACATGGCACGCCGCTGGCAACTGCCCTTCCTTTTCGACGAGTTGGGCGGTCATGAATATGCAGCGATATTCGTTGGACTTGTACCGCCGTCTGGCCGACGAAGTCGACTATCCGATGAATTATCATGTTACGGGATCAATCCGGCTCGGTCACAGCAAGGAACGCATGCAGGAATTCGAGCGCGCTCGGGGCATGGGCATATATCAGGGCATGGACCTTGAAATGATGCAGGTGTCCGATATCAAGGAGCGGTATCCTTTCATTGAAACTTACGATCTGTCGGGTGGGCTATATGATCCGGATGACGGCGATATTGATCCGGCGCAGCTTACCCAAGCGCTTGCCAAAGGTGCGCGCCAGATGGGGGCAAAAATCCTTCGTTTCACGCCCGCAACTGGCGTCAGCAAAGAGAATGACGAGTGGATCGTTCACACCGAAAAGGGTGATATACGCTGCGAAAAGGTCGTGAATGCGGCGGGATATTACGCGCAAAGGGTCGGGGAGTGGTTCAAGCCGTTTGGCGGTCGCACGGTGCCGATGGCCGTGATGAGCCATCAATACTTTCTCACTGAGCCGATCGAAGAATTGGAGCGCTGGTCGAAAGAGAACGGGAAGCTCCCTCTGCTGCGCGATGTGGATTCCAGTTACTATCTAAGGCAGGAAAAGTACGGCTTGAACTTGGGTCCGTATGAGAGAAATGGCAAAGCGCATTGGATTACACCCGATGATCCGATGCCGGATGACTTCAGTTTCCAGCTATACCCCGACGATCTTGAACGCCTTGAGTGGTACATTGAGGATGCGATGGCGCGGGTGCCTATCCTTGGCGCATCGGGTGTAGGGCGGGTCATCAACGGCCCGATCCCATATGCGCCGGATGGTTTACCTCTCATTGGTCCGATGCCTGGGGTGAAAAATGCCTATGAGGCCTGCGTTTTCACCTTTGGCATCACGCAAGCCGGTGGCGCGGGAAAGGTTTTGGCTGAGTGGGTAACCGAAGGGCAGACCGAGTGGGATATGTGGGCTGTCGATCCACGCCGTTTCACGGACTATACTGATCCCCAGTATTGTATCGACAAAGCAATGGAGGTTTATGGCCACGAGTATGCGATGCATTTCCCGTGGCATCGGTGGCCAGCTGCTCCGGATCGCCGTTTGTCGCCTGTTCATGATAAGATTATCGCGCAGGGCGGCCAGATGGGCGCTTATAATGGCTGGGAACGGGCGAATTGGTTTGCCCAATCCGGCGATGATACCAGCGAAGAAGCAACAGAGACTTGGGCGCGATCCGGCCCTTGGGAGCCGCGTATTCGGGAAGAATGTGAAGCGGTCAGGGACAATGTCGGTGTGCTCGACCTGCCGGGCTTTTCGCGCTTCAATCTTGACGGCGAGGGTGCCTCAGACTGGTTGCGCAGCCGGATAACAGGGGCTTTGCCAAAGATCGGCCGCATGAACCTCATCTACTTTGCTGATGAAAGAGGCCGCGTGCTGACTGAGATGTCATGTTTGCGGCATGGTGAAAACCATATGACGCTAATCACTGCAGCAAGCGCCCAGTGGCATGATTGGGAAGTGCTCTGGCGAAACCTCCCCAGCGGGCTGACATTGACAGATCGTAGCGCAGATTTTTCAACATTGATTGTCGTGGGTCCACAATCGCGCGCGCTCTTCGAGCAAATCGGTACAGATGCGGATCTGAGCCAAACATGGCTGAGTCATCAAACTGCAGTTGTTGCGGGTCGTCCTTGCTTGCTTGCTCGGGTTAGTTTTGCTGGCGAGCTCGGCTGGGAAGTCCACGCAGAAAACGAACATATTCCGGCACTTTATGAATCTGTAATTGGCGCTGGAGCCAAGCCATTTGGCATGTGGGCTTTGAACAGCCTGCGTTTAGAGAAGGGCTACCGGACGTGGAAAGGTGATCTATCAACAGATTACAGCGTTCTACAAAGCGGACTGGAGCGCTTTGTAAAATGGGATAAGCCTGACTTCGTCGGAAAAGCCGCAATGGAAGTGGAGCGCCAGCAAGGAATTTCTAAACGTTTTACCACATTGGTCATCGATGCACCCGAAGAGTTCGACGCGCCATACATGGCGACGATCTGGAAAAACGGTGAAATCGTTGGCGAAGTGACCAGCGGAGGTTGGGGTTATCGGGTCGGAAAATCCATTGCTCTCGGGATGGTTAAACCTGAATTGGCTACCGAAGGTACGGCGCTCGAAATCGATATTTTTGGAACACGCTTCGCCGCGACCGTGCAGGCCGATGCTCCGCTGTGGGATCGCGATAATGAAAGGCTTCGTGCATGACACAGCTCCCGAATAAAGCGCGTGTTGTTATCATCGGGGGTGGGGTTGTTGGATGCTCAGTGGCATACCACTTGTCCCAACTCGGGTGGACCGATGTGGTTTTGCTTGAACGGAAGCAATTGACCTCTGGGACGACGTGGCACGCAGCGGGCTTGATCGCGCAGCTGCGCGCTACGGCTAATATGACCAGACTGGCAAAGTACAGTCAGGAGCTCTACGGCTCTCTGGAAGCAGAAACCGGCGTAGCGACCGGTTTTAAGAGAGTCGGGTCGATTACCGTTGCTCTGACTGAAGAAAGGCGGGAGGAGATCTTCCGCTCGGCGGCTATGGCGCGTTCCTTTGGTGTGGAGATTGAAGAGATCTCACCGGACGAGGTCAGGAAGCGTTATCCTCATTTGAATACAGACGACGTTAGAGCCGGTGTTTATCTCCCTAAAGACGGGCAAGGCGACCCTGCGAATATCGCGCTGGCATTGGCTAAAGGAGCGCGCCAGCGCGGTGCAATTGTGCGAGAGCGGGTAAAAGTTAGCGCGATCAAACGATTGGGCCGGCGTGTCACGGGAGTGGATTGGCTGTCAGAGGACGGTGATCGCGGCCACATTGCCTGTGACATGATTGTCAACTGTGCGGGCATGTGGGGCCACGAGGTTGGCAGGATGGCTGGGGTGAACGTACCGCTGCATGCGTGTGAACATTTTTATATCGTCTCGGAACCCATCCAGGGCCTAACGCAGCTGCCCGTCCTCCGGGTGCCTGACGAGTGCGCTTACTACAAAGAGGATGCAGGGAAGATAATGCTCGGGGCGTTCGAGCCCAACGCAAAACCCTGGGGGATGAAAGGCATTCCCGAGTCTTTCGAGTTTGATCAACTTCCTGAGGATTTCGATCACTTTGAGCCGATTCTAGAGGCTGCTGTGAACAGAATGCCCATGTTGGCAGAAGCGGGGATACATACGTTTTTCAACGGTCCTGAAAGTTTTACTCCTGATGATGCATACCACTTGGGGCTTGCGCCTGAGATGGACAATGTATGGGTGGCAGCTGGATTTAATTCGATCGGTATCCAGAGTGCGGGTGGGGCAGGTATGGCCTTGAGCCAATGGATGGATGCGGGCGAAAAACCATTTGATCTGGGTGATGTCGACATTTCCAGAATGCAGCCTTTTCAGGGAAACAAGCATTACCTTTACGAACGCTCAAAAGAGACATTGGGCCTTCTGTACGCAGATCATTTTCCGTTCCGTCAAAAAGCAACAGCGCGTGGGGTGAGGCGAACGCCGTTTCATTACCAACTCGCAGAGAATGGTGCCGTATTTGGCGAACTTGCCGGCTGGGAACGGGCGAATTGGTACGCGCGAGACGGGCAGGAACGGGAATATGCCTACAGCTGGAAACGGCAGAACTTCTTCGATAACGTGGCCGAAGAGCATCGCGCCGTTCGGTCTGGGGTTGGCATGTATGACATGTCAAGTTTCGGGAAACTCCGAGTCGAAGGCACGGATGCGGAGGCGTTCCTCAACCGCGTATGCGGTGCGGATATGCGCGTTCCAGCCGGAAAGATTGTTTACACCCAATTCCTGAATAACAGAGGCGGCATCGAAGCGGATGTTACTGTCACGCGTCTTAGCGAGACGTCTTTCCTTGTGGTGACCCCTGCAGCTACGCGTCTCGCTGACGAAACGTGGCTTAGGCGACATGCCGAAGGGGCGAAGGTGGTCATTGTTGATATGACCGCTGCTGAAGGCGTTCTCGCAATTATGGGACCGAAATCGCGGGAGGTCTTACAAACGATTTCCCCGAATGATTTTTCGAATGAAGCAAACCCGTTCGGAACCGCGCAAGAAATTGAATTGGGCTTCGGTCTTGCGCGGGTGCATCGGGTTTCATACGTCGGGGAGCTAGGCTGGGAAATTTATGTTTCCTCAGACATGGCGGCACATGCGTTTGAGACATTGCTCAAAGCTGGCGAGGAGCATGATCTCAAGCTTTGTGGAATGCACATGATGGATTGTTGCCGCATTGAGAAAGCTTTTCGCCATTTTGGGCATGACATTACCTGCGAAGATCATGTGTTAGAGGCCGGGCTCGGTTTCGCTGTTGGCAAAAACAAAGGTGATTTCATTGGGCGCGCCGCCGTCGAGGCCAAAAAAGAAAGTGGTTTGGAACGGCGTTTGTTGCAATTCAAGCTGACCGAGTCTGAGCCACTACTTTACCATAATGAGCCGGTTATCCGAGATGGTGAGATTGTTGGCCATCTCACATCTGGCGCCTATGGACACCATTTAGGCGCCGCTATCGGTATGGGGTACGTTCCCTGCAAGGGTGAACGCGCCGAGGATCTATTGAGCTCGCTCTATGAAATAGATGTCATGGGCACCCGAGTGCGTGCGGAGGCGTCGTTGAAACCTATGTACGACCCAACTGGTGCGCGCGTGAAGACGTAGACCTCGGATATCGTCTGCGCTAAGCGGAGGCATGTCTGATGTCTATTCACCACCTAATGATCCACTCGTGATCCTACATGAGGATCACGAGCTACTCGTCGTTGATAAGCCGTCAGGCTTGCTCTCAGTGCCGGGAAAAGGTGAGCATCTTTCAGACTGCCTTTTAGCGCGGGTACAGGCGGCTTTTCCGACGGCGTTGCTTGTACACCGGCTGGATAGAGACACCTCTGGCGTTATCGTTTTCGCTCTTTCACCTCATGCCCAACGGCATTTGGGCCTCCAATTCGAAAGACGGCAGGTGAAGAAGACCTATGTTGCGCGCGTGTGGGGCGAGATCAGCGACAAGAAAGGCTCTATAGATCTTCCTTTGATTGTTGATTGGCCAAACCGCCCGCTACAGATGGTCGACTTCGAGAACGGAAAAAAGGCGGTGACTGACTGGCGTGTCGTGCGCGCGCGGGCTGGGGAAACACGCGTTCGGCTTATGCCGCAAACGGGGCGCAGCCATCAGCTAAGGGTTCATATGAAAGAGATCGGTCATCCGATTCTAGGGGATCCGTTTTATGCCCACGGCCCAGCAAGGGAGTATCCGCGCCTTATGCTGCATTCAGAGACTCTCCAGTTGCGCCATCCTGACGGCGGTGCGGGGGTCCGTATCAACGCACCTGCACCCTTCTAGCTTCCATTTGATCCCGCCGCCGACTGGTGCGTGCTGTCTCGGTTCGTGTCATCGCTAAGAGGTAAACGCTTCGATGGTGCACGACGATGTTCTTTATGTGAATGTCGAAGAGAAGGATTGATTCGAGGTAGAGACTTTATGGCGAGTAAAGCGCCTCCTTTAATTATCGGCTGGAGAGAAGTCATTCAGTTGCCAGAACTGGGGCTTTCTGGCTTGAACGCAAAGATCGATACCGGTGCGCGTACATCGGCGTTGCATGCCCGCAAGATTGCGACCTTCCAGAAAGACGGGGAAACTTGGGTAAGGTTCAATGTACGCCATCGCGAGGTCGCAGGCGCTGTTGATTGCCAAGCGCGCGTAGTGGATGAGCGTTGGATAACGAATACATCTGGTAAGCCTGAAAGCCGCCTGATTATCAGCACGATGATGCAGCTTGGTAAGCGGTCTTGGCGAATCGAGTTATCTTTGGCTGACCGGAAGGCGATGACGATGCCGATCATTCTCGGGCGGACAGCACTCAGGCGGCGTAATATCTTGATAAGTGCAGGTCGGTCGTGGGTGACCCAAAAACCTGGAAAGGAACACCAATGAAGATCGCGATGTTGGCTCGAAACGCGAACCTGTATTCCCACCGACGCCTTGTGGAAGCCGCAAAAGCTCGTGGGCATGAGTTGGAAATAATCAACACGCTTCGATGCTATATGAACATTGCCAGTCGTCGTCCCGAGGTATGGTACAACGGAGAAAAACTGCCCCGTTTTGATGCAGTTATCCCGCGTATCGGTGCCTCTGTAACGTTCTACGGGCTTGCCGTGCTTCGACAGTTCGAGATGATGGGCGTGTATCCTGTCAATGAAAGTGTCGCGATCGGTCGCAGTCGCGACAAACTGCGTTCGATGCAACTTCTTGCGCGGGATGGAATCGGGCTTCCTGTGACAACATTCGCGCATGACCCTAAACAGACCGAAGAGGTTATTCGATTGGCTGGTGGTGCTCCGGTCGTTGTGAAACTGCTTGAGGGAACTCAAGGTATTGGCGTTGTCTTGGCCGATACAGAACGATCTGCAAAGTCAGTGATCGAGGCTTTCCGTGGGGCGGGCGTCAATATTATGGCGCAAGAATTCATCCGAGAGGCCGGCGGCAGCGATATTCGTGCGCTGGTAATCGGAGGGAAGGTTGTCGCAGCGATGCAGCGGAGTGGAGCGAAGGGTGAGTTCCGCTCCAACTTGCATCGCGGTGGAAGTGCCAAAGCGGTGAAGATTACGCCGGAAGAACGCGCGACCGCCATTAGGGCCGCCAAGACGCTTGGTTTGAATGTCTGTGGCGTTGATATGTTGCGCTCCAATCACGGGCCGGTTGTGATGGAGGTGAATTCGTCACCTGGATTGGAAGGGGTCGAGAAGGCTACTGGGCGAGATATCGCCGGAAAAATCATCGAGTTCATTGAGAAAAATGCGAAAGATGGAAAAACAAGAACCAAAGGCAAAGGGTAGATGCGGTTCTGCGCGTAGTTGACATAGATGACCTTGCGCTTCAGTGAGGCCTGCAAGCGCCAAACTTTGAAAAGGAAACGCTGTGTCTGATGATCGCCTCATTGTTGCAATGGATGTTCCGAATGCTTTGGCTGGCCTGGAGTTGGCGCGTAGGCTTGGCGATACGGTCAGCTTTTACAAGATTGGTCTTGGCATGCTGACCGGTGGGGGATTGGCGCTCGCGGATGAGCTGAAGAGAGAATACGGAAAGCGCATTTTTCTGGACATGAAGTTCTTCGATATCCCAGCCACGGTTGAGGCAGCCGTTCGCGGAATTGCCCAATTTGATCTAGATTTTTTAACAGTGCATGGCGATCCGCACGTTGTTCGGGCTGCGAAAGAAGGTGCGTCTGGAACTGATCTGAAAATCTTAGGTGTAACAGTGCTGACTTCGCTTAGCCGCGAAGATCTGGATGCAGCTTGCATCAAAAACGGGGCAATCGACGAATTGGTGGTTGAGAGAGCCATCAAAGCCTTTGAGGCCGGCGCGGACGGTGTGATTGCAAGCCCCCAAGAAGCGGCTCGAATTAGAGATCTTCCAGAAGCGAACAGAAAATTGATCGTCACGCCCGGTGTGCGCCCGACAGGGGCTGATCTAAACGATCAAAAGCGTGTCATGGCTCCGGCTGACGCGGTGAAAGCGGGCGTTGATCATATCGTTGTCGGGCGCCCGATCTGGCAAGCTGCTGACCCTGCTGCCGCTGCAAAAGCGATAGTGGAAGAAATGCAGCATGCTGACCAAACTGCCGGATGAGGGGAGCTCAAACATTTTTCCTTCGCTAATTGATGACTAGGCGAATTGAGAAATTGTTTGGGTCAGCTTTGTTGGCTGCACCGAAATTGGACAATTGTCGTTTCGCGAATCGCGGCATAGTTTTCTACGCATGCCATCAATGTGCCGAGACTGTTGCGCGACGTTTGAGGTGGGACCTCGCTGTCCCTCCTGCCGCAGTCCTCGGACCGTTTCTCATCTGGAATTATTTAGCCTTCACATCGCGCACATGGATTGCGACGCATTCTACGCAAGCGTGGAAAAACGAGACAATCCAGAACTTCGAGACAAACCCGTTATAATTGGGGGCGGTCGACGGGGGGTGGTGTCGACCGCTTGCTATCTGGCACGGATCAAAGGTGTTCGTTCAGCGATGCCGATGTTTCAGGCACTTCGGCTGTGCCCTGAAGCGGTAGTTGTTAGGCCGCGGATGGACGCCTACGCTGAAGTCTCGCGTGCTATTCGCGACATGATGTTTGATTTGACCCCTCTGGTGGAGCCGCTCTCTTTGGACGAAGCATTCATGGACCTGTCGGGGACTGAACGTGTGCATGGTGCCCCGCCGGCGGTCGTTCTGGCGAGGCTTGTTAAGCGCATGAAGGCTGAGTTGGGAGTATCTGGTTCGATCGGTCTGTCACACAATAAGTTCTTGGCAAAAATCGCTAGTGACCTCGATAAGCCGCATGGTTTTTCAATCATTGGGGTTGAGGAAACGACGGATTTTCTAAGCCGCAAACCAGTTCGCATGATCTGGGGCGTGGGACCATCTACACAAGAAAGTCTGGCTTCGGCGGGGATACGCACGTTCGACGACCTTTTGAGATGGGAACTGGAAGATTTACAGAAACGGTTCGGGAACACCGGCGCGCGCCTCTGGAAGCTTGCGCGCGGGCAAGATGCGAGAAGTGTTTCCAACTCAGGGAACATTAAGACCATTTCAAATGAAACAACGTTTGAGTCGGATGTTTCGTCAGTGGATGTACTGGATGGATATTTATGGCGCATGTCTGAGAAAGTCAGCGACCGTGCGAAGGTGCAATTGAAGGCTGGGCGCATCATAACGCTGAAGTTGAAAACAGCTGATCATAAAATCATTACGCGACGGAAGAGCCTGCATCAGCCTACGCAAATGACCGAAAGCATTTATGGCGCCGCGAAAAATATGCTAGATCGTGTCGCGTTGGGTTCTTCTTTCAGATTGTTGGGCGTCGGCTTGGGTGGCCTTACGTCTTCGAACGAAGCGGATTTGGAAGGCGATCTGTTGGACCCTGATGCAATGCGTCGCGCAAAGGCTGAGCGGGCTACAGACAGCATTCGAAAAAAATTTGGCAAAGGGTCAATTCTGAAAGGACGGGCGTTGCGTTGAAATCTATTCGGCTGCGATCTTCGATGTTCTTGGCCTGCCAATTTCGACGATCTCCGCGATGACGCGATCAAGGCGAGATCTGAAATCGTAAAAGCCTTCAAGGCGTGTGATCTGTTTCTCGTTCATATAGAGCGATCTGTTTATTTCTATCTGAACAACATGTTGATGAAATGCCGGGTGGCCGTAGCGCTGGGCAATATAGGCTCCTGCGAAGGGCTGATTATGAGCCACTTGAAAACCAGCAGATGTGAATGCGGCCTCAATCTTGTCGACAATGAGTTTTGAACATGCACCACCGAAGCGGTCCCCCAGCACGATGTCGGGTCTTGGGGTGCCCTTTCGAGTTGCGCTGCGCAAGGCTTCATCGGGCATTGAATGACAGTCGATCAGGATTGATTCACCAAATATCCTTTTATTCTCAAGGATAAGTTTCTGCAGTTCTGTGTGATATGGCTGCCAGTATTCGGAAATTCTCCTATTAGCTTCTTCGAGGCTGATCTTGCCGTGATAAATATGGCGCCCGTTAGCGACAACGCGCGGTACAACACCTAATCCGTTAGTAACTCGAGCAGATTGGGGGGCTTTGCGAACGCCTGTAATCAGCGCAGGATCAAGATCGTCAGATGCGCGGTTCAGGTCCAGGAATGCACGCGGCGCGTTAGCTAGGAGCAAGGGTGCGCCGTGTTGGATCGCGCTTGAGAACAGTTCATCAACGAACGCGTCCTCGGACGAGCGTATTGCCTGCATATCGAGGAGTGTTTGATCCATCAGGGCACGACTGTAATTTCGCCCGCTGTGTGGCGAGGCAAAAATCACACTCGTCTGCTGATCTCTTGGACGGTGAACCAAAAAACTTGTGATCGTCATGGGGCCTCCTCGAAAAAAAGAATAGCGCATAAATCCGTTTTGCCAAAAGCGCTTGATCCCCCCAGCGACTCTTTATATAGACCCGCTCACCCGAAGCGGTTTTCCGCCTCGCATGTTTGATCTATGTGCGTGACTATTCGGTAAGGGCGGTTAGCTCAGCGGTAGAGCACTACGTTGACATCGTAGTGGCCACTGGTTCGATCCCAGTACCGCCCACCATGAATTTGCCGGGTGTCGGTTGGAGCCGCGCCTGTAATGAAACCAAGGCGCAATCCGCGCGCCGCGACATGAGGAGAGGGACATGAAAGTTCGTAACTCGCTTCGCTCGCTCAAGCAGCGCCACCGCGATTGCCGCGTAGTGCGCCGCAAGGGCCGCGTTTATGTGATTAACAAAACGCAGCGACGGTTTAAAGCTCGCCAAGGCTAACGCTTCTGGCAGAATGAAATGAAGGGGCTACACGAAAGTGTGGCCCTTTTTCTTTGGCCGGCTGGTTTTCTAGCGTTATGTTTAGGTGGAAGAATTCTTGAGAGAGATAAGATGCTAAATCCCCGTCGAATGATCAGTAGAGCGAGTTTTGTCATTTTGACGGGTCTTTTGGGGCTTCCGGCAATCGCGCAGGATTTCTGTGGCGGAGTAGGCGCCGAGGGTAAATGGATCGGCGGAACAGCTGAAGCTTCTGATATTTCGGTTGCGGGGGACCATCGTGAGCAGATTGCGCTTGTGCTTGGCTCAGCGCCTTATATCGCCTTGTTTTCCTTGAGCGCTCCTATGGAAGTTCGGTTGGAGGCGGCGGGGCGTGCCGGTTCAGACACCATTATTGAGTTGCTTGACTCCAACGGCGCTTCGCTCGCTTTCGATGATGATTCGGGAGGTGGTTTTGATTCACGTTTGGAGCTTCCGCTTTCGTCTGGAACCTATTGTTTGCGTGTTGAAAATTATGAAGACACCCCGATGTCGGCATTCGTGCGTGTTGGGCGGCCCGAGCACGAACCACTGACAGTTGGGATCGCGAGCGCTGACAATTCATCCAATTCTGTTGCGATAGGTGAAGGTTGTGGTGATGGGTTCTCTCAGGAATTACAGCTCGGATTGCCCGGCGTTGGAGCTGTGATTGATGTGCCAGCATGGTCATTTTCCTTGCCGGTGCCGACGGCCGTCTCAATTACAGCGGAAAATGAGGACGCTGATCCGCAAATCACACTTTATTCAGCGGATGGTGCCTATATCGATGAGAATGATGATGCGGTCGGGTTAAACTCGCGACTTGATGTCAGGCAGCCGCTGGCAGCTGGTGAATACTGCATCGAGATGCAGGCTCTCTCTGATGAATTCGCGCCAGTCACCGTTACGGTGAGTGAATATGATCCCGATGCGGCCATGATGGCGATGTATGATCAAGGCATCTCTGCGCCACCTCTGGACGGCTCGTACCCGATCGTTGATCTGGGTGTTTTGCAGACGCGCATGCGGAAGGACGTGCAAAACACGGATACCGCCACTTGGTACACGGTCACTGTTGAACAGACCGGTCTGCTACTGGTTGAAGCGATATCAGTGAATTTCGAGGGTGATCCAGAGATGAGAGTCTTTGACGATTTCGGTCGTGAAATCGCCTACAATGATGACTTTGGTTCGGGATATGACTCTCAAATCGCTGTAAGGCTTAACGCTGGTACCTATATGGTTGCGTTGCGAGAAGTAAACACCGGTGCTCAAGCATTCACACGTTTACTGATGGAGTTGTTTGTTCCGGCACAATAACCGAAAAGTACCCAGAAAGAGATTCAAACTCCTGAATGCCACTTTCGAGGACGCAGTTGATCTTTCGACCCGTGGCTCGGAATGATGAAAGAACTTCAATAGATCCGGAAAGGCATTGGATGGGTACCATAACTCTGGTTCGGCATGGGCAGGCGAATTCATCGGCAAAGGACGAAGATGGCTATGATCGCCTGTCGCCACTTGGGTGGCAGCAAGCGGAATGGTTGGGTGATTGGTTTCGGGATCAGGAAGAGAACTTTGATCTGGTCCTGAGTGGCAGTTTGCGGCGCCAAAGGGAAACATCGACAGCGATTGGCTTCAATACACCCGAGATCGATCCGCGCTTAAATGAAATGGACTATTTCAATCTCGCCGCGGCATTGCGTGAGGTTCACGGAGTGCCAATGCCTGAAGGCGATGGTTTTATTCACCATATGGAACATGTTTTGGAAGCTTGGCATCGTGCAGAGATCGCCGGCAACGAGACATATGAGTCGTTTGAATCTCGAGTGAATGGTGTACTCGAATTAGCAACTCAACCGGGAAAGAATGTGCTCTGTGTCACATCCGGGGGTGTGATTGGAATGGTTCTTCGACATCTCTTGGATCTTAACCCACGCCGCATTGCGCATGTCCTCGCACCGATCAGAAACAGTTCGATCCATCGCATTCATGTTTCACCCGCTGGGGCCATTCTTGCTGGATTCAACTCGGTGCCGCACCTTGAGGCTGTAGATAGGCGCTACGCACAAACTTTCTTCTGAGGAGTCGCTATGCATCTATGGGTTAGAGCTGAGTGCCGAGAGACTGAAAGGCGCGTCGCGCTATTGCCGGAACAGGCTGCCAGATTGGTAGCAAAGGGTGTCAATGTCACGTTGGAGAGAAGTGACGTTCGCATTATTCCGATCGAGGGATACGAGGCAGCTGGATGCACGATTGCGTCAGCGGGTGGGTGGGAAAACGCCCCAGAAGACGCCTTTGTTCTTGGTTTGAAAGAACTTCCTGATGACGGTTCGCCACTACGACACAAGCACATTATGTTCGGTCATGCCTTCAAACACCAACCAGCTGGCAAAAACCTTTTGAAGCGTTTCGCGGTTGGTGGCGGGGAATTGCTGGATTTGGAGTATCTGGTTGATGAGGCTGGGAAACGTGTTGCTGCTTTTGGGTACTGGGCTGGATTTGCCGGAGCCGCGGTTTCAATAATGGGTTGGCTTAGGCAAAAAGAACTCATTGGTGATACTCACCTGTCTGCGTTCCCTCATTCAATGGAAATGATTGAGCCACTTAGAACTGCGATTATGAGTATGAAGAGGCAAAGGCCATCAGTCCTAATTATTGGAGCGCTGGGGCGTGTAGGTACAGGCGCACGAGAAGCTTGTGAAGCATTAGGGCTTCAAGTCACACTCTGGGATCAAGAGGAAACGGCGCAAGGTGGTCCATTCCACGAGATTTTTGAGCATGACATTTTGTTGAACTGTATTCTTGCCCGACCAGGATGCCCGGTATTTGTTCCTGAGGACGCCAAGGCGATGCCTCGCAGCTTGAGCATGATAGGTGACATCGCCTGCGACCCAGAAAGCGACTTTTCGCCGATCAAAGTGTATAATCGTGTGACGACTTGGGATGATCCCTACTTCCGCGCATCGGAGGACCCAGTTTTGGAAGTAATGGCTGTTGATAATCTGCCGTCGCTGCTCCCCCTTGAAAGCAGCGAAGACTTTTCAGAGCAGCTATTCCCATTCTTGCTGGGATTGTTCGGTTTGGGTGCTCAAGAAGACGCTACGGTATGGGAGAGGGCGCGGCAGACATTCGCGCTTCATGTGCCTCGTATTCAATAGAGCTGATCTTCTTCGTCTGAGGCGGATATTCCCAGCGCATCCAATCCATTTTCTAGGTGATCGGCAAGATGCGGAGAGCCTTTGAGGTACTCTGAAGTTGGTGTTGTTGCTTCTGCGCGAGCCGTAGCAATAGCTTCCCCGAGTTCTTCGGCTTCAAAGCTGCCCCGTCCGATCCAGAAGAGGGCAACCAATGAGGCCTGCTCGTCTTCGTTGAGCCGCTCTACGAAGGCGTCAAATTCTCCCTCTCCACGATCCAGTTCTCGTGCAAGGATAATGACTTCGGCTACTTTGTCGGTCGATATTGCGAGCATTTTCGTGCCCTTTCCTTAGCGTTATTGGACTAAGAATGCAGCACTGATGATAGAGATACATTGATCTCACGCAAACTTACTTCCGGCCGAATAGGCGGAAATAGGCCCAGTCCGGTAGAAATTGAGAGAGCCGGAATACCCAAGAGAAGATAGTTGGGAAGCTTTTCTTGAACTTGCCTGTTTCCATATGTTTTCGCATTTCTACCGCTGCATCTTCTGCCGAAAGGATGAACGGCATATTGAAATCGTTCTTGTCGGTAAGGCGTGTCTTGATGAAGCCGGGGTTGATAAGCTGAACTTCAACCGGCGAATTCCACAGGTCTGCCTGCATTGATTCAGCGAGCGACATCATTCCAGCTTTTGAGGAGCAATAACCGATCGCTCCGGGTAAACCTCTGAAGCCTGACAGCGATCCAGTGAGGACGATATGTCCTCTCCCGCGGCGCAGCATATTGCCGATAACGGCGCCAACAACGCGCGAAGCACCCAGAAAGTTTATCTCGCCCATGAGATCAGCTTTTTCATTGTTCCACTCGTAAGCGCTCATCGGCCAGTATACGCCCGCAAGATAAACAACGCCGTCAAGCTCTCCGATTTCGCTGGCGGCGCTCTCCACAGAATTTCGATCGGTTACGTCAACGGGGATAGCCAACGCCTTGCTCGGGAGTTCAGCAACAAGTGATTGCAGTCTGTCAACCGAACGGGCGGAAACCACGACTTCACACCCTGCGCGACTAAGCTCGTGCGCAAGGGCGCGCCCAAGACCCTCACTCGCCCCGATCAGCCAGTAGCGTTTCCCGCTCCAAATGCGCTTGTTCATGATGCCTCCTGATGTAGCGATAACATAGGTGCTCGGATTTGACCGTTATCCGTAAAGTTCTTGTTGGTAGAATTTATGTGATGTTCGACGGGAGGCATGTTCTAGTATTTGGCCACATTTGCGAAACCCATTATGAGATTTGTTCTCGCGGAATTGAAACGAGCACTCCGATCGCAATGACTTTCAAACTAATAGGAACCAGCGCGTAAAGCATTGAGAGTATATCCAGAGAAAACGCTGTTTGCTGTTCTGCATCGGTGGAGAAACCGGATGCTTCCAAAATCGGGAGAACTGTTACGGCGGCTATGGCGAGCGTCAGTTTGCTTGAGAATGACCAGAGCCCAAAACCTTGGCTCCCGTTAGGAGAAATTTCTGACATTCGCTTCGCAAACAGGGCGGGTAGGAGGGTAAGATCTGCACCGATCGATGCACCAGATGCCAGGCAGATGAGCGTGAATAAAATCAAGTCCCCTGCTGACAAGAAATATGCGCTGCCGAAGCTCAAGATCGCCAAAATCATTGCCGCCATCAACGCCCGACGTACCCCGATGCGACCGGCGATAGCCGACCACATTGGAGCGGACACGGCTGCCGCCAAGAAGAACAAGACCAGCAAAGGCCCTTCCCAGCCCCGCGCCATCAATTTTGATTCGACGAAGAATAGAAAGAGAGTGGAGGAGACCGCCAGCGGCATGGCGTTGATGAGTGCCAGTATGAGGAGGCTCCTGGACGGGCGGTCCAGGATCACGGTTCTTATGGAAGTGGGGTCACTTTTGATGTTGGAACGCCTCCCCGCTTCCTTGCGGAATGCAAGGATTGCAACCACCGCCAAAGCGGCGAAACACCAACTAAAGATTTGAAATGGAGCGGCGCTAAAGTTGACTAGCAACGCGGGCGCAATTGCGGCGATACAAATCCCAATGAGTGCTCCGCTTTCCCTCCATGCCGCGAGGCGAAAGTGGCCACCTGAGAGGCGTTCGCTTGCAGCAATGCCAAAGGCGTAGAAATTGATTGAAAGAAAGCTAAAGGCCGAAAAAAGTCCGGATATGGTGAGCGCGAACCACAACAATGGGGTTAATAGAGGGTTCGATGAAAATAGGCCGATCATCGAAATAGCGAGTAGAAAGCCACCCAGTGAGAAAGCTAATGGGCGCCACTTTCCGATTCGCTCAGAGATCCACCCCAGAATGGGATCCTGAATCACATCGAAGAGCCTTAGAAAGAATAATACGCTTCCCAGTGTTGTCAGCGATACGCCGAAATTGTCTGCGAAGTACTTGGGCGCGTAGATGTAAATTGGAAGACCGGCAGCTGATATGACACCTGCCATTAGAGAGTACGCGGCCAGCGGAACTGCCCGCGCTTCTGTGGTCATCGTGAAACCTCTTCCAGTGGCGGTTGTGGCCGTGAACGAAACGAGACGCCTTTCTGCCACAGTCTCAGAGCTTGCCAATGGATTAGTGCTAACACGCGCCGTGAACCCAGTGGCCGGCGCAGCAGTGCCCAAAGTATGCTGAAGCTTGTCAGCGGAGTCCGATTGCCCGAAAGGGTCGCGATGAGCCCACTTTCAGGAGATGTAAATTCTATTCTGATCGCGATTCTATCGGCGCGTATATCGAACCTAAAGGAGTATTCCCCTGCCACTGGCTGAAAGGGCGAAACATAGAAAATCTTCTTTGCCGTTAGTGTTTCATCGGCGCGGATTGGGCGTAGATCATCATGATGGCAAAGATAAGAGTGGCGATCACCGTAGGTGTTGTTCACCTCTGCAATAACGACGCGAAGGACGCCTTGCCGATCATAGCAAAGCCAGAAGCTGACGGGATTGAAACAATGCCCTAGTATCCGAGGCTGAGCGATTATTTCGATGCGTCCATCAAGCTCAATTCCGTTCTCTTCTAGAGTTTTTCTCACCCATTTGGCGCCGGAGCCTTTTTCCGGCGCGCCACCGTGGTCGCTGTCGTTGAGAGAGGCTACGTTTCGCGCATTCCTACTGAAAAGATAAGGAGTCGGGAGCGGTTTTTCGGCGTCCATCATCACATAGTCCACGGTGTAGCGGAACGCATTTTGAGTTGCGCCCCGCCGCCCGTGATAAGTTTCACCAGCGATGTGATGGATGTATGTCATTCTGCGGCGACCCCAACATTCGCTTCGGAAAGGTCTATGCCGCGAACGACATCCAAAGCGCTTGCAAGCCCGTCTTCGTGGAAGCCATGTTTCATCCAAGCACCACAAAACCATGTGCGATTGGTCCCGTTGAGCTGTCTTGCAGCATTTTGAGCGGCCAGCGCTTTTTGATCGTAGACCGGATGCCGGAGTGTCACCTCGTCCCAAATTAGCTTTTCATCAATTGGGCGGGTGCTGTTCAGTGTCACGAAGAAATCATCCCGCCGCAGCCACGGTTGAAGGGAGTTCATCCAGTAGGTGAGATCGATGCGATCCGAAGGTTTGTCTTTATCTTCAGTGTAGACCCATGAAGACCAAACCTTTCTTGATTTTGGCATGATCGAAGCATCCGAGTGCAAGACAATAGAGTTCGGTTGGTAACTGATTGCACCAAGCACCGATATTTCGTCCGGTGAGGGGTCTGCAAGCAGTGCTAAGGTATCGTCAGAATGTGTGGCGAAAACGACTTCATCAAAACGTTCCCATTCGCCGCCCCATGTTTTGATTTCTATACCTAGCACATCCCTTCTGACTGCCTGAACTGCTGTGCCGAGCCGGATGTCAACGCCTCGCTGACCCATCGCATTTTCGAGCCGAGATACATACTCGCGAGAGCCGCCGTTCACCGTGTACCATTGGTGCTGGCCAGAGTGATGGAGCAATGCATGATTCTCAAAAAACTGAATCATTGCTCTCGCCGGAAAATCCATAATCTTCTCAACGGGTGTCGACCAAATAGCGCCCGACAAGGGAGCGAGATAATAGTCTCTAAACCAAGAACCTAAGCCCAGTTTCTGGATAAGCGCGCCGACTGTAAGGTTGGGGTCCTGAGATGTTTCCAGCGCGTGCACGTTGAAATGGAAGATGTCCCTGCACATACGCAGGAACCGCGGGTTCAGCATGTTTCTCTTCTGCGCGAAAAGAGCTCCAAAGCCCGCCAAGCCGTATTCAAGCCGTCCACCGTCAATCGATGCACCGAAAGACATGTTCGACTCGACCACTGGAACCTCTAGCTCGTCAAACAATTCTGCCAGATTGGGGTAGTTTGCGTAATTGAAGACGATAAAGCCTGTATCGACAGCGCAATCGGCGTTGGGGCCTGCAAGTCGAGTGCGGGCATGGCCTCCCAGACGATCTTCACTTTCGAAAAGAACAACGCGATGGTTTTGAGACAACTTATAGGCTGCTCCCATTCCAGAAATTCCGGCCCCGACCACGGCAATCGTCTTTTGCGCCAGGGCGCTTTTCTCGAACGGCATCAAATTGTCTCCAGTGAATTTGTCTTTGTCGCAGAGAATACGGCGGGGGTCTATAAACGGATTATAAATAAGAGACTTATATCGTTTTGATCCAATTTCGTGCTGTCGCCGTAACAGATACGACCGCGTGACGTGATCCTATCTCGGAAAATAGATGCAGCCGCTGATCGGCCTGTTTATAAGCAGGGAGCAGAGACTTCATCTGGCCGATTGGAACGAGTGGCGTGAGCGAGAATATCAAACCGAGTGCAAAGACTTGGGTCGAGGAAATGCAACGCATTCAAGAGGCGGCAGATAGCCGTGCGTTCGCGGACCTTTACCAGTTTTTTGCACCACGGGTGAAAGCATTCATCATCAAGACGGGTTCAACGCCCGACGTAGCAGAGGAAGTGACACAGGAAGTTCTGGCAACAGTTTGGCGAAAGGCCAAGCTGTTTGATCCGACTAAAGCGAGTGTATCGACTTGGATTTTTACCATCGCACGAAACCGTCGGATTGACATCGTTCGAAAGGTGCGACGGCCTGAACCTGAAGATCTTGTATGGGGGCCTGAGGCGGAGCCGGATCAAGCAGATGCGATGGCTTTGCAACAGGAAACTGAGCAACTGAGCGAGGCACTTGCAAATTTGCCTGAAAAACAGCGAATATTAATTGAGAAAGCCTATTTCAGCGAGCTGAGCCACAGAGAAATTGCGGAACAAACCGGTTTACCACTGGGCACGATCAAATCGCGAATTAGGTTAGCGCTTGAAAGGCTGCGCTACAGCATAAAGTGAAGCAGAAATGACCGAAATAAAACATCACCTTACCGACGCCCTCTTGATGGCTTACTCTGCAGGTTCAATGCCTGAAGCTTTCAGCTTGGTCGTGGCAACCCACATTTCGATGTGTGATGACTGCCGTGCGCGAATGGGTAGTTTTGATGCTGTTGGTGGGGAGCTGCTTATGGAAGCGGGCGCTGCCGAAATGACGGCAGGCTCACTGGATGCTGTGATGAGAATGATCGCGGGAGAAGAACCTGAGCCGTTGCTTGAGAAATCGCATGATAATGTAGAGTATCTTTTCCCCGAGCCGCTGCGCAATTACGTTGACTGCTCTCCGGATGACATCAAATGGAAGAAAGTCGGCGGAGGCGTATCGCAGTTGGTGCTTCCGACAAAAGGGGAAGGAACAGTGCGATTGCTAAACATCCCAGGTGGTGTAGCTGTGCCGGATCATGGGCATAGAGGAACGGAACTAACTTTGGTGCTTCAAGGTGCGTTTAGCGACGAAGTGGATCGATTTGGGGTTGGTGACATTGAGGTGGCTAACGAGGATTTCGACCACCAGCCCATAGCGGCACCCGGTGTGGCTTGCATCTGCTTGGCGGCAACTGACGCACCGCTCCGCTTCTCCGGACTGCTTCCGAAAATTGCGCAGAAGTTTGTAGGTATATAATTCCTAGTTTTACTTTTGGGGTGGGGTGAGCGGAAGTATCGCCTCATCCGTTTCAGGCGCGAGCTCTTCGAAATCGAAATTATCAAGTCGTCGGGCACGTTTTCCTGCCTTCTCAGCGCTTATTTTGATATCAGAGATATCTTTGGCGGCTTGCCCGAAGTGACGATCTAGATTTTCGACCCGTTGTCCGAGGCGATCCACGTCCTGATAAAGTAAACCAAGTTCTTTTCTGATAGCACCGGCTTGTTCACGCATACGTGCATCCTTGAGAATCGCACGCATCGTATTCAGCGTCGCCATGCAGGTGGTAGGAGAGACAATCCAGACTCTCGCAGTGAAGCCCTCACGAACAACTTCGGAGAAGTTTGCGTGAAGTTCCGCGTAAATAGCCTCGGAGGGAAGGAACATTAGCGCGCCGTCAGCTGTCTCTCCCTCGATAATGTATTTTTCCGAGATCGCTCGAATATGTGCTCTGATCGCTGCTTTGAGTTCACGCGCTGCTACAGAAAGCTCTTGCTCCGTTTTAGCGTTGCGAAGTCGCTCATAAGGTTCGAGCGGAAATTTACTGTCGATGACAATAGAGCCAGGTGGATTGGGCAACTGGATCAGGCAGTCCGCTCGCTTGCCGTTTGATAGTGTGTGCTGAAGATTATAGCTGTCAGCTGGTAGAGCTTTGGAGACAATATCGTTCAGCTGAATTTCGCCAAATGCTCCGCGTGTTTGTTTGTTTGACAGGATATCCTGCAACGACAAAACGTCGCCTGAGAGTTTTGTGATGTTTTCTTGTGCTTTGTCGATTGTCTTGAGACGTTGCTGGAGTTCGCCAAGTGATTGGGCAGTGTTTCTGGCAGAACTGGAAAGATTTTGGTTCATCGCTTCGGTGACGCTGCTGAGCCTTTGTTCCATCAATTGAAGTGTCTTGCTTTGCTGTTGAGCCTGCGCCTCGGCAACCGAGTTCAGCCCACCAAATAGCTGCTGCTGCCCGTCTGAAAGGCTTTGAACGCGCTGCCCTAGCCCACTCATCTGTGATGCCATCTGCATCACCGCTTCGCTAGACTTTCTAACCCGCTGACCTGTGCGCAAGAGCAGAATGACGAGTACTACAGGCAGAACGAACAGCAGCAAGATGCCTACATCTTGGGCATTGCTGAGATCGAGAGAGGTTTCGCCAATTGAAATCATGTGCGCCCAAATAGCCGCTCGATGTCAGAGAGCTTCAGCTCGACATATGTGGGCCGGCCGTGATTGCACTGACCTGAAAAGGGCGTCGACTCCATTTCACGAAGCAAAGAATTCATTTCTTCTGCGCGCATCTGGCGCCCTGATCTGATTGAGCCGTGACAGGCCACACGGCTTAGAATTGCTTCAATTTTTGTTTGAATGGTACTGCTATTATCCAGGTCGATTAGTTCATCCAAGATATCTTCAACCAGCTTCTTCGCGTTAATTTCCCCCAAGATTGCAGGTGTTTCCCTCACAGCAATTGCACTTCCTCCGAAGGGTTCGATGACGAGGCCCAACTGCGAAAATTCATCGCTGAACGCGAGAAGTTTTGCGGATTCCTGCTCCGTCATTTCAATAATTTCAGGGATCAACAAAGACTGAGATGGAACGCCGTTTTCCGACATCTGTTTCTTGAGCCTTTCATAAACAAGGCGTTCATGTGCAGCATGTTGGTCAACGATGATGAAGCCGGTTTCGGTTTGGGAAATGATGTAGTTCTCGTGGATTTGTGCGCGTGCGGCTCCGAGCGGAAGGCTGGTTGAGGCATGTGTAGAATTATCTGAAAAATTTTCTACGCGCGCCGATGGAGTGGCCATTTCGGCAAACCCCGCATCATCGCTGACGCGCTGTTCGGGGAAATTGTAGGGACGAGAGAAACTACTTTTCCTCTCCATTTGATAGATCCGAGCGCCTTGGGTGCTTTCTGTCTGAAACGAGCCAAGAGTAGCAGCTGCTACTGTTGACGATGAGCGATGTCCGGCCTCCAAAAGTGCATGCCTTAGGCCTGAAACGATGAGGCCGCGCACCATTCCTGGGTCGCGAAATCGAACTTCGGATTTCGCGGGATGTACATTGACGTCGACCAATGAGGGTGCGCAGTCGATGAAGAGTGCAGCCGCAGGATGACGATCACGGCTCATGAAATCCTTATAGGCTCCCCTTAGAGCACCAAGCAGCAATTTATCCCGAACAGGGCGTCCATTGACGAAGAAAAACTGAGCTACTGCCGCGCCCCTCGAATATGTTGGAAGCGCCGCGTAACCAGACAGGTGGAACCCCTCTCTTTGCGCGTCTACTTTCAGGCTATTTTCTGCAAAGTCTTTGCCTATGATCTGTGCAAGGCGATGCTGGAGGGCATCGAAGAGATCACCGTTTTCGGCATCGGCGCGGAATACAACCTTATCGTTTCCGTTAGAGCAGTCGCGCAGGGTAAAGGTAACATAGGGTTGAGCCATTGCTAACCGCTTCAGCGTGTCAGAAATGGCTTGGCTCTCCGCGCGATCTGACCTCAAGAATTTCAAACGCGCAGGTGTCGCAAAGAAAAGGTCCCTCAGCTCTATCACAGTTCCTTTTGAAAGAGCGGCTGGCCGAACGGGCGCGACCTGACCCCCGACAACTGAAATACTCGCGGCAGTCTCATCTGAAGTTCGGCTCGTAATTTCCAGTCTTCCAACCGCCCCCAGAGAAGGCAGTGCTTCGCCACGGAACCCAAATGATGCGATGTTGATGAGATCAGAACCGTCGATCTTTGACGTGGCATGCCGTGATAGAGCCAATGGCAACTCGTTGGCAGCAATTCCATGACCATCGTCGACGACGCGGATGAGAGTTTTGCCACCATCGGCTATCGAAACTTCGATACGCGTCGCTCCAGCGTCTAGAGAATTTTCTACGAGTTCTTTGACCGCAGAGGCGGGGCGTTCCACCACTTCACCGGCAGCAATCCTGTTGATTGCTGCGTCATCAAGCTGTCGAATGGACGGTCTCGTGGCAGTTGGTTGAACCCCCGAGATGTTGCGGTTTTGTTGCTCCATACCCCAACTTATAGCATGGTAGGTTGCGATTCTGCGAGGCATTATTCGGCAAGATCTCTGTCCTGCGCCCTCACTAACAGAGAGCTACCTCGCGCGCCTTGTTTATCCGGATGGCGGGGGCGGCACGCTTATTCCAGCATTTTGAAGACGGAGCCATTCGGCGTAGGAGTCGAGCGTTTTGCCGCGCCCGCTCGAAGTCAAAAGGGATAGCGCACCATCGGCGCCAGTCGCTGAAATTGACGAAAGCAAAGCGGAATCAGAAACTGATCCGGAGGAGGTTTGCACCAGATTTGCCCTGCCGCCTAAAGCTGAAACTGCGGCTCCTTGCGGATTTGGGTCCGTCAGGTTTGCTGCACCTGGCGTAGGCTCGGGAAGGGAGGAAAAGTCCGAAGGCATTTCGAGCGCGCGCGCGGGCAACACGCTGAACTCGTCAGGGCCAGAGCTTGTATTTTCTCTTGCACCGCATGCTGAGAGCGCCAAAAGCCCTATCAAAGGCAGTATGGTTGAAGCTCGTATCATGTTTACCCCTCGGTCAGTTTCATCTCTTTCTACTGGTTTGATCCGGATGCGTCACTCGATTTTGCCTATGATAAAACGCTCCAGGTTAGGACCGTCTTGACTTTTCTTTGGGGTGCTCATTGTCGGAATGGAAAAGGACAAGACCAATTGCGCCTCCGAAGACGGCTATATCTGCCACATTGAAAGCGTAGGGATTGTTAATACCGCAGCACGAGAAGTTGAGGAAGTCTGCAACGGCCCCGTAGATGAGACGGTCTATGACATTTCCGATAGCGCCACCCACCAATAGACCAGCAGAAAAGAATACCCACTTCGACCCGCCATCCCGCCCTACCCAGAACAGCACGGCGGCGGTGATAACCAATGCTAGGGTCACCAGCACCCACCTCATATCGAAGCTAGAGAACAAGCCAAAGTTTACCCCCGTGTTCCATGCCATGCGCAGCTGAAAGAACGGTGGGAAAACATCAATGGCGCCAATATCCTTTAGATTAAGAAATTGCACGACAATGAGTTTACTTATCTGGTCGGCGAGGAAGACTGACAGGCTTGTCCAGAGCGTAATGCGCATCACTCTTCCTCTCCAATTAGTGCCGGAAATGGCGCATGCCGGTAAACACCATTGCAATACCAGCTTCGTCAGCCGCGCTAATGACGTCATCGTCACGCATGGAGCCACCGGGCTGGATTACGGCGGTCGCTCCTGCGTTTGCTGCTGTTAATAGACCATCAGGGAACGGGAAGAAGGCGTCGGAAGCAACGACCGACCCTTTTGTCAGCGGTGAAGGAAGTCCAAGAACCTCAGCCATATCCATTGCTTTCTGTGCTGCGATACGGGTGCTATCAACTCGGCTCATTTGACCTGCGCCTACACCCACTGTCACCGCATCCTTCACATAGACGATTGCGTTGGATTTCACATGCTTGGCAACTTTCCATGCAAATAACATATCCGAAAGCTCCTGATCGGATGGAGCTTTTTTCGAAACGACCTTCAGATCGTCGAGTGACAAAGCGCCGTTGTCTTTATCCTGTAGAAGCATTCCGCCGGCGACTTGGCGGATGTTCATGGAAGCGGAGCGCGGGTTAGGCAGGGTATTGGTCGTCAATAGCCGAAGGTTCTTCTTGGTTGCGAAAATCTCGCGGGCCTCTTGCGTTGCACCGGGCGCGATGACGACTTCAGTAAAAATATTGATAATTTCGCGTGCTGTTTCGGCATCTAGGGGTTGGTTGAAGGCGACAATACCACCAAAGGCAGAAGTCCGGTCGCAGTCGAAGGCAGACTTATAGGCTTGCAGTAGGGAGTCGCCCCGCGCAACGCCACAAGGGTTTGCGTGTTTGATAATCGCGCAGACTGGTCCTTCGGCGGCCGGAAATTCTGCTACCAATTCAAAAGCTGCATCAGTATCGTTTATGTTGTTGTAAGATAACTCTTTGCCTTGATGTTGAACAGCTGTCGCAACACCCTCCCGATCTGAATCTGTCGTGTAAAATGAGGCTGACTGATGCGGATTTTCGCCATAACGAAGGCTCTGCGCGAAGGTCCCTGAAAAGGTTCGTCTGCGTGGAGTCGCATTGCCAATGGCATCAGCCATCCAGTTCGAGACTGCGGCATCGTAGGCGGCCGTTCTCGCATAGGCATTCTGAGCAAGATATTTACGGAATGAAAGCGACGTTTGGCCTTCATTCTGATCGAGCTCAGCGATGAGTGGTTCGTAGTCTTCAATATCCACGACAACGTTTACAAAAGCATGGTTTTTAGCTCCCGCCCGTATCATGGCAGGCCCGCCAATATCTATGTTTTCGATGCATTCGTCGTAGTCAGCTCCTTTCTTCACCGTTGCTTCAAACGGGTAGAGGTTCACTACAAGGAGATCGATGCCTTTGATGCCGTGATCCTGCATCGCGGCGACATGGGCGGGCTTATCTCTAAGCGCAAGAAGCCCACCGTGCACCATCGGGTGCAGGGTTTTGACACGGCCGTCCATCATTTCTGGGAAGCCAGTGATCTCCGACACGTCTTTTACGTCCAGTCCAGCGTCCCGTAATGTTCTTGCGGAGCCGCCTGTTGAAAGGAGTTCTATACCCCGAGAGGCAAGTCGGGTTGCGAGATCGACCAAACCTGTTTTGTCCGAAACAGACAGAAGGGCGCGGCGCACGGGGTACAAATCAGTCATGGAATCCTCTGGGTCAGGGCACATCAGTGTCTGGCTGATCTTTTTGAAGGAAGTCCCGTAGGGCGGTCGGGGTATCCTGTGCCTTCGAAAGCGACCAGCGCACGCGTGTCGAATAGGACATTGCGCGGCCAGATAAAACCACCTGTTCAGCTTCGCGAGGTCTTAGCCGCCCGTTTTCTAGGTATACTGAGGGCTCAATCCTCATTTCGGCTTTGCTATCATGGCGGAAAATCCAGATTTCCCCACTCCTCAAAGTCAGAGAAATAGCGCTTCCACCAAGATCTAGCGACGAAAGGACCTCCGGATGCAAATGAAAGCGAATCGTGAAAGGAATGCCTAGGCTCTCCTCGCGATCCATTGCTGAATCGAAAATTGCTCGGTCGGATTTTGATAATGTTGTAAGAAGGTCCTCTCCGGAGATTGCTCTGCCATCCGACGACATATCCAAGGTTCGAGCATGAGTTAACCCGTGGGTGCGCTGGTAACCGTTATGAGCCGCTTCAAGTCTTCTGCCATCCGATAACGGCGTGAACTCTGCTGGGACCTTGTCCGGTACCTCGATCAAGTACTCTCGGGTGATCCCGCGTACCCTGTTGCCGGGCGCAAGTCGTGAAGAGGAAAAGCCATCAATCGAAAGTGTCGAATGACTAACCGTCGCGCGCCCCGCCCGGCGCCAATCTTGCCCGAAAACCACTCCAGATCCGCAATTGACTATGAGTTGTCGCCGCCCTGACGAAAGCTCAAATGCCAAAGTCGATGCGTGGGCATTGTGGCTTGCAGTTCCAGATGGGGGCGAGGCGCTATCAAGCACGAGGGATGTGCGCCCAGCCGCTAGCCTTGCGAAGCCCATGTAAAGCTGGGCCGAAGGGAGTGTCGGGATCCCTGAAGTCGATAGCGCATGATCGAGTCGTCCCTCGATGCCGCGACCGCCCCCATGGAATCGCGCAAGCCCGCCGTCTGTATGCCGCACTGCCCTGAGCGCAGGAGCAATCCTTTCGAGGGCGCTACAGATGGGGGCTGGTGCTGTTAATCCAGCACCATTCAAGGCGATGACCACCCAGTTCAGAAGTGCAAAGACTTCGAGCAATTCCTCAGGATTGCGGGAGATGATGCCGCCGTCAGCACCGATCTGTTTTTCGCAATCTTTTGCAAGAATCTCGATCGCTTCTCGCGCGTGACTTGCCATGCCGGAAAGTGACAGGCTGGCGTAAATGACCCCGCAAAGGGCTTCAAACCGCGGTAATCCAGTTCGAGCTTTGTGCCAGCGCTTGGAGAGGAAAATGGTTTGTTGTGTAAGGCTCAGGAAGAAGCGTTCTGATTGGACCTGATCACTCCCTTTGAGGAGAAATATACCATGATTTATCCAGCGTATCAGGCGTCGGCCCGCGAGGCTTGGCGTCCAACCTGGCCCTTTTGCACTGCCGAACAGTGAAATCCATTCCTGTACCCACTTTTGAGCATGTGCGCGGGCATTCGCATCGCCGACAGCGGCTAGATCGTCGAGCCATGTGAAACCGTGGATGATCTCGTTAACTTCTGCGGCTTGGCTTGATAGTTCCCAGATTGAGCGATCAGGAGCTTCGATAAGCGTTCCGGCAAAAAGAAAGTTGCCGGCCAGAAGCTGTCTGCCTCGCGCATATATACCGATTGTTCTTGGTTCGGGTTGCGTCACGAAACTGGTCGGAATTCGCACTTTGGCGGCCCGTCTCGCGGCCAACCTGTGGCCCAAGACCACCCAACTCTCAGAGAGTTTTTCGAACCCGCTCAATGCGCCAGAGCCTCTTCCCTATCATATGAATTTTTAGCGTCATGATAGGAGGCAAGTTGTGGTCTGTCACGCCGGCTTTCGAAACCGCACCGCGTAAAAGCCATCCATTCCGCCCAACTCTGACCAAAAGTCGGGTCGCAAGCGGATTCCGCCTTCCTCAGAAACCCAATCTGGTTCGAGGCCCCGAAAGTCCGGTTGCTCGACCACGAGATCATTGTTGCGCTGAAGGGCTTCTTCAGTCTGGATCTCTCCTTCGTCCGGTAGCAGCGAGCATGTACAGAAAACGAGCCGTCCCCCTGGCTTAACAAGCGAAAGTGCATGATCGAGAATTGAACTTTGTTGACTGATAAGAAACGCAAAATCGCTCCCGTCTTTTGCGTATGGTAAGTCGGGGTGTCGGCGAATTGTGCCTGTAGCAGAGCATGGGGCGTCCACGAGTACGGCGTCAAAGCCAGTCTCGTTGAATTCTGTCGCTTCCGCGGCGACGCATCTCGCAGAAAGTCCTGTTCTGGCTAGGTTGTCTTCCATTTTTTGGAGGCGAGATTTGGAGATGTCGACGGCTGTTACCTGCGCGCCAGAGGCGGCCAGCTGCATGGTTTTGCCGCCTGGCGCAGCGCAGAGATCGAGGATTTTTTCACCTGCTTCCGGTGCGAGCAATTTTACAGGAATAGCCGCGGCTGCGTCTTGAACCCACCAATCCCCCTCAGCATACCCTGGGAGATCTGAAATCTGCCCAGGCTTTGAAATTCGGATAGATCCTGTTGGCAGTATCAGCCCTCCCAATTGAGCCGCGACTTTTGCCGGATCAATTTTTGCGGATATATCCAACGGTGCGCCTCGGAAGTGCGCGCGCTCGATCCCAGTGATTGCTTGTTTCCCCCAAGCGGAAATCAACGGTTGGCGCAGCCAATCCGGTACGCGCGGTTCGGGCAGCCGTTCCCAAGCGCCGGGCCGCTCTTGAGCTATCTTTCTCAGAACGGCATTCACGAGCCCCTTCATCGAGGCGGTTTTTTTTGACGCGCCAACCATTTCCACGCATGCATTGACGACTCCGTGCGCGGCTTCTCCATTCGCCCAGATTTCGATCGTTCCGAGCCTGAGTGCGTTTTTCACTGACAATGGCGGCTGCTTTTTTAGAAAGGGCTTGAGCATCCGGTCGGCTCTGTCCATCGCGCGGAGGGTGTCGAGTGCCAGCCGTTGTGCACGCGCCCGATCTTCGGATGATAGTCCCGCAAGCACTCCCTCCGACACAAGTTCCGAGAAAAGTAACTCTTCGCCGGTTATCTTGTTCAGGATGAAGTGCGCCGTGCGTCGCGGTGCGAGACCATTCTGGGACATTTGATCCTCTTGAGCATTTGTTATGCCGCCGTATATCACTGTTAGATGAGGAACAAGGAATGTGGTTTTGAGCAAACTGTCCAAAGAATTACCTGAAGCCGCAAAAAGAGCGCTCAAAGAGGCAGAAGAGCGTCGCAGAGCAATGGGGGATGCTCAGCTTCCGCCGGAACTTGGCGGACGTGATGGGCCCGAGCCTGTTCGTTTTGGGGACTGGGAAAAAAAGGGTATCGCGGTCGATTTCTAGTTAATTTCCGGTTTTATCGGATGGAGAACGTGCCGGAGCGCCCCTTCCCACCGTCGACAGTGAAGCGTACCTTTTGATCGGCTGACGCCTCTACCAACTGGCAATTGTATTCGATCTCGTATCCAGACCAATCCATGGTGCGGCAGAACAAGCCGTCTTCCCAAGACCAGGTTCCTGATACCTCAGAGCCGATGGCCTTTCCTGCGATTGTCCCATCATTTGATACGGTTAGTTCCACGCCGAACAACCCGAGCCTCAACGTTCTGCCGACAACCAATTCTTCGAATTTGGCCTTTTCATAGATTGGAACGAAGTCATTCGAAGCGGTTGCGGGTGTAGATAACCATATTGCAAAAGAGCTGATGAGCGCTGTTTTAAGGTGTTCCATGTCATACCCTCGCCTTCTGAGTGAGTACGACGGTAGGCCTGAAATGGTTCACTTTAAGTCTTGGCGGGTTCTCAAAGACCAAGAACATCCATCATTGAGTACTCCCCTGGTGGTTGCCCCTGCCCCCATATCGCCGCCCTCAGTGCCCCTCGCGCAAAGAGTGCACGATCAGTCGCAACGTGGCGAAGTGTAATTCTTTCGCCTGCCGCCGCAAAAAGGACGTCGTGCTCGCCAACAATGTCACCACCGCGAATGGATGTGAAACCGATATCGCCGCGCTTTCTTGCTCCGGTGATTCCATCGCGCCCACTGTCAGAAATATCTTTCAGGTTCTTTCCTCTGCCCTCGGCTGCGGCCTCTCCAAGCATTAGAGCCGTTCCTGAGGGGGCATCCACCTTCATATTGTGATGGGCTTCGATAATCTCTATGTCGAAGTCTTCGTCTAGAACCGCTGCAACCTTCTTGGTGAGTTGTACAAGAAGATTTACACCAAGGGACATGTTCCCTGCCCGAACGATGACTGCGTGCCTTGCCGCTGCGCTAATAGCGGCAAGATCATCATCCGATAATCCAGTTGTTCCAATCACATGGACTGCGCGCGCCTGAGCCGCGAGTGCAGCATATTCCACAGTGGCAGAGGGGGCCGTGAAATCAATGATAGCTTGCGCACGAGCAAAGGCTTCAAGCGGGTCGTCAGAAACTTGCACTCCCAAGGGCGCGCCGCCCATTGCTATTCCGACGTCTTTGCCGATCCATTCATGTCCGGTACGCTCAAGCGCACCGACAAGCTTCACTTTTTCGGATGCGGTAATCGTCTTGATTAGCATTTGACCCATCCGGCCCGAAACGCCCGTTACCACGATACCTGGCTGTTCTGTCATGTTGCCCTCGTTTCTGTTATCTTCTGGGTGCACGTCATAGCTTCGCTTGGCAAGAGCCTCGAAGCCGCATAAATGGACAATATGACAAAGAAAAGATTTGATACATTGGCGGGAGCGCCTTCGCAGCGACAGCTTCGGGTAGGTGAACTTATTCGCCGGTCGCTTTCAGATGTGCTTGCACGAGGGGACGTGCACGACCCTGATCTGGGGCGCATGTCGATTACTGTAGGCGAAGTGCGCTGTTCACCCGATTTGAAACACGCGACAGTTTTTGTTCTTCCGCTTGGAGGTGACAAGAAGCAAGAGGCATTGACGGCCCTTCGCAAAAACAAGGCTGAGCTGCGCCGACTGGTGAGCAAGGGCATTAGATTGAAATATGCGCCTGATCTTCGCTTCGAAATCGACGAAACCTTCGACCGGATGGATGAGACGCGGAGACTTTTGTCAGAAGATCACGTTCGTCAGGATCTTGACGATTGAGGCCGTTTGCCCTGCGAGTTGGATGGGGGTTAGTTTTCTCCGTCATTCTCGCGGTGCCAGGCACTGCACTCGAGTGTCGCGTTCATGACTTCGAGGGCAATTCCTACGAAGTATGTGACATTGACCCCGGCGAAGATGATTTGCGCTTGTTCCTGCGTGATGGGGACGGTGTCATTGGTACGTTCCAGAGACTGGTTGAGCATGTAGCGCCCAGAAAAGTCCACTTTGCGATGAACGCTGGTATGTTTCATCCTGACCGCAGCCCAGTCGGGCTCTACCAAGAGACGGGCAAGGTGATTTCTCCACTGGTTCTGAGCGAAGGGCCAGGAAACTTCGGCATGCTGCCGAACGGCGTGCTCTGCATCACTGATAGAAGCGTACGCATTTTCGAGAGCAGAACCTTTAATCTTTCTAATGTCGTTTGTCGGGACGCTACTCAGTCCGGCCCTCTATTGGTACTGGAAGGAGAGCTTCATCCGAGACTCATCCCGAATGGAACATCTCGGTTTGTTCGAAACGGTGTCGGTGCCGATCCTGATGGGAAAAGAGCAACGTTCGCAATTTCGCAGTCGCCCGTAAATTTTTATGATTTTGCACGTTTCTTTCGCGATGGCCTTGGTTTCTTGCACGCACTGTATTTCGATGGAAACATTTCTAAGTTCCATTCTACTCAGCTGGGGCGGACGAATTTTGGTTTGCCGGTCGGGCCAATTGTTGCTGTCATCGGAGGAGCAAATCTTGACGGCAATGAACGCGAAAGATAATCGGCATATCTTTCAAGCGGTTCGAGGGCTCCATGGCGCGTAGACGGAAAGGCCGAAATATCTCTGGTTGGCTCATCGTCGACAAACCGGCAGGGATCACATCCACGGCAGTCGTTAATAAGGTTAGGTGGGCCTTTGATGCGCAGAAAGCTGGTCACGCTGGGACGTTGGATCCTGATGCCACTGGGGTGCTAGCCGTTGCACTGGGCGAGGCCACTAAAACCGTCCCATATGTATCAGAATGCTTGAAAGCATATGAATTCACGGTACGCTTTGGCCAGTCCACGAATACAGATGACGCTGAAGGCGAGGTGATTGGGGAATCCGCATTGCGCCCGTCAGACGACGCAATCAAATCCGCGTTGGGATCTTTTGTTGGTGAGATTATGCAAGTGCCGCCGATTTTCTCGGCTGTGAAGGTGGATGGGCAACGAGCATACAAAATGGCGCGTGACGGTCACGATCTACAACTTGCTGCGCGACCGCTATGGGTTGAGTCACTCGTTTTAATCGACAGGCCTGATGAGGATCATGCGCGGTTCGAGCTGGTATGCGGCAAAGGTGGTTATGTGCGCTCTATAGCGAGGGACCTCGGAGGGAGTTTGGGGTGTTTGGGGCACGTTAGGGAGCTTCGGCGCATTTGGTCCGGTTCGTTCCGAGCAGACGAAGCTGTAGATATGGAAACTGTAGATCGTTTGGCAAAGACGTCCGAAATTGATAGTTATCTGCGACCCATTCAGGAGGGTCTACAAGGTCTGCCAGAAGTAATCGTGGCGGCGGATAATGTGCAAAAGCTTCGCAATGGAAATCCCGCTAGGGTGATCGCTTCATCGGTTGGATACGGTGACGAATGTTGGGTCAGTCATCAAGGGGAACCGGTGGCCGTAGGCATCTACCGCTCTGGAGAAATTCATCCTAATAGGGTGTTCGTGAAAGCCGACGAATGATCATCAAGTCGTTTCAGAAGGGCGACGCACATTCTGAGGCTTGGTATTCGGATTGTGAACGTTATCGTTTCATGCTGACCCGTATTTGGGACCCGCGCGGAAAGCGAGCGGTCTTTATCATGTTGAATCCCTCCACTGCGACTGAAGCTCAGAACGATCCCACCGTTGAGCGTTGTGAGCGGCGCGCCCGCGCACTCGGTTTCGGTGGGTTCAGGGTGGCAAATATCTTTGCTTGGCGGGCGACCGATCCGAAGGACCTACGAGCAACCAGTGATCCCGTTGGCCCAGAGAACGACGAGAGCATTATTGAAAGTGCTCTTTGGGCGGATCATATCGTCTGTGCATGGGGAGTGCATGGCTCGCTGCACGGGCGCGGGCAGTTCGTTGAAGCCATGTTGCGGGAAAAAGATTTCACCCTCTTGCATCTGGGGCTCACGAAAGACGGTCACCCAAAACACCCTCTGTACATATCCTATCGGCGCGAATTAGAGGCCTGGGAGTAGTTAACCCTGTTATCGAAATTGCAAGGTTAACGCAGTGCATTCTGATAATCTGACCCCCTCGCTGAAAACGCAGCTTCAAGGGGGTGTACCCATGCTAGCTATGTTGTCCCTTCTTTGTCTCGGTTTGATGGGGATGGCTTTTTTGCCAGATCCTATTCCTGATTCCGAAAATGACTCTGACGATACCGTCGCGTTAAAAGATAGCGAAAGGAATGAGGCTGAACGCGATTCTGAAGAGGCATTTTTCTTCGGGACGGAAGCCGATGACGTCTTAGAAAAGGGGGATGGCGAACAATATCTCGATGGATTTGAGGGTGATGACCTAATTTCGGGCGGCGGCGGAAGTGACATCCTGCATGGAGGTCCGGGAAGTGATTTCATAAATGGTGGAAGCGGTGATGATTTCCTAATCGGACATACTGGCAATGATCAGCTTTTCGGCGGAAACGGAGATGATGAACTTGTAGGCGGCGACGGCAAGGACTCGCTCTTCGGCGGGCCAGGTGAAGATTCGTTGTCCGGCTATTTGGGTCAGGACTACCTCGTCGGAGGAGCGGGTGAAGATGTGTTGTTTGGCGGAGCCAGTCATGATGTCTTGGACGGAAAGACCGATGAGATTTCTCCCGAACGCGATTTTCTCAATGGTGGCTCCGGGAATGATATTCTCGTTGGAGGCATGAAAGATGTTATGAGTGGGGGGACCGAAGCTGACTTATTCATCATCGATATCACTCTAAATGACGGTGCAAATCCCGCGCAAATTGACGATTTTGAAAAGGGTGTGGATGCGATCGAAATTGCCTTACTGCCGGATCTCGAACCCCCAAAAATCGAAATAGTAGCACAAGGAAATGGAAGCGCGCTCCTCTTGGATGGGCACTTAGCACTCCTTGTAACAAATACTTCATATCTTGAAGCGTCCGATATTTCGTTCGTTCGATCCGCTTAGAATGGAGGAACGACAGAAATTTCTTTTAAAATTCACTAATCTCTTTTAAAGGAACAGCTTCGCATCCGGAGCCGGATTCGAAATCTCCACGGGCCTTGCTGGACGACATCCCGGCTTGCGCCATAACCCTTTGTTCTGAAAGGAGCCCTCGATGTCGATTACTGCAGAAGAAAAAGCCCGACTGATCAAAGACTTTGGCACGAAAGAAGGCGATACTGGTTCGCCCGAAGTTCAGGTCGCCATTCTGACGTCGCGGATTTCGACGCTGACCGAGCACTTTAAGACCCACAAGAAGGACAACCACGGTCGCCGTGGCCTTCTGAAGATGGTTGCTCAGCGCCGTAAGCTTCTCGACTATGTCAAAGGCAAAGATGAGGCACGCTATCAGGACCTCATCAAGCGTCTTGGCATTCGTCGCTAAGAAGATTTGTCGTTTTGACTTGAAGCGCCCGCTCGTTCGAGCGGGCGTTTTTCATTTAGCACTTTTACAGCACAAAGCTTTTTCTTTTCCTTTTTCTCAAACTCCTGTATGGCCCCGCCATCTGGAACGTGACGCCTTAGACCCTGGCGCATGAGATGATGGAAGGGTCGGTGGCAATGGGGCTACCAATGAAATGAGAGACCCGGGAACGCCCGGGAGTGCTCTCCGACAGGATACGATGATGTTTAATGAAGTAAAAAAATCCATCCAGTGGGGCGAAGAAACGCTGACACTGGAAACGGGCAAAGTTGCCCGCCAAGCCGACGGGTCGGTTATCGCGACTCTCGGCGAAACAAGCGTGATGGCGAACGTCACGTTTGCAAAGGAGCCGAAGCCGGGGCAGGACTTCTTCCCGCTGACGGTCCATTATCAAGAGAAATACTACGCAGCGGGCAAAGTTCCAGGCGGCTTTTTTAAGCGGGAAGCACGCCCGACCGAGAAAGAAACCCTGACTGCACGTCTGATTGACCGTCCGATCCGCCCACTCTTTGTTCCTGGTTTCAAGAATGAAGTGCTAGTGATGTGTACGGTATTGAGCCACGATCTGGTTAACGACCCTGACATCGTTGCGATGATTGCAGCTTCCGCAGCTTTGACGATTTCGGGTGCGCCGTTCATGGGGCCGATCGCGGGTTGCCGCGTCGGTTTCGAAGATGGTGAATACATTTTGAACCCGACCGTTGATGATATGCAGGGCTTGCGCAACAACCCTGAGCAGCGCCTTGATCTCGTTGTTGCGGGCACCAAGGAAGCGGTCATGATGGTCGAGTCCGAAGCATACGAATTGTCTGAAGCAGAAATGCTGGGCGCAGTCACATTCGCGCATGAACAGATTCAGCCGGTGATTGATCTAATCATTGGCCTGGCCGAAGACAGTGCAAAAGAGCCGTTTGATTTCACCCCTCCAGACTATTCCGAGCTATTTGAGGCTGTGAAGGCTGCTGGCGAAGCGCAAATGCGCGAAGCATATGCTATCCTTGACAAGCAGGCGCGTCAGACGGCTGTCGCTGCGGCGAAAGAGCAAATCAAGGCGAGCTTGTCCGAGGAGCAGCTTGAAGATGCAAATCTCGGCTCCGCGCTCAAGAAACTCGAGTCCACTGTACTTAGAAGCACAGTGGTCAAGGACGGAAAGCGTATCGACGGACGTGCGCTCGATGAAGTGCGTTCGATCGTCTGCGAAACCGGCCTACTTCCGCGGACGCACGGCTCGGCACTTTTCACCCGTGGCGAAACGCAGGGCTTGGTTGTGACCACGCTTGGCACCGGTGACGACGAACAGATCATTGATGCGCTGCATGGAAACTTCCGTTCCAACTTCCTGCTGCATTACAACTTCCCGCCCTACTCGGTTGGTGAAGCTGGGCGCGTTGGCCCTCCGGGTCGCCGTGAGATCGGACATGGTAAATTGGCATGGCGTGCGCTTCAGGCGGTCCTGCCAGCAGCGACTGACTTCCCGTACACCATTCGCGTTGTCTCCGAGATCACCGAATCCAACGGATCCTCGTCTATGGCGTCTGTCTGTGGCGGTTCGTTGTCCATGATGGATGCAGGTGTACCGCTCAAAGCGCCGGTCGCAGGCGTCGCAATGGGCCTCGTCCTTGAAGATGACGGCTCTTACGCGGTGTTGACCGACATCCTCGGCGATGAAGACCATCTCGGCGATATGGACTTCAAAGTAGCAGGGACGGAAAACGGCATTACCTCGCTCCAGATGGACATCAAGGTTGCCGGCATCACCCCTGAAATTATGGAAAAAGCGCTCGACCAAGCAAAGCGCGGGCGGATGCACATTCTCGGAGAGATGGCAAAGGCCCTGACGGAAGCTGGCGATTTCAGCGTTCACGCTCCGCGCATCGAGACAATGCAAATCCCAACTGACAAGATCCGTGAGGTGATTGGCTCGGGCGGTAAAGTGATCCGCGAAATCGTTGAAGTTTCGGGCGCAAAGGTCGACATTAACGACGAAGGCATCATCAAGATCGCTTCCCCGAACGGTGAGGCAATCAAGAAAGCCTATGACATGATCTACTCGATCGTGGCAGAGCCGGAAGAGGGCAAGATCTACCGCGGCAAAGTGGTGAAACTTGTCGATTTCGGAGCTTTTGTGAACTTCTTCGGCAAGCGCGACGGTTTGGTTCATGTGAGCCAGATTGAAAACCGGCGCCTCAATCATCCATCTGACGTCTTGAAAGAGGGTCAGGAAGTTTGGGTTAAGCTTCTGGGCTTCGATGACCGTGGCAAAGTTCGTCTTTCGATGAAAGTCGTAGACCAGGAAACCGGCGAAGAAGCAAAGAACGAAGAAGAGTCCGAGTAATCTTCTTCAGTTGTAGAGTTGAATTGGCCCAGCTGTTTGCTGGGCCTTTTCTTTTGGCAGACTCCTATTCTCTGTAGCCAAATTGAAATGCCGTTGATCGCCGCGCATCTTCAGGCTTGCAGTTTTGAAACCGATCACCATCTTTGACCTGAAGGTCCAAAAACTCGTGCTGCATAGCGGGCGAAATTCGGTTGGACGCTTATATAAGGAGAAAGCCATGAACTTGGAAAAGTTCACGGAGCGGTCCCGTGGGTTCATTCAGGCCGCCCAAACCATTGCAATGAGAGAGAGCCACCAAAGGCTCGCTCCAGAACACCTTCTCAAGGCACTTCTCGACGATGAGCAAGGACTTGCCGCGAACCTCATTGGAAAAGCGGGAGGCAATGTTGGCCGCGTCAGAGAGGTATTGGAGGTTGCGCTTGAAAAGATGCCGAAAGTTACCGGCGATGCAGGTCAGGTCTACCTGGACAGCGCAACCGCGAAGGTCGTTGCTGAGGCAGAGAAACTTTCCGAAAAAGCGGGTGATAGTTTTGTTACCGTTGAGCGTTTGCTGACGGCACTTGCGATTGTGAAAACCCAGGCCAAAGATGCGCTTGAGGCTGGGGGCGTTTCCGCTCAGGCGCTTAATGCGGCAATCAATGATGTTCGCAAAGGCCGGACAGCGGATAGTGCAAACGCCGAAGACGGATACGATGCGCTCAAAAAATATGCCCGCGATCTCACGGAAGCCGCCGAACAAGGGAAGATCGACCCGATCATCGGTCGTGACGAAGAAATTCGCCGTGCAATGCAGGTTTTGAGCCGCCGGACCAAGAATAACCCTGTGCTGATCGGTGAGCCCGGTGTTGGTAAAACCGCGATCGCTGAGGGCCTAGCGCTTCGCATCATCGATGGCGATGTACCCGAAAGCCTTCGAAATAAAAAGTTGCTCGCCCTGGATATGGGTGCGCTCATTGCTGGCGCAAAATATCGTGGCGAATTTGAGGAGCGTCTCAAAGCCATCCTGAAAGAGATCGAAGTAGCCGCTGGTGAGATCATACTCTTCATTGACGAGATGCATGTGTTGGTCGGGGCAGGAAAAACCGATGGTGCGATGGATGCGGCGAACCTGATCAAGCCCGCTTTGGCCCGCGGCGAACTGCATTGCGTAGGGGCAACCACGCTCGACGAATACCGTAAATATGTTGAAAAAGATGCGGCCCTCGCGCGGCGTTTCCAGCCGCTCGTCGTGGAAGAGCCAACGTTAGAGGATACAGTCTCCATCCTGCGAGGCATCAAAGAGAAATACGAACTGCATCACGGTGTTCGCATTTCGGACTCGGCGTTAGTCGCAGCGGCGACCCTGTCGCACCGCTATATTACGGACCGTTTTTTGCCTGATAAAGCTATTGACCTTGTTGATGAAGCCGCGTCGCGCTTGCGGATGGAAGTCGATAGCAAGCCCGAAGAGCTTGATGCCCTGGATCGCCAAATCCTCCAGATGCAGATCGAAGCCGAGGCTCTGAAGAAAGAGGATGATACTGCTTCAAAGAGCCGCCTTGAGAAGCTTGAAAGGGAACTGGCTGATCTTCAGGAACAGTCAGCAGAGATGACTGCCATGTGGCAGTCCGAACGTGACAAGCTCGAGGGTGCACGCGGAATGAAAGAGCAACTCGATCGCGCGCGCGCCGATCTCGAGATTGCAAAAAGGGAAGGAAACCTCGCAAAAGCTGGTGAACTTTCATATGGCGTCATTCCACAGCTTGAGCGGCAACTTTCTGAGGCAGAGGATCATGAACAAGATTCGTTGATGGTTGAAGAGGCTGTTCGCCCCGAGCAAATAGCCGAGGTTGTCGAACGCTGGACGGGTATCCCGACATCAAAGATGTTGGAAGGAGAACGTGAAAAGCTCTTGCGTATGGAGCAAGAGCTTGGCCGTCGCGTCATCGGGCAAAAACCTGCGCTGCGGGCCGTCTCAAACGCCGTTAGGCGCGCGCGCGCTGGGCTGAACGATGAGAACCGCCCACTCGGTTCCTTCTTGTTCCTTGGGCCTACAGGTGTCGGCAAGACTGAGCTGACAAAAGCGGTCGCTGAATATCTCTTTGATGATGACAACGCGATGGTTCGCATTGATATGTCAGAATTCATGGAGAAGCATGCAGTAGCGCGCTTGATTGGTGCGCCTCCTGGTTATGTAGGATATGATGAAGGGGGCGTTCTAACCGAAGCCGTTCGGCGCCGACCTTATCAAGTTGTGTTGTTTGATGAGGTCGAGAAGGCGCATCCCGATGTCTTCAACGTTTTGCTTCAAGTCTTGGATGACGGTGTGTTGACCGACGGACATGGCCGAACGGTCGACTTCAAGCAAACATTGATTGTGTTGACCTCAAATCTGGGTGCCCAGGCTTTGAGCCAGCTGCCTGATGGTTCTGATGCTGCTGAGGCGAAGCGAGACGTGATGGATGCGGTAAGAGCACATTTCCGACCGGAATTCCTGAACAGACTCGACGAGACGATCATCTTTGACCGACTTGGTCGCGCCGACATGGATGGAATTGTCGAGATTCAGTTGCGTCGTCTTGCGAAGCGTCTATCGAGCCGAAACATTTCCCTCGACTTGGATGAAAGTGCGCGGAAGTGGCTGGCTGATGAGGGGTATGATCCTGTTTTCGGCGCGCGCCCATTAAAACGTGTTATTCAGCGCGCGCTGCAGGACCAACTCGCGGAAATGATCCTTGCCGGTGAAATTGCTGACGGCGATGTCGTGCCAGTTTCGGCAGGATCCGAAGGGATGATTGTTGGCGAGCGGATTTCAAGATCTGACAGATCTTTCCCTAACGACGCGGTTGTTCACTGATGAGCGGATCCCGCAGCCCCGAGTGCTCTTGGGGCTGCGCGACAGATCAAATATGCGATTAGATCATTCGGATAACGTCTTTATTGATCGCGAGCATATAGCCACGCCGAGCGATATTTTTGACAAGAAGCTCACTTATCATCTGATTGCCTAGGCTATCGCGCAATCGTTTAATCCGGGTCGCGCCGGCGGCTTCGTCACAATCAGCGGCAGAGCGTCCGGAAATTACGGCTTCAATCTCAGCTCCGGACAAAACCTCGTCATCCATCCGCGCTTCAGCAAGTACGCTCAAAGTTTCGATTGCGGCGTCGGTCAGCTTGAATTCAAAGTTGTTGAGCAAGACGACGTTCTGATCGCGACTGATCAACAGGGAATTGACGTCGATGCCACGGCGCTCGATATGCCCCATGCGGCGGTTCAGAGCTACGAGCATCAACAGAAAACTTACCGCGGCTATAAGGAGTGCTGCAGAAAAAACCAGCAGGACAAAGATCACAAAGCGGTACGATGTCAGTGTGTCGGAGAAAGCTGTCCCTGATTGTGCGAGAATTTCCAGTAATTTAATGTCTGATGGTGACGTGAGCGCAGTGTTCTCAACGAACAATGTCTCAACGCGTTCGTTGAAAGCGTTGGCGTCAGGCAAATTTATGAACAACAGAACTGCTGCGCAGATCAGCAAGAATGCTATTGAAGCGATTCCACCCCAAACAATCCGCGTGCCCGCCGCTTTGACGTCAGAAGCGGAGGAAGTAGTCTCCTGCACTCTCTTTCCTTTCCTCAAGGCCGTCTTCGGGAAAGACAGAAAGGACCTTCAGAAGTTCCCATCCATTTTTTCCAAGGCGATCTTCCAACTCTTTGTCGGCGATGTCGAGGTCGCAGGTTCCGAAAATCTCGGAAACACCGTAATGAAGGCGCAATGGATTATCTTGTTTTGCCTTGTAGTCTGCAAAACAATCAGCACTCGCGATTGTTGCGAAAGAGGAAAGACAGATGGTGAGCAGAAGCAATCTAAACATGATGATTACAAGAGCGGACTGAACCTTGTAATGCAATAACAACTGCAACTAAGCAGCTATTTCATCGCTCATGCTCTTTAGGTTTGACGTGAGTTGGAGGGCAGGTTGTGTGCCAGACGAGTAAACAACATCTCCGGTGCAAAATATGTCGGGTGAAGTCAGTTTTGGAGAGGACAACCTGGTGACGCTATGACTTTGATTGGTCCAGACTTTTCCTTTGAACGTGAACACATGGCTTCCGGTGCCCGCTGGGTGGTTGGCATAGATGAAGTCGGCAGGGGGCCAATTGCTGGTCCGGTAACCGCAGCAGCTATTATCCTGGATCCAGAAAACATCCCCGACGGCCTGAACGATAGTAAGAAGTTGTCGATCCGCAGGCGCGAGCGGCTATTTGCAGAAATTCTCGAAACTGCTGTTGTGGGCGTCGCGCATGCGAGCGTCGATGAAATTGACGAACTCAACATTTTAAGAGCGTCTCACCTAGCGATGGAGCGCGCGTGTTCGCTGCTCAGTATTTCGCCGTCGATGGCGCTTATCGATGGGAATCTTGTGCCGAAAGGACTCCGCATCCCCAGCGTGGCGATTGTGCGGGGAGACGCGCGTTCACAGTCTATCGCAGCTGCGTCGATTGTCGCCAAAGTGACCCGCGACAAGATCATGGTGGATTTAGAGCAACAATACCCTGGATACGATTGGGCGAAAAATGCGGGATATCCGACAAAGGCGCATTTAGAGGCGCTTCGAAATATTGGTGTGACCCCTCATCATAGGCGCTCTTTTAAACCGGTCCACAATATGTTGTATCAAGAGAAATCATAACACATTGATTCAAAAAAGCTTTTGACACCGAATCGCCTCTGACTCATTTTAGTCCTCAAGATCGAGTGGGAAAAACCACCGTCATTAGAGGCAAAAAATGAAGACAAAAACAAAAGCGGCGGGTGCGTCTACGCTCCCTTTAAACACTATTATTGATGGTGATTGCATCGAGGTTATGAACAGCTTGCCGGCTGGATCAGTGGATCTCATATTTGCTGATCCGCCATATAATCTTCAATTGCGTGGTGACTTGCACCGCCCCGATAATTCTAAGGTCGATGCTGTTGACGATCACTGGGATCAGTTTGACAGCTTCGCGCGCTACGATGCCTTCACGCGAGCATGGTTGAAGGCTGCAAGACGACTGCTAAAGCCGAACGGAGCAATCTGGGTGATTGGTTCCTATCATAACGTATTCAGGCTTGGAGCAGAGCTTCAAAACCAAGGTTTTTGGCTTTTGAACGATGTGGTCTGGCGCAAGTCTAACCCTATGCCGAACTTCCGCGGCAAGCGGTTCACCAATGCGCACGAAACACTGATTTGGGCGTCTAAGGAAGAGGGTGCTAAATATACTTTCAACTACGAAGCATTGAAGGCTTTGAACGAAGGGATCCAGATGCGATCCGATTGGGTCATTCCTCTTTGCACTGGTCATGAACGTCTCAAAGACTCAAACGGTGACAAGGCACACCCAACTCAGAAGCCAGAGGCATTGCTTCATAGGGTTCTTCTGGCCACCACAAATCCGGGTGACGTTGTTTTGGACCCATTTTTCGGAACGGGTACAACAGGCGCTGTCGCTAAGATGCTTGGGCGCGAATTTATTGGTATTGAGCGAGAAGCTGCATATCGCGAGGTAGCAGAGAAAAGGCTCGCATCTGTCCGCAAGTTTGACAAAGACGCATTGGAAGTGAGTGCTTCAAAGCGGGCGGAGCCACGCGTTGCCTTCGGAGTTCTGGTCGAACGTGGCATGCTGCGTCCGGGAGAGGAGCTGTGGTCAATTAATGGGCGTCATAAGGCCAAGGTGCGTGCTGACGGAACTTTGATTGGAAATGACATCAAAGGCTCGATCCATCAGGTCGGCGCCCATCTTGAAGGCGCGCCTAGTTGCAACGGTTGGACTTATTGGCAGTTTAAACGCGAAGGTCAGAAAGTTCCAATCGACGTGTTGCGCCAACAAGTGCGTGCCGAGATGCGCGAACATTAACGCTTTACCGCCGGTGCCTGTGGCTTGATCACGAAAAGGCACGAACTGCCCCGCCGAATGGCGGGGCTTTTTTATATCATTGAGGGATTGGGGTCTGGGCGTTCTTATATGGCTCCCAGTCGGTAATTTCAGGGTAATGCATTGCCCGCCATTTTCGAACTTGTGGGTTCATCTTGCGTCGCCAGAGCGGCGGTATCATCGCGAATATCGTCATAAGTGGATAGCCGTGAGGCAACTGCGGCGCTTCGAGTTCATCATAGTTTTGCAATAGCGGAAACCGCCGGCTTGGTTTGTAGTGATGATCTGAATGCCTTTGAAGATTGATAAGCAACCAGTTGGACCAGCGATGAGCGGCATTCCATGAGTGACGCGGCAAAACATGTTCGTACTTGCCGTCGCCAAGGTGTTTGCGTGTCAATCCATAGTGTTCCACATAATTGGCAAGTTCCAATTGCCAAACTGCCACGAATGCTTGCGTGATAAATAGAAAGACACCGAGCAAGCCTCCGAACCAGAATGCACAAGATAAAAAGAATATCTGAAGAAGTCCGTATTTCCAGAAAGGGTTTCTGAAAGACCACACTAAGCGCCCGCTTCGGATTAATTTCTCGCGCTCTGCAGTGAAAGAGGATGTAACGCATTCCTTTAGCACACGAGGAAAAAAGCGGTGGAATCCTTCATTGTACCGCGCTGTTACTGCATCCCGAGGAGTGCCAACATAACGATGGTGCACCAACAGGTGTTCGGATCTGAAATGTGAGTATAGCACCGATGCCAATAATATATCGGCCAGCCAGCGCTCGCCGCGCTGTTTCTGATGCATCAACTCATGTGAGTAGTTGATCCCGATCGTACCGCTCAGCACCCCAAAGCTAAAAAACACACCCCATGACTCGACCATGCTCAAGTGGGATGCTTTCGGGACGTACCACAGCAGTCCGAAGAGCGTCGCCATCTGAACAGGCACCCACGCAAGTGTCACAGCGCGATACCAAAACAGCTCAGCTTCCGGCGTTTCTGGGTCTTCATTCTTAGTGTTAAGTCCGGCGACGAGATCCAGTATTGAGAATAGCTGCCAGGTTGCCAGTGGCACGAGGAGCAGCGTCCATCCGCCTTGGAAAACGCTGATCCACATCAGCGGTACTAGCAGAAATGAGAGCCAAAAAGGTAATGCTGCGAGGAGTGCAGTTCTTGTGCCGTGCATAACAACCTAATTCCCGACTTGAACATCGATAGCCTACCGCTATCCACATGCACTCTCAATTCCACAAATCGTCGCTGGATATCACCTTAAAAACTTTCCTCATCAGGCTCGGCAGATCAGAAGGTCGCAATTCATCGCTCGGCATCCAAAATTGGTTCGGGGCCAGAGGAATATCCGGGGCCCAAGCATAGTGAACATCCAACTTTAGGTGAAAGTGCGTGAACGTATGTTTGACTTGATTGCCATATCGTTGCCAATGCGCAGCAAAAGGGGGCTCCACCTCGGGGTTAAGCTCGGCCCATGTCGAAGAGGGCCAGCACACCATGTTACCTAACAGTCCCTCGGGTGGACGGCGCTCAAGTAGCCACGCACCATCAAATCTGCGTCGTGCGACGAAAGCATTTCCGAATCTCGTCGGCTTTGCCTTCTTGGGCAGTTTTTCAGGAAGTGTATTCTGGAGGGACGCCGCGAAGCCCGCGCAGCCGCTTCGAAGTGGACAGATGTCACAGGATGGAGCGCGAGGTTTGCAAATGGTCGCGCCGAGATCCATCATCGCTTGGGCAAAGTCACCTGGACGATTTTGCGGCGTCAGGCGGGTAACGTGTTGAAACAGTTCTGGCTTGGATGTGGGCAGTGGTGTTTTGATGGCAAAGAGGCGCGATATTACGCGTTCGATGTTACCATCCATAACTGGTTCAGGAAGGTTGAACGCAATCGAGCTAATCGCGGCGGCAGTGTACGGACCTATACCTGGCAGCGAGAGCAACGTTTCGAAATCGCTGGGGAACTGACCTGCAAAATCTTGGTCTATGACCCGGGCGCATTTCAACAAATTCCGAGCTCGGGCATAATATCCTAGGCCAGCCCACTCAGCCATAACATCGGAATCTTCAGCTTTTGCGAGAGCCGAAACGTTGGGCCAGCGCGTGGTGAATGCTCTAAAGTAATCTCGCACGACGACTACGGTTGTTTGCTGAAGCATGATTTCCGAAAGCCAGATCCTATACGGGTCAGGCTGGACCCCGGCAGCGCGCTCTTTTGGGCCGATACGCCATGGCAGAACGCGGGCATTTCCGTCGTACCAGCTCAGCAAGTCATCAGAAATCTTCTGGTCACGCAATATTTACTCTCCCTTAACCACGCTTTTACTGGCGACAGAAACTGCATCCTCTAGTATGCCCATTTAGGATGGATCAGAAACAGCGCAAAAAGATATCTGGTGGGTTTGCGCGAGCAGGCAAGCTGCTTCAAACGCGTATCAATGAGGCAAGCGCGAAGCGCGGCTTTGGCGAGACGCGCGTGTTGACCCATTGGCGAGAGATCGTTGGTCCCGCTACCGCAAATGTTTGCCGCCCCGTGAAGATATCCTACAAAACGGGCGGTATCGGCGCGGTGTTAACCATTCTATCGAATGGTGCGCACGCAACGATCCTTTCCATGCAAAAGCATGATATTCTTGAAAAGGTGAATGCTTGTTATGGGTATCGTGCTATACACGATATTCGGATCACTCAAACGGCTCCGACCGGATTCAGTGAGGGACAAGTGGAGTATGTGGCGCCTCGCCAAAAATCGGAGGCGCCGAGAGAACTTTCGAGCCGTGATAGAAACATAGTTGCTACGATAGCGACTGGGGTAGAAGATACTCGCCTACGAGCCGCTTTAACTGAATTGGGTGGTTCGATATTGGCGCGAAACGGACAAAAGACAGTTAGGAGCAGTCATGGATCGTAGACTTTTTTTGGCTTCGACAGGTGTCGGTGCTGTAATGGCAATGAACGTGCCTTTGCCGCTCTTCGCTCAAGAAGCAATAGATGCTGCCGTTGAAGTTACGGAGATGGTTATTGGTAACCCCGACGCTGAAGTCGAAGTCATCGAATATGCTTCATATACTTGTCCCCACTGCGCGAATTTTCATCAATCCGTTTACCCGACTTTGAAATCGGATTTCATAGACACTGGGCTTATTAAGTTCGTTTATCGCGAAGTTTACTTCGACCGCTTTGGGCTTTGGGCTTCAATGGTGGCTAGATGTGGTGGCGAGCAAAGATTTTTTGGCCTCACCAAGATGTTATATGAAAAGCAACGGGAATGGACCGCTGGCGGTGATCCTGTTGCCATCGCGGAAAACCTCAGAAACCTCGGGAAGGTATCCGGTCTTACCGATGAGTTATTAGATGGATGCATGACTGACGCCGCCAAAGCACAGGCGCTCGTAGACTGGTTCCAACAGAATACAGAGGATGACGGGATCAACTCTACGCCAAGTTTTGTGATAAACGGCGTGAAATTCGAGGGAAGTTGGGATGATGAACTCATCCCTGCCATTGAAGCGGCCCTTAGCTAGTTCCGTCTTTGTTTAGATGTGATATTTTCAGACAACGCTTCTTTTAAGGGAGTCTTGTCTGAAAACTGCAATCTCACAGGCAATGTGATAACTTTTTGGCGGAAGCTCGGCGGTAATCTTGCTGCGTCTTTTTCTGTAGTGACAAGTTGCGCGACGCGCAGTTTTGCTTCGCGTTCAAGGCGCTTTAGCAAACCATCCGAGAGGGCTTGGTGATCTGTGAGGGCAACGCCTCGGATCACTTCGGCCCCTAATCTTCTGAGAGTTTCGAAAAATTTCTCAGGATGACCTATTCCCGCAAAGGCAAGGACGCGCATGCCCGCCCATGGCATTCCAGTCGCAAGTGGGATCAATTCACCTTGGAGAATTGGGGTGGCTTTATGAAGTTGCGTTTCGCTCAAAAACTGTTGGCGTTCTTGCTCAGTTCCGATCAGCGCCACAAGATCCGTGCGATCTAGCCCTGATTGTACTGGTTCTCGTAATGGCCCAGCAGGAATGACGTGGCCGTTACCAAATCCTCTTCTGGCGTCGACAACAACAATTGAGAGATCCTTTGGTATGTCAGGGTTCTGATGACCGTCATCGAGCAAAATCACGTTTGCACCTGCTTTTTCCGCCATAGCGACGCCAAGCGATCTGTCGCGCGCTATCCAAGTTGTTGCAAATGAAGACAGCAACAACGGTTCGTCACCCACGTCTTTGGCAGAATGGCGTCTCTCATCAACTTTAAGCGGCCCCTCCAGATTGCCGCCGTAACCTCTTGATACTATGTGAGGATTTGAACCAGTACCCTGCAAATACTGTGCAAGCGCTATGACCGTCGGTGTCTTGCCCGTACCTCCCGCGTTGATGTTTCCTACACAAATCACCGGGATGCTGGACCGATACTTCGGTTCTCGCCTCAATCGCCGGGCAGTACCAAAAGCATAAAGCGCTGCAAGCGGCGTCAGTAGGCGCGCTGCAACACCGGTACGCTGATACCAGAAATTTGGTGCTCTCATGCAGCGGACCTATTAGCTATTAGAGACGTTAGAGTTGTTTCCATTGTCTTGGCGATTTCTGCGCCCTCAGAGATGACGGACCATGCGCGGCTTGCCTGTTCGGCGTTGATATTGGCAGCAAGAAGATCCTCCACTGACGCGGGTAGCTCTTGTGTTTGAGTTATTTGGGTGCTGGCATTTGCCGATGCAAGGCGCTCGAACTTTGGACCATAAGGGGCAGTCCCTGGACCATGTATAATGGCCGAGCCTAGTGAAGCTGGGTCAAACGGATCCAGTCGACTTGCCTCGGATAAACTGCCGCCAATAAAGGTGATGGGCGAAAGCCGTAGCCAGTTGGCCTTTCGATCAAGGCCTTCAGTGACGAAAATCTGGGTGGCATCGGAAATCGGATCGCCTTTGCTTTCGAATGCTATGTGCATGCCACTATCTGCGTAACACGATTCATCCTTGTCGGATTGAGCGACGATCAAGAGGAGCCGATGTGCGCCTCTGCTGGCTTGCTTATGCGCGCGGAGAATCTCTTTTATTTCAGTAACATGAGGATCAAAGGCAAGCCAAACGGGCCTTGTTTTAAGGGCTTCGCCGATCTCGCCAAGCGCGGTTTCATCCACTGTGGGAGCAGGGTGCGGATCGTCCAAAATACCAATGTTTTCAATGTTAGTGGGCGGTGTTCCGTAGCGGCGGAGGCGGGTGGCGGAGGGGGCGTCGGTTGCGAGGACGACATCGAAGCGTCGAAACAGCGAACGGCGCGATGTTCGGAACCAACCGGCGGGCGTACGGCTGATGTTCTCGTCGCTTGCGTTCAGAAAAATTCGTTTAGTTTCAAAGGGATCAAGTGCTGTGAGATAGGCGGGGACGAGGGGGCCGCCGAGCCATATCAGGATGTCCGGTTGCCAGTGGCGGACGAAGGTGCGCGGGTTGGTGAGGGCCTCGATCGGTTGCATGATGAAGGCTGGATGGGGTGCCTCGGCGGGCAGGGTGTCGGCGGTTAGAACCACGGTGATGTCAGTGCCGCCTTCCTCTAGCCGCTCAATTATTTTTGCAATTGATATCAATCCCTTATGGGTTGGGCAGTGGAGCCAGATCAAATGCCCAGGTGGGCGGGAAGGCCAATCTGTAGGGGTCAACGCGGGCGCTCCATCAGAGTTATTCAGCACTCAATTCCCGCCTATGTTACCGGCGTTTGAGATCAAGCGACAGCCCTGCAAAACTCCAAAATGGCCCATGCACAACTGATGCACAATCCATGCACATCTTATGCATATCGCACCTGCAGAAACTTTTATGAATGGTTAACAGCGCAACACTCAAACAAGGGCGTCAATCAACTGTTCGTGCAGTACCTTTCCGCCCGCAACCATGCCGTTGATCTGCGGATGCGGATTGTTGAATAGAGGGTGACTTCCGAGACGGTCGCTCACCGCACCGCTGGCCTCTGCCACGATCAGGGAACCGGCGGCGACATCCCATTCCCACGTCGGGCGCAAAGTCAGCATCGCATCGAAGCGGCCTTCGGCCACCAGACAGAGCCGGAAGGCGAGGGAGGAACGGAACGCGCGGTGAAATGGCGGCGGCGCTGTGGCACGCCAATGCTGCGGCTCGAGATTGGGGCGGGTAGTGAGCACTTGAGCCGCGTCTAGGTTCACACGGCGCGATGCGACGATCGGCAAGCCATTGCGGGTGGCGCCCCGCCCGAGAGCGGCTGCGTAGGTGACATTGCGCTGAGGCAGGTGGACAGCGGCCGCCAGCACCACGCCCTTTTCGACCACCGCAAGGGAATGCCCCCAATCGCGGCCACCATCAATGAAGGCGCGGGTGCCATCAATTGGATCGACGATGAAGACCCGATCCTGCGCAAGCCGTTCGCGGCTGTCGGTCGTCTCTTCCGACAGCCATCCGTAATCGGGGCGTGCGCTGGTCAGCCCCTTGCGGAGCATTTCATCGACAGCCAGATCGGCTTCGGTCACGGGGCCAGCTTCATCCGGTTTGTGCCAGACCTTCACGTCCTTCTGGAAGTAACGGTTGGCGATGCGACCGGCTTCCTCGGCTGCGTCGATCAGAAGGGAGAGATCACTCTCCGGCAAGGGTGAGCCCTTCGACGAGCAAGGACGGTACAACGCGGCTGAGGTGCATGCGGGCGTCATTGGCGGGGGTGATCCGCATCAACATATCACGCAAGTTTCCGGCAATCGTACATTCGTTCACGGGGTAGGCGATTTCGCCGTTCTCGACCCAGAAACCGCTGGCGCCGCGAGAGTAGTCACCTGTGTTGGGATTGATCGTTGATCCGATCATCGAGGTGACGAGGAGGCCCGTGCCCATTTCCGCCAGAAGATCGTCGAAGCTTTGGGTGCCTTGGGTCAAGGCGATGTTGGAAACGCTGGGCGAGGGCGGTGCGCCCGTGCCGCGCACGGCGTTGGCTGTACTTTCCATGCCGAGCTTGCGGGCATTGGCGAGATCGAGCACCCAGCCGGCCAGCACGCCGTTATCTACCAATGCGCGTTCGCGTGTTGGCAGGCCTTCGGCATCGAAAAGGCGCGAGGCGGAGGCGCGTTTGCGGTGTGGGTTTTCGGTGATCGACAGGCCTTTGGGCAGTACCTGTTCGCCCATCGCGTTGCGCAACCAGCTGGAGCCGCGCGAGATTGCAGCGCCGTTGATGGCCATCAGCAAATGCCCGACGAGTGAATCAGAGATGCGTTCGTCGAAGAGCACCGGATAGGCGCCGGTTTTCGGGCGGCGGGGGTTCATACGGGCGACGGCGCGCGCGCCAGCGGAGCGACCGATTTCGATAGCGCTGCGGAGGTCCGATTGGAATATCCGGCTATCGTGATCGTAGTCACGTTCCATGCCTGTGCCTGTGCCGCTGATGGCAACGCAAGAGATGCCGCGATCTGATCGTTGGTATCCGGCAGAGAACCCATTACTGGCCGCGATATGAATACGCCGGTGGCTGTAACCGGCGGAGGCGCCTTGTACTTGTGTAACCCCTGTTACGCCAAGGGCGGCGGCTTCTGCCTCGGCGGCATCGCGTTGTAGTGCTGCCGGATCGGGCTCTTCGGACGGATCGAACATCTCAAGCCGTTTCGTATCCAGATCGGTGGCGAGCATGGAGGGGTCGGCCAGCCCTGCATAGGCATCGTCTGGTGCTTCCTTTGCCATTGCGATGGCACGCTCGGCGACCTGACGGAGCGCTTCGTCACGGGTATCGGAGGAGGAAACACAGGCTTGTTTTTGCCCGATGAGGACGCGCAAGCCAACATCAATGCCTTCGGAGCGTTCAGCGTGTTCGAGTTTGCCGCCGCGCACATCAATGCTGGTTGATGTGCCATCGACTGCGAGTGCGTCGGCGGCATCCGCGCCAGCGGCGCGGGCCAGTTCCAGCAGGCGGGTGGTCAGGCTCTCGAGCGATTGGGTCATCGGTTTTTCCTCATGCTTTGGTCATGAGGTAGCCCCACCGACCCGCCATCGCAAGGGCAGGCTACTGGATGCGCTGCCCGTTGATGATCACATGACCATTTTCGTTGATTTCGAGGGTGCTGCGCAATTCGTCTGGGCCGATGACATTTGCAAACATGCCGAGCATCATCCGCGCGCCCATGATCTGATCTTGCGGGAGCATTCCCATTGCGGCGAGTTTTTCCAGCAGGGCGTTGATGCCTTTTGCCTCAATGATTGCCGATCCTTGTGCGCTGGGCATATCGGGGATCGGACCCGGGCGGTTGTAATCGAGATCGAATGCGCCGCTGCCTGTGATCTCGGCCCCAGCGCCGGAGAGTTCCAGCCCTTCGATGGCGAGGCTATGCACCTCGGCGGGCACATCAGCGCCCATCATCGAGTCGACCTGATCCGGGTCCAGCAGATCAAAGAGCAGCCGCATTGTGCCTGAGAGGCTCAGGTTGAAGTTGATCGGGCTGTTTTCGAAGTTTCCGGCGGGGTCGATCATGTTCCAGAACAGGTCATCAATTTGCAGATCGCTGAAGCCGAGAGCTGCGGAGAAGGGCACAGGCGTGGCGCTGCGTGCAAGGGGCGTGTCGAAGGAGAGTTTGTAATCCCCGAGCGACACCGTGGCAGGGGCAGGAAGCAGCATGGAGCGGATCTCGACATTGAGATTTTCGAACGTACTGGCGAGGGCGAGGCGCTCTTCATCGACGGAGGCGAAGGTGCTGCCCCCGTCGCCAGTGATGATCGCGGAGTTTGGCTGACCGTCTTCGACATAGGTGATGAGGGTTTGGGAAGGGCCGTATGAATAGGTGCTTTGCCCTTCAAGCCCAGCTGTCAAGGCATCTGCGGAAACCTCATAGGCAAACCCCGCTGGCAGAACGGCATCGGTTTTCTGGCTGAAATCGGTGATCTGGCTGGTGAGGTTGAATTGGGCATCATCCTCGGCAAACTCGAAGAGGAGATCGAGCGAGCCGAAGCCGAATTCATAGGAAATGATCTGGGGAAGGCTGGTCGAATTGGTGTAGCTGCCGGTGAGTGCGTTGACGAAGATCGTGCCGCCGACAGGGACAGGATCGCCGCGATCGAGTGCTTCGGTAATGGTGAGGGCGGTGCGGTCCGACGCGATGTCATAGGTGAGCATCGTTGGGTCGCCCGAGACGGTCATGGCCATATCCCCGAAACTGATCTCGACAGTCACCTGATCCCCTTGCGCGCCAAGGGTCGGGATGATCACGACAGGCATTGTGTCGGGCAGGGTGACGCTGACCGTGCCATCGGCATTCTGACTGAAGCGCAGGGTATCTAGCGTGGCTTTGAGGTTGATATCCGGGTCAGAGAGGGTGACGACCATATCCTCGATGATGAGGCTGTCGCCCTCGCGGCGTTCGACCCCGACGGTGACGGCTCCTGCGCCCATGACCGCAAGATCGTCTTTCCAACTCTTCCAGACATCGGAGACGCTGACATCCGCGAAGGAGGTCACTGGAAAGAGGGAAAGCGTGACGGGAAGCAGCAGTCTGGTCACGGGAGTGCGGCGGCGCATCGGAAATCCTTTCAAAGGTACGAGATGATGATCGGGTGCCTTGCTCTGGCGGTCAAGGTCGGTGATGGTGCGCGCATCATGAAACGGGGAGCTGAGGCGCATGGCAGGATCAAACGCAACCAATGTTGCCGGAAAGACCGTCGCGATCACGGGGGCGAGCCGAGGGATAGGAGCGGCGGCGGCGAAACGCTTTGCCGAAGCTGGCGCCCGCGTGGCGCTCATTGCGCGTAGCCGTGACGCGATTGACGCCTTGGCCGATGAAATCAACGCATCCCAAGGCGCGAACCGTGCTCTTGCCATCGCCGCGGACGCTGCGGCACCCGGAGAGATCGCGGCAGCCATCGCGAGGACGGTCACGCATTTTGGGCGGTTGGATGTGCTGGTCGGAAATGCAGGTGTTATCGGTCCGATGAACCGGATCGACCTTGCTGAAGCGGACGCCTTCCGAGAGACAATCGCGATCAATCTGACAGGCGTTTTCGAGGGGATTCAGGCTGCAGCGGCGGCGATGATCCCCCAAGGGGGTGGGACGATCATTACTGTATCTTCCGGCGCGGCGCAGCGGCCGTTGGAGGGCTGGGCGGCGTATTGCAGCTCGAAGGCCGGTGCCTACATGTTGACCCGCTCTGCTGATCTGGAATTGCGCGAAAAAGGCATCCGAGTTCTCGGGCTTTCCCCCGGGACGGTGGCGACGGATATGCAACGGGTCATAAAGGAAAGCGGTGTTGGGCCAATCGCGCAGTTGGACTGGTCAGCGCATATCCCGCCGGAATGGCCCGCTGAAGCGCTGCTTTGGATGTGTGGGGAGGAGGCTGATCCGTGGCTGGGAGATGATGTTTCGCTGCGGGACGACGACATCAAACGCAAGATCGGGTTGATCGCATGATCCGTATTGAACGCGAAGGACCGCGCCTGACGATCACGCTGAACCGGCCGGAAAAGGCCAATGCGCTGACATTCGAGATGCTGGCCCAACTGGCGCAGGCGGTGACGAACAACGCCGATGCGCGGGTGCTGGTGCTGACCGGCGCGGGAAAGGTTTTTAGCGCGGGCATGGACCTTGCCGAGGCGCAATCCGGCCTGCCGCGCAATCCGGTTTGGAGCGATGCCTCAGAAGCAATTGCGGAGTTTCCGGGCCTGAGCATTGCGGCGCTGAACGGCACCTTGGCGGGCGGCGCATTCGCGCTGGCACTGCCGTGTGACCTGCGGGTTGCGGTGCCGAACGCGAATTTCTTTTATCCGGTGATGAAACTGGGTTTTCGCCCGCAACCGCATGACCCTGCGCGGCTGGCTGCGCTTGTCGGGCCTGCCCGCGCCAAGTTGATCCTTATGGCGGGAGAAAAAATCTCGGCCGAGGAGGCGCTGAGTTTTGGATTGATCGACAGGATTGCCACAGCTGACGAGATGGAAGCGGTTCTGGAGCGGTTAACCGAAGGTGTGTGCGCGGCGAGTGATGCCCATCTGCGCGCGATCAAGGCGATGATTGACGGTTAGCGCCGTTTCCCCGGTGTGCGGGAGATAAAAGACGGCGGACGTTTTGCGACCCATGCGGCGAATTTGGCAATGCGGGGGTGGCTTAGCAGCGCCTCAGGTGTGTTGTAATTGCGGGCAAGCTCGGCCTCGCTCAATGTGGCGTGAATCTCTTTGTGGCAGATGTGATGCAGCAGCACGGTTGGCCCGCCCTTGCCGCCCTTCAGCTTGGGGATCAGGTGATGCAGGCTTTGCGGAACGTCGGGCGGGATCGGACGCTGGCAGAGGGGGCAGACGGGGTTGTCTTGCATCGCGGGTTGCACCTTAAGGATTGGTATGGGCAAGAAGATGGCATGAAACGGGACGAGAGCAAGCGATGGTGACGCGCGCTGCGGTGATCGGCGCTGGCCCTGCGGGGCTGATGGCGGCGGACGTGCTTTCGGCGCATGGGGTGGCTGTGACCGTTTATGAGGCGATGCCATCGCCCGCGCGGAAATTCCTGATGGCGGGGAAATCGGGCCTGAACATCACGAAAGAAGAGCCTTTCGAGCCGTTCATGCAGGCGTATGGCGCGTCTATGCCCGTGGCGCTGCGCCGTGCGTTGGAAGGTCTTGGACCGGCTGAGGTGATGGCATGGGCGGAAGCGCTGGGCCAGTCGCTTTTTACGGGGAGTTCTGGGCGGGTGTTCCCGACAGTGATGAAGGCCTCCCCGCTGCTGCGGGCATGGCTGGCGCGGCTGACGGCGCAGGGGGTCGTGCTGGAGCGGCGAGCGCGCTGGGAGGGCTGGGACGGTGATGCTTTGTTGATCCGGCGCCCTGGCGGGGTGGAACGGGTGCGTGCCGATGTGACGATACTGGCGGCAGGTGGGGCAAGCTGGCCGCGGCTGGGCGCGGACGGGGCATGGGCCGGCTGGATGGGCGCGGCGGATGTCGCGCCGTTTGCGCCTGCGAATATGGGGTTCGAGGTGGACTGGACGCCGCATATGGCGCGGCATTTCGGGGCGCCGGTAAAAGGTTGTGTGTTGCGGGCGGGCGCGTTGGAGGCGCGGGCGGAATTTGTGATCTCGGCGCGGGGGGTTGAAGGCGGAGGTATTTACGCTGTCTCTCAGGCGGTGCGCGAGGGGGCGCCGCTGGTGGTCGATCTGGTGCCTGATCTGGAATTGGCGGTGGTTGCGAAACGGCTCGCGAAGCGGCGTAAGAAGGACACAGTGACGGCGCATTTGCGAAAAGCGCTGCGGCTTGATCCGGTGAAGATTGCGCTATTGCAGGAGTTCGGGCGGCCGTTTGAGGGTGATTTGGCGCAGAAGATCAAGGGTTTGGAACTGCGCCATGCGGGGCCGCGGCCGTTGGCGGAAGCGATTTCAACGGCAGGGGGGCTGCGGTTTTCGGCGCTTGATGACGGGTTGATGTTGCGCGGGCGGAACATGGTTTTTGCCGCGGGTGAAATGCTTGATTGGGAGGCACCAACAGGCGGGTATCTGATTACGGCTTGTCTTGCCACGGGGCGCTATGCGGCTTTGGCGGCTTGTCAGCGCCTTGCCTCCGCTGCGGGCGCGGCGGGAAGAGGATAGCCAGCGCGGCGGCGGCGAGACTGGCGAGGAAGCCACCTAACGCGATGGCGACAGCAGGGCGCGGCGCGGTGGGTGTGACTGGCAGCAGCGCAGGTGCGATCTGATAGATCGGCGGTGGCGCGATCAATGCACTTTCGGCTTGGGTAAGGGCGCGTAGGCGGAGATAGGCGATGGTTTCGGACGCTTGGGTGACCTGCATGCGCAGTTGTTGCCAATGTAAGCGGGCGGTGGTTTCCGCCGCGACCTGAGTATCGATGTCAGTGATTTCGTCCGCGAGGCGCTGGGCGCGGGGGCTATCAGGCGCGAGCGTTGCGTGACTTTCGCTCAGGGCGCGGCGGCGGTCCAGCAGTGCAGGGCGGGGATCGGGGGCGAGGAGGTCGTGCGCTGTTGTGAATTGTTCTGCTGTACTCGTAGCAAGCTTGTGTGTGTCCTCGGCGGCGGCGCGGCGTTCGGCAATCCATGTGGCATGGGCTGCGGCGCGGCTATTTTGGGCTGTGGCGCTCTCGTTCAGGTGCAAGCGTGCGAGGCGATTGGCGACCTGCATGGCGCGCTGCGGGGTCGGGTCGAGGACAGAGATCTCGAGTACGCTGCTATCAGGCAACGGGCGAATGATGATTTGCTGCGCGAGGGTGGCGGCATGGCGTGCGTGAGGGCTGCGGGCGTTGCGGGCCTGAAGGAAAGGAGAGTGACCTTCGAGCCATTGTATCGCGGGTAGGGTGCGCAGGGTGTCAAGCAGCGGCGCAGGGGGCGCGGGCACTGGTGGGATGTCGTTGGCAAGGCGGACGAGCAGGGCAGGATCACGCAGGGCGGCTGCGGCGCTGTTGAGCCGTGTCACGGATGGCGACAGGCGCGGCATCACGCTGGCGACGTCGAGGGAGGCAGCAGGAGCGCTGCTTTCTGTCAGCGCGAGCCGCGTGGTGGCGGTGTAGAGCGGTTGCGCCAGAAACAGCGACCATAACCCCGCTGCAACCGCGCCTGCCACTGCGGCGAGAAGCACCCGAAACCGCGCACGCCACAACAGCGCCCCGAGGGGCGGCACGGTGGCTTGCGGACGAAGCTCCTCTAGCAGAGTGCGGTTATGAATCGTCATGAAGCGAGAATACCGGGCGCTGTGTGGAGGCTTTCTTAACCAAACTGCGGTTGCATGGTCCCATGCAGAACAGAATGATTCAAAATGTTGATACCGGCGCTGTTTGGAGGCGACGGAGGGCGTTTTATGTGGCGGGTGGCAAACGGGTTTTGGACATTGCCTTGGTGATCTGCGCGGCCCCGTTTGCACTGCCAGTGGTTGCTGTGCTGTGGGCTGCGGTGCGTTTGCAGGACGGCGGCTCCGGATTCTACAGCCATCCGCGTGTCGGGCATGGGGGCAGGCCGTTCCGCTGTTACAAACTGCGGAGCATGACCCCAGAGGGAGGACAACCGCTCCGGCAGATGCTGGAAACTGATCCTGAACTGCGTGCTGAGTGGCGCGCACGGCAAAAATTGACTGCCGATCCGAGGATCACGCCGTTGGGCAGTTGGCTCCGCCGCACCGGCTTTGATGAACTGCCACAGCTTTGGAATGTGCTGTGCGGCGAGATGAGCCTTGTTGGTCCGCGGCCGATCACAGCGGAGGAATTGCGGCATTACGGGGTTGCCTCAGCGCGATATCTGGCTGTGCGACCGGGTTTGACGGGCCTGTGGCAGATAACCGGCCGCAAGTCGCGAGGGGATTGGCACGCCCGCAGGCAGCTTGATTTGAACTACCTCTCCCATATGTCACTCTCGCGTGACTTTTTGATCCTCGTAAGGACGGTTTCTGCTGTTTTGCGGGCAGAGGGAGAGTAGCAACTGCCCAAAAGGCCAGCAGGCAGGGCGAGCCAGAGCCAGTTTGTGTAAAGGGTGCGGTAACCGCTTACCAGTCCGGCGGATAGAAGGCTGCCCAAGGCAAGCAAAATAAGCGCGCGGCAGGTTGCATCGCCGCGCAGTGCTGGATGCAGCCAGGCTTTCAGGAAGATCAACGCGCCGGTAATATGCAGTACAAGGCTGGGAAGGCCCTCTTCGAACAAGCGGGTGGCGATATGAGCGTTAATGCCTGCGGGAACTTGCCCGAAGCGCAAACCCAGTCGCTGTGCGACCTCGTAGGCATAGGGTGTGATTGTGTGATTTTGCCCCAAGCCATTGCCAAAGACGTCGCCCGAGAGGAGTGGACCAGCCGCGCCAAGCATGGTGGCAAGCCGCATTGAGGCAGAGCGCCACGCGGCGCCTGTTTCCCATCGTGGCTGAAAGAACGTTAGCCAGAAGAGCAGCGCTAAAGCCGCCACCAGAACTGACAGCGCGCAGAGACGTCGCACCCCAACACCGTGCAGCGCAGCAGCAGCAAGCAGATAGGGCGGGGCCAATAAAAGCGCTGTCGTTGATCGGCTGAGCGCAAGGGTTGCGAGGCATGTGAAACCCAGCATCCACGCCCATGCACGGGGTGACGCAAACGCGACAGCCGCCCCGACCAGAAGATGGATCGCGAGGCTGGAGACTTCTGGAAACAAAGCGAAAGCGCGGCCCATATGCGGCGGCAGACGGAAGGTCGCGTTGTTGCGGAAGTCGAGCGTTTCGGCGCCCAATTTGAATTGCGCGAGTGCGAGGATTGTCATCGCGGCCGTCGCGACGAGAAAGCCGGACAAAAAACCGCTGCGAGCATCGGCATGACCGCAGATAGCACCGAAGAGAAGAATGGCGCCCGTGCCACTGATGACGGCATGCGCAAGCGGCAAAACGGACAGGGGGCCGGTGAAAGCTGCTGAAACCAGTGCTGAAGCCATATGAAGCGCGGCCACTATGAGCAGTTGTGGTGGGCAACGTGGCAGAAGCCAGAGCGCCAATGGCCAACCGAGAATGACCCAGAGATCAAGCATTTGCGCTGGTAGTGGTGCCTGAATGATGGCCAGCGCCGGAAACCAAAGGCCGATCCCTGCGCCGAAGGCCCAGATGGTCAGTAGCCTGCTTTGGAGCGCGTTAGGCGGCATGACGGCTCGTGAAAAGTGATGTGATGACTGCGTGTGCCTGCCTCTCGAAATCGCGCGCCTGAACGAAGGCTGTTCCTGATTGCAGTTCCGCGCGCAACCTCGCGCGGACCTCCGGGCCTGCGGCCTCTAACGCGAGGATTTTTGCGGCTGCTTCGTGTGGTGTTGTGGCGTGGAGCATCGCATGAGGGACGAGCTCCGTTACGCCACCCGATGGGGCGACGATTGGTAAAATGCCGGCGGCAATCATCTCACCAACGCTGATGCCGAAATGCTCCGGCGCAGTCGGGTGATAGCCGTAGCGTGTGCGTGCGAGAAGCATCGCGCGGGCTGCAAAAGTGGCATTTGGGTAGAGCGACAGGCCAACTTTGTTGCGGTGTCGCTTTATGAAGCGCGAAGCGAAGCGGCTTTGGGCGCGGCCAATGAGCGCGAGCTGCGCTGGATACCCACCGGCGCGGAGGGTAGTGAGCAATGCGATGCTTTTTTCGGGCGCTTTTTCTGCCGAGATGCGGCCGATGGAGAGGATGGAGCAGGCCGTGCGCTCCGTTGTAGGGGTGCCGAGTGGACTGGTATCCAGAGGCGGGTAGAGGACGGTTGTGGCGCCGGCGATCTGCTGGGCTGTCCATTCGCTGTTGGCGATGCGGGCGGGTGTTTGGCCGATGGCTCCCGCTCCTGCAATGTGATGGCAGAGGCGCGTGTAGCCCCGTCGGATGGTGTGTGTGGGCTTTCGCAACGCGCGCAGGTGGGAGGGGTGGCAGGAAAACAGCCACGGCGCGTGGTGGATTGTGGTTGTCGGGGTTTGCAGTGGCGGCCCGTCGCCATAGGCAAGGATGACATGGTTATAGGCGGGCGCGATGGCGCGCGCCTGGCGGCAGACCAGAGCCCAGGCCAGCAGGGCGGGCAGAGGCGAGGGGCGTGCGGCCGGGTCTTGCGGCAGGCCTTTTGACAGGCCGTGAACATCTAGGTGATGCACTTCGTGGCCGGCCGCCATCAATGCATCTGTCAGGCGCGCGGTGTAGAGTTCGGCGCCGCCAGCCTGCCGGTGGTCTCGTTCAGCGATGAGGATCATGCGCCTTCCAGCAGTTGCGTGAGCATGGCGTGTTCCTGGGGTGAAATGGCGGGCGTTGCATTGCGGAACCAGAGCGGGCGCAGCGCGGCTTTCGCGGCAGGAGGTAGGGCGTGGCGTAAGGGGGCGTGCCATCCGGCGCGATGAAGAAGATGCGCGAGCGGCGGGCAACGGGGCAAGGCGCTGGCGTTGCGGGCAATACGGGAACGGTCGAACCCCTGCGGTGCAATGCCGAGAAAACGGGCGATGCAGAGCAGGGTGCTGCCTGGCGCAGTGATCAAGGTGTCAAATTGGATGTGCAAACAGCGCTCGGGCGGAAAAACGGCGCGGAGGCGCGCCAGAGCTGCGGTCTGCTGCGACGGGCGGAGCAGGTAACGCAGGATCGGCGGGCCGGAGTGCGCGCGTTCAGTGGCAATTTCGGATGTGAGGCTGGCGCGGGTGCGGCCTGTGCGGCGAGCCAGACCGTAATGCGAAATGGCCCGCGCAACGGGATCGCGGGTGAGCGTGATAATACGGGCATCGGGGCAGGTTCGGGCGATTTCGGCGGCGGCGCTGGTGCTGGCAAGGTAGCTGGTCGAGGCATCGAGCCGCCAGCGGGTGTTCGCAATAGGGTCATAGAGGCTGGCGTAATCCGCAATGGTCGACAGAAGCGCGAAGTTGCCGCGTGCGCGCGGAGAAAGGGGATTGGTGACATCAAGCAGGCGTTGGAGCTGCGGGTCATCGGGAGGTGGGAAGTCTTCCCGTGCGAAGTAATTGGGCTCCTTGATTGGTGGGAGCGCGATGTCAGGGTGGCTCGATAGCCAAGCGGAAAGCTGGGTTGAGCCACTGCGCGGGGCAGCGAAGAGGAACAGGTTGGGTAAAGTGTTCATGCGGCTTGTTCCTGTGCGTGTGGGGCAGGAACCGCTTCGGTCTTGGCGCGAGGTGGCGAGCCGAGGCGCCCGATAGCAAAGCCGCCGTAAGCGGCAAGGGAAACCGCAAGGACGTAGGGAAAAAGCGCGGGGCGGGAGCGGGCGGCGTGCAGGGCCAGTAGGGCGGTGATGCCGAGCGCGAACAGCGGAACGATCCACCAAAAGGTGCTGATGGTAATAAGAGACGTAATCACAATGGCGCGCAGGGCCATAGGCAGGGGGCGGCGCAGGTGCCGACCATAGCCGTTACGGTGGTATTGGCGGAAAAGAGCGGCGAGGCTGGCGCGCGGGAGGTAGGTGACGGGATGGCTTGTTTGCAGATGGATACGCCCGCCAGCGGCGCGGAGGCGCTGATCATAATCGAGATCTTCGGCTGCGGGGAGCCTTGCGTCGTAGCCGCCGAGAGCGCGGAAGGTGCTGAGGCGGAATGCGGCATGGTGGCCATGTGCCGCGAAACCGGCGCGGGCATTGGCGCGTCGGTAGACGGCACCGCGATGACCGAGCGGATGGTTCAGGAAGAGCGCGGCGGCCGTTTGCCATGAGGTTTTCGCATACTGGGGATTGACCAAGCGGAGTGAGACGACGCTATCAGCGGCGGCTTCCGTCAGCAGGCGGGCGACGGTGCTGACGTAGCCGCGTGGGTAGTGGGAATGTGCGTCGATCCGGACAAGTGTGGAAGCGCCATTGCGGTCGGCCCATTCGGCTGCAAGATTAATGGCGTGGGCCTGCGTGATACCATGATTATCAATCAAAATCAGACGGTTGGACGCCGCCGCATGGCTGCGGATTATATCGCGGCTGGAATCGCTGCTGCCACCGTCGAGCATCAGGATCGGCCAGTCCCCCTCCGCCAGTAGGGAGGTGATCAACTGGGGGAGGGAAGCGGCCTCGTTGAGTACGGGAACCGCGACGACGATGCCGTAGTTTGACCGAGGCGCACACATTATGCGACTGCCGCGTGGAGCGCCGGATAGCCGAAGCGCTGCATCTCATCATGGTATCTTTCGGCCACGAGGGCGGAAAGCTCGGCTGTGTAGAGCGCCTGCCAACGCACACGCGGGCGCGCATTAAGGCGTGGTACATCCGTGATCCGGATGCCGTAATCGGTACCTAGCCGAGGAAGGACGTTTGCAAGTTCTTCGGTGCGATAGACTTCATCCACAAAGTCGGCGCACCACTCAGACAGGCGCCAAGTTCCGTATTGGCGCCATTTCTGATGGCGCGCTCCGCCACCACCGCGACCGGCGGGTTTGGTTGCCTTTATCCAACGGGCAAAATCAGGTGGGCCGATTCCAATCCCCTGACGGAGCCGCCAGACGGGATCGACGTCTGCGATCATGCGATAGAGTGAAACCAAGCGGGCATAAGGGTTTCGAACGAAGGTGATGCGCCTGTATGACCAGAAGTCCAGCCCCCTTTCCCGAAAGGCAACATGGCATTCGCGGGGGGTCATGTGCGGGTAAAACGGTGTTTGCGGCGTGGCATTGCGAAAGGGGACGATCGGTTCGTCCGCCCACGGCTCGAAAACGGCGCGGACCGTTTCGGACCCAGTGCGGGGGTTGGAAAAGAGGATCAGGGAATGGCGGTGCGAAATGATCATGACAAAACGCTAGATCGAAATGGTTAATAGCCCGTGCGCAGCGTTAGAAATCAAAGATAAAATCATCGACATCCAATTGGGCGACTTGCAGGGTATCGCCCGCAGCTTCGAGGCGAATGCGCTCGTCGCCCGCGGTGATCAGGACGCCATAGAGCTTTTGCTGAAAATCAAGGGACTCGATTCCCGATATATGTGACATGCCGCTGAGGTCGATGCGGTCCTCGCCAACTGTGAAGTCGGTGATCCTGTCGAGGCGTCTGTCATCTATGAATACAAAGGTATCGGCACCTGCGCCGCCGGTTAGGATGTCGCTCCCCCGCCCGTCGATCAGCCTGTCATCGCCGCCAAGACCTTGCAGGAGGTCATTGCCGTCTTTGCCGTGAATCAGGTCACGCCCATGATGGCCGCGCAGGGTTTCGCCGGTGCGGGTGCCGAGGTGGGTCTGGCCGAGGTTGGTGAAATCGAGGTCAAAACGGGTAAAGCCGGTTTCGGATCCTGCGGCGACGAGCGTCACGGTGCTGCCCGAGGTGGTAGCGGCAATACTGTTGATGTTTCCAAGCGTCGTCTGAACGCTGTCGGCGATTGACTCGATGTGGCTCAGAATGCCGCCTGGTTGGATTTCGAACAGGCTCAGGCCATCATCTGCACCTCCGGCGATGAGGAAGCTGCGACCGGCGACTGAGAAGCTTTCGACTGCTGTTACCCCATCGAACCGAGTGTCTCGGGTGTCGAGATAGGTGGCGACGGGGAACAGACCGCCCCATTTGTTGATTCGCAGTACCGAGAGTGACCCAGAACCCGCGGCACCGAGAATGAGGTAGGATTTACCATCGACCTCGGCAGTTGTGAGCGCGCTGGGGGCATGAACGGGCAGGCCTTCGTCCACACCGAGCGAGTCGCGGGTGCGCATGTTACCCCATTTACCCATCCAGAAGCTGGTAACGCCGTGATCCCCAGCGGAGGCGGTAAAGAGGAAGGTGCGGCCAGAAATCTCGGTGGTGGCGAAGTCGGCCACATCGCGGAGATAGCTGTTGGTTGTATCGGCGCGGTGGATGTGGGTCTTGAGCGTGTCGTCGGCAGTCCATTCCTGAACTGTCGCGCCGGACTTGCCCCAACTGCGGGTGACGAAAAAGCTGTGGCCGTCGACGGTGTAGGCGCAGGTGGATTGCACCATACCGGGTGCCTCTGCCGGCGTGTGGCGGGTGCCGAGGGTGCCGTCGCTCGGCAAGTTATAGAGCGCCATTGCGTCGTCAAATCGGCCCGAGGGCACGAGCAGGCGTTCGCCAGATGGGCTGGTGAGGAGATCAAGGTCGCTCAGGCCCCATGTGCCGCGTTCGGGCCCGCCGGTCATCTGATCGACAAGGGCGGTATAGGTTGCCGCCAAGGTGAAGCTGGAAATCGTGCCGTCGATTTGCGAACCGACGAAGAGAACTGGCAGCATGCCGCTATCGTCGATCACCAGCGTTGTTATCCCGTCCAGATGGGGAAGGGTTGAGATAGTCTCGATATCTTGGAAATAGCCCATCTTTGCCCCCAAAGCGCTGCCAGTTCCGGCGAAGTGCTTTCAGGGTGTGGAGACGATGCGGAGCTGGCGCGACGAGATTGCGTCAGTAGCGGGGAGACTGCCGCGATTTTTAGGAAATCTGTTGGTGTTTAGCGTGGGCCTGTCAGCGCGATACGCAGCAGGGCACGCTCGACAAGCGCTTGTTGTGGCGCGCGCGATGCGGAGCGGAGTTGCAGATCGGTATCAATCAGCGTTTGTAATGCGCGCTCGGTGCTGCGGCGGCCCCAGCGCTCGGCTTGCCGGACCAGCTTGTCACGCCGCGGGCCGAAGAGCGGCGGGCGCATGCGCGACGCGCCGGCAGACGGGCCGCCGGGATCGGAGGCAAGGGTGTGCAATGTGCGGAAGAAGCGTGTTGCGCCGATGCACAGGGTCACAGGGGTGACGCCTTGCGCGTAGAGGCGGCTGAGGACAGGCGCAATTTCCTGTTTGCGGGCCTCTGCGACCACGGAGAACAGATCATCGAGGTCAGCTTCCGTGGAGCGGGGTGCGGATTCGGCGACTTCGTCGGCGCTGAGAGGGGTGTCGTCGCCACGTTTGTAGAGAGCGACTTTCTCGAGCGTCTGGCGGAAATCACCCGGTTCCAGTGCGCGGGAGAGGGCGTTGAGCGCGTCAGTGGCGGCTGGAGAGACATTGCGAAGGCCGGCTTCTGCCAGCATCTGCTCGACTTCCTGCCGTGAGGGGGGATCATCGTAGATGCCTGCTGCATAGGCGGTGCGGTGGCTTTCGAAGGTTTTGCGCAGGGCGGACTTGGCATTGAGCTGGCCGGCCGTGGCGATGATCTGCGCGTCACCGGGTTTCCAGTCTGACAGGGCTGCGCTGAAGATCGGGGCGAGGCCGTCTGTCGCGCCTTCGACATGGACGGCGCGGGGGCCGGGAAAGAAGCCGACAGCTTTGACCGCATCCAGCAAAAGCGCGGGCTCTTTGCGCAAATCGCCGCCGTCGATGCGGCTGAGGCGCATTTCGGCTTCAGCATCAGGACCGACAAGCGCGGTAAGCACCTGCTTGCGGCGTTCGGCGACGCGCATGGCGTCGGCTCCGAAGATCAGAAGCCCTGTCGCCTCTGCATCGGGTTTGCGGAAATAGGCCGCCGCATCGCGGGTGGAAAGCTTCATGGCGCGACCGCTGCGGGATCGGCCAATAGGCGGGTGACAACGAGATCGGCCAAATTGATCATCAATCGTTCCGACGCATCGCGTTGGGCGGCGCGGGTGGCGACGGTTGTTCCGGTTGTCGAGTAGCTGGTGAAGTTGGTCACGGTGCCGGTGGAACGTGTGTTCCCACCGAGATCGGTGAGCGTATAGCTTGCAGAGCCGAGGAGATTGACCCGAGAGGGGGCGTTATCGCTGCCGATGCCGATGAGGCTTTCGCTCACATCGATAGAAACAGCGAGGCGAAAGCGCGTTTCTTCGGTTTGGCCGAGGCGCTCTTCGAAGCGGTTGCGTAAGTGAAAGCCCGAGGGTGTGTCGGGCATATCGTAAGCGATAGAGCCGCGCAGCGTGCTGGCGCTGCTGTCGGTGCCGTAGACCGGCGCGAAACCGCAGCCTGCCAAGACCGACAGCCCAAGCATAACGAGGCTGCGGCGCAACAGGCTGTGGGGGTTTCTAGATGACAAGGTTTACGATCCGACCGGGAACAACGATGACTTTTTTAGGTGTGGCACCATCAAGTGCACGTTGAACAGCCTCCAACGACAGGGCAAGCTTTTCAACCTCTTCTTTCGGCATATCCTTGGCGACGGTGATTTCCGCGCGGCGCTTGCCGTTCACCTGAACGGGCAAGGTGACGGTGTCTTCAACCAGCATCGCCGGATCAGCCACGGGCCAAGGGGCTGTGGCGACGAGGCCTTCCCCGCCCAGAAGCGCCCAAAGCTCCTCGGAGAGGTGCGGCGTCATTGGTGACATCAGCTGTGCCAGAGTGCGGGCGGCGGCTTTCTTGGCCGCGCCGCCTGCCTTGGATTTGGCCAACATGTTGGTGAAGGCGTAGAGCTTGGCGATGGCGGCGTTGAAGCCGAAGCTCTCGACGCCTTTGGTCACATCGTCGATTGCCTTGTGCATGGCGCGAAAGAGATCCTGATCGCCGTCACCGCTGGCATCGTCCATCGTGGCGATGTCATTGGCGATGCGCCAGACGCGGGCGAGGTGCTTGGCCGTTGCCTCGGCGCCGGAGGCTGTCCATTCCACGTCGCGCTCGGGCGGACTGTCGGAGAGGACGAACCAGCGGGCGGTATCGGCGCCGAATTCGGCGATGATGTTCACCGGATCGACGACGTTTTTCTTGGACTTCGACATCTTGGCCGAGGGGATGATCTCGACTTCGGTGCCGTTGGCGAGTTTGCCGTCAGTCACTTCTTCTGGGAGGTGGTAGACGGGGCGACCGCTGGCGTCGCGGGTCTGGTAGATCTCATGTGTGACCATGCCTTGGGTGAAGAGCGCATCGAAAGGCTCGATGGCTTTTTCTGGCAGGTGGCCGCAGATCTCCATCGCGCGGGCGAAGAAGCGTGAATAGAGCAGGTGCAGGATCGCGTGTTCGATACCGCCGATATACTGATCGACGTTCATCCAGTATTCGGCCTCTTCCGCGACCGTTGGGGTGGTGGCGCGTGGCGCGGTGAAGCGGGCATAATACCACGAGGAATCGACGAAAGTATCCATCGTATCGGTTTCGCGGCGGGCTGGTTTGCCACAAGACGGGCAGGCGCAATCGCGCCATGTGGGGTGGCGATCCAGCGGGTTGCCGGGGATATCGAAGCTCACATCATCGGGCAGGGCGATGGGGAGGTTCTCTTTCTTCTCCGGTACCACGCCGCAGCTTTCGCAATGCACAACGGGGATCGGGCAGCCCCAGTAGCGCTGGCGGGAGAGGCCCCAATCGCGCAGGCGGAATTTGGTGACGCCGGTGCCTACGCCGTTGGCCTCGCAATGGTCGATGGCGGCATTGACGGCTTGTTCGCCGGTTTGCTGGCTGTCCCCTGCGAAGCCGCGAACATAGTGCACTTTTTCCGCCTTTGTCGGGACGTAGGCTTCGCTCAGTTCGGCATCGGTGCCGTCTGCTGAGAAGACAGGGATGATCGGCAGGTCATATTTGGTTGCGAAGTCGAAGTCGCGCTGATCATGGGCGGGGCAGCCAAAGATGGCGCCGGTGCCGTAATCCATCAGGATGAAATTGGCGATGTAGACGGGCAGCTCCCAGCTATCATCAAACGGATGCTTGCAGGTCAGGCCGGTGTCGAAGCCGAGCTTTTCGGCCTTTTCCAATGCTTCTTCGGTGGTGCCGCCTTTGCGCGCTTTGGCGCAGAATTCGGCAACATCCGCGCGTTGTGCTTCAAGCTCTTTTGCCAGCGGATGATCGGGGGAAATACCAACAAAGCTCGCGCCCATGAGCGTATCAGGGCGGGTGGTGTAAACCTCGATCTCGCCGCCATCGGTACGGGAGAAGCTGAACTGAAGGCCACGGGATTTGCCGATCCAGTTGGCCTGCATCAGCTTCACTTTGGCGGGCCAGTTATCCAGCCCGTCGATGGCGGAGAGCAGCTCCTCGGAGAAATCGGAGATTTTGAAGAACCATTGGGTGAGTTCGCGGCGCTCCACATCGGCACCGGAGCGCCAGCCTTTGCCGTCGATCACCTGCTCGTTGGCGAGAACGGTCATATCGACCGGATCCCAGTTCACCACGGCGTTTTTGCGGTAGACGAGGCCTTTGTCGAGGAAGTCGATGAAAAGCGCTTGCTGCTGGCCGTAGTATTCGGGGTCGCAGGTGGCGAATTCGCGGGTCCAGTCGAGCGACCAGCCCATCGGTTTCATCTGGGCTTTCATGTCTTCGATGTTCTGGTAGGTCCAGTCTTTCGGGTGGCCGCCGGAGGCCATCGCCGCGTTTTCGGCGGGCATACCGAAGGCGTCCCAGCCCATCGGGTGCAGCACATTATGGCCTATCGCCAGTTTATAACGCGCGATGACGTCGCCCATTGTGTAGTTGCGCACATGGCCCATGTGGATGCGGCCCGAAGGGTAGGGGAACATCTCGAGCACATAGTATTTGGGCTTGTCGGCGGTGCGGGTGGCGCGGAAGACACCGGCCTCTTCCCAAGCGGCTTGCCATTTTGCTTCGATCTCGTTGGCGGCGTAACGGGACATTCTTATTTCCTTGCGCAATCGGACAGAGGGCAGGCGCCGCACGGTGGCGTTGCCCGGGGCGGGTTTAGACCGTTTGTGGCCGGGAATCTATAGGCCGCGATCGGCAATCCGCAGTTGGCGCGCGCGATCGAGGATGGCATCTTCGACGGCTTTGCGGGTTGCTTCGCTGGCGGAGCCGTTACGGGTGGAAAGGGAGACGGAGAGAACGCGGGCTTCGAGTGCGCCGTCAGAGATCACGACAGTCGCGCGGTAGGCGCGGTTGCCGCCCGGGGGTGTGCCATAGCCAAATTCGATGACGCCGGTGAAGGGATCGGCGCTCTCGACTGGCAGGAAGTTCAGGACATCGAGCGCGGCGAACCAGAGGTACTTATTGACCGAGGTTTCTTCGGCGGCGCTATCAGCAGTTGCTGGGCTTGTAACGGGTTCACCACGAGAGAATGGGTTAAGATTGGACAGGGTGTAGCCAATGCCGCCGGAACAGCCCGCGAGCACGAGGCTGGCCGCAAATAGGGCTGCGAGGCGGGTTTTAGATGTGGTGTTTGTCATGGCCTGTCCCCCCTGATGACATGATGCGGTCAGGTGTAGCGAAGCCGTGATTGGGGGGCAAGTTTCCTGCGCTGTTGTTTGACAGGCGTACAAAAAGAAAGAGCGGCGCCGAAGCGCCGCTCAAACTTAAGCTACTTTCAGGTTCGATTAGAACGTGAAGGTAACTGCAACTTCGGTGCCTGTGCCGTAGTCGGCAGCGCCGGAGTCGGTGCCGTCGAGTGCAGCGCCGGTGTTGTTGAAGGAACCGCGGACGGATGCACCGCTGCCGAGATCGTACTCAACACCAACGTAGTAGGTGGAAGCGTTAGCGAACGCACCAGCGTAAGCAACGAGACCGCCGCCGAGGTCGTAGGAACCTTCAACGTCGAAGTCGGTGCCGTCGTAGGAGGTCAGAACCTCAAGAGCGCCAGCTGCATAGTCAGCGGAGATGGTGTATGCGCCGCCGTTTGCGTAGGTGAAGCCCAGAGTGAACGGAGCCATTGCGTAGGTTGCGCCGACTTCCCAAGCGTTGGTGTCGCCGGTGGATGCAGTCAGGTCGATGCCGCCAACGGTGGTGCCAGCAGAAACACCCCAGCTGGAGCCGGAAGCGAAGTTAGCCGTTACGTCGAGGCCAGCTGCTGCGCCGGAAACGTTTACGCCCCAAGCGTTGGTGTCGTTAACGTAGCCAACAGCAACGTCGAAGCCGCTCATTGCGGTCGAAACGCCAACCTGCAGGTTGGTGCCGTCGCCGTTCATGGACGCGCCGAGAGTGAAGCCGGACATGGTCACGGAGCCAGCGATTTCAGCTGCTTCTGCGTCGGTGTGGACGCCAGCAACTTCGGTCTGACCGGTGATTGCGTCAGCAAGATATGCAGCTTCGCCGAGGCCTGTGCCGAAAGTGATGCTTGCGGAGTCGGTTGCCAGCGTGATGTCGCCGGTTGCAACGCCGGTGTCGTCGAGCGTTACGGAAGCAGTGGCGGTGATGCCATTGTTCAGCATTGCGGACGCGGAAGCGGTCAGCTCAGTGGTGGTTGCCAGAGCGCCAGCGTCGGTGTTGTACGTGGCGGTTGCTTCACCTGCCCAAGAGATGGTGCTGTGGCCAGCGGCGGAAGCGGCGCCGGCGAAAGCTACGACAGATGCCGAAGCGAGAAGGATGCTTTTCATGGTTTTTTCCCTCGTGTTTGCATTCCCGAGAATGCCAGTTGGACTAGCATTGAGCATGTCTTTGCTACTTAACCTCCGAACACTCAAGCAATTTGGCCTCCATTTTTTTGACTGCGCCAAAAATGATGCATGAAGGTCACACCGTGGGACAGTGGTTTGGGCGGTGACAAAGGCACGTTCACCAACTATTTGGGGGCGATAAGCGAAAATACCCCTGAAAACAGGAGCCTGACATGTCCTTAAAAGAAATACGCGCTCGCGTTCAGGTTGCCGCGGAAGCGCATGGACGACGCGCGGAAAGTGTAACCTTGATCGCGGTCTCCAAGGTGCAGCCCAATGCGCGGGTCGAGGCGATTCTGGAAGAAGGGCATCGGGTGTTCGGCGAGAACAAGGTGCAGGAGGCGGCAGGGAAGTGGCCGGATTTCCGTGAGCGTTATGAGGGGATCGAACTGCATTTGATCGGTCCTTTGCAAACGAACAAGGCCCGCCAAGCGATGGGATTGGCGCAGGCGATCCATTCATTGGACCGCCCAAAGTTGGCGAACACGATTGCCCGTTTGGCGCAGGAGCTGGGCGCGTGCCCTGACCTTTTCATACAGGTGAATACAGGCGAGGAACCGCAGAAGGCAGGGATTCCGCCATTGGAACTGGACGATTTCGTGGCGGAGTGCCGCAAGATGGATTTGCCAGTGAAAGGGCTGATGTGCATTCCGCCGGTGAATGAGGAGGCGTCGCTGCACTTCGCGCTGCTCGCAAAGATGGCCGCGCGAAACGGGCTTGATGGCTTGTCGATGGGGATGAGCGACGATTTCGAGAAAGCGATTTCGTTCGGGGCGACCCATGTGCGGGTCGGCTCGGCCATTTTTGGTGCGCGGGATTATAGCGCCGCTGGCTAGAGCAGGTGGCCCGACTTTTTCGCCTTGGTCGCAAGGTAGTGGTGGTTGAAGCGGTTCTCGCCAACCTTCAAAGGTACCCGTTCAACGACTTCAATGCCGGTTTCATGCATGCGCGTGACTTTGGCGGGATTGTTCGTCAGCAGCCGGACTGCTGAAAAGCCCATCCGCTTCAGGATTTCAGAACCGATCCGGAAATCGCGCTCGTCGTCTTCAAAGCCGAGGCGGTGGTTTGCCTCGACCGTATCGAAGCCCTGATCCTGAAGTGAATAGGCGCGCATTTTGTTGGCAAGGCCGATGCCGCGCCCTTCCTGATTCAGATACAGAAGAACACCAGACCCTGCGCTGCCCATTTGGGCAAGCGCACCGCGGAGCTGCGGGCCGCAATCGCACTTGAGACTGCCGAGCAGATCGCCGGTGAAGCAGGCCGAGTGGAGGCGTGCGAGCACTGGCGCGCCACGGTCGGGGCGGCCGATTTCGATGGCATAATGCTCCTCTGCGCCATCTTCGGGGCGGAAGATATGCAGGCGGCCTGCTTCGGAGACGTCGAGCGGCAAGCGGGCGGAGATGATCGGGTTGAGTGGCGCGAGGTCTTGGGTCAGCGCGGTTGCGGCATCTGCTATGGTGAGCTGGTTCTCCTCCGCGAAGCGTGCGGGGTCGACAAGCGGCATGACCACAGCCGCGGGCAACAGCCGCGCGGCTTTGGCAAGGGCGATGGCAGCACGGTGCAGATAGGTGTCGCCATCGCGCATAGTCGCAAGCGGGCCTTTCATCGGTGATTGCAGATCGTCAGCGGGATCAGCGATGGAACGTACCCAGTGCAGGGAAGCGTCCGGGGGCAGCTTGAGGCGGGCAATGTCGCCGTCGTAGGCGCGTGCCTTCAGGGTTTCGGCGCGGCGGGCGGTAATCGTGAGCGCGGCGTCGCCATGCATCGCAAGAAGTGCGGCCAATCGCGCGGCGGTGAGCGTTTCAGCCGCGAGTACCAGAGCGCCTTTGGCACCTGACATCAGAACAACGGGCACGCCCATGCGCAGATCCGCGCGGGCGCGGGCGAGGCTTTCGGTGCTGTCAGGGGCGAAGCTCATTATGGGGCTCGGATGCTGTTTCAGGCTGTCAGATAATGCCATCTGCACCCAAAGTGAAACATTTCCCGTCAAATTGACACGAGCGCGTGAGAGAAATGTTGCAGTCCTTGCCTATTCGCCTCCTGCGCCCACATCATGCTGAGGAAGAGGATGGAGATCATGGGACAACTTAAAAGAATCCTTTTGGTGGATGATGACGAGGATCTGCGCGAGGCGCTGGGCGAACAGCTCGTGCTGACCGAGGACTTCGATGTGTTCGAGGCTGGAGATGGTTCTGAAGCGCTCGCGCGGGTCAAAGAAGGGCTGTACGATCTGGTCATTCTGGACGTTGGGTTGCCGGATACAGACGGCCGCGAACTTTGCCGCCTGATGCGCAAGCAGGGCGTGAAAAGCCCGATCCTGATGCTGACGGGGCAGGACTCTGACAGCGACACGATCTTGGGTCTGGATGCGGGCGCGAATGATTATGTGGCGAAGCCATTCAAGTTTCCGGTGCTGTTGGCGCGTATTCGGGCGCAGCTGCGGACGCATGAGCAATCCGAGGATGCGGTGTTCCAGCTGGGGCCATATACGTTCAAGCCTGCGCATAAGGTGCTGCTGACGGAGGATGATCGCAAGATCAGGCTCACCGAGAAGGAAACGAATATCCTCAAGTTCCTTTACCGCTCGTCGGAAGGGGTGGTGGCGCGGGATGTGCTGTTGCACGAGGTCTGGGGATACAATGCGGGTGTCACCACGCACACGCTTGAAACCCATATCTATCGGCTGCGGCAGAAGATTGAGCCTGACCCGTCGAATGCGCAAATTTTGCTGACCGAAAGCGGCGGCTACAAGCTTGCGTCGTGACATAAATCAAATTGGCACAGTGTTTGCTGTGTTATGAAACCCGAGAGACCCCTTGATGGCGGGGTAATGCCATCACCTCCCTGTTGGACTGCCCGGGCTTAGGCCCGGGCTTTTTTTGTGCTAAGTTGTCCGTATGGGGGATTAGGGATGCATGCGGAATTCAGGCAGGAAGAGGTTCTGGAGCTTTGGTTCCCCGATAGCGGGCATCAGGCGACCAACGAGAGCCATGCTGCTTTTTGGCAGGAGCGGATGCAGGGTGGGATGGATGCGCGGATTTGTGAGCGGTTTGCGGATGTGACGCTTGCCGCTGCGCGGGGCGGTTTGGATCATTGGGCGGAAAACCACTATGGGCGGTTGGCGCTGATTTTGGTGCTTGACCAGTTTTCGCGCTCATTGTGGCGGGATAGGTCGGAAGCTTTTGGGCAGGATATCAAAGCGACGCGCTTGGCACTTGAGGGGATCGAGAACGGTCACTATGCCGCGCTCAAGAATGCGTGGGAGAAGCAGTTCTATCTGATTGCGATTTTGCATTGCGAGGGACCGGATCATCTGGCTCGTTCCGAGCGGGCCGTGGCGATGAATGAAGAACTTGTGGAGAAAGATGCGCTGCCGCATCTCGACCGTTACAAGGAACTGGCGGTGGCGCAGAGCAAGCGTATGCGGGATGTAATTGCGCGCTTCGGGCGGCATTCGCACCGCAATCCGATCCTTGGCCGCGTGTCGACCCCCGAGGAAGAGGATTACATCGCTGGGGGCGACTTTCCACATGTGCAAAAAGGTGCACCAGCGCGCGACAGTGCTTGAGGCTGGAGGGGTGGGGCGATAGGGTCCGTCGAACATAAAATTCGCCGGAGCTGCCATGACTTTTCGCCTTGCCACTTGGAACATCAACTCGGTCCGGTTGCGGGCGCCGCTTGTCGCGAAGTTGATGACGGATGAGGCGCCAGATGTTCTGTGCTTGCAGGAATGCAAAAGTCCTGTGGAGAAGATCCCCTGCGAGGTGTTCGAAGCGCTGGGATACCGTCACATGGTTGCGCGGGGGCAGAAGGGATATAACGGCGTTGCGATCCTTTCCAAACTGCCGATTGAGGAAGCCGGATCAGAAGATTTCGCGCAGCTGGGGCATGCTCGTCATATCGCGGCGCGATTGGAAAACGGCGTGACGATCCATAATTTCTATGTGCCTGCGGGCGGTGATGTGCCGGACCGTGAGGTGAACGAGAAATTCGGCCAGAAACTGGATTATCTAACGCAGATGCGGGACTGGTTTCATGCTCAGGCGCCTGAAAAATCCATTCTGGTTGGTGATCTCAATATCGCGCCGCGTGAGGACGATGTGTGGAACCACAAGCAACTATTGAAGATCGTGAGCCATACGCCGGTTGAAGTTGAGCATTTGGCAGAGGTGCAGGAGGCAGGACGCTGGGTCGATGTTACGCGGCAGGACATCCCTGAAGGGCTGCTTTACAGCTGGTGGTCATACCGCGCGAAGGACTGGGATGCAGCCGATAAGGGGCGGCGCTTGGATCACATTTGGGCAACGGCGGATATTGCCAATGCGGGCCATTCCAGCAAAGTCTTGCGGGATGCGCGCGGCTGGGAGCAGCCATCGGACCACGCGCCGGTCTTCGCGACGTTCGACCTCTAATCGCTTATAGGTCCGCGACAGCAGTTGCCACGACCTGCCCTAGAGTTTGATGTGCGGCTTCGTCGAAATGCACGCCATCGACGGGGCTGACAGCGATGTGCTGGCCTGCATCAAGGAAGCCTGCGCCCCATGCATGTGCGAGGTCTTGATAGAGCGGCGCGAGCGCGGCGCTTTTGGCGGCTCCTCCTGCGAAAGTTGCCGCGAAGGGGCCAACCTCGACAACCGGCGGCGGGGCGATGACCAAGACTTTGTAGCCGCCATGGGCAGCTTGGTTTTCGGGCGCGAAAGCGATGCCAAGAAGCCCACCCAATCCTGCGCCGATCTCTTCTGCTGAACCTGCAACTTCGCATTTGGTATCGTTGGTGCCGAGCATGATGGTCAGCACATCAATGGGGCGGTGTGTTTTGAGTGCGACCCGTAGGCCGAGCCAGCCGTTCATCACCGGCCCCATCAGTAGATCATCGAATTTCGTCATGCGCCCGGGAAGGCCCTCTTCGATCAGGTTCCATTCGGGGCCAAGAGCGGCATGGGTGACTGTTGGCCAGCGGACACCGGCCGGATGACGACCGATGAAGTCATGGCTTGGCATTGGCGGGGTGCCGTGGGTGTTGCTGTCGCCAAATGTGAGGAGGGTGGGCATTCTCGAATCCTGCTGTTTGGAGAAGGCTAGGCGAGCTTTGTCCGGCGGGAAAGGAGGAATCACGCTAATCCCCCCTTGGCCTTTTGGCGCATGGCGCACATATAGGGGCAAACCAATATGAAGGAGCGACCCATGCTCGAGCTTGGACAAGGACAAAACGGCGCAGCGGCTGCGCAGAATGCAGAGCTGATCGTCGATGGTAGCGATCAGACCTTCATGGCTGATGTTGTGGAAGCCTCACAGACGGTGCCGGTGATTGTTGATTTCTGGGCGCCATGGTGCGGCCCCTGCAAGACGCTTGGACCGGCGCTTGAGGCGGCAGTGACCCGCGCAAAGGGGGCTGTGAAGCTGGTGAAGATCGACGTTGATCAGAATCAGGCGATTGCCGGCCAATTACAGGTACAGTCGATCCCGACGGTCTATGCCTTCTGGAAAGGGCAACCTGTGGATGGTTTCCAAGGTGCGGTTCCGCCCAGCCAAATCGACACATTCGTTGCCAAGCTGGCAGAGATGAGTGGCGGTTCTGCTGATGGTGGACTTTCAGAGGCGGTTGAAGCTGCGGAAGCGATGCTGGAAGAAGGGGCTGTTGCCGATGCGGCCCAGACCTTTGCCGCGATTTTGCAGGAAGATCCCGCGAATGCCCCTGCCTATGGAGGGTTGGTGCGCTGCCATGTGGCGCTCGGAGAGCTGGATCAGGCTGAGGCTGTCCTGAACGGTGCGCCTGCCGAAATTTCGGACAGCGTTGAACTAGAGGCGGCACGGGCCCAGATCGCGCTCGCGCGGCAGGCCGAAAGTGCCGGCCCTGTTGCCGAGTTGCAGGCGGCTGTTGACGCTGATCCGGCCAATCTGCAAGCGCGCTATGATTTGGCTGGCGCGTTGCAAGCCGCTGGGCGTACGGAAGAGGCAGTTGATCAGCTTCTTGACTTGTTCCGCAGGGATAAGGAGTGGAATGACGGTGCCGCGAAGACCCTTCTTTTCCAGATTTTTGACGCTCTGAAAGCGAATGATCCAATCGTGCTGAATGGACGGCGAAAACTGTCGTCAATGATATTTGCCTAACGCCATGCAGGCGCTACCTTAGGGCTATGTTTTCAGCGGCAGACCTACCAGACACCGTGCCGGTGTTCCCTTTGCCCGGGGCGCTTTTGCTGCCCCGCGCTCGGTTGCCTTTACATATTTTCGAGCCGCGGTATCTGGCGATGCTGGATGACGTATTGAAAACCCCATCGCGGCTGATCGGGATGATCCAGCCGTTCGAGGGGCGTGGTGATGCGCTGCACCTGATTGGCTGTGCTGGGCGGTTGACGGGTTTTTCCGAAACGGAAGACGGACGCTATATGATCACCCTGTCGGGGATTTCTCGCTTCCGTGTCCTCAAAGAGATTGACGGATTTACCCCGTATCGCCGCTGTGCAGTGTCTTGGGACGGCTTTGGTGCGGATCTCGGCCCGAGCGAATGCGATAAAGGATTGGACCGCGAGGCCTTCATGGCGCTGTTGTGGCGTTATTTCGAGGCGCAGGGGCTTTCGACCGATAGGGACAGCCTGAAAGAGGCGGATGATGAGTTGCTTATCAACTCTTTATCGATGCTGTGCCCGTTCGAGCCGGAGGACAAGCAGGCTTTGTTGGAGGCTCCCTCCCTGTTGACGCGGCGCGAAACCTTGGTGACGTTGCTGGAATTCGCGACACGAGCCGGAGAAGGGGGAGATCGCCTGCAATGACCGAAACCACTGTAGAATTCGACAGACGGATGCTGGACGGCTTGGTTTGCCCGCAAACACAGGCGGTTCTGCGCTACAATGCAGAGTCGCAGGAGCTGATTTCGGAAGCAGCTGGTTTGGCCTTTCCGATCCGCGAGGGCATCCCTGTGATGTTGATCGACGAAGCCCGTAAGCTGGACGACTGATCAGCCGCGCATCAGGCGGGGGAGATCGCCTGTCAAACCCGCTGCCTCGCGCACGAAGCTGCGGCGCAGCCACGGCACGGCATTGACGGCACCCATGCCGATGTCTCGAAGTGTCCTGAGGAGCGGATTATCGTTCGAGAACAGGCGGTTAAATGTATCCGTGGCTGTGGCCAGCGTCGCGGTATCGAACCGGCGCCATTCCTGATAACGGGCGAGGGGCGCTTTGCTGCCAATATCTTCGCCACGCTGCCGCGCATCAGAAAGAACTTCAGCAAGCGCAGCCACATCGCGTAGGCCCGCGTTCAACCCCTGACCGGCGATCGGGTGCATACCGTGTGCCGCGTCACCGACAAGGGCGATGCGGTCGGCATAGAAGCTGTTGGCGAGGGTCAGGTTGAGCGGGTAGGTGAAACGGGCGCCTTGCAGCGAGATGTCACCAAGGAACGAGCCAAAGGCGGGACGCAGTGCGTCGAGGAAGTCCGCATCGTTCATCGCGGCCAATTCGGCGGCGCGGCTGTCGGTTTCGCTCCAGACGATAGAGGAACGTTTCCCCGACACCGGCAAAATCGCGAGCGGACCAGCGGGCATGAAAAACTGATGCGCGATGCCATTATGGGGCCTTTCGTGGGCCACCGCGCAGACAACGGCGGTTTGTCCGTAGCCCCAGCCGGTGCGGGAGATGCCCGCGCGTTCGGCAGTGCCGGAACGCCGCCCGTCACAGCCGACGGCGAGGGTGGCGCGGAGGGATTTGCCAGAAGCCAGCGTTAGGGTGATGCCGCTACTGTCGGGTGACTGGGCCACGACGCGTTCTTCGGTGTAAGCAGTGATGCGCTCCTCGGTGTCCATCGCATCAAGGAACGCCCGCCGGAGGTGGCGGTCTTCGAGCATGTAGCCCATTGGGCCTTCTTCCAGCTCGGCGTGGTCGAAATGCATCATCCAAGGGGACTGCCCTTCGCCAGCGCGGCCGTCTGTGACTTTGATCTCGAGCATCGGTGTCGCATTGCCTGAAACCTGCGGCCAAATCCCGATGTTGCGGAGGAGCCGTTGGGAGGAAAGCGCCAAGGCGTAGGCACGCCCGTCAAACTCTGGGTCGGCGCGGGTGTCGCGCGGGAGTGCATCAATCACGCCGACCGAAAACCCGCTTTGTGCGAGCGCGAGGGCCAGTGCGGGACCGTTCAGGCCGCCGCCAATGATGAGAATATCGTGATCCAGAGTCATATCTCCTCCTGACCCAAGACATATGGCGGGAGGGATGGGATTGTCCATGCGCGGAGTGGTCGCTACCGTGGCGAAATTGGTAGGAGGAGCGGGCCGATGGAGCAGTGGAGGTGGATGTCAGCCTCGGATTTGGGGCGTGGGATTGGGCGGGGAGAGATCGACCCTGTGGCGCTGACCGAAGTGTTCCTTCAAGCCATTGACGAAAACCCGCAGTCGCACCGCATCTACGTTACAGTTACAGCTGAGCGTGCACGCGCAGAGGCAGCCGCCGCCGCAGAGCGGGCGCGCTTTTCGCAGCGGCGCGGTCCACTCGATGGGGTGCCGGTTTCGTGGAAAGATCTGTTCGACAGCGCGGGGACGCCCACGGAGGCGGGAACCCTCCTGATGAAAGGAAGGATCCCGCAACGGGATGCAGAGGTCTTGGCGCGGGCGACAACGGCGGGGCTTGTATGCCTTGGTAAAACCCACATGAGCGAGATTGCCTTTTCTGGCCTGGGCTACAATCCGATGGCAGAAACACCGCCCAATGTGCATGACGCGGCCTGCGCGCCGGGGGGCTCCTCGTCTGGGGCGGCGGCATCAGTGGCGTTTGGTCTGGCGGCGGCAGGCATCGGCTCTGATACGGGTGGATCGGTCCGGATTCCGGCGGCGTGGAATGATCTGGTAGGTTTGAAGACAACGCATGGATTGGTGTCGCTTGATGGTGTCGTGCCGCTTTGCCCGTCTTTCGATACGGTTGGTCCGCTTTGCCGGACGGTTGAGGACGCGGCAGCGCTGTTGAGCGTGCTCACCGGCGATGTGGGATCGGACTTGCATAATGCATCGCTGCAGGGTGTGCGGCTCCTTTGCCTGTCGGGACTGCCGGAAACGGATATCGCGCCGGAAATTCGCGCGGGCTACCGCTCAGCGGTTGAGCGACTGAATGCCGCTGGCGCAGAAATTCATCGAGCTGAGGGGCCGATGGTGCAGGCGGCGATGGAGTTGTCGCCTGTGCTCTATGCCGCTGAGGCCTGCGCGCATTGGCGAGACGCTGTCGAAGCGGATCCTGAGGCGATGTATTTCCAGATACGGGAAAGGTTGATGGCGGGCGTGCAGTTTGCGGCGGTCGATTTTGTCAAAGCCTGGGATCAGCTGCGCGGCCTTCGCAAGGAGTGGCAGGCGTTCGCGGCGGGTTATGATGCTGTTTTGATGCCGACAGCGCCGATCAAAGCGCCGATTGTCGCGCGGCTTGAAACCGATGATGTGTACTACAAAGAGGCGAACCTGATGGCGCTTCGAAACACGCGCATTGGCAATTTGATGGGGTTGTGCGGTCTGACACTGCCAACGGGTGTTCCGATGTCGGGTGTGATGATCTGCGCCGATGCGGGTGCTGACCGGCGGCTTTTGCGACTTGGGCATGCCGCCGAAAGGGCGCTGGCTTGAAGCCAGAGGCGGCGGGAAAGCCACAACTCCCCGAATCTGCTCGGCTTTCGGCGCACAGTTTTCTGGACAGGCGGCGCTGCTTCGCGCTAGATTGAGAGAAAGCGGGGCGCAATGATCCCGTAAATTGAGGCAGATATGGACTTTCCCGAGCGGTTTTCGAACCTACCGGAATACGCGTTTCCGCGCCTGCGGACGTTGTTGGATTCGCTCTCTCCCGGGGGCGAACCTATCGTCATGACTATTGGCGAACCGCGCCACGCTTTCCCTACTTTTGTCAGTGAGACACTGGCAACCGCCACGGAAGAATTTGCCAAGTATCCGCCCAACGAGGGGTCGCCCGAACTGCTATCCGCAATCGTTGGCTGGGTATCGCAGCGCTACGGTGTATCGCTGACGCCGGATCAGATCATGGTGCTGAATGGTACGCGTGAAGGGCTTTACAACGCTGCAATGGCGCTTTGCCCCGAGGCAAAAAACGGGAAGAAGCCGATTATCCTGACGCCGAACCCGTTCTATCAGGTTTATGCAATCGGCGCGGTTTCGGTTGGGGCTGAGGCGGTTTTTGTGAATGCAACCGCCGAAACGGGGCATTTGCCTGACTTTGCCGCGCTCCCGAAAGATGTGCTGGAGCGGGTGGCGATTGCCTATATCTGCTCGCCTGCAAATCCACAGGGTGCGGTGGCGACCGAAGATTATTGGCGTGCGCTCATCACGCTTGCGGAAAAATACGATTTCCGGATTTTTGCAGATGAGTGCTATTCGGAGATTTATCGCGATACGCCACCTGTAGGTGCGTTGGAAATTGCCGCGAAAATGGGTGCTGATCCCGAACGTGTGTTGATCTTTCATTCGCTCTCAAAACGCTCGAACCTGCCCGGGCTGCGTTCCGGTTTTGTGGCTGGAGGCCGGAAATCGATCGCTGCGGTGCGCCAGCTACGGGCCTATTCGGGGGCGCCGTTGCCTTTGCCACTTCAGCGTGTGGCAGAAAAGGTCTGGGCCGATGAGGCGCATGTTGAAGAGAGCCGCGGCCTTTACCGTGAGAAATACCGGATCGCCGACAAGATTTTTGCCGGTGTCGAAGGGTATGAGAGCCCGCAGGCGGGGTTCTTCCTTTGGTTGCCGGTTGCGGATGGCGAGGAGGCGGCCGTCAAGCTCTGGACGGAGACGGGTGTACGGGTGCTCCCGGGAGCCTATCTGAGCCGCGACACAGACGCCGGAAACCCCGGAACAGGATTTATCAGGGTCGCGATGGTGGCCCCAAAAGAAGAAATGCAGCGCGGGCTGAAATTGATCCGTGACTGTTTGTACGATTGAGGACCAGACGTATGGCTTTTCAGACACGACTTCGCGATCCACTACTCGATAGCAGCACGCAGGCCGCATTGGAAAAGCGGGGACGGGAGCTTTTGGGCCTCGCGGTAATGGCATTGGGGATCGTGCTGGGGCTGATGCTGTTTACGCATAGTCCTGATGACCCGTATTGGATGTTGTCCTCTGATGCCCCGGTCCAGAATGCATTTGGGTCGCTCGGTGCGACGGTTTCAGCGACGTTAATGCTGGTGCTCGGACTGGCGGCATGGGGTCTGCCGACTGTTATCATCACTTGGGGTGCGCGTTTTGTGCTGCATCACGGTACCGCGCGCCTGTTTGAGCGGGTGATTTTTGCGCCCATCGCGATTGTGCTGATGTCGGTTTATGCATCGACTTTGGTTCCCGGAAATGGCTGGCAGCAGAGCTATGGGCTGGGCGGGATGTTCGGTGATATGGCTGTCGGCATGTTGATGGGGCTGGTCCCAGCGGGGCAGGCACTTTCTGTCAAGATTGTAAGTGCGGGTGCTGGTCTGTTCACGCTTGCGGCTGGTTTGCATGCGCTGGGCTTTACCCTGCGCGAAGTTGGTAATGGCGGTCGCTTTCTCGTGTTTGGGACAATCGTTCTCTATTCCATGATCTTAAAACTTTTGGGCCGCAGCGCCGCGATGTCATTTTCGGCGGCGAGCGGTTTGCATGCGACTGTTCAGGCGCGACGGGATGATGCCCGTGTGACGCCGGAAACAGCGAATGATCCGCGCATCAAGGAGCGCGTGGCGGCAGTTGTGCGGTCAAACCCAGCGATGCCGCTGGCAGAGCGCGCGGTTGCAGAGCCGCCGCTGCACGCCAAACATCCGGTTGGCGCTTCGCAGCCTGTGGCGACCCCGGAACTAGAGCATATGAAGGCTCCTACAGCGCAGAGTGGTGGGCTTTTCGGGATGTTCCGACGCGTACCGGAACCAGAGATGCCTGCGCCGGAGCTGATTGATTACGATGATCATGGGGATGCAGCGGCAGAAACGCCTGACGGCAGCCGCATCCGCGACAAGATCGCCAGTGCTATCCGCAATCGCAATACTGCCCCCGAGGTGGAAGCCCAAGTCGAGGAGCCGCCTGTTACGGGTTTCCGTATTGAGCCGCGCTTGACCGAAGGCAAAGGCCCGCGCCCACTCGTTTACGCTGATCCTCTTGCGACCCCGCAGCCGCAGGAAACGCTCGTGCCTGACGTGGCGGAAGCCGTTGAAGATACGGTTGCAGAGGTGGAAACGCCGCCGGCTGCGCCTGCGGCGGTACCTACTGCCGAGCGTGATGCACCGCTGCGGCGTGTTGTGCAGCCTGCGGTGAAGCGGACACCGGCCCCCTCACGACAGGCGCAGGCCGAAGCGCAGCCGAGCTTGCAATTCGAAGAAAAACACAGCGACTACGAGCACCCACCGCTGAGCCTGTTGACCAGCCCCGTATCGATTGAACGCCACTACCTGAGCGACGAAGCGCTGGAAGAAAATGCGCGGATGCTGGAGAGCGTTCTGGATGACTACGGTGTGAAGGGCGAGATTGTGAGCGTGCGCCCTGGCCCTGTTGTGACGATGTACGAACTTGAACCGGCGCCAGGCTTGAAGGCCAGCCGCGTGATCGGGTTGGCGGACGATATTGCGCGTTCGATGTCGGCGCTTTCAGCGCGTGTTTCCACTGTTCCGGGCCGTTCGGTTATCGGGATCGAATTGCCCAATGCCAGCCGTGAGAAGGTGGTGCTGCGGGAGATCCTTGCCGCGCGCGGGTTTGGTGACAGCAACATGCGCCTGCCGCTTGCGCTGGGCAAAGACATCGGCGGCGAGCCAGTGGTGGCGAACCTTGCGAAGATGCCGCATTTGCTGATCGCAGGGACGACGGGATCAGGTAAATCGGTGGCGATCAATACGATGATCCTATCGCTGCTGTATAAGCTGACGCCGGACGAGTGCCGCCTGATCATGATTGACCCGAAGATGCTGGAACTCAGCGTCTATGATGGCATTCCGCATTTGCTGAGCCCAGTTGTGACCGATCCGAAGAAAGCGGTTGTCGCGCTGAAATGGGTCGTGGGCGAGATGGAAGAGCGCTATCGCAAGATGTCAAAGATGGGTGTGCGCAACATCGAAGGTTATAACGGCCGCGTGGCGGATGCGCTGAGCAGAGGGGAGTTGTTTAGTCGCACCGTGCAGACCGGATTTGATGATGCGACGGGCGATCCGGTGTTTGAAACGGAGGAGTTCAAACCCGAGAAGATGCCCTACATCGTGGTCATCGTCGACGAGATGGCCGACCTGATGATGGTGGCGGGCAAAGAGATCGAGGCTTGCATTCAGCGCTTGGCGCAGATGGCGCGGGCGTCTGGTATTCACCTGATCATGGCGACGCAGCGGCCGTCTGTCGATGTGATCACCGGCACCATCAAGGCAAACTTCCCGACGCGGATTTCGTTCCAAGTGACATCGAAAATCGACAGCCGCACGATCTTGGGCGAGCAGGGTGCTGAACAGCTTCTTGGCATGGGCGACATGCTTTATATGGCGGGCGGCGCACGGATCACGCGCGTTCATGGGCCTTTTGTCAGCGATGAGGAGGTCGAGGAGATCGTCAACTACCTCAAGAGCTTTGGCCCGCCGGAATATATGTCCGGCGTCGTGGACGGCCCCGATGATGAGAAAGAGGCGGATATCGATCTGGTCTTGGGTCTTGGCGGCAATACCGACGGTGAAGACGCGCTATATGATCAGGCGGTGGCAATTGTGATCCGCGACCGCAAATGCTCGACTTCTTACATCCAGCGGAAACTGGCGATTGGCTACAACAAGGCAGCCCGTTTGGTGGAGCAAATGGAGGATGAAGGCGTGGTCAGCGCCGCCAACCACGTTGGCAAACGTGAAATACTCGTACCGGAACAGCACTGATGGTGACTGTACGACCCGTTGTGGAGGCGGACCACGCAGAGTGGAGTCGTCTCTACGAAGGGTATGCGGCTTTTTATGGCGTTCCACAGACACCCGAAATGCGAGCGCTTGTCTGGGAGTGGATTTGGGATCCGGACCATGAGGTTGAGTGCCGTGTTGCCCTCAATGAGTCGGGCAGGGTGATCGGGCTTGCGCATTTCAGGGAATTTGCCCGCCCGCTGGCGGCGGCAAAGGGCGGCTTTCTGGATGATCTTTTCGTTGACCCAGACGCACGCGGCAGCGGTGCTGCAGATGCGTTGATCGACGCAGTGCGGGAGGTTGCAGTAGCACGCGGTTGGAGCGTGGTGCGCTGGATTACGGCAGAGGACAATTATCGCGCGCGGGCTGTGTATGACAGGGTGGCCGTCAAAACACGCTGGCGGACCTACGACCTGGCACTTTAGCGGGTGGCTTTGCTGCGGATATCCGCTGACAGGGGTGTTGATATCGCCTAGCCGCTTGTTTGCGGGCATCAAGCACCCATGTCAGGCGGTAGAGACGGAGAGACGAGATGTGGGACCAGATTTTCAAGCTAGCGCTGCGGGGGATGCTGCTTGCGACACCTGTGCTGGTCGCAGGGTTTGCGGGGCGGGCCGAGGCGGAGCAGGTTTCGCTGGCGGAGGTGTCGCGCTACTTCAACGAGATGCAAGCACTGGAAGCCAAGTTCACCCAGATCAATGATGATGGCACACTTTCGACCGGCACCCTCTTTATCCATCGGCCCGGGCGGATGCGTTTTGAGTATGACCCGCCGGAGCAAGCGCTTGTTATCGCGGCTGGTGGCTCTTTGGCGGTGTTCGACCCCGGTTCAAATACGGGTCCAGAGCGCTATCCGTTGGGTCGGACTCCGCTGAATATCATTTTGAAGCGGGATGTGGACTTAACCGCGGAGCGGATGGTTGTTGACCACAGCTATGATGGCACAGTGACGCGCGTAACGGCGCAAGATCCTGATAATCCCGAATACGGGTCGATCCAGCTTGTTTTCACCGACGCACCTGTCGAACTACGGCAATGGGTAATTACCGATAATTCCGGTTCCTTGACCACGGTGATCCTCTCCGAGACGGCAGAGGGCGCGCGGCTGCCGTCGCGTTTGTTCAGCATCATTTCTGAAACTGAAAACTGGCTTGAGCGCCGCTGATCAGAGACGCACGCCGCGACAGGAGGCGAGCTGACGCTCGTAAGTCACAGCGCGACTGCGGACATTGGCGGCGACATTGAGGAGCCATGCTTTGCTGCGGTAGGTACCGCGACGGTAGCCAGCATGCCCTTCGTGATAAGCGAGGTACTGGTTATAGACATCGTTCATGGCAATGCCGTTGACGCTGTTGGTGCGGCGCATGTACCAGCCGATGAAATCTGTGGCGTCGTCGACATTGTCTCGGCGCGCGAAGCGGCGGCCAGCATCGGCTTTGTAATCGTCCCAAGTGCCATCGAGTGCTTGCGCGTAGCCGTAGGCGGAGGATGCGCGGCCGCGTGGGATGATCCCGAGGAAAAACCGCCGCGGGGGGCGATTGTTGGCGATGAACTTGCTTTCCTGATGGATGATCGCCATGAGCACATGCGGTTCAACACCCCAACGGCGCTCCGCGCGCTGGAAGGCGGTAACGTAGTGCGGTCGTTCCGTTACAATCGCGCAGGCATTCTCGACCTGCTCCGGGGCGCGATATTCACGCGATCCACAGCTGCCAAGGGCCAATAGCAAAAGCACGGCGATTAGGGGTCTGCTCATCTGCCTCTCGCCTTTTATTCCCCCTAGTTTAGCAGGAGGGGCGATTCGGGGGAATGAAATTTCGGTTAATTTACAACGCAAATGCCAGAATGAGCGGTAATCCGACCACCGACAGGAGAGTGGAGACAACAACCATACCCGCCACCGATTGCGCATCGGCGCCGAACTTTTCCGCCAGCAGATAAGAGGTCACGGCAACGGGCGTGGCCAATTGTAGAGTCAAAACGGCCAGCGGAAGGGAAGCAAGCCCGAACCACAATCCGACGCCGAGGCCGATAGCAACGCAAACCGCGAATTTTATAACCGACAGGATTATCGCCAAGCGCACCTGTTTCGGTTGCAGGCGGGCAACGGCGACGCCAAGGGTAATCAGCATCACAGGAATGGCGATCTGCCCGAGGAGATCGAGCGTGTTGGTGAGGAATATTGGCGTCTTCCAGCCCTGCCAGAGAAACAACACACCAAGGAACAGCGCCCCCATCAGGGGTTCGCGGATAATGCGGCCAAGGGATCCGCGCCCTGCGATCATCCAGATGCCGATGGAAAAAGATAAAAGCATCATCACGGCAAATGGGACGAGCGCATAGCTGAAACCTGCCTCGCCAAAGGCGAAGAGCGCCAGAGGCAGGCCCAGATTGCCGGTATTGCCAAAGATCAGCGGGGCGAGAAAGGTCCGGCTATCGAGCCGCATGATGCGGATCAGTGCGAAGAGAGCTGCGCCAATGCCCGCATAGGCAACGAGGCTGGCGACGGAAAGACGGGCAAGCGCTTCGGGCTCGATTTCGGTATTCATCAGCGCCACAAAGACAAGTGCGGGCAGTGAAACTGTCATTGCCAGCCGCGTCACGAACTCAAGTTTGTATTCGAAACCGAGCCGAACCCAAGTGAACCCGATGGCCGCCAAAAGGAATACCGGAGCGGTGATTTGAATAACTGTCAGAGCAAGGTTCACAGACTGTTTCCTGTCGAATCACTGATGTTTCATGGACATGAAGCGGTTGCGGGATTACTAAAGGCGTGGGAGTAAGAGTGCTATGCTAAAGACACGGGCAAAATATTATTTGGGCCAGGTAGTGCGGCACCGCAAGCATCCTTTTCGGGGGGTGGTTTTTGATGTTGATCCCCAATTCAACAATACCGAGGAATGGTATCAGGCGATCCCCGAAGAAATTCGGCCGTCGAAAGACCAGCCCTATTATCACCTCCTCGCAGAGAATGATCAGAGCTATTATGTGGCCTATGTGTCGGAGCAGAACCTGATCGCGGACTATTCTGGCGTGCCCGTCAAACATCCTGACCTAGAGGATTTCTTTGGCCCGTTTACGGATGGCTACTACCCGCTCGAAGTGGCGATGAACTAATTTTCTAGGTTAATAGCCGAGTGCGCATCCGTCTTTGCGCGGGTCGGACGCACCGATGAGAACGCCATCCTCTCTGATTTCGATTGCCTGAGCGCCTCCGATTGGGCCTTCGTTCAGGCGGAGTTTGTGGCCTTTGTCGGCGAGCGCTGACCGAACGTCGGGTGCATAGCTGTTTTCGATCCTTAAGGTGTCATCTTCGGCAAAGCAGCGGGGTCCGTCGATCGCGCTTTGGGGGTCGAAGCCGAAATCAGCGATGTTGGTGAGGAAACGGGCATGTCCGCAGGCTTGATAAGCGCCGCCCATGACGCCGAAGGGCATTGAGGCGCGGCCGTTTTCACGGACTATTGCGGGAATGATCGTATGCATCGGACGTTTGCCTGCGCCTGCTTCGTTCGGATGGCCCTCGGTCAGGTTGAAGCCTTGTCCGCGATTGTGGAACAGGATGCCGAAACGATCCGAAGCGATGCCAGAGCCGAAACCTGAGAAGATCGAGTAGATCAGGGAGACGGCCATACGGTCACGATCTACAACGGTGATGTAGATGGTATCGCGATGGACCTCCTCGGTGAGTTTTGTTGCAGAGGCTAATGCTTGGTGCGGGTCGATTAGAGCTGCGAGCTTGTTTGCTGTCTCCTCCGAGAGGAAGGTGTCGAGCTTGGTCGTGTGCGCGGGGTCAGCGATGAAGCGATTGCGTGCGTCGTAGGCAAGTTTGGTCGCCTCGGCTTCGATATGGGCACGTTCTGCGCCGAACGGATCCATCGAGGCGAGATCGAAATTCCGCAGAATGTTCAGAATGAGATGTGCTGTTGCGCCCTGACCGTTAGGCGGATGTTCGAGCAGTTCACGGCCCGCATATTGGCCGGATACCGGATTGGTATATGTGGACGCTGTTTGCTCGAAATCCTCTAATGTGTGGCTGCCGCCAAACGCTTGCAGGGTCGCGACCATATCGTCGGCGACCTCGCCGGAATAGAAGCCATCCCGCCCTTCGAGCGCGATGCGGCGGAGGACTTCGGCTTGATCGGGTGCGCGAAATAGCGTGCCAGCTGAGGGCGCCTTGCCTTGGACATTGAAGCGGTTTCGTGCGCTCTCATTAAAAACTGCGCCTCCTTCGTTCGCCCAATCGAAAGCGACGCGGGGGGCGACGGGGATGCCTGCGTCGGCGTAGTGGATGGCCGGTGCCAAAGCGGCCTTGAGGCCGAGGCGACCGTGATCCCGCGCCAAGGTGCAAAAGGCATCGACTGCGCCAGGGATTGTAATGGCAGCGGGGTCATGGCGCGGGATGCGCGTGTGACCGGCAGCGCGCAATGGTTCGGGATCGAACCTTTTTGGCGCGCGGCCTGATCCGTTGAGCGCGATGACCGGCGCGTCAGGCGATGGAGCAACAAGCGCGAAGCAATCGCCGCCGATCCCTGTCATCTGCGGCTCGCAGAGGCCAAGGAGGACTGCGCCAGCGATTGCTGCGTCAACGGCGTTGCCGCCTGCTTCGAGCATTTGAATGGCGACCTTTGCCGCAAGCGGATGCGAGGTGGCGCACATACCATTGGTGGCGTAGACCGCCGAGCGGCCGGGGCGTTCGAAATCGCGCATGGGAGTCCTCCTGCCGCGAACGTATCGTTTGAACGCGGCGGTGCAATATGGGAAATGGGCCTGAGAATTGGAGGGCGAGTTAAATGCGCGTCGATTATGCCGAATTAAGGCAACGGATCATGGCGGTTGCCGAAGGGGAGCAGGACGAAACTGCCCTGATGGCGACACTTGCGTGCGAGATCCATCATGCGGACAGTCGGTTTGATTGGACTGGGTTCTATCGCGTGGTGGGGCCAGAACTACTGAAGATCGGACCCTATCAGGGCGGACATGGCTGTCTGACGATCCCGTTTTCACGCGGAGTATGTGGCGCCGCGGCACGGACGCAGGAAACGCAACTCGTTCCGGATGTTGATGCCTTCCCCGGGCATATTGCCTGCGCCAGTTCGACTCGATCCGAGATCGTTCTGCCGGTGTGGAATGGTGCGGGTGAGTTGATTGCCGTGCTGGATATCGACAGCGACGAGCCAGACACTTTTGATCAGCGAGATGCAGATGCGCTGGCGGATATTCTGAAAGCGGTGTTTGGCTAGGTCGCTGCGCGCAGGATGCCCTGCGCGCAGCGTATTTTGGTTTAGGCGACGTCGAAGGTCAGCGGCTTGATCTGGTTGAACAGGCCGGTGTCGTTCAGTGCCTTTATCGCGGAGGCAGGTACGGGTTCGTCGACATAAAGCAGCGCGATGGCCTCCCCCTTTGCGGTGGCGCGGCCGAGGGTAAAGTTCGCGATGTTGACGCCGTTGGAGCCCATCGTGGTGCCCAATGTGCCGATGATGCCGGGGACGTCTTCGTTGGTCGTGTAGAGCATGTGCGAGCCGACCTCGGCGTCGATGTTGATGCCCTTGATTTGGATGAAGCGCGGTTTGCCATCAGAGAACACCGTGCCCGCAATCGAACGCTCACGCTTACTGGTGACGACGGTGACCTTCATGTAGCCCTCGAATGCGCCCGATTGATCCTGACGGGTGGTCGAGACTTTGATGCCACGCTCTTTGGCGATCACGGGGGCGGACACCATGTTCACGTCGGGGTTGGCCTTTTTCATGATCCCGGCGATTGCGCCGCAGTTCAGCGCTTCGAGGTTCATTTCGGCGACCGAACCGTCATAGAGAATATTGATTGCCTTGATCGGCTCGTCGGTCATTTGGCCGATGAAGTTACCGAGGTGATCTGCCAGCTTGATCCACGGGCCCATGACTTTGGCCTCTTCTGCCGTCACCGATGGCATGTTCAGCGCGTTCTGGACAGCGCCGGTAAGCAGGTAGTCGGCCATTTGCTCGGCCACCTGGAGGGCGACGTTTTCCTGTGCTTCGGTCGTAGCAGCACCGAGGTGCGGGGTGCAGACGACGTTGGGCAGGTTGAAGAGTGGGTTTTCGGTTGCCGGCTCGACAGAAAACACGTCAAAGCCAGCGCCAGCCACATGGCCGGATTTGAGCGCTTCGGCGAGAGCTTCTTCGTCTACCAGTCCGCCGCGCGCGCAGTTGACGATGCGAACGCCTTTCTTGGTCTTGGCGATGTTTTCTGCCGAGAGGATGTTGCGGGTCGCATCGGTGAGCGGGACGTGCAGGGTGATGAAATCGGCGCGCGCTAGGAGTTCGTCCAGTTCGACTTTGTCGACGCCGATTTTGTCCGCGCGTTCTTGGCTGAGGTAGGGGTCGTAAGCGACGACCTTCATCCGAAGGCCTTGAGCACGGTCGATCACGATGGAGCCGATATTGCCCGCGCCAATAACGCCGAGGGTCTTGCCGGTGAGTTCAACGCCCATGAAACGCGACTTTTCCCACTTCCCAGCGTGGGTGGAGGCATTGGCCTCGGGGATCTGGCGGGCGACGGCCATCATCATGGAAATCGCATGCTCGGCAGTGGTGATCGAGTTGCCGAAGGGCGTGTTCATCACGATGATGCCCTTTTTCGATGCGGCGGGGATATCGACGTTATCGACACCGATACCGGCACGACCGATGACTTTAAGGTTGTCGGCTTTCTCGATCAGCTTTTCAGTCGCTTTCGTAGCCGAACGGATGGCAAGGCCATCATAATCGCCGATGATGGCGGCAAGGGCGTCTTTGTCCTTGCCCAATTCTGGGCGGAAATCGACTTCAACACCGCGATCGCGGAAGATCTGGACGGCGGCTTCGGATAGTTTATCGGAAATTAGAACTTTGGGAGCCATGGGTTTTGTCCTCTTGGCAGAAGTAATGGCGGGGTATACCCCGCCAGAATGGGATAAAATCAGGCGGCGGCCTGTTGAGCGATCTCGGCTTCGAACGCCCATTCGAGCCACGGCAGCATGGCTTCGATGTCGGACGTTTCGACCGTGGCGCCGCACCAGATGCGCAGGCCCGCCGGAGCATCGCGATAGGCGCCGATATCGAGCGCTGCGCCTTCGGCCTCCAGCCGCTTGGCGACGGCTTTGGCGAAGGCGGCACCATCGGTGATCCGCGAGTCGGTGAACTTCAGACAAACGCTGGTGTTGGAACGGGTCGCCGGATCGTTGGCGAGGTTGTCGATCCAGTCGCGCGAGGCGCAGAAGTTCCAGATTGCACGCGCATTGGCATCGGCACGGTGGCGCAGTGCGTCGAGGCCGCCGATTGACTTCGCCCATTTAAGCGCGACGAGGTAATCCTCGACCGCCAGCATGGAGGGTGTGTTGATCGTCTCGCCCACGAATATGCCTTCGATCAGCTTGCCGCCTTTGGTCAGGCGGAAGATCTTGGGCAGGGGCCAAGTAGGCGTATAGCTTTCCAGCCGTTCGACGGCCCGGGGGCTGAGGATCAGCATACCGTGCGCAGCTTCGCCACCCATGACCTTCTGCCAAGAGAAGGTGGTGACGTCGAGCTTCTCCCACGGGAGATCCTGCGCGAAGGCGGCGGAGGTTGCGTCGCAGATTGTGAGCCCAGCGCGGTCAGTGGGGATGACGTGACCACCGGCGACACGGACGCCGGAGGTGGTGCCGTTCCATGTGAAAACGACATCTTTATCATAGTCGAGCGCGGCCATATCGACGATAGCGCCGTAGTCGGCGGTATGCACAGTGGCATCGAGCTTGAGCTGCTTGACGGCGTCAGTCACCCAACCGGCGCCAAAGCTTTCCCAAGCGGCCATTTCGACAGGGCGTTCGCCCAGAAGGGACCACATCGCCATTTCGACAGCACCAGTATCGGAGGCCGGTACGATGCCGATGCGATAGTCTTCGGGAACGCCGAGAATTTCGCGGGTCAGATCGATTGCTTCTTTAAGCTTTGCCTTACCAACCGCAGCACGATGGCTGCGCCCGAGTGCGGCATCAGAAAGCGAATCAAGTGTGAAAACGGGGGGTTTGGCACAAGGGCCAGACGAAAAGCGCGCATTGGCCGGGCGCTTGGCCGGCTTGGTCTTGGTCATTGGTGTTATCCTTCCAGATATACGCCCCTCGTTGGGGAGGGGTGTCCCACGGATGGAGATACGGGGATACTGCGGGTGCAACAAGTGCGAATATGATCGGAATGCGCCCGTTCAAATCTTTTTTGCGACGGTTTTGTCCACTATCGGAAACAAACGCTAAAACGCTACGAGATGGCTGGAACCTTGTGGTTCATTGTGCTTTGAGCGTCAAAAGCGGCCTATTTCGGGAGTTGAAATGCATTTTGTGACCCTTATCGCGAACCCGACCGTGCGCCCATTGGATGCCGCGCTGGTAACAGCGCTGCGCGATGCGTGGGGCGGTGGGGAGGCGACTTGGCTCAGCCCTGATGAAGTGGCGGAGTTTACGATTCCGGCCTTGGCAGAGAATGCGGAAACGGTGTGGAGTGACTTGCAGGTGCAAGGTGTGGATCTGGTCATTCGCCCTGATGAGCCGCGCCGCAAGCGGATGCTGTTGGCTGATATGGACAGCACGATGATACAGCAGGAGTGCATCGACGAGTTGGCGGATGAAGCAGGCGTTGGGCCGCGTGTGGCCGACATCACAGCGCGGGCGATGAACGGTGAGTTGGATTTTGAAGGTGCGCTGATAGAGCGGGTGGGATTGCTGCGGGATCTGGACGAGGCGGTGATTGGCAAGGTTCTGGAAAGTCGCATCACCTTTATGCCGGGTGGGCGGGAACTGGTGCAGACGATGAAGGCCAATGGCGCTTATGCCGCGCTGGTTTCAGGGGGCTTCACCGGTTTCACGGCGCGTGTAGCCGAGGCGCTGGGCTTTGACGAAAACCGCGCGAATACCTTGCTTGCCGAGGATGGTAGGCTGACGGGGGATGTCGCTCGGCCGATCTTGGGGCGTGAAGCCAAGGTGCAGGCGCTGGAAGAAATTACCAGCCTTTTGGGGATTTCTGAGGCCGACGTGCTGGCAGTGGGCGACGGGGCCAATGACCTTGGGATGATCCAGCGGGCGGGGACAGGTGTTGCACTGCATGCGAAACCGTCGGTGCAGGCTGAGGCAAAAATTCGTATCAACCACGGCGATCTGACGGCGCTGCTGTTCATTCAGGGCTATGCGCGGAGTGAGTTTGTTACCTGATGTCGTCTATCGCAGCGCGTTGGCGGCACGAATCTCCCCCGCCAACAGGCCGCGACGTGACAAGATCGGGACATCGAGCCATCGGTGCGTAATCGGGTGATCGTAGGCCAGCACTCCGAGCCGCACGAGCAGGGCGGCAATCGCGCATTGGCTTGCAGTTTCCGAACCATCGGTAATTTTTAGCGCGATGCCGATCTTCCTCTCGGGTAGGATCGCGATGTAGACTCCATCCGCACCGAACTTAAGCACGGCCTGCCCGCCAGTGGCGCGGGCGAGTTCTGTGCAAGGGCTGCCTTCCCCTGCGACGAGTTCCGGATAGCTGCGCATTGCGCGGGTCAGTCGCGCGGCAGCACGCTCGCGGGAAGAACCAGCGTCGCGGGCGGCGGCGAAACTGGCCATGGCGCGAGCCAATGCGTGGGTTGTGGTGGCGAAATTGGGGGCGGAGCAGCCGTCAATGCCGGTTCCAAGGATATTGTGCTGCGTGACCTCTTCAAAGGTTCGTTTGAACGCTTGCTGAACTGGATGGTCCAGCGCCACATAATCAGCACCGGCGCCGATATGTTTGCCGAGCGTCAGGAAACCTGCATGTTTGCCAGAGCAGGTGTTATGGATCTGGCAGGGGGTTTCACTGTTACGGATCATTTGGTGGCGGGTTTCACGCTCGCGCACTGTTTGCGGACCGCAGAGGAGATCCGGCTCGCCAAGCCCGAGATCGGAGAGCCAGCGGCTGACTTTATCTGTATGGACCGGCGCGCCGTCATGCGACGCGCAGGCGAGCGCCAGATGAGCGTCAGTTAAATTATAGGCGTCTGCGGCACCGCTTTCGACCAAGGGCAGGGCTTGGATCATCTTGCAAGAGGAGCGGGGATAGAAGACGGCCTGAGGGTCGCCCCAGCTTTCCATGATGTCTCCGTTGCCGTCGCAGATGACAGCGTGGCCCATGTGCAGACATTCGAGAACGTCGCCGCGCCAGCGTTCGACCAGTGGTGATCCGAGCGAGTGCAAAAGATTTCCTCCGAATAATGTCCTAATCCGCGCGATCTTGCGCCGAGGGGCTTTTCCATTTGAGCGGAATTTTGCTATGAGTTGGCCTATCGAGTTGAAAGCGATCCCGCCAGTGTAAAAAGTACAGCAAAATTGCTGCATGCTGGGACAATTGAGGCAAAAACAGCTTGGAGGCTGTAAGATGATTTCAGGAATTCGAACCACTATGATCGCCTTGGCTGCAATTGGCGCGGCGAGCGCTGCTATTGCACAAGAAGAAACAGACAACCGGGTCGCCGCCGAGGCGGATTGGGGCGTGTTCGTGAGCAGTGATCCGTTGGAGTGCCTTGCGGTTTCACGACCCGAAGAGATGGTGAACACCCGCAATGGCGAAGTCGTCGAAGTGCGGCGGGGTGAAACGCGGCTCTTCGTCTTTTACCGTCCTGGCGCGGATGTGAATGGTCAGGTAGCCTTTACGGGTGGGTATCCGTTTGCGGGTAACTCCACCGTCGAGATGGAAGTTGATGGCAAAACCTTTGAGCTGTTTGTCGAGGGTGAATGGGCTTGGCCGGCACCTGAAGATGACGCGCCGATCGTTGCTGCGATGAAGGCAGGCAGCAAGGCTTCGCTTTCTGGGCGGTCTGGACGCGGCACAAACACCAAGGATACATTCTCGCTGATCGGGTTCACCGCAGCGGTTGAAGAAGCGGCGCGGCGCTGTAACTGATCGTCAAGGGCGCGGCGACAACGGATTGGTCCGGTTTCCTTTGAAACCGGACCTTTTTCCTGTAAGGAGCGGCTCTCCGATGAAAGAGACTCAGATGACTGCAACGGCTCCGATAACTCAAGACGTCCTAACGATCCCTCGCAAGCTTCCCGAGGGGCCGCAGAACCTTGTTGGAATGACGCGGGATCAAATGCGCCTCGCCTTGATCGAAGCGGGCACACCTGAAAAGCAGGCGAAGATGCGGGTCAACCAGATCTGGCAATGGATCTACCATTGGGGCGTGCGGGACTTTGCGGCGATGACGAACCTCGCCAAAGATTATCGCGCGATGCTGGCTGAGCGGTTCGTGGTTGCGGTGCCGGAAATGGTGTCGCGCCATGTGAGCGCCGATGGGACGCGCAAATATTTGGTGCGGATATCCGGTGGTCATGAGGTGGAAGTTGTTTATATCCCCGAGACCGACCGCGGGACGCTGTGTATTTCAAGCCAAGTGGGTTGTACGCTGACTTGTTCTTTCTGCCACACCGGCACGCAAAAGCTGGTGCGGAACCTGACGGCGGGAGAGATCATCGGTCAGGTAATGATGGCGCGCGATGATTTGGGCGAATGGCCTGAACCGGGGCAAGGCACGGGGGACAATGGGCCGCGCCGTTTGTCGAATATCGTGCTGATGGGCATGGGTGAGCCGCTTTATAATTTCGAGAACGTGCGCGACGCGATGAAGATTGCGATGGATGGGGAAGGAATTTCCCTTTCGCGCCGTCGGATCACGCTTTCCACCAGCGGCGTTGTGCCGGAGATCGCACGGACTGCCGAGGAAATCGGGTGTCAGCTTGCTGTCTCTTTCCATGCGACCACGGATGAAATCCGGGACAAGCTGGTGCCAATCAACAAGCGGTGGAACATCGAGACGCTGTTGAAGGCACTAAAAGAGTATCCGAAGGTATCGAATTCCGAGCGGATCACGTTTGAATATGTGATGCTGAAAGATGTGAATGATAGCGACGCGGATGCGCGGCGGCTGGTGAAGCTGATCGAAGGGATTCCTGCGAAGATCAACTTGATCCCGTTCAATGAATGGCCCGGCGCGCCTTATGAGCGTTCGGATTGGAGCCGGATCGAGGAATTCGCCGACATTATTTACAAAGCGGGATTTGCCAGCCCGATCCGAACGCCGCGCGGCGAGGATATCATGGCTGCCTGTGGCCAGCTGAAATCCGCGACCGAGCGCGAGCGGAAAAGTCGCCGCCAGATTGAGGCCGAGGCTGGATTGGGCGAGGCCTCTTAACCCGTCTTTGAGGAATTCATCCTAGCAATCGGGTATGAAACATTTTGTACCCGATACCCGCTTGCCAGCAATTCCTATCGACCCCGATCCGAGGGATGAGGGGCTAAAGCGCCATTTGAAGCGGTGTGCGGAGGCGCGGGCGCTCCGCCGTGCTGAGATGCGGATCAAACATCTTGAAAGAAACAGGGCGCTCTCGGCAGCGCAGCGGAGAATGCCGCGTCACGACGATAGCTCTTCTAAAAGCTGACTGATGATTGCAGTTACTGAGTGCGCAACATCAATGTGGATGGGGTTTTCGTTTGGGGATGGTGGTTCGAGCGTGGCAAGCTGGCTGTCGAGAAGGCTGGTCGGCATGAAGTGATTTGCGCGGGCAGTCATCCGGTTTGCGAGGAGATCATATGCGCCATCGAGAAATATGATCCGGATCGGACCAAGACCCGCGCGCAGATGATCGCGATAGGCTCTTTTGAGCGCGGAGCAGCTCAGGACCACTGAAGTACCTTCGTCGATTGCGGCATTGCATGCAGTGATCAACGCATCGAGCCATGGCCAGCGCATGCCGTCCGTTAGGGCGTGACCAGCGGCCATATGCGTGACGTTCTCGGCGGGATGATAATCATCGCCTTCGATGAACGGGACCGCGAGCGCGCTGGCCAGTGCGGAAGCAATTGTGGATTTGCCCGTGCCGGACACACCCATAACGAGGAATACGGTAGGTGCGCTTGTCCGCATCGGCTAGCGCCCCGGGAGAGAGGAGCGTTTTTGCCCAGAACGTTCCCAGCTTCGAATAGCATCCATCGCTTCTTCGGCGGTTTCCACGTAACGGAAGAGTAAGAGATCCTCGTCAGATATTGTTCCGGCATCTGCGAGTGCTTCCCAGTTGATTATCTTTTCCCAGAAGCTGCGCCCGAACAAAAGAAATGGAATCTCTTCCATCCGGCCGGTTTGAATCAAGGTCAGTGTCTCGAACATCTCATCGAGTGTGCCGAAGCCGCCGGGAAAGACGCAGATCGCCTTCGCCCGCATCAGGAAATGCATCTTGCGGATCGCGAAGTAATGGAAATTAAAACATAATTCGGGTGTGACATATTCATTGGGGGCTTGTTCGTGTGGAAGCACGATGTTCAGCCCGATTGACTTTCCGCCCGCTTCCGCGGCGCCACGGCTGCCAGCTTCCATCACGCCGGGGCCGCCTCCGGTGGCAACGACGGTATCCAGTCGCCCGTCCTTTTGACCCTCTTGGGTGATCATGAACGCGAATTTGCGGGCTTCTTCGTAGTAGCGGGAGAGCTGCTTTAGTGTTTCGGTGCGGGCGCTTTGGGCATTTGCCGGATCGGGGATACGGGCGCCACCGAACATGACAACGGTTTGGTTTACGCCTGCTTCGTCCATCGCCAACTCGGGCTTGAGGAGTTCAAGCTGCAAGCGAACAGGGCGCAGCTCTTCGCGGCACATGAAATCGGGATCGGCGAAGGCGAGCCGGTATGATGGCGCGCGGGTCTGCGGTGTGTCGGGGATCTGCCTTGCTGCTTCGCGGTCCTCGTGGCTGTCGCGGAAAGGGTTATGCCGGAACTCGTCGTTCATCTGCCGTTGCCTCGCATTGCGCTGAATGGTGTTTTTAGTCTATAGCCGCCCGAACCCAATGACGACTGCCAATCCGGAGAAATCATGTCAAACGCGCAACTTGAAGCTGCCATCGAAGCCGCGTGGGAAACCCGCGATCAGATCACACCCGCCACAACTGGCGAAACCCGCGAAGCTATTGAGGATACGCTTAATGCCCTCGACAGCGGAAAGCTGCGCGTCGCCGAGCGCCGCGAGACAGGCGAATGGCACGTTAATCAATGGGCCAAGAAGGCCGTTCTGCTTGGTTTCCGTATCAAGGATATGGAGCCACATGAGGGTGGCCCACAGGCCGGTGGCTGGTGGGACAAGGTTGACAGCAAGTTCAAGGGCTGGGGCGAAAATCAGTGGAAAGCCGCCGGTTTCCGTGCAGTTCCTAACTGCGTGGTGCGCAAGTCTGCCTATATCGCGCCGGGCGTTGTCCTGATGCCGTCATTTGTCAATCTGGGCGCCTACGTCGATGAAGGAACGATGGTCGATACATGGGCAACTGTCGGCTCATGTGCCCAGATCGGCAAAAACGTCCATCTTTCGGGCGGTGTTGGCATCGGCGGTGTGCTGGAGCCTATGCAGGCGGGGCCGACGATCATTGAAGATAACTGCTTTATCGGCGCGCGTTCTGAAGTTGTGGAAGGGTGTATCGTTCGGGAAGGCTCTGTTCTTGGCATGGGCGTGTTCATCGGCAAATCCACCAAGATCGTGGACCGCGAAACCGGTGAGGTCATGTACGGCGAGGTGCCGCCATATTCGGTCGTCGTTGCGGGGTCGATGCCGTCCAAGAACAACATCAACCTTTACTGTGCCGTGATCGTAAAGCGCGTGGATGAGAAGACGCGCTCCAAAACTGGCATCAACGAGTTGTTGCGCGACTGAGGTTGTTAGAAAATCAAGCCCCGGCAAAGGGAAATGCCGGGGCTTGAGATCTAGCAGGTGACCCTGCTTTGGGGCGGAAGGCTCGGGTCCTTCCTCGGGGGAACTTAGGCTGCAGCTTGAAAGGTTTCGCTGCCGACCAGCAGTTGCGCTTCATGTGCTTCGAGTACCGGACGCGGCGGAAGGGGCATGCCGGAGACTGTTAGGCCGAGGCGAGACATCAGTGGGTCACCTGCCCATTCGAATGATGTGAGGGCGCTGCTTTCGATCTCAAGGCCATCGGCATAGATGATTTCAGGTGTGTCGAATTCAAGCCGGACGAAGCCGAACGAAGGGGCTTCGGTTGTTTCAATCGAGCGGAAACCGACTAGATCTTCGGCGTTGACGAGTACCTCGCTCTCACCGAAGTAGAGCTCCGCCTGTACGTTGCGCAGTAAAATGCGCTGTGAAGGGGCGACGATGGTTCGGGTATTGTTGCCGATCGCACCTGCAGGGATGGCGATAGCCGTGGAGCCCTGCGGGGCGGCAAAAAATTCGATGTCACGCAACGTCTGTGCGCCGTGATCGCGGGTGATTACCCGATCGCCGGGGCGCAGGTCACGGGCGGCGACACAGCCAGCGAGGGTCAGAATTGTCGATGATGCGGCTACGGCGCAACCGGTAATCGATACAAAGTCACGAGCCATTTGCAGATACTCCCCCCTCAGATCGCCTTGAGATTTAATTTAGAGGAAACGCTCGCCCGAGTCCGTTACCGGAAGGATCGTTTTGGGTTCCTAAGGGTTAATCAAAATATACTTATGGAGTGTATTTGCGCTTAGGCTGTACTTGACGGCATTGAAAAGGACGGGCAGGGCAGGTGCAAAACGGGAGAATGCACATGGCCGAATCCACAAAAAACAAACAACAGGTGTATACTTTGCTCGTTGAGGTTGGGCGCAAGCAAGGGGATGGCCTTCCGGATGGGGCGACCGGCGCGGCATTGATGTGTTACGCAAGTGGTGTTGATGAAGCTGAGGCCGTTCGTGAAACCGTTGCCATTTTGAAGCAGGCGGATTTGGCTCCGTTGGATGTTTCCGGCTACGGGACGTTGGAAGAGCGGCTTGCCGAAGGACATGACATCAATGACGAAGAGCAGGAGCTTATGAAGCGCGCGCTAGAAGAAAACAGTGTGATCGTTGCGCAGATGACCCCCTTCTACGACGACCAAGACGGGGCAGTTCAGTAAGTTACGGCTGGCGCCTCGTATTGGCGGATCGTTCGCCCTGCCATTTTGCGGCGCGGTGGGAAGAGTGCTTGAGGTAGTGTCGAGATTAAGGAGTTGGCCAATGCTTGTTGGCCACCGATCAGGACGCGATAGGGATCAAAGGCTTCAAGCTCGGTACCTGACACGCGCAAGAGGGCGCTACGGTCGAGGACAAGCTGGGCATAGTCCACCAGTAACCGCTTGTTGGCGCGGACGATGGATTTGCCGTCTAGGAGATAGCGTGCTTCAGCGCGCACCTCTTCGTCACCGAAGTTATATTCAACCCGTGAGCCTGTAAGCCGCAATCCTTGAGAGGGCGCGATTAGCAGATCCTCCCGAAGGCCGCGGTAGGGTGCGCGCATCATCAACGGTGCGAATGCGCCACGCGCAGGCAGCTGTTGCTGCCCAATCCAGCGAACGGTGGCGATGTCACCTTCCGCTGTAAAGATCGGATCACCAGCTTTGAGATCAAGAATCCGGCTATGACCGGAGGGAGTTTCGATAATACCCGTCGTGCCGATGGTGGCGATTGGCCCGCAGGGTTCTACAGTGTCAGCGAGCGCTGCAAAGCGGGTGCTGGCCCCTAACTCCAGGGCGGAATGCCTGAAAAGACTTTCAGCGGTGATGATCGCAAGTGGGAAGGGATTGGCGAAGGTTTCTTGCATCAATCTACCGCTTTCCCGACACATCACGGATACAAGTCCCGCTCGGGCGGGAGCATTCCAAACGATTGCAATCGTGAGGGTTTCGCTGACTTTGTCGAAGCCGGTGGCCAGATGTACATGGCGGGTTTCTGTTTCTCGCCGCCAAAAGAGATCCAAATCGCCAGAGGGGGACATCTGTAACGAGAAACTTTCACGCCAAGGCGCCGCAAGGCTGAATTTGGCGATCGGTGAAGCGGTGTTTTCTGGGTCGAAACGGTGTTCGAACAATAATGTTCCGCTGGTCAGAAGCGTATTTGTGGCGTTTGGCCGGCGTGGCTGGGCAGTGCTGTCCAGCCCGCGCACACTGAAAAAGGATGCGAACTCGTCGCTTAGACCAAGCCAAGCCATCATACGCGCCTCCCTGATGCGGGGGCGACCAAAGGTGCAGCAACGGTGCGGGAACCGGTTATTCTGCTCTTCAACTCTGCCTCGTCTGGCGCTTCGGCGCACTTTGATGCTTGTTTATACCCATTTTCACGCAAAAGTTGAGTGATTTTTTCGCTTGCGGGACTGAGTGCAGGCGCGTTGCATCGGGGCGTCTGTGCAGGTAACTCGATGGACAAAGGAGACGCATATGAACAAACCCGTTGATCCCGTTGAGCTTACGGCTGCTTTGGTCCGCTGCCCATCTGTTACGCCGAATGAGGGCGGGGCGCTTGTGCTACTTGAGGCGCTGCTATCGGAAGCTGGCTTTGAGTGCACGCGCGTCGATAGGGGTGGGGTTAGCAACCTCTTCGCACGGTGGGGGCGGAGGGGCGCAAACCGTAGCTTCGGGTTTAATGGCCACACAGATGTCGTGCCCTTGGGCGATGAGGCGGCATGGACGGTGCCGCCCTTCGGCGCAATTATTAAGGACGGCTATCTTTATGGCCGTGGCGCCACTGATATGAAGTCCGGCGTAGCGGCATTCGCTGCTGCCGCGGTGGATTTTGTACGAGAGATGCCACCGGATGGGGCGGTCATCCTCGCGATAACGGGGGATGAAGAGGGTGATGCTATCGACGGGACGACCGCGCTCCTCGACTGGATGGCGGAAAATGGCGAGAGCATGACCGATTGTCTGGTTGGCGAGCCGACTTGCCCTGATGAAATGGGTGACGCCATTAAGATCGGGCGCCGCGGATCGATGACAGCATGGTTTACGGTCACTGGGGAGCAGGGGCACTCCGCCTATCCGCATCGCGCTAACAATCCGCTCCCCGCGATGGCACGATTGATGGACCGGTTGGCAAGCCATCCGCTGGATCAGGGGACAGCGCATTTCGATCCGAGCACTTTGGCAGTGGTGACGATTGATACCGGCAATCCGGCAACGAACGTGATCCCCGCCAGCTGCCGCGCAGCGGTCAACATTCGGTACAATGATCTGCACACCGGAGCGTCGTTGACGGACTGGATGCAAGAGGAAGTCGATCGGGTCGCCGCGGAATTTGCGCTTGATGTTTCAATGCGGGTCAAAATCTCGGGTGAGAGTTTCATTACACCACCCGGTGAACTATCGGAACTGGTGATCAACGCCGTTGAGGCTGAGACAGGACGGCGGCCCGAAGCGTCGACGTCTGGCGGCACGTCGGATGCCCGTTTTGTAAAGTCGCATTGTCCAGTTGTTGAATGCGGCCTTGTGGGCAAGACCATGCATCAGGTCGACGAGCGGGTGAAGGTGGAGCAGATTGCGCAATTGAAGTCGATTTATACGCGCATTCTTAGGGAGTATTTCGCATGAGCGCGTCAAAGATCGTGGTTGAAGTGACCAAAGACCTCGACGCCTGCCTGATGTTGCGGCGCAAGGTCTTCATCGAGGAGCAGGGCGTCTCGGAAGAGGAGGAAATGGACGGGCTTGATGATAGCTCCATCCATTTACTTGCCACAGTAGACGGAAAGCCGATGGGATCCGCGCGGCTGCGCTGCGACGGGCATACTGGCAAGGTGGGGCGTGTTTGCGTGTTGCGCGAGGCGCGGGGTACGGGGCTTGGCGCTGCGGTGATGCGCAAGGCAGAGGAAGTGTTTCGCGGAATTGACGGTATTCGCGAGATGAAGCTCGGTGCGCAGGTGAGCGCGATCGGTTTTTACGATAAGCTCGGGTACACCGCTTACGGGCCCGAGTTCGACGATGCCGGTATCCCCCATGTGATGATGCGGCTGCCGCTCTTTACCGCATGACCTTGGCGCTGGCCCGTGATACGGCAGCACTATGACACGCATTCCTTCCAAAGCCGAAATCCTGCAATGGATTTCCGATAATCCAACCCAAACCGCAAAGCGCGATATTGCCAAGGCATTTGGCATCAAAGGTGCTGCGCGCATTGATCTGAAGCGTGTGCTCAAGGAAATGGAGGAAGAAGGGCTGTTGGCCAAGCGGCGTTCCTCTTACAGGGATGCGGATGAATTGCCGCCCGTTGCGGTGCTTCAGGTGGAAGATGGCGATGCCGATGGCGACCTTTTTGCCCGCCCGTTGGAATGGGGTGGAAAGGGAGCAAGGCCGCGCATTCTGATGATTTTGCGCGAGAGTGACCCATCTCTGGGGCAGAGTGATCGCATTCTGGCGCGGCTGACGAAGGTTGAGGATGAGGATCATGGCTATCAGGGGCGGTTGATCCGGAAAATTGGTGGCGGTCCGCAGCGGAGCCTTGGGATCTTCCGCGCAAGTTCCGAAGGCGGGCGTATCCTACCGATTGATAAGAAAGAGGACCGCCAGTGGGTGGTTCCCGCTGGTGCGGAAGGTGGTGCCAAGGACGGCGAGTTGGTCGAGGTTGAGCAAGTAGGCCCCAAGGGGCGGCTTGGTTTGCCGAAAGCTCGTGTGGCGAACCGGCTCGGCGATCCGACGGCGCCCAAAGCGGTATCGCTGATTGCGATTCATCAACATGGCATCCCTGATCACTTCCCCGAAGAGGTGTTGGCCGAGGCCGACAAGTGCAAACCTGCTGGTTTGAAAAGGCGCGAGGATTTGCGCGATCTGCCCTTTGTGACGATTGATCCGGCCGATGCCCGGGATCGGGACGACGCGGTGCTGGTGCAGCATGATGACGATCCGCGTAATGAGGGTGGCTTTGTCGTTTGGGTCGCGATTGCCGATGTCGCGCATTATGTGCGATTTGGCGGCACGCTGGACCGCGAGGCCCGAAAGCGGGGTAATTCGACGTATTTCCCTGACCGGGTTGTGCCGATGTTGCCGGACAGACTTTCAGGCGATCTGTGTTCGCTTCACGAAGATGTTCCGAGGGCCAGCATTGCCGTCAGGATGCGGATTGATGCCTCTGGCAACAAGATTGATCATCAATTCTTGCGTGGTCTGATCCGGTCGCGGGCGTCGTTGACCTATCAAGAGGTTCAAGCCGGTATGGTCGGTGCGCCAACGGACCGTTTAGCGCCGATGATGGAGCCGGTTATTCGCCCTCTTTTTGCGGCATATGAGGCGCTCAAAAAAGCGCGGAGCCGCCGCCAGCCGCTGGAACTGGATCTGCCTGAACGCAGGATCGAGATTGACGACGCTGGCGTCGTGCAAAGTGTGAATTTCAAAGAGCGGTTAGATGCCCATCGCTTGATCGAAGAGTTCATGGTGTTGGCGAACGTTGCCGCAGCAGAAACATTGATCAAGAAACGGACGCCTTTGCTTTTCAGGGTGCATGAGGAGCCCAACCCCGACAAGCTGGATGCTCTGCGAGAAGTGGTGCAAGCGGCCGGACTTACATTGGCTAAGGGGCAGGTCTTGCACACCAGCCATTTGAATAAACTGTTGCAGCAGGCGGAGGGCACGCCGAATGACGAGCTGATCAACCTGCAAACGCTGCGGTCGATGACGCAGGCTTATTACAGCCCTGAGAACTATGGTCATTTCGGGCTGGCGCTGCGCAATTATGCGCATTTCACCTCACCTATCCGGCGATATTCGGACCTGATTGTGCATCGCGCATTGATCACGGCGCATGGATGGGGCGATGATGGGCTTGCCCCAGAAGAGATCGAGAGACTGGCCGACACTGCCACTCATATCAGCAATACCGAGCGCCGCTCTATGATGGCCGAGCGGGATACGACCGATCGCTATCTCGCGGCGTTCCTCTCTGACAGAGTAGGCACGGAAATGCCTGGCCGCATCAGCGGGATTGCCAGATTTGGCGTGTTTGTGAAGCTCGATGATACCGGCGCGGACGGTATGATCCCGATGCGCAATCTTGGGGATGAGTACTTTCATTTCGATGCTGAAAGCCTGACACTGATCGGCAATTCCAGCGGGACCGTTATTTCAATTGGCCAGCGTGCAACTGTGAAGATCGTGGAGGCCGCGCCGGTGACGGGTGGTCTTATCGTCGAGCTTGTCACGCTGGATGAAAAAGCGATTCCGGCAGGCAGCGCGCGCGGACGCGGGCGGGGCAAGCCAAGGCGGGCGAAGGGTGCGCCGCCTAAGCGCAAGCAGGCAGTTGCCAAGAAGAAAGCGGAGAAGACCGCGCGAAAGGTAAAGCGGACGCGGCGCTAAGGCGCTGTACATTCCCCGCCGGTGGCGCATGTGGCGATGCTATCCAATATTGCGCGCGGCGGGTTTGAGAAAAGCCAGAAAGGGCAGGCCGCGAGCGTGACGCGCCAGCCTTGTTCCGTCACCTCAGCGAAGATGAGGCTGGGTGTTGCGGGTTCTGTCCCTCCACACCAGTTGGCGGCGCATTCGGGGATGAGGGTTATTGGGTGTTCGCTGATAACATGTGTGAAACCGTCCTGCCCAAGGATGCGACCGGAAAACGTTGCGGCCACTGGCTCGGGTGCTTCGACTGGTGCGCCCGACAGGTACGGCGGCATCAGCGCGGCATCAAAATCAAGCGTGCCGTACAGGGCTACATACGGCTCGGGAGCGTCTTGCGCGGCGCGTAGGGTCGCAAGTGGATTAGGGCGGAGACAACTGAGGGCACTGGCCGGAAGTGTTTGGGCCAGAAAGAGCAGCGCCGTCGCCAGCAGCCTGATCAAATCAGATCACCGAATTCGGCGATGACCTTTTCATAAACTGCGCGTTTGAACGGAACGATCGAACCCACGAGCGCGTCCTTTTCGCACCATTTCCAGCGGGAGAATTCGGGGTGTTCTGTGGCGATGTTCACATCGTCATCCGTGCCGTGGAAGTGGAGCAAGAACCATTTTTGTTTTTGTCCGCGAAAGCGCCCATTCCATATCGTGGGCACCACGTCATGCGGCAGGTCATAAGGTATCCAGTCGGCTGTCTCGGCTTCGATGTTGGCGAGATCAGCCGTTACGCCGGTTTCTTCCCATAGCTCGCGCAAGGCTGCGTCGCGTGGGTTTTCGCCTTCGTCGACGCCGCCTTGCGGCATTTGCCATGCGTCGGTGAAGCGATCACGGCGCTGACCGACGAAAATCTGCCCCGCCGCGTTGACGAGCATCACACCCACGCATGGGCGGTAGGGCAGATTGGCAATTTCTTCTGGCGACATTAGGATCAGTTACCCGGGCCTAGTGCGCTCAGGCCGCGCAGAATGTCGATTGCATATGCGAGTTGATAGTCCTCTTCACGAAGGGCGGCAGTAGCCTCGGCACGGCTGGCGTCCTCCTCGATCTGACGGCGCTCGTCTTCTGAAAGGCTGTCATTGTCAAGCGCGCCGCGGAGATCAGCCTCGGAGCGGCGTTGGGGTGACTCTTCCTCCTCGGCCACGTTGCGGTTACGCGGTTGCTCGACGATGATGTCCGGCTGGATACCCAAGGACTGAATCGAGCGGCCTGACGGCGTGTAGTACCGCGCTGTTGTAAGACGCATTGCGCCATCGCCCCGCAAGGGCATCACGGTTTGAACCGACCCTTTACCAAAGGATTTGGTGCCGACCACGATTGCGCGGCGGTGATCCTGAAGCGCGCCGGCCACGATCTCGGATGCGGAGGCGGAGCCGCCGTTGACAAGGATCACGATCGGTTTGCCCTCACTGATATCGCCGGGTGTGGCGTTGAAGCGTTCGCCATCCTGCGGATCGCGGCCACGGGTAGAGACGATCTCGCCCGCGTCGAGGAAGGCGTCTGAGACAAAAACCGCCTGATTCAGAAGGCCACCGGGGTTATTGCGCAGATCAAGGACGATGCCGTTGATCGCATCCATGCCGCCTGCTGCTTCGACCTGTTCGTTGAAGCCATCTTCGAGGTTGCTCATCGTTTGATCATTGAACGTGGTGATGCGCAGGATGACCGAACGGTCCTCGGTGCGGGCACGCACGGCGGTCAGCTTGATCGTGTCCCGGATGATCGAGACATCGAACGGCTCGGTTTCACCGTCACGCACGATTGTAATGATGATCTCGGACCCGACCGGCCCGCGCATCATTTCGACGGCATCGTCCAGTGTCAGGCCGAGGAGGCTTTCGCCGTCAACAGCGGTGATGAAGTCACCTGCGAGAATTCCGGCGGCGTCAGCTGGTGTGCCATCCATCGGGGAAACGACCTTTACCCAGCCGTCTTCTTGGGTCACTTCGATACCGAGGCCGCCAAACTCGCCGCGCGTTTGCACGCGCATGTCTGCGGCGTCTTCCGGCGATAGGTAGCTGGAATGCGGGTCGAGCGAAGTGAGCATGCCGTTAATTGCGGCTTCGATCAAATCGGGGGCGTCAACCTCTTCGACATATTGGGCGCGGATGCGTTCAAATATATCACCGAAGAGATCAAGTTGTTCGTAAACAGTCGAGTTGCTGCGATCCTCTTGCGCAATCAAAGGACCGGCAATCTGCGTTGTTACCAACAGCCCGAGGATCGAGCCTGAAATGGCGGCGATGGCAAATTTCTTCATCAGATTTCCTTACTCGAATGCAAACCAGAGAGCGGGATTGACCGGACCATGCCCCTCCCTGACCTCAAGATAAAGGGTTTGTGTGGAAGGGACAGGTGCGAGAACCGAATTTTCAGTCAAATTTGCGTTTGTTGCTTCGTGATCGGTGCCCATCAGACCGATGGGAGCCCCTTGCGGCAAGACTGTGCCGACCTCTGCATAGATGTCGCCAAGGCCCGCAAGGACCATCAGGACATCTGGCGCAGGTTCAAGTATCACGACATTGCCGTATGTGAGCAGTTCGCCATAGAAACGCACTGTAGCTGCGGTTGGCGCGGTGACGAGCGCCTGCGGGCGTGCTGCGATGACAATGCCCGGTCGGATATTTCCGGCAGCATCGGCCTCGCCGGATTTGCGCAGGACGGTTCCGTTCACTGGCAGCGGGAGGGTGCCTTTGAGATCGGCGGCGTTGGGCGTTTCGGATTCGGGGCTTGGTAGGGACAATTCAGCAAGACCCGCTGCAAAAGCGTCCAATGTTTCGGTCGAGGCCAAAAGAAGCGCTGTTTTGATCGGATCCTCCAAATACCGCCTCGGCAGATCGCGGCGGTCAGCGAGGGCGTCACTCAATTCGGCGCGTGCTTGTTGAACCCCGGTTAAGCCATCAAGGACGGTTGTCTCGGCGTCACGCTGGAGTGCCTGAAGGATTTCAAGCTCTTCGAGTGTTTGAGTGAGAGTGTTGATTTCCTGTTGTATCGCTGGGGTGACGTCTGCGAGGAGCAATCCGGAGCGGGCAGTCCCAGCGGGGCCGTCAGGGTGTAAGAGCAGCGCAGATTGGGGTGTGCGGGAAAGGGTCTGCAATACGCCCAACAAGCGGGTCACATCTTGTTCGCGGGCGTGGAGATCAGCTTCGAGCGTTGCTTGGCGCGTTGCGGCGCGGCGCACGCTGTCGCGTAAGGCTGCCAAACCGTCCTCATAGGCACGGATTGCCTCGGTAAGGGCCTCGACACGCTCCGATCCAGTTTCAGCCCTATCGAGAATCTCGGATGCATTTTTTAGCCGATTTGATGCCTCGGCTGCCATCTCGGCAGGATCAGCACCCTGCGCAAAAAGGGGGCCGGATAGCCCGACCGCAGCCACGATCGCGGTTATTTTTCTCATTTTTTCATTAGGCTGCGGCCGGTCATTTCTGGTGGTAGGTCGAGGCCCATAAGATCCAGAACTGTCGGAGCGAGGTCTGCCAGAATACCGTTGTGAAGTTCTGTACCCTCTGGAGCCCCTATGACGGCAACAGGAACCGGGCTGAGCGTATGCGCCGTGTGGGGGCCGCCGGTTACGGGATCAACCATAACCTCGCAGTTGCCATGATCGGCGGTGATGATCATGGCACCGCCTGCCTTTTTCAGCGCTGCAAGGACACGGGAAAGGCCTTGGTCAACCGCTTCGCAGGCTTTGATCGCGGCCTCGAGATCGCCGGTGTGACCGACCATGTCCGGATTGGCGTAGTTGGTCACGATCAGGTCATAGCCCTTTTCGATTGCAGCAACAAAATGGTCGGTGACTTCTGCGGCGGACATTTCTGGCTGCAAATCATAGGTGGCAACCTTCGGGGATTTGGGCATATGCCTGTCTTCGCCCACTTCGGGGGTCTCTTTGCCGCCGTTGAGAAAGAACGTGACATGCGGGTATTTCTCGGTTTCAGCGAGGCGGAATTGGGTGAGGCCATGCTGTGCCACCCACGAACCGAGCGTGTTGTTGATTGCGCGCTTCGGGAAAACGGTCGCGAACCAGTCATTATGACGGTCAGAATATTCGACCATACCGAGATGGGCGGAAAATGCCGTGACATCGCCGCGTTCGAAGCCGTCGAAGTTAGGATCCGCGATTGCTGCAAGCAGTTCGCGCGCACGGTCGGCGCGGAAATTCAGGCAAAAGAAACCATCGCCTTGTTGGACGCCTGCGTAGGTGCCGATGCACGTTGCCTCAATGAATTCGTCTGTCTTTCCTGCTTCATATGCTTGCGAAATCGCAGATTGCGCGTCCTGTGCAGATGTGACGCCTGCCCCTTGCATGATGGCCCTATAGGCGGTTTCGACCCGTTCCCAGCGATTGTCGCGGTCCATCGCGTAGTATCGGCCAATGACCGTTCCGATAGTCGCGTTCTCGGGGAGGGTGGCGACCAGTTCAGCCATGAATTTCTTGGCGGAGCTGGGCGCAACGTCGCGGCCATCGGTGATAGCGTGTAAAATGACAGGAATGCCCGCAGCGGTCAGTTCAGCGATAGCTGCGCGAATATGGGTAATGTGACCGTGGACCCCGCCATCGGACACCAAACCCATAAGATGTGCCGTACCGCCAGTCTCTTTGAGCGTGGCGATGAAGCTTTGGAGCGCGGGCATTGCGCCGAAGCTACCATCTTCGATTGCGAGATCAATTTGGCCGAGATCCATCGCAACGGTCCGACCGGCGCCGATATTAGTATGACCGACCTCCGAATTACCCATTTGACCGCTGGGGAGGCCAACGTCGGGACCATGAGTGATAAGTTCTGCATTGGGGCAGGTGGCCACGATCTTATCAAAGGTGGGCGTATTGGCCAATAGAGTGGCGTTGGCGATCTTGTCCGCGCGCTTGCCCCAGCCATCAAGAATGCAAAGAACAACTGGCTTCGGGATGGTCATCTGGGTGGCTCCTTAGAGTTTGGCGCAGTTCTACAGTGGTTACGCGCTGCTTGGAACAGGGAGCACAGAAAATTGTACCCCTAACCGCCGCCGATGAGGGCGCCTGCAGCAAAGACCAACGCGCCGCCAAGAACGACTTGGAACGTCGCGCGGAGGAAGGGCGTATCCATATATTTGTTCTGAATCCAGACAATCGCCCAAAGTTCGATGAAAACAACGATGATTGCGGTGATCGTCGCGGTCCAGAAATCAGGAATGAGGTAGGGCATGGCATGGCCCAGCCCACCGAGGGTCGTCATAACGCCTGCGGCAATGCCGCGCTTGGTCGGGCTGCCGCGACCGGAAATCTGCCCGTCATCTGAAGCGGCTTCGGTGAAGCCCATTGATATGCCCGCGCCGATGGAGGCCGCGAGTCCTACGAGGAAGGTCGTCTCGGTGTTTTGGGTGGCGAAGGCCGTGGCAAAGATCGGGGCGAGCGTAGAGACAGAGCCGTCCATCAACCCCGCAAGGCCGGGTTGGACCCATGTTAGAACGAACTGGCGATGCGCTGCCTTGTTTTCATGGTCGATGGCATCGTCATCGATAAGTGATTGCTCCATTTCTTGGGCGGCCTTCTCGTGCCCTGCTTCGGCGGCAGCAAGGTCACCAAGGAGTTTACGGGTGTCTGTGTTGCTGGTGCGGGCTGCGGCTGCACGGTAGAATCGCTCGGCGTCGCGCTCCATTTGCGCGGCCTCTTCGCGGATGCGCTCAAGGCCTAGGTTTTCGATCAGCCAGACAGGACGGCGAGTGTGAAAGCCGGAAACGTGCTCGCGCCGGATCAGGGGAATTACCTTCCCAAAGCGTTGGTCATGCAACTCGATCAGGCGGCGGCGGTGTTCGTCTTCTTCCTTGGCCATTCCGTCAAAGATATTGGCGGTTGCGGGAAACTCCGCGCGCAAGCGTTCGGCATAAGAGCGATATATGCGGGCGTCGTCCTCTTCGGAAGAAATCGCAAGCGCAAGGATTTCCTGCTCGCTCAAATCACCGAAATTCCTGCGGTTTCCGATACCAGGGATCATGTTACACTCCTTAGAATAATTCTAAACTATTCAATTTTTTGATTGCTTCAAGTGGGGATTCGAATTGCTTGCTGGGGTAACGCTGTTGCCGGTAGGTTGTGGCTAAAGGAGATCAAATGCCACACAGCTCAGAACAACCGAAACGCGGGCGCAAATTTGACGAGGTGCTCAATGGCGCGCGGGAGGTCTTTCTTTCGCGAGGCTTCGAGGGGGCTGGCGTGGATGAGATCGCACGCGTTGCGGGGGTTTCGAAGGCAACGCTATATAGCTATTTTGCCGACAAGGAGCAGCTATTCGTCGAGGTGGTGCGCAGCGAGTGCAAGCTTATGGCTGACGGTGCTGCGGCCAGCATTGATGTGGGCGCGCCGGCTGCTGATGTTCTCTACTTTGTGGCGGAGCAGATTTTGCGATTCACGCTTTCTGAGTTCTCGATCAAGATCTTTCGCATTTGTGTGGCGGAAGCGGAGCGGTTTCCTAAACTGGGGCGGGAATTTTATGAAGCGGGGCCGCTCATGGGACAGCGGCGCCTTGTGGAGTTCTTCAAAGCGGCGGCGGAGCGTGGCGAACTGCGCATAACGAATTTTGAATTGGCGGCAGATCAGTTTTCGGAGCTTTGCCAGGCGCTACTGTGGCCGCAACTGGTTTTCGGCATTCGAACCGATTTCACGGACGACGAAATTGCTGAGGTATCGAGCGAAGCTGTGAAAACATTCTTGGCGCGTTTTGCATCCTGAAACGAAAATTCGGGGCCGATGGCCCCGAATCGCAAGACGTGTATCAGTCGGTGCTTAGTAGACGACGACCGAGCGGATCGACTCGCCGGCGTGCATCAAATCGAAGCCCTTGTTGATGTCATTTAATGACAGCTGATGCGTGATCATCGGGTCGATGTCGATCTTACCTTCCATGTACCAGTCGACGATCTTAGGCACATCGGTCCGGCCTCTTGCGCCGCCAAAGGCCGTGCCGCGCCAGCTACGCCCCGTCACAAGCTGGAAGGGGCGTGTGGAAATTTCGGCTCCGGCGGGTGCAACGCCGATGATGATCGACTCGCCCCAGCCTTTGTGGGCGCTCTCGAGTGCGGTACGCATCACTTGAACGTTGCCAGTGGCATCAAACGTGTAATCCGCGCCCCCTTTAGTGAGGTTGACAAGATAGGCGACAAGATCGCCGTCAACCTCTGTCGGGTTGACGAAATCGGTCATGCCGAAACGTTCTGCCATCGGCTTTTTGTCGGCGTTGATATCGACGCCGACGATTTGATCAGCGCCTGCAAGGCGGAGGCCTTGAATGACGTTCAGGCCAATACCGCCGAGGCCAAAGACGATCGCGCGGCTGCCAATTTCGACTTTGGCGGTGTTGATAACCGCCCCGATGCCGGTAGTGACGCCACAACCGATGTAGCAGATTTTGTCAAAAGGAGCGTCCTCTCGCACCTTTGCCAAGGCGATCTCCGGCAGGACGGTGTGATTGGAAAAGGTCGAACAGCCCATGTAGTGGAGAATCGGATCGCCATCGAGTGTCGAAAAGCGCGAGCTGCCATCAGGCATCAAGCCTTGGCCTTGGGTGCTACGAATTGACTGGCAGAGGTTCGTTTTGGGGTTGAGGCAATATTCACACTCGCGGCACTCGGGCGTGTAGAGCGGGATGACGTGATCGCCGGGCTTCAGAGATGTGACCCCGGGGCCGACCTCGACCACCACGCCAGCACCTTCGTGCCCAAGAATGGCTGGAAACAAGCCTTCGGGATCAGCACCTGAGAGCGTGAATTCATCTGTGTGGCAGATGCCTGTGGCTTTGATTTCCACGAGAACCTCGCCTGCGCGGGGGCCGTCCAGATTGACCTCCATGACTTCCAGCGGTTTGCCAGCGGCGAGTGCGACGGCGGCTTTTGTACGCATAAAACTTCTCCCTCGAATAACTATGGTAAGGTCGCTGAAACGGATAGCGCGATCAACCATAGAGTTTCTACCTTGATCGCATATTCGTTCGCGGAGGAGATTGGAAATGCGCCGTTCACTACAGATAGTTTCATCAATTTGCATTTTGATAATGTTGGCCGCATGTCAGACCATGGCGGTGCTTCCGGCGCTACCGAGCGCGGAGCAGGACACTTGTAATGCGGCACAGCACTCATCATTGATAGGCGCGCATGCGACTGACCTTGAGCGAACGCTCATTCTTCAGCCGGTGCGCGTGATCCGCCCTGATTCTCTTGTGACGATGGATTTTCTGCCGACGCGCCTGAACTTTCACATCAACGGGCAGAATGTGATTGCGCGCATTTCTTGTGGTTGAAAAAGCTTCGCCTCCGCGTGTTGGGGCGCGGAGGCTAGCATTTTAGCGATATCTCGACGAGGCGCACTGGGTGGGGGCAATGATGACGCCCCGCCGAGTAAGCATATCGCTCGACTCTCTTGCTAAAGATGTATTGCGGCAGGGCTTGGAGCGGATCGGGGCTTGATTGTGAAAAAATTAAGGCGAGCTTGAGGCGGCTTGATTTGTCTGGTCATCGGCGCAAGTCTAGGGGCATGACTGTACAGATGGTACCTCCTTTCACTGGCCGACATGAGCAGGTCGCGTTTCATCGGACCGAATTGGCGATCGTGCTCGGCCTCTATGGCAGGATGGTCGCTGCCGGTGAATGGCGCGACTACGGTATTTCGTGCTTGCGGGACGTAGCGGTTTTCTCGGTGTTCCGGCGCACAGCGGAGCATGCTTTGTACCGCATTGAAAAGCGCCCGAAACTACGCCTAAGACAGGGCCAATACGCGGTTATTGGCATGGACGGGCAGGTACTTAAGCGCGGGGATGACTTGCGCCAAGTTCTGCGTGTCTTGGAGCGCAAGTTGATCCGTGCGGTAGAGAATTAACGCCTCCTTCTCAACCCTTGGCCATACCCTCCAAAAAGTCGAGAAGTGCCCGCGCGCCTTGGCCAAAGCCGCCTTTCGGCCTTGAGGGTGCGGGGGCTTGCTGCCAGCCAAAGATATCGAAATGAACGTAGCGTGCATCGACAAAGCGCCGGAGGAAAAGAGCGGCCGTGATTGCGCCTGCTTTGCCGCCGGATGGTGCATTGTCGAGATCGGCAATACCGGGTTCGATCATGCTCTCATAGGCAGGGTGTAGTGGGAGCCGCCAAACGGGATCGAGGCTCTGCGCTCCTGCGGTGCTAATTTCGGCTGCGATTTGATCATCGTCAGTGAAAAATGGTGCGATATCTGCGCCGACGGCGACCCGAGCAGCGCCTGTCAGCGTGGCCATTGAGATCACCAGATCGGGGTCGGCTTCGTCTGCGAGCGCCAATGCATCGGCCAGAACCAAGCGCCCCTCGGCATCGGTGTTATTGATTTCGACTGTCAGACCCTTGCGCGAGGTCAGGATGTCCTGTGGTCGGAAGGCGTTACCTGCGACACTGTTTTCGACGGCTGGGACAAGGACGCGCAGGCGTATCGGAAGGGCGAGTGCCATGATCATGTGCGCAAGACCGAGGACCGTTGCTGCGCCGCCCATGTCCTTTTTCATCAACCCCATCGATGAGCCGGGCTTGAGGTTGAGGCCGCCGGTATCGAAACAAACGCCCTTTCCAACAAGCGTAACAGCGGGGCCGGTGGAGCCCCAATTCAATTCGATAAGCCGAGGCGCCCGATCGGCGGCGCGCCCGACCGTGTGGATCATTGGAAAGTTCTGTTCAAGCAGATCATCCCCGCGAATGGCTGAGAAACTCGCCCCGAACTTTTCAGCCAAGCATTGGGCAGCGGCTTCCAATGCGTCTGGTCCCATGTCCGAGGCAGGTGTGTTGATCAGATCTCTGGTTAGAAATTCGCCTGCGGCAATGGCCTCGAGCCGGTCACAGTCAATGCCGATTGGCCTTGCGAGGCGGGCTTTGGGCTTCTCCTGATCGTGGTAGCGGGAGAAGCGGTATCCTTCAAAGAGCCAGCCGAGCGCGATTTCGGTCGTTAATTCCTGCGAGATGTCGCCAGAAAGCGCATAGGTGCCGGCAGGCAGATGCGACGCAGCCTTTGCGGCGCCAAACTTTGTTCGGAGGCGGGCTTTGGCATCGCCCAATCCGACTACAGCGGCGGAGACGTTTCCGTGAGCATCCGGGATAGTGATGGTTTGACCCAGACGTGCGGTAAATCCGTTCCCCTGAATCCACGCCATTTGCCGGCTCGGCAAAGCCGCGAAGAAACTTTCGAGATCAGCGGATTGAACGGCGTGGAGAGGGATGTCGTTGGCAGAAGGAGCAGCGAAGGTCGCAATCATGATAAGCCTTGAAGGAAGAAGTTTCGAGTGACGAGAGTAACGACCAATTAGATGGTCGCAAGAGCTATACGGCGTGGGAAAGCTCTCGAAATCGAGAAGAAAGCTGCGTATCAATTGGAAAAGCACAAAGTTGGATGTTGAAATGAAGAATGCCAAACCCCTTCCCGACTATTTGGCGAAACGCTATCTGGGCTGGCGGGCAACGAATTATTCGGACAATCGCGCATGGTACAAGCGCTTGGCCGAGATCGGACAACATCCGCGCGCTATGGTGATTTCCTGTTGTGATAGCAGGGTTCATGTGACGTCGATCTTTGGCGCAGATCAAGGGGAGTTCTTTATTCACCGCAATATTGCGAGCCTCGTTCCGCCTTATAACCCTGACGGCGAGTACCACGGCACTTCTGCGGCGGTTGAATATGCCGTCAATTCATTGAAGGTCGCGCATTTGATCGTGCTTGGGCATTCAAGCTGCGGTGGCGTGCGGGGATGCTACGAGATGTGCTCAGGCCGCGCGCCGGAGCTGGACGAAAAAACAAGCTTTATCGGGCGCTGGATGGATATTTTGCGGCCAGGTTATGAGCGCCTTCCTGAGGGTGACGATGAGATGAGGCAAAGCACGTTGGAAAAAGAAGCTGTTCTTGTGTCCCTCGAAAACCTGATGACTTTTCCGTTTGTCAGAGAAGCCGTGGAAAACGAAATGATGAGCCTGCATGGGCTTTGGAATGATATCGGGGAAGGCACGGTGGAGTGCTATCAACCGGAAACTGGAAAGTTCGAACCGGTTCATTAATGCACAAGGCCGCGCATTTAGCGCGGCCTTGTTGCAATATATTTCTGGCTAATTTTATGCTTTGAGAAGGCGCAGGTTGCCGCGCCGCGCGACTGTTTTGAGTGGGCGCGCTGCCAAAGTCTTGAGTGCGTGAACGCGGCCGTTGCGCGCTTTTTGGGTCAAGGACATCGGATCATTCCATTTGTTGATCCCGGGCCACCACTCACCTGCAGGGAAAGTTTGGGGGGGCAAGCAGCAGGCCCGGGACTTCGACTTAAGCGTGATTTGATCTGGGTTGGGGGAAGATCATCTCACCCTTAAAATGTACCCGAGTTCGAGCGGCGCTGTCTTTTCCTCAAAGGAATGTTTTTTCGAACATTCGTATCGCAAACATATTCTAAAGATGTATTTTTTAGGGTCTTTTGCGGGTTGAGTAGGGTCATTTTAGAGATTCCATCTTCGGGGGGCGCCAATTGATTCTCGTAAAAAGTGTTTTTGGCGACTCGGCATCGCGGAATCAAAAACGCCCGCCATTTGGCGGGCGTTTCGTATTTCGTGGAAGGGTCGCTTAGCCCTTTTGCAGTACTTTCTGGCCAAGCACCTCAGCGATTTGGACGGCATTCAGCGCCGCGCCTTTGCGGAGGTTGTCGGAGACGCACCAGAGATTGATACCGTTTTCAATGGTGCTGTCCTGGCGAATCCGGCTGATGAAAGTTGCGAAATCGCCAACACATTCTACTGGCGTCGCGTAGCCGCCGTTTTCCCGCTTGTCGATTACCATGATTCCCGGAGCTTCGCGCAGGATGTCACGGGCTTCTTCTTCATCGAGGAAATCCTCGAACTCGATATTGATCGCTTCCGAGTGGCCGACGAACACCGGAACCCGCACGCAGGTTGCTGTGACCTTGATCGACGGGTCGATGATCTTTTTGGTTTCGGCGACCATTTTCCACTCTTCCTTGGTGGAGCCATCGTCGAGAAAAACGTCGATGTGCGGAATGACGTTGAACGCAATCTGCTTAGGGTAAACGGAAGGTGCAAGTTCCTGACCCGGGACATACATGCCTTTGGTCTGATCCCAAAGTTCGTCAATCGCCTCTTTTCCTGAGCCGGACACGGACTGATAGGTCGATACGACGACGCGCTTGATCTTGGCGCGGTCGTGCAGCGGCTTGAGAGCCACTACCATTTGTGCGGTCGAACAGTTGGGGTTGGCGATGATGTTCTTCTTCGAATAGCCGTGAATCGCATCTGCGTTAACTTCGGGAACGATAAGAGGCACATCGGGGTCATAGCGGTAGAGCGACGAGTTATCGATCACAACGCAACCTGACGCCGCTGCTTTCGGGGCATAGGTCTTGGTTGCATCAGAGCCGATGGCAAAAAGCGCGATATCCCAGCCCGTGAAATCAAATGCATCGAGATCAAGGGTTTTAAGGGTTTTGTCGCCAAAGCTGACTTCAGTGCCGAGAGATTTTCGGCTGGCCAGCGCAGCGATCTCATCCACAGGGAACTCGCGCTCGGCGAGGATATTCAGCATTTCGCGACCCACATTACCCGTGGCGCCGACGACGACGACTTTGTAGCCCATTGGCTTTGCTCCTTCATTGAGACGGGCGCGTCTTATAAGGAACAAAGGCCAAGTAAAAGGGGAAAGCCGAAATATGCCTCCAAAAGCCACTACATTGCGCGGCTATGGCGGCCGTCGGGCATTTGGTAGGCATCAATCTCTTGTGCGGCGAGACGCGCGATGAGGCGCGCATCCCTGATCAAACGAATTTTTGATCCCGTGACCTCGATGTGATCGGCAAACCGCAACCTAAGTGATGTCGTCATGTCGAAGATTGCGAGTTGGGTCGTGCCGAAGCGATGGGCAAGCGAGGCGGCATCCAATTCGAAATTGCACATTAGCTCGTCAATCATCGTGCCACGCAGTTGATCGTCTGCGCTCATCGTGTGCCCGCGTGCGGTCGCAAGGTGCCCGTCTTCAATTGCCGCAGCGTATTTGGACGAGGTGGAGTGGTTTTGCGCGTAGCCTTGGGGGTAGCGCGAAATGGCAGACGCTCCAAAGCCGATCAGCACGTCAGCGCTATCTTCCGTGTAGCCCTGAAAGTTGCGGCGCATCGTCCCGTCCCGCGCGGCGACGGCGAGGCTGTCGTCAGGGCGGGCATAGTGATCAATGCCGATTTCTTCGTATCCGTCCCAAACGAACAGTTTGCGCGCGATTTCAAAAAGCTTCAGCCGATCTTCGGCGTGGGGCAAGGCCTCACTTGGGATCATCACCTGCCGCTTCGCCATCCACGGCACATGGGCGTAGCCGTAGAGCGCGACACGGTCAGGCGCTAGGGAAAGCACTTTTTGCACCGAGTCGGTCAAGCGGGCATTTGTTTGATGGGGCAGGCCATAGAGAATATCCATGTTGAGCGAATTTACGCCAGCTTCGTGCAACATGTGGACCACGTTCTTGGTGTCTTCGTAGCTTTGCTGGCGACCGATGGAATCCTGCACAAGCGGGTCGAAATCTTGCACGCCGATTGACGCACGGGTCATACCGATTTTGCGCAATGCGTCGATACGCTCTTGATCCACTTCGGTGGGGTCGATCTCCACCGAAAATTCCAGATCGTCCGATTTCGGGCGGAAGTTGTTGACCAGTTCACCGAGCCGTTCGATCAGGCTGGGGTCGAGGATGGTTGGCGTGCCGCCGCCTAAGTGAATGTGGCTGACCTTCACGTCTTTGGGAAGGTACTTGTCCACAATCTCGAACTCTTTGGCGATCTGCGCGAGGTAAGGGACCAAAGGACGGTTTGTTGACGTGCCTTGGGTGCGGCAGGCGCAGAACCAGCAGAGCCTTCGGCAATATGGGATATGCACATAGAGAGAAACGCGCCCTTTGATCGGAACTGCTGACAGCCATTTTGCTGTTGTTTCAGGGCCGTTGGCCTCCGTGAAATGATTGGCTGGCGGATAGGATGTGTAGCGGGGGACACGGGCGTCAAAAAGTCCAAGCTCTCGAAGGTCGCTATGTGTGGTCATTGTTCTTATGATCCGGTAATCTAACCGAAATCTCCGTTGATACCGGAGACGGCAGTTGTTGCATTTTGAGGGTTCGAATGGCTGTTTCGATGGCAAAAGCGGATTGTAGTGAGTGCCCTATCCGTCATCGTGCGGTTTGTGCGCGCTGTGATGCCGATGAGCTCGAACGGCTGGAACAGACGAAATACTATCGAAACTATGAAGCCGGTCAGACTATTGCTTGGGCCGATGACGAAATGCCATTTGTTGCTTCCGTCGTTGCTGGCGTCGCGACTCTCAGTCAAACGCTTGAAGATGGCAGGACGCAGATGGTCGGCTTGTTGCTGCCGTCCGATTTCATAGGGCGTCCGGGGCGCGCAACGTCTCCCTATGATGTCACTGCCGTCAGCGACGTAACGCTGTGCTGCTTCCGTCGGAAACCGTTTGAGGAGCTTCTGCTTTCCACGCCGCACATCTCCGAGCGCTTGCTTGATATGACGCTTGACGAATTGGATGCTGCTCGCGAGTGGATGCTGGTCCTCGGAAGAAAAACCGCGCGAGAGAAGATCGCCAGTTTGCTGACCATTATTGCGCGGCGAGAATCGGTAATTGGCATGGCGCCTTTGTCTGGGCCGATCGTGGTTCATTTGCCGCTGACGCGCGAGGCGATGGCGGACTATCTGGGGCTGACGCTCGAAACCGTAAGCCGCCAGATTTCCGCACTGAAGCGGGAGGGGATCATCCAGCTTGATGGAAAGCGCCGAATTATCATTCCTGATTTTCAAGGTCTTTTGATAGAAACCGGCGACGATATGGATGGTGGCTTGATCTCCTGACCAAGGCCCTCTGCCGCCGGTATCGAGACACTCCTGAAGCAAATCAATGTGCCAGCAGGAGTGGGCGTTTGGCGCCTTCGAGCATGTCGCGCGTCGCGCCACCCAGGATCGACTCGCGGAACCGAGAGTGGCCATAACCCCCCATCACGATCATTGAGCCGCCATGCTCTTCGGCGAATCTTTCGAGCACCTCTGATACGCGCGGCAACGTCTTGGAGAGGATGGAAACCTCGGCCTTGATGCCATGTCGCGCAAGCATCAGGCAGATTGCGCCACCCGGATCGGCTCTTTCAGGCGAATGCGCGGGCGGATCAACCATAACGATGTCTACATGCTGGGCGGCTTGTAGAAGAGGGAGAGCGCCACGAACTGCTGCGAAGGATTCGCTACTCTCGTTCCACCCAACGATGATGCGATTGAAAGCCTGCTTCTGCGTCCCTTCAGGTACCATCAAAACGGGTGCGCCCGTGCCAAATAATTCGGCTTCCAGCACAGTTACTTGAAGCGGTTTGCGCGACTGGCCGTAAGGCTGGCTGGCAATAATCAGATCGGAATAGCGGGTTTGGCGCGAAACCAGTGTATCAAGCCCTAAGTGGGGAATGACGACCGGATTGACGGATACTTTCGACAGTGTTGCAGGTAGAATGTCCTTGCACCAGTCGCTTAGGCGTTCGGCCTGCTCCATCGCCTCTGCCGCGCCAGTTTCGAGCACGATTGCCGCCGCGCCAGCTGGAAGGGGTTCGTAGCGAGCGGGATCAACGCCGACGCAGTGCACATCCAGATGTGCGTCTTGCGATTCGGCGAAATCGGCGGCGAAGCGAAGTGCCGCTTCGTCGGAGCTGCTGTCAGTGACGACAATACTGATTGTCTTGTAAGCCATCTGGGTTCTCCCTGGGGCAATCCGGTCATCGGCGCAATGTGATGCGACTTACGGCGCGCAAATCTTGCGTATCCAATCCCTATCAAACGCCGGTTTGAAAAAACTTGACATGGATCAAGGCGCCAGACCGAGCCTTTTGGGAAACCCACTACACAGCTGAACGACTGGGCGAAGTTTGCCCGGACGAAAAATAAGGGACAGATCTCATGTGGGATTGGATTAAGATCGTGGCGTTGGGCTTGGTGGCCCTTTTCGCTGCGCTTGCCGCGAACTGGGCGCGCGACCTGGCTTATCAGGTCCATGCTCTGATCGTATTTGCCGTCGCGACCGGCCTCTTCATCTGGACGGTGCGCAATGCGGGCGAGGGCCCCAAAGCCGCGCCGACCGGCTATGCCGATGGCGTTATTCGGGCCGGTGTTATTGCAACCTCATTCTGGGGGATTGCAGGGTTTCTGGTGGGCGTAATTATTGCATTCCAGTTGGCATTTCCGGCGCTCAACTTCGAGTTTCTGCAGGGATATGGCAACTTTGGGCGCTTGCGTCCGCTGCACACATCGGCGGTGATCTTTGCATTTGGCGGCAACGCCTTGATTGCCACGTCCTTCTATATTGTCCAGCGCACCAGCGCAGCGCGCCTGTGGGGTGGAAACCTTCATTGGTTCGTATTCTGGGGCTATAACCTGTTTATCGTGCTCGCCGCGACGGGCTACCTAATGGGCGCAACGCAATCCAAGGAATATGCGGAGCCCGAATGGTATGTCGACCTGTGGCTAACAATCGTCTGGGTTGCCTATCTGGCGGTTTTCCTTGGCACGATCATCAAGCGCAAAGAGCCGCATATCTATGTTGCGAACTGGTTCTTCCTCAGTTTCATCGTGACGGTTGCCTTGTTGCATGTGGTCAATAATCTTTCCGTCCCTGTCTCCATTTTTGGGTCGCGTTCGGTGCAGCTTTTCGCGGGTGTGCAGGATGCCATGACGCAGTGGTGGTATGGCCACAATGCGGTGGGCTTCTTCCTGACTGCCGGTTTCTTGGGCATGATGTACTATTTCATTCCCAAGCAGGCCGAAAAACCGGTGTTCAGCTACAAGCTGTCAATTATCCACTTTTGGGCGCTGATCTTTCTTTACATCTGGGCCGGTCCGCACCACCTGCATTACACTGCGCTGCCTGACTGGGCATCGACCCTCGGCATGGTGTTCTCGGTCATCCTGTGGATGCCTAGCTGGGGTGGCATGATAAACGGATTGATGACGCTTTCGGGCGCGTGGGACAAGATCCGCACCGATCCGATCATCCGCATGATGGTTATCAGTCTCGGTTTCTACGGGATGTCGACTTTCGAAGGACCGATGATGTCGATCCGTGCGGTCAACTCGCTGTCACACTACACGGACTGGACGATCGGCCACGTTCACTCGGGCGCACTTGGTTGGAACGGCATGATTACTTTTGCCGCTCTGTACTTCCTGACGCCACGACTGTGGAACAAGGAACGGCTCTATAGCCTGAGACTGGTTAGCTGGCACTTCTGGCTCGCAACGATCGGTATCGTTCTGTACGCCGCGTCAATGTGGGTGACCGGCATCATGGAAGGCCTGATGTGGCGTGAAGTTGATGCGCAAGGCTTCCTCGTCAACTCCTTCGCCGACACGGTTGAAGCGAAACTGCCGATGTACGTTGTTCGTGGCCTTGGTGGGGTTCTCTACCTCACTGGTGCTCTGATCATGTGCTATAACCTCTGGATGACAGCCTTCGGAAACCGCGTACCCGCGATCTCCGCTGCCGCTGCCACCCCCGCAGAATAAGGAGAACTGATCATGGGAATCCTTGATCGTCATAAGGTTCTGGAAAAGAACGCGACGCTTCTGCTGGTGGCCAGCTTTGCGGTCGTCACCGTTGGCGGGATCGTCGAGATTGCCCCGCTATTCTACCTGGAGAATACGATCGAGGACGTTGAAGGCGTCCGGCCGTATTCTCCGTTAGAACTCGCTGGACGTGAGATTTACATCCGTGAAGGGTGCTACGTCTGCCACAGCCAGATGATCCGTCCGATGCGGGATGAGGTCGAACGGTATGGGCATTACAGCCTCGCGGCTGAGTCGATGTACGACCACCCGTTCCAATGGGGATCGAAGCGCACCGGGCCTGATCTGGCGCGGGTCGGCGGCCGCTATTCGGATGAATGGCATGTAGATCACCTCATGGATCCACAGGCAGTTGTCCCCGAGTCGGTGATGCCGAAGTACAGCTTCCTCTCGAATGCGGAGATCGAAGCCACCTACATTCAAGACCTGATGGAAACCCATCGGTTCGTTGGTGTGCCTTACACGGACGAAATGATTGAGGCGGCAGCGGACGACTTTGAGGTCCAAGTGGATCCGTTCGGTGACTGGGACGGCCTTGTCGAACGCTACCCTGGTGCTCAGGTCCGCAACTTTGACGGACAGCCTGAACTGACGGAGATGGATGCGTTGATTGCTTATCTCCAGATGCTTGGAACTTTGGTGGATTTCTCCACCTTCACTCCAGATGCGAGCCGTTAGGGAGGGTATGAGATGGACTATCATTTTCTAAGAGAACTGGCCGACAGCTGGGTTCTGCTCGCGCTTTTCGTTTTCTTCGTTGGAACATGGGTCTGGGCGTTTCGCCCGGGCAGCCGTGACATCCACGGCGACGCTGCGAATGTACCTTTCCGTCATGAGGACAGGCCGATTGCGGATGATACCTGCGAAGGCAATTGCGCTGACTGTGCCTGTGCAAAGAATTTCAATTCCGTTCCGGAGGTCCGGTCATGAGCAAAGATGACAAGAAACAGGAAGTCGGCACGACTGGCCATCAGTGGGATGGGATCGAAGAGCTGAACAATCCGCTGCCGCGTTGGTGGGTATGGATCTTCTATGCGACCATCGTCTGGGGCATTTGGTATACCATCGCTTATCCCGCATGGCCTATGATGAAGGAAGCGACAGCAGGGTATCTTGGCTATTCGACTCGTCAAAACGTGGCGGACGACATCGCCGCTGTCGATGCGCGGAATGCTGATATCATCGCACGTTTGGAGGCGACTGATTTGTCTGCAATCGCAGATGATCCCGAATTGCACCAGTTTGCTGTCAATGGCGGTGCGGCGGTCTTCCTGGCGAATTGTTCGCAGTGTCATGGATCTGGTGCCGCTGGCGCAAATGGGTATCCGAACCTGCTCGATAATGATTGGCTCTGGGGTGGCTCTATTGAGGAAATCGCCTACACGGTCGAACATGGCATTCGGAACGAACAATCCCCCGATGCCCGTTGGACGGAGATGCCTGCTTTCGGCGACATTCTCAGCAAAGAGGAAGTTGGCGCTGTTGTGCAGCATGTTCTTGCGATTTCGGGACAGGAGCATGACGCTGCTCAACTCGCGCTCGGCGAAGAGGTCTACCTCACCAATTGCGCCGGCTGTCATGGCGATGCAGGCGAGGGCATGCGCGAAATGGGCGCGCCACAACTGAATGACGTGATCTGGCTCTATGGCGGTGATGAAGCGGCTCTGACCGAAACCGTGATGAATGCACGTTTTGGCGTGATGCCTGCTTGGGGGGCCGAATGGCAGCCCGCTGCGGGCCTGACCAACGCCGAAGTGAAGGCGGTTGCGTCCTACGTCCATCAGCTTGGTGGCGGCGAATGAGAATTATCCGGCGTATTGCAGCAACGCCGGATAAGTAGTCGATCGGGTTCTGTTCGCGCATGTCACCCGATCGAAGGCGCTCTCTGGCGAGAGGGCATGATCCCCGGGGCTGTCCGTCCCCGGGGATCACTTTTTCCGGATGCCGGTCATTCGTTGATCCATGTCAATGCAGGGTGACCGCACACGAGGCAAAAAGCGGACAACGCGAACAGTATTATCAGGACAAATATGTCTTCTTCGGAGAATCCCCCGTCCCTTTATGCGGCCCGTGAGCCCGTCTTTCCCAAAAGGGTCAGCGGCTGGTTTCGCAATCTCAAGTGGATCATCATGGCGGTCACACTTGGGATTTATTACCTCACGCCATGGATTCGTTGGGATCGCGGCCCTGAAATGCCAGATCAGGCTGTATTGGTTGATATGGCGGGCAGGCGGTTCTTTTTCTTCTGGATCGAGATTTGGCCGCATGAATTCTATTTCATTGCTGGCCTTTTGATCATGGCGGGGTTGGGGCTTTTCCTTTTCACCTCTGCATTGGGCCGAGTGTGGTGCGGATATGCCTGCCCGCAGACTGTTTGGACGGATTTGTTCATTCTGGTCGAGCGCTGGATTGAAGGGGACAGGAACGCGAGGGTGAAGCTTTGGAACGCGCCCTGGTCGCTGAGAAAAGCACGCTTGCGGATCACCAAGTGGGTCGTTTGGCTGCTAATCGGGTTAGCGACGGGCGGCGCTTGGGTGTTCTACTTTACCGATGCTCCGACGCTATTGGCTGATCTGGTGCAGGGTACTGCGCATCCGATTTCCTATACAACAATTGCCATTCTGACGGCGACGACGTTTTTCTTCGGCGGGATCGCTCGGGAGCAGGTTTGTATCTATGCCTGCCCATGGCCGCGCATTCAGGCTGCGATGACTGACGAGGATACGATTACCATTGGCTATCGCGAATGGCGCGGTGAGCCTCGAAAACATTCTGATGCGGTGAAAGCTGGCGCGCCGATGGGTGACTGCGTCGACTGTATGGCCTGCGTCAATGTGTGCCCTATGGGTATTGATATCCGCGACGGGCAGCAGATGGCATGCATTACCTGTGGTCTGTGCATTGATGCCTGTGACGATGTCATGGCCAAGCTTGGGAAGCCGCGTGGACTTGTCGATTATCTGGCGCTCAAAGACGAAACCGCCGAGCGGGCTGGCGAGCCGACACCGACATTGTATCAACACATCTTCAGGGCCCGCACGATACTTTACACAGTGCTTTGGACTGCCGTTGGGCTCGCACTGCTGTTCGCCTTGTTCATCCGTTCGGACTTTGATCTGACGGTGGCGCCGCTGAGGAACCCGACATTCATCGTTCAGTCTGATGGCAGCGTTCGGAATGTCTATGATATCCGCCTCCGGAACATGTCTCTGGAGCCGAAACTGATAACATTCTCGCTGACACCTGACCTGCCGCTGAACATTCGGCTTGAAGGCTATGCTGGACGTACAGTTGAGGTCGCCGCAGACGAATTGCTGCATGTTCGGGCATATTTGACGGCACCTGCTGGGACTGATCCCAGCCTATCAGAACGAACGGATCTGCGGATCTGGGTGCAGGACCAAGCAACGCGCGAACGGACTTGGCAAGACACCTTCTTTAACGGGAAAGGACAATAAGATGCTGCAACTCTTTAGAGGGCCGATTACGGGGCCGAAGTTCTTTATCATCTTCTCGTCGTTCTTTGTGGTGATCATAGCCGTGAACATGGTGCTGGCGTTCAAGGCGGTTTCGACATTTCCCGGGCTGGAAGTGAAGAACTCCTATGTCGCGAGCCAGAACTTTGATGCCGATCGTACGGCCCAGCTCGCGCTTGGATGGGATGTGCATGCTTTCGTGCGTGAGGAAAGCCTGCATCTGTCGATCCGCGATGATGCTGGTAATCCGGTGGAGGTTTCCTCGCTGGAAGGTGTTTTTGGCCGTGCGACGAATGTGCAGGATGATCAGACGCCCGCCTTCGCATTTGATGGTCTGGATTACATCGCGCCTGTCGTAACCTCGGGCGGAAACTGGAACTTGCGCTTTGAAGCGGTGGCGGAGGATGGAACCGTTTTCAAGCAGCGGGTCGTTGTGTTGGTGGAGTAGCGCATGAGTTTGGCTGAGCATTCAGGCGCTGCTGCCTGTCCGGGGTGCCTTGCGTCTCCGGCTGAGATATCCAAACAGGACGGCGATGCATCACAATCGGGCATCCATATTTCCTTGCCGACCATCCATTGTGCGGGCTGTATTTCGACCATTGAACGCGGCCTTTCGGCACAAGACGATATAGACTCCGTCCGAATAAATCTGACGCGCAAACGTGCCTTGGTTCAAGCCGCTGCGGGTGTGACCGCCGAGGAAATTGCGGCGCGGATTTCGGCGTTGGGCTATGAAGCGCAGCCATTGGATACAGCTACTTTGACGGCGCGTGATAGTGATCTTGCGGCGCGGGATCTGGCTATGAGGTTGGGCGTTGCGGGCTTTGCCATGATGAATGTCATGTTGCTATCGGTCGCGGTGTGGTCCGGCGCGACGGATGCGACGCGCGATTTGTTTCACTGGCTTTCGGCGGCGATTGCATTGCCGACGGTGACGTTCTCGGCGCAACCGTTTTTCAAATCCGCATGGCGTGCTCTTTCGGCGGCACGATTGAATATGGATGTTCCGATTTCGCTGGCCATCCTGCTTGCGGCGGGGATGTCACTGTTCGAGACGATTAATCATGGCGAGCATGCCTATTTTGATGCCGCACTATCGCTGACGTTTTTCCTGCTTGGTGGACGTTATCTGGATCAGCGGATGCGCTCGAATGCGCGCTCGGCGGCGGCGGAACTTGCCGCTCTTGAAGCGCCGACAGCCTTGCGGATAACGGTGCATGGAGGCACCGAGACGGTCGAAACGAAGGCCGTCGCCATTGGAGACATATTGCTTGTCCGACCTGGGGCGAAAGTCCCCGTTGACGGCGTCATAACCGATGGCTCAACCGAGCTTGACCGGGCTTTCCTGACTGGCGAAACAGACCCAGTTTCATCGGGTCCCGGTGATATGGTGCGTGCTGGCGAGATCAATTTGACCGGCGCGATCCGGATCAGAGCAGACGCCGTGGGGCAGGACACGCTTTTGCATGGGCTGGCGGACCTTATCACGGTCGCGGAGTCGGCTAAGTCGCGGTACAATTCATTGGCGGATCGTGCAGCGCGGATCTATGCGCCCGCAGTACACCTGTTGGCGTTCGTGGCATTTGTTCTCTGGCTATACCTTACAGGCGGAGATGTGCGTATCGCGCTGAACGTTGCGGTCGCTGTGTTGATCATCACATGCCCCTGCGCGCTGGGCTTGGCTGTCCCTGCGGTGAGCACTGTTGCCTCGGGTTTGCTTTATAAAAAAGGTATATTGCTCAAGCACGGGACTGCACTCGAGCGGATGGCGGAGATTGATGCCGCCTTTTTTGATAAGACCGGAACGCTGACGTCTGGCACGCCACGACTAATCGCGGCTGACGGCTATGATCCGCAGCAGCTTGCGATTGCCTCAGCGCTTGCGGCTGGTTCGGGGCATCCGCGCTCGATTGCGATCACTGAAGCGGCATCGCACCGGGGGATCGACCCCGCGCAGGTTGATGAAATCAAAGAAGTGCCTGGGTTCGGGGTCGAAGGACTACTGGACGGCCGGAAGGTGCGCCTTGGTCGTGGCAGCTGGGCTGGTGCAGGTGACCATGCCGAAGGTTCTTGGCTTGCGTTAGAGGGGCAAGAGGCCATTCGCTTTGACTATGAGGATGTGCTGCGCCCGGGGGCAAAGGAACTTATATCCAAGTTGAAGGCAGCGGGCATCCCCGTGACCATCCTCTCGGGGGATGCTGTGCCAGCTGTCGAGCGCATTGCGAATTTGGTGGGCGCGGATGGGTGGACGGCCGCGATGTTACCGCAGGACAAGGTTGAAGTGCTTGAAGCGCGCAGGGTAGCGGGCCAGCGGGTGCTCATGGTCGGGGATGGTTTGAACGATGCCGCGGCATTGGCAACTGCGCATGTGTCGGTCGCACCGGCGAGTGCGCTCGAAGCAACGCGCGTTGCTGCGGATGCTGTGCTGGTCGCAAAAGAACTGGATCGGGTTTGGGATATGTTTGTGACGGCGCGTTCGGCGCGACAGCGCATCCTCGAAAACTTTGGCGTTGCGGCTGTTTACAATGCGATTGCCATTCCCTTGGCATTTAGCGGTATTGCGACACCTTTAATGGCTGCCATTGCGATGTCTACTTCATCCATTGTCGTTTCGGTAAATGCGCTGAGGACGAAATAGGCGATGGAAGTACTTGTTATCCTTATACCCGTCTCGATTGGCCTGGGCGCTGTTGGGTTGCTTGCGTTTTTCTGGACGATGCGGTCCCGCCAGTATGATGATCCTGACGGAGACGCGGCGCGAATATTGCGTACCGACTACGACGACGCACCGGCAGACGACTGACCAAATGGGCTTTTTAATTTCGGGAAACTGGTCGGAGCGAGAGGATTCGAACCTCCGACCCCCTGCTCCCGAAGCAGGTGCGCTACCAGGCTGCGCTACGCTCCGACCGTGCTGGCGAACTACCTTCTCCGTAAGTGTTTGACAAGACCTTCTAGCGCGATTCCTGGCGCCGTTCGCGCAATCTTATCAGGCTCGAAATGCGGAAGCTTGTGGGACTCTCCGTGCGTGAGCGGGTGCGCAGAACGGGCGTTGTGGAGGAGTTGCCGCCACGGCTCTCACGCAGAACGATATAGATGCCACTGCCGATAATGATTGCCGCACCGATTGCGGTTGCCACGTCAATCGTCTCATCAAAAAAGAGGAAACCGTAGAAGGTCGCCCATAGGATTTGCGAATATTGCATCGGTGCGACGATAACGGCTTCGCCAGCACTATAGGCGGCAATCACGAAGCGGCCGGCAATGAGTCCGAAAATCGATATGATTGCCAAAAGTCCCAGATGCTCAACAGGCATTGGCTTGTAAACGAACCCAAGAGCCGCCCCCATAACAAGGAAGTTCGCGGCCATCGGGTATAGCATCAGGACCACGGGCCTTTCATCGCGCCCGATCTTGCGGACGATCACGGAGGCCACCGCGCCACCGAGTGCCGCGACCAATGCCGCCAGATGGCCCGGTTCTAATGGCTGTTGACCGGGGCGTAAGACGACAAGGACGCCGATCAGACCAACGAGAACGGCAACCCAACGCCGAATGCGGACGGTTTCACCAAGGACCGGAATCGCCAGAATTGTGATCAGCAAAGGGGCGGCGAACAGGATTGCATAGACCTGCGCCATTGGGAGTACTGAAAAAGCGTAGAATGCAGAAACGCCCGTGATCACTGCTGCGACGGTGCGTAGGGCTGTCCACCAAGGGTGCTTGGGGAGCAGTGTATCGGCGGTCGCGTCGCGCATGAGCATTATGGTTGCCCAAGGAAAGCTAAGCAAAACGCTGAAGAAAACGATCTGGATCGGGGAATAATTGCCGCCAAGAACCTTCACCACGACATCGTGCGTTGAGAAGATCGCAAATGCGAGGAGCGCGAAGAGGGCGCCTTTCGTATTCCCTGACATGGGGGTTTCTTTCATTCAGTTTCGCTTCGAATTTTGTCTCGAAGCGTCAAAAAAGAAAAGCCCCCGCCGGAGGCAGGGGCTCATCTTGATGGTTCTGGACTTAGAGGCTGGCGTTGAGCGCCGCGATGATAGCGTCACCCATTTCAGACGTCGAAACCGGCGTTACGCCTTCCTCACCCAGAAGATCAGCTGTGCGCAGGCCCTGTGCCAGCACTGTTTCGACAGCCTTTTCGAGACGATCGGCCTCTGCTCCTTGATCGAAGCTGTAGCGTAGCGCCATAGCAAAGGAGAGGACGCAGGCGATCGGGTTTGCCTTGCCTTGGCCCGCGATGTCAGGTGCGGAGCCATGAACGGGCTCGTAAAGCGCTTTCGGGCGGCCGTTTTCCATCGGTGCGCCGAGCGACGCGGAAGGAAGCATGCCCAATGATCCGGTCAACATCGCGGCTGCATCGGAGAGCAGGTCGCCAAACAGGTTATCGGTGACGATAACGTCGAACTGCTTGGGCCAGCGGCAGAGCTGCATGGCGCCCGCATCAGCGTACATGTGGCTGAGTTCTACATCGGGATACTCGGCCTGATGGATTTCGGTAACGACATCGCGCCAAAGAATACCCGATTCCATGACATTGGCTTTTTCCATCGAGCAGACTTTGTTGTTCCGTTTGCGAGCCATTTCGAATGCCGACCGTGCGACGCGGGCGATCTCGCTTTCAGTGTAGCGCTGGGTGTTGATGCCGATACGCTCGTTGCCTTCTTTGATGATGCCGCGCGGCTCACCAAAATAGATGCCGGAGGTCAGTTCGCGAACGATCATGATATCAAGACCGGCGACGACGTCTTTCTTAAGCGATGAGAAATCGGCCAGAGCGTCGAAGCACTGCGCGGGACGCAGGTTGGCGAACAGGTCCATCTCCTTACGAAGGCGCAGAAGGCCGCGCTCCGGCTTTACGCTGAAATCCAGATTGTCATATTGCGGGCCACCAACGGCGCCGAGGAGCACGGCGTCGACTTCCTGCGCCTTGGCCATAGTGTCGTCATGCAGCGGCGTACCGTGTGCATCGTAGGCGCTGCCGCCGACCAGATCTTCGGATACATCAAACGGCAGGTCGCGCTTCTCGCCGTACCACGCGATGATCTTCTTGACCTCGGGCATGACCTCGGGGCCGATACCGTCGCCGGCGAGGATGAGCAGGGAAGGATTGGACATTGGGATTTCCTCGTTTGAAAACGTTGGCACCGCGTAGCCCGTTGTGCGAGGAGCGTCAAGAAAGCCCTAGGGGATAACAATGTCAGCCCAGACAAGGCGGTGCGGACCTGCTTGATCGACCGCCGCATGGAGCGGGTGATGAGCGTCTGGCCAGACAACCCCCTTGGCCGCGACGCTTATGCTTCGCTCGGGCAGAAGATAGGTTGTGCGCATGTTTCCTGGCGAGGATTCAGGCCAATCGACGGTATCGGAGGCGCCACCTTGCCTTGCGGCAGCGCCTCCGGACGAAACTGGCGCTGGATCTTGCAGCAGTGGATGGTCGAGCAACATGCGGATGGCTTCGCGCCTGCCATCACCGCGGTCGGGGGCAATGTTGGCATTTCCCAGAATGGCAAACGGCGGCTGTGGTCGGCCAAAAACGCCTCCAAGCCACTGTATCCAGAACGTGCTTTCGGCCGCGTTTCGCAGTCCGTTCCTGTCATGCTCGTCGTCAAAGACGGGGGGCGTCGCAGAGTAGGCGAGGAGAGTGAGCGTATTGCCTCGCGGCAACGATACAGGGATTGCAAGATGCGCGGTTGAGGAGAAGCGCTGGGTGTCTCGCGCGTGTTCGCTCATGTTGTGAGGGAGGGTTGCATCAGGCAGGTCGCGCCAGAGGAGATCGTTGAAAGAGACGATGTTTTCAAAATCTATCGGGTAGCGGGAAAGGAGTGCGATGCCGCCGTCACCCGCGAAGCGGCCGTATCCTTGCCGGTCTTCGCGGCTGTGGTTTCGGCCGTCGGCGTTTAGGTCCAATCTTGTATGAAAAGCTGAATTGGGTGGTGATGCGGAATGGTATGAGAATTCTAAGCCATCGTCAGCGAGCATTTTCTGGAATGCCAGCAATGCGCTGTTGTTGGCATCATAGTCGAAATTTGTGAGCAGCAAGATGTCTGGCGCGGTATTGGTGATGACCTGCGCCGCTGCGACGACTTGCGGTTCGCCCGATAGGATATCCCTTAATAGAAGAGCCGGGCCATCCCTGCTTAGTGGTGCGGCGTAGACCGCAAGGCGCAGCGTGACGGGGTCATTTGCTGCGACGGGTGTTTGAAAAAACGCGCAGAGAAAAAGAGCCGTGGCGTGGCCGACTAGACCGGCGCGCCAATGAATTCGCCATTTGCATCGTAGTTGGCGCGACGCTGCTCTTTGATCATGTCGGCGACTTTGCCCATCGCGATGCCGCGCATGATAAGAGATGCAGGAATGACGCCCCATGCAGAAACCGTCCAGATCAAGGTATGTGGATTCATCAAGCTGATCGGGTTGAAGAGGTCTGACGTTAGATTGATGACCGCAGGGACAATGAATGGCAGCAAAAAACCTAAGATAATGTTAAGCTGGCTGTCGCGGTTCAAACGGTGAACGACGTCACCGCCCGCTGTTGGGTCAAAATTCGGAAGGTTTGTCCAGACATTGAAGGTCGTGTCGGAGTTTGGCCAATCGCGCAGGCGGACCGAAATGACGAAAACGGCAATCGCGATTACGGAAATTAGGTATGAAACGCCCGCTGCGGTGCGGACCGTTTCATAGAGGGCTGTGGGTGCGTTCTCGGGCAGCATAAGGACCATCAAGCGGACTGGCGAATAGGGGACATCAATCGCGCGGCCGATGGTGTCGCCAATGGCGGCGATGAAGGTCGAAAGTGTTGTCGGCGCGACTTTGCCACTCGTCGCAAGCGACAAGGCAAGGACACTGGCGAAAAGGGCGAGGAAGCGGATGCGGTTGAAGGGAGGCGCATCGCGGAACTCAAGCATGCTGGGCAGCTCGCTCTTGTACTCGAAGAACGTAAAAGCGGCGGCTACGAGGGCGACGAGCGTGATCAGGGTGATTGTGTCGGAATGGGTCCACGGCAATAGGAGGCACGGCGTGATGATCAACAGAATCACGAAGATGGCACGCCCTACGGCACCGGTTACACGGTTCATATTGTCAGTCCTGCTCTCGCCATGGTCCGGATCAGTACATTGCTGTTCCGTGTCCCAAATTCTTGTGCGAAGCGACAACTTGAAGTTTAGCGGCCGCCTCATTCTTGCCTTAATCCTGCCCAATTTGACCTCCCGATTCAACATCCCAAGTTGAAGTTGCAGGAAACTGAGGCGCAATTAGGACGAGAGTGGTGCGACATTGCCACCATTGGGTGTGCGCCTTGTGGCGGTCCGGAATCCATCCACAAGATATTGATTTTAAAGCGGTTCAATCGTTAAAAAATTGCGAACGCCGCTGCGCAGGGGTGACTTGATGCATATAAAACGGAGTGATTTCTGAAAACGCAAAAAAATACCGCCGACACTTATGGAGTATCGGCGGCATCGGTAAATGTGGCGTTAGGGCTTAGACCCAGGGGCGCGCTGCTTGGGCTTTTGCTTCGAATTCGTCGATCGAAGCGGCCTTTTCCATGGTCAGGCCGATGTCGTCGAGACCGTTCAGCAGGCAGTGCTTTTTGAAGCTGTCGATCTCGAAAGTGAAGACATCGCCATCGGAGCCGGTGACTGTTTGGTTTTCCAGATCGACCTCCATACGAGCGTTGGCGCCCTTCTCAGCATCCTTCATCAGAACGTCCACGGCCTCTTGCGGGAGGACGATCGGCAGGATGCCGTTCTTGAAGCAGTTATTGTAGAAAATATCAGCAAAACTGGTGGAAATCACACAGCGGATGCCGAAGTCCAAGAGCGCCCAAGGCGCGTGTTCGCGCGACGAGCCACAGCCGAAGTTGTCACCTGCGACAAGGATTTGCGCATCGCGGTAAGCGGGCTTGTTGAGAACGAAACTTTCGATCTCCTTGCCATCATCGTCATAGCGCATTTCGTCAAAGAGGTTCACGCCCAAACCGGAGCGTTTGATCGTCTTCAGGAATTGCTTGGGGATGATCATATCGGTGTCGATATTGACCAGCGGCATGGGGGCCGCGATCCCTGAGAGTTTGTTGAATTTTTCCATCGTATCCTCATGGCCCGAGGGGGCAAAACGGGGAAATCGCGTGATGCACAATCCATACACATCCGATGCACAACCTATGCATATCGCAGGTGCAGAAACTTGCCAGATCGTTAACGCGGTCCCCTTTGGTTATCCGGTGTCGGAAAGAGCGGCCCGACGCGATTTGCGCATCGGGCCACTGGATTACATCAGTTCGCGAACGTCGGTCAGCTTGCCGGTGAGCGCGGCGGCGGCGGCCATCGCCGGAGACATCAGGTGGGTACGGCCACCACGGCCCTGACGGCCTTCGAAGTTCCGGTTGGAGGTCGCGGCGCAGCGTTCGCCGGGGGCGAGCTGATCGGGGTTCATGGCGAGGCACATGGAGCAGCCTGCCATGCGCCATTCGAAGCCTGCTTCCTTGAAGATATCGGCGAGGCCTTCCTCTTCGGCTTGGGCGCGGACCAGACCGGAGCCAGGCACGACCATGGCGCGGAGGCCGTCCTTGATCTTTTTGCCTTTGACCACGTTGGCGGCGGCGCGGAGATCTTCGATCCGGCCGTTGGTGCAGGAACCGATAAAGACGGTGTCGATCTCGATATCCTGAAGGCGTTGGCCAGCGGTCAGGCCCATGTATTCGAGCGCGCGCTGGGCGGCGTCGACCTTACCACCGGAGAAGCTCTCGGGTGCGGGGACAACATCGGTGATTGGCAGAACGTCCTCAGGCGAGGTGCCCCAAGTAACGACCGGCGCGATATCTTCGCCCTTGATGGTGATGACTTTGTCCCAATGGGCATCGTCATCGGAGAAGAGGGTCTTCCAGTAGGTCAGCGCGGCTTCCCATGCGGCGCCTTTCGGGGCGTGCGGGCGGCCTTTGACATATTCGAAGGTTTTTTCGTCCGGCGCGATCAGGCCAGCGCGGGCGCCGCCTTCGATGGCCATGTTGCAAACCGTCATCCGGCCTTCCATCGACAGATCGCGGATCGCTTCGCCGCAATATTCGATGACGTAGCCGGTGCCGCCGGCGGTACCGGTTTTGCCGATGACGGAGAGCGTGATGTCTTTCGCCGTAACACCGGGGCGCAGTTTGCCGGTGATCTCGACTTTCATGTTCTTCGACTTTTTCTGGATCAGTGTTTGCGTGGCGAGGACGTGCTCAACCTCGGACGTGCCGATGCCATGCGCGAGCGAGCCGAACGCGCCGTGGGTGGCGGTGTGGCTGTCGCCGCAAACGACGGTCATGCCGGGGAGGGTCCAGCCTTGCTCGGGGCCGACGATGTGCACGATGCCCTGACGCACGTCAGAAACGGGGTAGTAGTGAATGCCGAATTCCTTGGCGTTCTTGTCGAGCGCGGCGACTTGAATGCGGCTGTCTTCGGGCATCTGGTCGGGGTTTTCGCGGCCGATGGTGGTGGGCACGTTGTGATCCGGCACCGCGATTGTCTTTTCCGGCGCGCGAACATCGCGGCCGGTCATGCGCAGACCTTCGAACGCCTGCGGCGAGGTTACTTCGTGAACCAAGTGGCGGTCGATGTAGAGCAGGCAGGTTCCGTCTGTGTCTTCGTGGGCGACGTGGGCGTCCCAGATCTTATCATAGAGCGTTTTGGGGGACATTGGTCCTCTCCCGTTATGTGTGTGAATGTTGAAACGTCATTGGGCGGCTCAAGAGCCGTTAGCGGGGTGGTGCGATCAAAGTCGGGCCAGAATGGTACGGGTCGCGCCAAAGAAGCGCCAAGGCAGACGGGCCCGATCATCCATATCAAATATGCGTTTCATGCAAGGGCAGATATACCCAAGTGCTGAGTCTCGCAAGGGTGTGCTGTTTGGGCTTGCTGCATGTCGCCAGAGGCTTCAGGATGGAAGAACGGAATGGAGGCCGATGGAAGAAGAAACACCACAGTCAGACGTTATCGAGATCGGGCAGGGTATCTGGGCCGATACGGAGATCTTCCTAGCCTCGCTCTTGCGCCCTTGGAACGCCTATCAAGTGCTCATCATGCTGGGGCTGCTGTTGGTGGCCCTGCTTTTGCGCCGGTGGCTCGCGCCGATCCTGCATGAATGGTTGCGGACCCGAGAGGGCTGGCCGAAATGGCGGCTGCGCTACCTGCTCGTCGTGCACAAACGGATGGGGCTGATCCTGTTCGTGGTGGGAATCTGGACCGTTGTTCTGGTGATGCGGGAGGTGACGTGGCCGTCGCGCTCGTACCTCCTTGGGATCGTTGCTGAACTCTCGCTGGCGTGGCTGATCGTGGCATTGGCGACGCGGTTGATTGCCAACAACCTGCTGCGGATGGTGATCCGCTATGGTGCGTGGGTTTGGGTTACGTTGAGTGTTCTGAATGTGACCGACGAGGCGGAGGCGATTCTTGACGGGATCGCGATTACGGCGGGTGAGATGCGGCTGTCGCTGCTCGTTGTGTTCCAGGCTGTTCTGATCGTCGGTGTTTTGTTTGCGGGAGCGCGGGTCGTTTCGCGGGCGACGGCGGTACGCATTCAGGAGACGACAGACCTCAGCCCGTCGATGCGGGTGCTGACGGTGAAGTTCCTGCAACTGGTGCTCTATGGCGCGGCGTTCTTTATCGGCTTGCGGGCGGTCGGGGTGGATTTGACGGGCCTTGCCGTGCTTTCGGGCGCCATCGGTGTGGGCCTTGGTTTCGGTTTGCAGAAGGTTGTCTCGAACCTTGTTTCGGGGGTGATCCTGCTCCTCGATAAGTCGATCAAACCGGGGGATGTGATCAGCCTTGGGCAGACCTTCGGATGGATCAACACGCTGGGCGCGCGCTATGTTTCGATCACCACGCGCGACGGGCGGGAATATCTGATCCCCAACGAAGACCTGATCACTGGTCAGGTGGTGAACTGGTCGCATTCTAATGATTTTGTGCGGCTCGATATCCATTTCGGCACGTCATATGACGACGACCCGCATCTGGTGCGGAAGATCGCGATTGAAGCGGCGCAGAGTGTGGAACGGGTTTTGAGCCACCAGAAAACCGTGTGCCACATCACGGGGTTCGGGGATTCGAGCGTTGATTATGTGCTGCGTTTCTGGATTTCGGACCCGACGCAGGGGCTGACCAACATTCGCGGTAACGTCTATCTGGCGCTTTGGGACGCGTTCAAGGCCAACAACATCTCTATCCCATTCCCGCAGCGGGAGGTGCGCATGCTTGGCGGAAACGGGAAACAGGAAGACGCGGAATAAATGCAGGAGGGCTTGCATCGGTTGCAGAATTGCGTCAGGTGCCGCAATCCGTTGACCGGCGCGATGCGGATTCGTTGAATTGCGCCGGTTGCGTTGTTATCTTGAAATCATCCTGGCGCCAGGGATCTGGTGGCGCGTAACAAGGGGGACAATGACCTGTCTTTCAACATCACGACGGAACAAGCCGTCAAACAAGGTGGACCGGCCATGACCGCACCTGATGAAGCGACGAGCCAGCAAATCCTCGCCGCGATCCTTAAATCTCTTGACGATGACAAAGCCGAAGAAATCGTGCAGATCCCGCTGCGCGGCAAATCCGAAATGGCTGATCATATGGTGATCGCCTCGGGCCGTTCGTCACGGCAGGTGGCCGCGATTGCCGAAAAGCTTACAGAGCGGCTGAAGGCTGATCTGGGCGTTTTGTGCAAGGTCGAGGGTGCAGAGATCGGCGATTGGGTGCTGATCGACTCAGGCGATGTGATCGTGCATGTTTTCCGGCCGGAAGTGCGTGAGTTCTACCAGCTTGAAAAGATGTGGCAGACGCCAATGAACTCGGCCACCGCCGGCTAGCCTGACGGCGGCGCGGGATGCGGGTTCATATAGTTGCTGTGGGCCGCCTGCGGGCCGGCCCCGAGCGCGACCTTCTCGACGATTACCTGACAAGATTTGACCGTACCGGCCGCGCTTTGGCGTTGGGGCCGGCTCAGGTCATTGAAGTTGAGGATAAGAAGGGTGGCGGCATGGCGGCGGAGGCTGCTTTGCTGTCGAAGGCTATCCCCAGTGGCGCGCTGATCTGCGTGATGGACGAGCGGGGCAAGGTGATGACCTCGCCCGCCTTCGCGGATCAGCTGGGCGGTTGGCGGGATCAGGGGCGGCAAGATGTGGCCTTTGTGATCGGCGGCGCGGATGGGCTGGACCCCAGTTTGCGCGGGCAGGCGGATGCTGCGCTTTCATTTGGCAAGATGGTGTGGCCGCATATGCTGGTGCGGGTGATGCTTTCGGAGCAGCTTTATCGCGCGGCTTCCATCCTCGCGGGAAGCCCGTATCATCGGGCGTGACAAGCGCCCACCGGTCCGGTAGCGCTGGCGGAAACCAGAGGGGGCAATGACCATGCAGATCGTTTCGGAAAACCGGTGTTTTGGCGGCATTCAGGGTGTTTACAAGCATAACTCGAAGAGTTGCGGTGGAGAGATGACCTTTGGTCTTTTCCTGCCGGAAGAAGCCAAGGAAGGGCCGGTGCCGGTGCTGTGGTACCTTTCGGGCCTGACCTGTACCCACGAGAATGCGATGGTTAAGGCTGGTGCGCAGCAATGGGCCGCCGAGCAAGGCATTGCATTGTGCTTTCCCGATACCAGCCCGCGTGGTGAAGGCGTTGCAGATGATGAGGCCTATGACCTTGGCAAAGGGGCAGGCTTTTATGTGAATGCGACGCAAGACCCTTGGGCGCCGCATTTCCAGATGTGGGATTATGTTGCGCAGGAATTGCCGGACGTGATCACTGACCAATTTGCGATTGACCCCGACCGGCAGGCAATCACTGGCCATTCGATGGGCGGGCAGGGCGCATTGACGCTGGCGATGGGGTTGAAGGGGCGGTTCCGGTCGGTTTCGGCCTTTTCGCCGATTTGCCACCCGACGCAGAGCGATTGGGGCCGCAAGCAGTTGTCGGCCTATCTCGGGACCGACGAAAGTGCATGGGCGCCGCATGATGCGTCTCTCTTGATGAGGGAAGTCGGTTTTGACGGGGAGATTTTGATTGATGTCGGCACCGACGACCAGTTCTGGGATCTGCTGAAGATTGGCGCGATGGCGGATGCGATGAGCGAACGCCGGCAGGCGGGGCAGTTGCGGCTGCAAAGCGGCTATGACCATTCCTATTTCTTTGTCTCGAGCTTCATCGAAGAGCATGTCGCTTTCCATGCTGAGGCGCTTTGGCGGTGATTTATGTGGACGCCGACGCTTGCCCTGTAAAGGCAGAGGCTGAACGGGTCGCGACGCGGCACAAATTGGCGATGGTCTTGGTGTGCAATGGTGGCATCAGGCCCTCGCCCAATCCGCTTGTTGAAACGGTGATCGTGCCAGAGGGGCCGGATGTAGCCGATAAATGGATCGCCGAACGCGCCACGGTGGGGGATGTCGTGGTGACTAATGATATCCCGCTCGCGGCGCGCTGCGTTGAGGGCGGCGCCTTGGTCATCAAGCCGGACGGCGAAATGCTCACAGACAAGAATGTGGGCCAAGCCTTGGCCACCCGTGATCTGATGACGGATCTGCGCGCGGCGGACCCGTTCCGGCAAGGTGGCGGCAGGGCCTTTTCCAAAGCGGATCGTGCGCGGTTTCTGGATGGTTTGGAGCGGGCCGTTCGCAAGGCAATGTCGCTCAAGGGGTAGACTTGGCGCTTTTGAACCTGTTGGTTCAGATTATGTTTTCATTTGCAAAAGATAATCCGGCCCTGCTCGGGTCGGTGAGTGCCATTGTCGCGGTGATCTGTTTTTCGATCAATGACGTGGCGATTAAGTTCCTAAGCGGGGGCTATGCGCTTCATCAGGTGGTACTTATCCGCTCGTTCATCGGGGTGATCTTCCTCATGGCGGTTATTGTGCCGATGTCGGGCGGCTTGCCGGCACTCAAGACGAAGCGGCTTGGCATTCACTTCCTGCGGGGAAGCTGCGTTGTTTTTGCGAATATGGCCTTTTTCCTTGGGATTGCGGCGCTGCCATTGGCGGAAGGGGTGGCGATCTTTTTCATCAGTCCGCTGGTGATTACTGTCTTTTCGGTGGTGTTCTTGAAAGAGCATGTCGGGCCACGGCGCTGGGTGGCGATTGCGCTTGGCTTGGTAGGTGTGGTGATCGTGTTGCGCCCCGGAACGGAGGCCTTCCAGTTTGCGGCGCTGCTGCCGTTGATGGCGGCGTTTGGATACGCGGGGCTGCATATGCTGACGCGCTATATCGGGCGGACCGAGTCTGCGGCGGCGATGTCTTTTTACATACAGATGACGTTTATCCTTGTGTCGAGCTCTCTCGGTTTGATCATGGGCGACGGAAAATTTGCAGGCGGCACGGACCCGTCGCTGGAGTTTTTGTTCCGCGCTTGGGTGTGGCCGCCGTTGGCCGATGTCAGCATCCTCATCCTGCTGGGCGTGGTGAGCGCCCTTGGCGGGTTCTTTATTTCGCAAGCCTACCGTGTGAGCGAGGCGGCGCTGGTGGCACCGTTCGAGTATATCGCGATGCCGATGGCGATTGTGTGGGGTATCCTCGTATTTGATGAGTGGCCTGATGGGGTGGCGCTTGCTGGTATCGCGCTGATCCTTGGCTCGGGGCTATACATGATTTGGCGTGAGGCGCGGGTGTCTAACGCCGAAGTGCCTGACACGCCGCGCTATCGTCGTTAAGGCTCTTCCCCCCTGTCCGCGCTCGTGGTTAGCTGAGGAGCGGGCAGGGAGGTGCGAATGGGGATTGAGGCGGTCGTTTTCGATATCGGGAACGTGTTGATCGCATGGCAGCCGGAGCGGTTTTACGACCGTGTGATCGGTGCCAAACGGCGCAAGGACATGTTTGCCGAGATTGATCTGCACGGGATGAATGACGAGATTGATCGGGGCGGCGACTTTCATGCTGTCATTGCGGAAACGGCTGCGGCGCATCCGCGTTGGCGCGACGAGGTGATGATGTGGCATGATCGCTGGATCGACCTTGCCTCCCCCAAGATCGACAGATCGGTGCGGTTGTTGCGGGCGTTGCGGCGCAACGGCGTGCCTGTCTTTTCGCTGACGAATTTTGGTATTGGAACGTTCGAGATCGCGCGGCGGGAGTACCCGTTTCTGGAAGAGTTTGACGAAAGCTTCGTTTCCGCGCGGCTGGGGGAGATCAAGCCTGATCCGGTGATCTATCAGATCTTGGAGGAACGATCTGGGCTTTCGGGGGCGCAACTTTTGTTCACCGACGACCGGCCCGACAACATTGCCGCAGCGGCAGCGCGGGGCTGGCAGGTACACCGCTTCGAGCGGCCAAGCGGCTGGGCGGCGGCGCTGGTGACGGCAGGATTATTGACGGAAGAGGAAGCAGAATGACGCCGGAATTTATTCCTTTCGATGAGGGGGAAGCGTGTCTGGACTGGATCGGGCTGACCGATGCGATAGCGCACGGGCATGAGATGGCGCGGGCGCAAGTGAAGGATGTGTTCCTTTATGAAGCAGAAAACACGCTTTTGAACCGCTCCGCGTGGAGCGCTGAGATGGGGCTTGCGGTCAAATGCGCGACGGTCTTTCCCGGCAATCCGGCGAAGGGCAAGCCGATGATCGGTGGCGCGGTGAACCTCTTTTCGGCCGAGGATGGCGCTTTGGAGGCGATCCTTGATTTCCATCTGGTGACGAAATGGAAAACGGCGGGCGACAGCCTACTTGCGGCGCGGCGCTTGGCGCGGCCGGATAGCAAGCGCATCTTGATCGTGGGCGCGGGGACTGTGGGGCATAGCCTGCGGCAGGCATTTGGCGCGGCCTTCCCGATGGCGGAGTTCACGGTGTGGAATCGGTCGCGAGCGGGGGCCGAACGGTTTGTTGAGACGTTCCCTGATGTTGCCATCGCGGATGACTTGGAAGAGGCAGTGGCACAGGCGGACATCGTCACCTCGGCGACCATGTCCACCGAGCCGTTGATAAGGGGCGAGTGGTTTCGGCCTGGCCAGCACATCGACCTGATTGGCGCATACCGGCCTGATATGCGGGAGGTCGATGATGGCGCGATGCGACGTGCGCGGATCTTTGTGGATAGTCGCGACACGACGATCGAGCATATCGGAGAGCTGAAAATACCGATCGCGGAGGGGGTGATCAGCGCGCAGGATGTGGTGGCGGATTTCTATGATCCTGCACATTTCCGGCGGCAATCGGAGACGGAGATCACCCTTTTCAAGAATGGCGGCGGCGCGCATCTCGATTTGATGGTTAGTCGCTATATTCTGGACGCTTGGAAGCGCGGATAGGGGCGGAAGATGCTTTTGTGGTTGGGTGTTCTAGGGGTGGTATTGCTGGTGGCGGCGCCGTTCCTGTGGGATTGGACCCGCCCAACGCCTGAGATCAGAGACGCACCGGGGGAGCTGGTTGCGCTGGGCCACGGTGCAACGCATTACCGTTGGTTCGGGCCTGAAGAGGGCCCTGTTGTGGTGGCTGTGCATGGGCTGACCACACCGATGCAGGCATGGCAGGCGGTGGCGGAGCAACTCGGGCAGGATGGCTACCGCGTGCTGTGCTACGACCTATACGGGCGCGGCTATTCGGACCCGCCTGTTGAGAAGCAGGACAAGGCGCATTTCCTTGGGCAATTGACGGATCTCCTCAGCGATCAGGGGATTGATGAGCCTTTCGTGCTGATGGGTTTTTCGATGGGCGGCGCGATCGTGACGGATTTTGCTGCCGCGCAGCCGGCGCGGGTGGCGCAGTTGGTGCTGGTGGCGCCGGCGGGCATCACGCAGACGTCATGGGACGTCGCCGCGCAGAAAGGCGCACGAGCGCTGTGGAATGCTTGGGTGTTCTTTGGCGTGAAACGGGTCGCTTTCTTGCGGGATCTCAAGAAGGCGGCGGGCCAGCCGAGCGAGGTTGCGAATATTGTACCGACGCAGATTTGGCAGCTTAATCAAGCGGGCTTTTGGCCTGCGGTGCGGTCAAGCGGGCGGGATTTCTTGGGAGCTGAGCACGCGGAAGCGCATCGGGTGATCCGCGACCACGACATCCCTGTTCTGGCGATATGGGCAGAAGAGGATGATGTGATCCCTCTTGCGAATATGGGCAAATTTGCGCGGTGGAACCCGAAAGCCCAACATGAAGTGATCAGGGGCGCGGATCATGCGGTGGCGTATACGCATGGGCGCGAGATCGCGGCCCTTGTGAAGGCGCGGATCGAGGCGCTTTAGGCTGCTAATGGCCGCGGGGTGCTTTTCTCGCGGATGGGCAGGTGAATAAGCGCTGAGAAAGCCCCGACCCCGATACCGACCCACCAGACATGCGTATAGGTGCCGTAGATATCGTAGAGCCGTCCGCCTAGCCAGACGCCAAGGAAGCTGCCCAACTGGTGGCTGAAGAAAACGATGCCGTAGAGCGTCCCCATATAGCGCAGCCCGTAGATATGGGCGATGAGGCCGGAAGTGAGCGGGACGGTTGCCAGCCAGAGGCTCCCCATCAGCAGGGAAAAGACGATGACCGTGGTTGGGGTCATTGGGGTCATGATGAACCATGCCGCCACGATGGTACGGCCCAGATAGATACTGGCGAGCAGGTACTTTTTCGAGAAGCGTTTGCCCGCCCAGCCAGCGGCTATGGTGCCAGCGATATTGGCGACACCGATCAGCGAGATGGCAATCGCGCCGAGCGCTGATGTGGTGGAGATGCCCATGCTCGTGAGAATGCCGCCCGTTGCGATGGGGCCGCACATTTCGGTGACGAAAGCGGGGAAATGGGCGGTGATGAAAGCGAGCTGATAGCCGCAGGAAAAGAACCCGAGGAAGATCATCGTATAAGAAGGGTCGCGGAAGGCGCGGGTGAGCAGGGCGCCGATGCTTTCCTCCAATTCTGCGCGGGAGGCTTGCGCTGGTGCTCGCATGAACGGGAGCATCAGGAGTGAGGCGAGGATTGCGATGGCAAAGACGATGAATACCATTTGCCATGACATGAACCCGAGAAGGTATTCGGCCAGCGGTGCGCCAAAGACCTGACCCGCGGACCCTGCGGCGGTGGCGATGGCCATCGACATGGAGCGGTTTTCGTCCGAGCTGGCGCGCCCGACAACGGCGAGGATCACCCCGAAGCCGGTGCCAGCGATGCCGAAACCGACCAAAATCTCGTACATCTGGTGCGCAATGGGGGTGGTGGCCCCTGCTGAAAGCAGGAGGCCAAGCGCATAGGCTACGGCGCCCATGATGATGGCTTTTCGATCCCCGATCCGCTCGGCAATCGCGCCAAAGATCGGCTGGCCGATCCCCCAAGCGAGGTTTTGAATGGCGATGGCGAGGCTGAAATCAGCGCGCATCCAGCCGAAATCCTCAGCGATGGGGATTTGAAACACCCCGAATGAGGCGCGGACGGCAAAGCCGATCAGGACGATCAGGCTGCCGACGATCAAAACGGGGGTGAAAAGAGGCGCGGATTTTTGCATGGCAAGACATGACGCCGGAATTGCAGCAGCGTCAATATATTTGACGGCCTATCGGGGCGAAGACCGCCAGCCGATTAGAATATCAGTGACATCGTCCGGCCCGTTGGGTCCTTCGACCTCCGCCAGCTCTATTCCACCGAGATGGCGATAGAAGGCGCGGGCCTGCACATTGGTGGACAGGCAGAGCGCGGTGAAAGGGTGGCGATACGCGGTCGCCATCAATCGGCGCCCGAGGCCGCGGCCTTGCGCGGCGCGAACGAGATAAAGTGCGAAGAGGAATTCAGGATACTGTGCTGCATGGGCGGGGTCTGGCTGGGGGCCGACCTGCACGAAGCCCATGTGGGGGATCAGGTAGGTGCGTTTGGCAGTATCGGCGAGCTGGTTGCGCCACTGCTGCTGGCGAACGTCGAAGGAGCGGGCGTCGATCTCCGGTTCGGGGAGGAGGCCGCGATAGGTTTCATCCCATGCCTGCACATGCAAAGCTGCGATGGCGTCCGCGTCGGCGGGTGTGGCCAAACGCGGCGCGGCGGCCTCAGCCATAGGTCGGGTGGAAGCGGCCCGATGGCGAGAGGGTGAAGATATCGCAGCCGTCGGCGGTGATCCCGATGGAATGTTCGAACTGGGCCGAGAGAGATTTGTCGCGGGTCACGGCTGTCCAGTCATCGGCAAGAACCTTGGTTTCGGGGCGACCGAGATTAACCATCGGCTCGATTGTGAAGAACATGCCTTCTTCAAGGGTCGAGCCGGTGCCGGGACGCCCGTAGTGCAGGACGTTCGGCGGGGCGTGGAATACGAGCCCAAGCCCGTGGCCGCAGAAATCGCGGACGACCGACATGCGGTTCTTTTCGACATAGGATTGGATCGCGTGCCCGATATCGCCGAAAGTGTTGCCGGGGCGGGCGGCTTCGATCCCTTTCATCAGCGAGTCATGGGTGACTTGAATCAGGCGCTCGGCTTTGCGGCTCAGGGAGCCTGCGACATACATGCGGCTGGTATCGCCGAACCAGCCATCGACGATAACGGTGACGTCGATATTCAGGATGTCGCCGTTCTTCAGTACTTTGTCCCCCGGAATGCCGTGACAGACGACGTGATTGACGCTGATGCATGAGGCGTGATGGTAGCCTTTGTAGCCGATGGTGGCGGAGGTCGAGCCTGAGGCTTCGACCATTTCGGTGATCAGTTTGTCGATCTGGCCTGTTGTTTGACCGGGAAAGACGTGCGGCGCGATATCATCAAGGATTTGCGCGGCGACTTTGCCTGCCGCGTGCATGCCGGCGAAATCGGCCTCCTGATAGATGCGGATGCCATCTTTGGTCACTGTTGCCTTGCCGTCGCTCACTTGAGAACCTCATGCTTCGTTCCAAGGGGCACATAAGCGAAAGTGGCGGGATGTTCTAGACCCGCAGCGGGATGGGTTTGCCGATGGTGATACCTTCGGGAGAAATCTGTGCGTCGTAACACATTGCCTCGACCCCTGCGGCGCGGGCGGCGGCGGAGGCAGCGGCGTAGGCCGGATCGAGATCGGCGGCGAGGGTCATCGCCGTGCAATCGGTGCGCTGAACGAGGTAGAACATCACCGCGCGGTGGCCTTGGGCGACCATTTCCGCCAGTTCACCCAGATGCTTTGCGCCGCGCGTGGTGACGCCGTCAGGGAATTCGGCCAGCCCTGCGTGCCTGCTGAGGGTGACGCTTTTCACTTCGATATAGGCATCGGGCAGCCCCTCTGCCTGCAAGAGGAAGTCGATCCGGCTGGATTGACCGTAGCGCACCTCGGGCCGCACTGAAGTGTAGGCTGCGAGTTCGGGAATGCTGCCCGATTCCAGCGCCAGTTTGAGCGCTCGGTTCGGCACGGCAGTATCGACGCCGGTGAAATGGCCATTTTCATGATCGACCAGCCGCCAGCCGAATTTGAGCTTTTTCTTCGGATCGTCGTTCGGCTCCAGCCAGATGCGCGTGTCGGGCGCGGCGAGCCCCAGCATCGAGCCGGGATTGGCGCAATGGGCGGTGATTTCGCGCCCATCGTCAAGGCGACAATCGGCGAGGAACCGTTTGTAACGGCGGATCAGGCGAGCGGGCACGAGAGGAGTGGAAAAGCGCATAGGGCAGGCCTATACCCAATGCTGAGACAGAGGAGAAGTATGATGCCAAATCCCACCGCCGCGATGCTTGTGATCGGGGACGAGATACTTTCGGGCCGCACCCGTGACGCCAATATGCATTTCCTCGCGGGCGAGCTGACCAAGCGCGGCATTGACCTGAAGGAAGTGCGCGTCGTCAGCGATGATCAAGCGGCCATCGTGGCGGCGGTGCGGGCGCTGAGCGATGCCTATGAGCATGTGTTCACCAGCGGTGGAATAGGGCCGACGCATGATGACATCACCGCCGACTGCGTGGCGGAAGCCTTTGGCGATCATATCGATGTGCGCGAAGATGCGCGGGCGATCTTGCAGGCGCGTTATGATGCGAGTGGACAAGAGCTGAACGCGGCGCGGCTGCGGATGGCGCGCATCCCCGATAGCGCGACGTTGATCGAAAACCCCGTCAGCGGTGCGCCGGGGTTCACGATCCGTAATGTGCATGTGATGGCAGGCGTGCCGAGTGTCTTTCAGGCGATGGTGGCCTCGGTTCTGCCGGGGCTGACCCGCGGCGCACCGCTGTTGAGCCAATCGCTGCGCATTGAACGCGGGGAGGGAGATATTGCGGGGCCGCTCGCGGCGCTGGCCACCGAATTTGCGGACCTGTCGATCGGGTCTTATCCGTTCCAACAGAACGGAATGTACGGCGCGAATATCGTGATCCGTGGCAGTGACGGCGCGCGGGTTGATGCCGCGATGATCCGTCTGCGGGATACATTTCCGGAATGACGCAACCGACAATCCAGCGGCTTTATGCTGTTACCGAAGCGACGTGGCCTGCGAAGGATCGTCGGCGCGTGGGGCGCTGGATTATCCGTGAAGGCGGCGGTGGCGGGAGCCGTGTTTCCTCCGCGACACTAGCTGCGGGGGAGGCTGACGCTTCAGATTTGCCGGAAGCCGAGGCCGCGATGCGTGCGCTGGGGCAGGTGCCGTTATTCATGGTGCGGCAGGGTGAGGATGCGCTGGACAAGCTGCTGGATGAAGCGGGCTACGCGGTTAAAGACCCTGTGCGCTTTTACATTGCGCCGCTCACATTCGACGGCGGACCGGCACGCGAATATGCGTGTTGGCCACCGCTGGAGATCCAAAAGGAGATTTGGCAGGCAGGCGGTATCGGCGCGGCGCGGCTGGACGTGATGCAGCGTGGCTGTGATCCAAAGACCAGTATTCTTGCACGCAATAAGGACCGGCCCGCGGGCACCTGCTACGTCGGGATCGACGGGGATATCGCGATGGTGCATGCGATAGAGGTGCTGGAAAGCGAGCGGCGACAGGGAGTGGGCGCGGCGCTGCTGAAGGCTGCGGGAGCGTGGGCCGCGCGGAACGGTGCCAAGTGGCTGAGTTTGATCGTCACCGAGGCCAATGAACGGGCGCATTGTCTCTATGCTTCCAACGGGATGACGGTTGTGGGACAGTACCATTATCGGATCAAGCCGGAGTGACGGGACGCTCGTGAACCAGTTGCAAGAAATCATTGCGGCCTTTGCGGCGGCCTTGGTGCTGGTGCCTGCGGTGGCCGGTGCGGTATCGCTTGAGTTGCCGAACAACGCGGCGCTTCAGGTGGAACGGTCCGTTCCGCTGGGATCGCTGCGTTTACCGATGGCGCCATTGCAAGCCGAGGGGCTTGCGGTGGATCGCATGGAAGGAGCGGTGCGCCACGAGGCGTGGCGGCTTGGCGGCGGCGGGATCACAACGCTGCAAATCATGCGCCCGATCAGAGAGCAGCTGTTGGAGAGCAGCTTCGAGATATTGCTGGAATGTCGCGCCGCGAATTGTGGCGGGTTTGATTTCCTGCGGGCGATTGATGTGCTGCCACCGCCGAAGATGTATGTGGACCTGACTGGTTTCCGGTATCTTTCGGCGCGGAGTGCGGATGGGACTACAGGCGTCACGATCCTTGTAAGCCGCTCAGAGGCGGCGGCTTTTGTGCAAGTGTCGAGCGTGGTGCCAGAAGATAGCGTGACGCAGGTACTTGCGACGGCGGGCGGCGTGGCGCTGGGCGGAACGCAGCGGATGGACGTGGCGGATCAGGCTGACGCGGCGCAGCTGGGCTTTGCCGGGGATCCGCGGGCATCCTTAGCCGAAGTGGGGCGGCTGGTGCTGGATGATTTGCGGTTCGATAGTGGTGCCGCGACATTGGCTGCTGGGCCGTTCGCCACGCTGGAGGCTGTGGCTGAATACCTCAAAGCCGATCCGAACCACCGCTTGGCGCTGGTCGGGCATACGGATGCTGTCGGGGCGCTTGAGAATAATGTCGCGCTGTCGCGGCGGCGGGCCGAGGCGGTCAAGGAGCGCTTAGTGGCGCGTTACGGGGTCGATGAGGCGCAGCTGACGGCGGAAGGCGTTGGCTATCTTGCGCCGATTGCCAGCAATGCCACGGAGGCGGGGCGCGAGGCGAACCGGCGGGTTGAGGCAGTTGTCCTGACGGTGCGTTAGAAAGCGTTGCACCGGCGGCGCCGGAGGAGCGCGACCGGTGAAAGATGCGTTTTCGTCAAGCAGCGGAAGTCTAGGTTTCTACCAAGTTTCCGGACCTTTATCCGAGAAAGAATGCGCAAGAAAATCAATGAAAGCGCGGACTTTCGGCTGGGTAAAGCGGCCCGGGGGATAGACAGCGTAGATACCTTGACGCTCTTCCGGCAGATCGGGGATGGCCTCTTCCACCAACCCAGCCTTCATCGCATCGGCGTAGAGGAAAGACGGCAGGTAGGCGATGCCGAGGCCCGCGATGCAGGCATTCAGGAGGGACTGGCCGTCATTCACCGTCAGCGAGCCGGAGGTGCGGACCTGACGCTTTTCGCCGGAGGGGGCGGTGAGTTTCCAGACTGCGGCATTGGCCTGATTGGAATAGTGCAGCAGCTTGTGATCGTTGAGGTCGTCGATCTTCATTGGGCGGCCATTGCGCTGGAAATAGGTGGGAGAGCCGATCATCCGTAGATTGGTTTCGGTCAGCTTGCGGGCGCGGAGTGTGCTGTCCTCCAACTCGCCGATCCGGACGGCCATATCGAAACCTTCGGAGATCAGTTCGACGTAGCGATTGTTGAGGACCATGTTGACCGTGATGTCTGGAAATTCCTTCAGGAACTCGCCCAGCACCGGGCTAAGGTGATTGACGCCAAAATCGGTGGCCACAGAAATCCGCAGAAGGCCGGAGGGTGCTGATTGCATCGAGGTGACGAGGGCATCCGCTTCGCCAGCATCGTTGAGGACGCGCCTTGCGCGGTCGTAATAGGCAAGGCCGATTTCCGTCGGGCTGACGCGGCGGGTCGTGCGATTAAGGAGCCGTGCGCCGAGACGGGCTTCGAGTGCGGAGACGTGTTTGGACACGGCCGATTTCGAGATGCCCATTTTCTTTGCGGCGTCGGTAAAACCACCTTGATCTACGACGGTAGCGAAGGCTTCCATTTCGGTGAGACGATCCATACTCGATCCTTGCAATTCCACTCGTTGTTCAGACTTTTGTGACGGCCAAATCGGGCAGGAAAGCGGCCTATGCCTGACAATATCGGGAATTTAGGTTCGACTGATAACTGGATCGAAACAGCCAGCTAGAGCGTGGCGGCGAGGCGAACCCCCTGATTTATAGCGCGTTTGGCATCAAGTTCGGCCGCGACATCGGCACCGCCGATGACATGAGCTTGCCTTCCTTCTGCCAAAAGTGCGTCTGCGAGGCTGCGTTGGCTGAGCTGGCCGGCACAGAGGACGATGGTATCAGCAGGGATCAGGCGCGGCTCGCCGCGGCCTTCGTCGGGGGTGATCCAGAGGCCTTTATCGTCGATCGCATCATAGCGGACGCCGCCGATCATCTTCACGCCCTTGGCGCGAAGGGTCGTGCGGTGAATCCAGCCGGTTGTCTTGCCGAGTCCGCGACCGGGCTTTTCGGCTTTTCGCTGAAGGAGGGTGATCTGGCGTTGGGGTGCTTCGGGGCGCGGGCCTTCGGGCGCGAGGCCGCCGCGCGCGTTTTCGGGGTCGGAGACGCCCCATTCCGCCTTCCAGGCGGCGAGGTCTTCTGTCGGGCTGTCATTGGTGGCGAGGAATTCCGCCACGTCGAAGCCGATCCCACCTGCGCCGATGATAACGACGTTTTCGCCCACGGGTGCGTTGCCGGACAAGACGTCAACGTAACTGAGGATGGAGCCGTGTTCTTGCCCCGAAATCTCTGGGATGCGGGGCGATACGCCGGTTGCGATGATGATCTCATCATATGCGGCGAGATCGGCAGGCGATGGGCTGGTGCCGAGGCGCAGGGTGACGCCGGATTCGGTGAGCATGGTGGTGAACCAGTCAACGAGGCCGTGAAACTCTTCCTTGCCGGGGATGCGGCGGGCCATGTTGAGCTGACCGCCTATCGCGTCTGCCTTGTCAAACAGAGTGGTGGCATGACCGCGCTGGGCCGAGGTGATCGCGGCGGAAAGCCCTGCGGGGCCAGCACCGACAACGGCAACCTCTTTGGGGGCATCCGTTGGCGTGATCTCCAGTTCAGTCTCATGGCAGGCGCGGGGATTGACGAGGCAGGAGGAAAGTTTGCCCGAGAAGGTATGGTCAAGGCAGGCTTGATTGCAGGCGATGCAGGGGGCGATGGTGCGGGATCTGCCTTGTGCCGCTTTGGAGATGAAATGCGGGTCGGCCAAAAATGGGCGCGCCATCGACACCATATCGGCGCAGCCATCGGCCAAGACCTGTTCAGCCACTTCGGGTGTGTTGATCCGGTTGGAGGTAATGACGGGGATCGATACCTCGCCCATCAGCTTTTTCGTGACCCATGTGAAGGCGCGGCGGGGTACGGATGTGGCGATGGTGGGGATACGGGCTTCGTGCCAGCCGATGCCGGTGTTGATGATCGATGCGCCGGCGGCCTCTATCGCGCGGGCGAGGGTGACAACCTCATCCCATGTGGAGCCGTTTGGAACGAGGTCGATCATCGACAGCCGGTAGATGACGATGAAATCATCGCCAACGGCGGCGCGAACGCGCTTCATGACCTCAAGCGGCAGGCGCATGCGGTTTTCATAGGAGCCGCCCCAGCGGTCTGTGCGGCGGTTGGTGTGCGTGACCAGAAACTGGTTCAGGAAGTACCCCTCTGAGCCCATGATCTCGACCCCATCATAGCCAGCCTCGCGGGCGCGGGTGGCGGCGGTGGCGATGTCTGCGATTTGTTTTTCAATGCCGGCTTCGTCCAGTTCCTTCGGTGGGAAAGGCGCGATCGGGGCGCGGATGGCAGAAGGGGCAACACAATCGGGCGAGTAGGCGTAGCGGCCTGCGTGGAGAACCTGCATCGCGATACGCCCGCCCGCATCATGAACGCGGTCGGTGACGATCTTGTGGTTGGCGATATCCTGCGGGCCAAAGAGGCCAGCGGCCCCTTTGAAAACGCCGCCTTCGGCGTTTGGTGCCATGCCGCCTGTGACCATCAAGCCAACGCCGCCTCGCGCCCGCTCTGCGTAAAACTCGGCGACGCGGTTCCAATCGCCGGTTTCTTCGAGGCCGGTATGCATGGAGCCCATCAGCACCCTGTTGGGGAGGGTGGTGAAGCCAAGGTCAAGCGGGGACAACAACAACGGGTAATGGGACATCGAAAACTCCTGTTGGCCGCACCTTGCCCGCGCTGAACGCGGGCGTCACGTTGAACGCGACGTCAACAAGTGGCTAGCTGCCCATCGTCTCGTTGCAATGGCGGCGGAAGGCGCGTTTGAGCATGTCCAGCTCGGCGCGGAGCATATCCAATTCGGCGCGAATATCTTCAGCCATCGCATCACCCGCCAGCAAGGCAAAGCTGCCAATGGCTTCGCCGGTTTCGCGGTCTGCAATGACGAATGTTTGCACGCCGTCGGTGATCAGTTCGGCGGGGATGGGGATGCGGAGGTGCCACTGGCCGCTTTTGTCAGCCGCTTCAAGTTCGAAATCCTCAAGGGGTGTATCGAAATGGGTGATGCGCAGAAGGGGCGGCAAGCCATTGTCGCTGTGGATGGTGACGATGCCTTCCCAGACACCGGCGGCGAGGCGCGTTTTTTCGAGGGATATTTCTGGCATCTGGAACCTCAGATTTCGGCGCGGGGATAGCGGCTGAAGGTCAGGTCACGGATGGTGACCTGATTCATTTGTGGGCTTTCGAAGATTAGATCGAGCCACATGCCCTCGATCCGCTTTTCGTTGAGTTTGGTGTAGGCGAGATCAAACTCCACGACGATTTCCTCCATGTGGAGGGGGAGTTCGCGGACGACTTGCTCGGTGTTGGGGCCATGGCGGACATTGAGACGCGCGAAGATTTCGAGCGGCTTTTCTACTTCGATGATGGTGGATAGCCGCACCAAATGGCGCTTCAGAAGCCCTTGTGCGCCTTCGGGAGGGATGTCGATCACCAGAGAGAGGAACGTGCCGTCGAAGCGGAACACATCCATCCGCAGGCCAAATGGCGCGAGATCTTCGGGCCGGATGTTGCGTAACTGGCGGAGGGTCAGTTCGCTCTCACGGCAATCGTGGAAAAGGGTGATACCGTCAGCCATTGCGGTTTTGGTCGGCACGGCGGTGATGCCTTGGCGGGCAAGCGGGCCGCGAAACAGCGGTGGACGCCATGACCATTCGGCATTGGGCGGTGCCTGCACAATATCGTTGCCAATGGCGGGAAGGGCGAGGCGACCGTCGGCCTTGTTTGCCAGTTCGTCGATGCGGGTGCGCAACTGGCGGGCGGCGGTGCGTGCGCGGCGCAGCTCGGCAAGGTCCATAGTGCCAGCGTCGCGTGCCATGCGCGACCAGCGGCGCAGGAGCCTGCGGTGCAGCAGTTTGTCTAGCAATGAAATATATCTGCGCATCGTTCCCGTGAGCCTGCTCTTTTCCCGTAATTATGCACGGTTCGGCTCAAGTTGCTACATAAGGTTGTGCCGAGGGCAAGTGGCCCGTCAGCCTGCGTCGGCAACGGCGGGTGCGGGATTTGCCGCCTTCATCGCTGCAACAGCCTGACGCAGGAGGACCGCGCCTTCCTGCTGGAGAAGGGGCGCACGGGCGAGGCTGCGCACGTTGATGGTGACGAGACGGCCCGCCACATCGGTGAAGGCGCGCCACTCGCCGACCTGAAGTGCCTCTGTCGGGAGGGGGCTGCTATCAGTGAAGCGGACCTCGACCAGCCCGTCGGAATGGCGGACATCTTCGATTTTGATCGCGCTGGCGTCGCCCGAGGCGCTGAGCAGTTCCGCGCCATCGTCGCTCTCAAGGAAACTGGCCAGAACATCTTCGGCGCCGTTGACGGTGGCGCTGTCTGCAACTCCGACCTGAACGGTGATGAGCGCTGGGTGCGCTGGCGCTTTGCCACGGGTGGCGATGACGTTGCAGCCTGCAAGAACCGCGAAGCCGTCGGCGCTGTTGCTGGCGGCGCCGTCGATGCAGAAATTTGCAGGGCCGCGCACGGTGACAGCGCCACCGCGCACGGCGATTTCCTGTGTGCCGCCGAACAGCCCACCCAGACCGCCATTAACGCAGGCGGTCTGGCTGAGCATAAGTGCCAACCCCGTTAGGAGTGGAGCAATCCGACGTACGCGCATCCGGTCAGAGATCGACGTAGATGTGCTTTTCGTGCTTGGCGCCCGGATGGGTCACAGCGCCAAGGCGGGTGGAACCGACAAGCTGGGCGTATTTCCACAGCGCACCGGAGGCGTAGATCGTATCGCGCGGGCCAGACCACGCTTCTTTGCGCTTGGCCAGTTCCTCGTCAGATAGTGCGACGCTGATTTCGCCTTTGATCGCGTTGATGGTGATCATGTCGCCATCTTCAAGAAGTGCGATCGGACCGCCATGCGCGGCCTCGGGGCCAACGTGACCCACGCAGAAACCACGGGTCGCGCCAGAGAAGCGGCCATCGGTGATGAGTGCCACTTTCTTGCCCATACCCTGACCAGAGAGCGCGGCGGTGGTGGCGAGCATTTCGCGCATGCCCGGGCCGCCAGCGGGGCCTTCGTTACGGATGACGAGGACTTCACCTTCTTTGTAGGCGCGCTGCTTGACCGCTTCGAAAGCGTCTTCTTCGCATTCGAACACGCGGGCAGGGCCGGTGAAGACTTGCTGTTCCTCGTCCATGCCGGCGACCTTAACGATTGCGCCTTCTGGGGCGAGGTTGCCTTGTAGACCCACAACACCGCCGGTTTTGGTGATCGGGGTTTCGATCGGGTAGATGACGCGACCGTCGGCTTCGCCTTTGATCATGTCCAGCTCTTCGCCGATGCTACGGCCAGAGGCGGTCATGCAGTCTTCGTGAATAAGGCCCGCTTTGCGCAGCTCCTTCATCACGACCGGAACGCCGCCTGCCTCGTAGAGATCTTTGGCAACGTACTGGCCGCCCGGCTTGAGATCGACGAAATACGGCGTGTCGCGGAAGATTTCGCAGACATCGGCCAGATCGAAGTCGATGCCGGCTTCGTGGGCGATTGCGGGCAAGTGCAGGCCAGCGTTGGTGGAGCCGCCGGTGCAAGCTACGACGCGAGCGGCGTTTTCGAGGCTCTTACGGGTGACGACATCACGGGCGCGGATGTTGCGCTCGATGAGATCCATCACCGCTTCACCGGAAGCGATGCCATACTGATCGCGGCTCTCATAAGGGGCCGGAGCGCCTGACGAATTCATCAGGGCGAGGCCGATGGCTTCGGACACACAGGCCATCGTGTTGGCTGTGAACTGGCCGCCGCAGGCCCCTGCGGAGGGGCAAGCGACGCGCTCGATGATTTCCAGTTCGGCATCGCTCATGTTGCCGGCCTGATGCTTGCCGACCGCTTCGAACACGTCCTGCACGGTGACGTCCTGACCGTTCAACCGGCCTGGAAGGATCGAACCGCCGTAGATGAACACCGACGGTACGTTGAGGCGCACCATTGCCATCATCATACCCGGCAGGGATTTGTCACAACCGGCGAGGCCAACGATGGCGTCGTAGCAGTGGCCGCGCATGGTCAGTTCGACAGTATCAGCGATGGCTTCGCGGGAGGCCAGCGACGAGCGCATGCCTTCGTGGCCCATTGCGATGCCGTCGGTAACGGTGATGGTCGTGAACTCGCGGGGCGTGCCGCCGCCAGCTTTGACGCCGAGTTTTACAGACTGTGCCTGACGGTTCAGCGAGATGTTACAGGGTGCGGCTTCGTTCCAACAGGTGGCGACGCCGACGAAGGGTTGTTTGATATCGTCCTCGTCCATGCCCATTGCATAGTAGTACGAACGGTGCGGGGCGCGTGCGGGGCCGACCGAAACGTGACGGCTGGGAAGTTTGGATTTGTCGAACTGGCGAGCCATCTTGGATCCTCCGAAAAAAACAGTCCACCACGGTCTAAAAGACAGCTTCGGCCTTCACAAGCAAGATATGGTGGAATTGCGCGAAGAGGCGAGGGGCGATAGGAGGAAAACATGACCCGTAACATGGCGCCCTATTACCCACGACATCCGCAATTCGTCGCGGCGGCCCGCGATGCGGCGGAGCTATCGCGGACGCTGACCGGTGTTGCGATTGTTGTGCTGTCGTTCTTTCTGGCGCCGCTGCTGATGGGGCTGATGCCGATGGATGCGGAGGCGTTCTCGGCATTCGCCAAGGGAGATAAACCGTTTTCGCTTATCGTGCAGCTGGGGTTCTTTGCGATCCCGTTGACGGCGCTGGTGTTTGTGGTGCGGCAGCTGCATGGGCGCCGGTTCGCAACGCTTTTTGGCGATAGCGTGGTTTTTGCTGATCTCAAACGTGCATTTTTGGGGGTGACTGCGCTTGCCTTGGCGATGGAGGTTTTGCCGCCTTGGGTGGGTGCTGATCTGGTGGCCGAGGTGCGCCCGTTGACACCGTGGCTATTGGCGGCGGTTGTATCGTTGCCATTTGTGCTCTTGCAGACCAGCACGGAGGAGTTGTTCTTTAGGGGATATTTGCAGCAGCAACTGGCGGTGCGCTGGCGTTCGCCGTTTGTCTGGATGGTCTTGCCGAGTGCGATTTTCGGGGCCAGCCATTACTTCAATGCGATGGGGCCGGCGGAGGGGGTGCTTTGGGCCGTTTGGGCGATGTTGATCGGCATCGCTGCGGCGGACCTTACAGCGCGGAGCGGATCAATTGGGGCGGCCATCGGGCTGCATTTTGCGAATAACGTTCATGCGCTGTTGCTCTACGGTTTTAAGGATAGCGAAGCCTCGGGGCTGGCGCTTGTATTGTTGGTTCCGGTTGATCCGGCACTGAGGGCGCGCGGGTTGGAGGCATTGGCCGACCCAACGGTGATTTTCGAGTTTATCTACATATTGCTGGCCGTGGGTGTAATGTGGCTGGCGGCGCGGGTGGCGATCAGGCTCTGATTGCAATTCATGGCGCTGCGGATTATCTCGGTCCCATCAAGGTAAGAGACTGCACATGAACTGGATTACCAATTACGTTCGTCCGACAATCAATTCGCTCTTCTCGCGCAGGGAAGTGCCAGAGAATTTGTGGAAGAAGTGCAGTGAGTGTGGAACCATGTTGTTTCACCGTGAACTGGCGGAAAACCTCAATGTTTGCACGAGCTGTGGACACCATATGGCGATTACGCCGCGTGCGCGTTTTGAGGCGCTGTTCGACAATGGCGCCTTTGCCGAGGTGAAGGTGCCGGAACCGATCGCCGATCCGCTGAACTTCCGCGATCAGAAGAAATATACCGAACGCCTGAAAGCGGCGCAGCGCTCAACCGCCGAAAAAGAGGCGATGCTCGTTGCGGAAGGTGAGATCGGCAAGACCCCGATTGTGGCTGCGGCGCAGGACTTTACCTTTATGGGCGGGTCTATGGGCATGTATGTGGGCAATGCGATCATTGCCGCCGCTGAACGTGCCGTTGAGCTGAAGCGCCCGTTGGTGCTGTTCTCTGCTGCGGGTGGTGCGCGGATGCAGGAAGGCATTCTGAGCCTGATGCAGATGCCGCGCACGACGGTTGCGGTGGAAATGCTGCGGGAAGCGGGCCTGCCCTATATCGTGGTGCTGACCCATCCGACTACCGGCGGGGTGACGGCATCCTACGCGATGCTGGGCGATGTGCAGATTGCCGAGCCGAATGCGCTTATTTGCTTTGCGGGTCCGCGCGTGATCGAGCAGACAATCCGCGAAAAATTGCCCGAGGGCTTCCAGCGGGCGGAGTATCTGCTGGATCACGGTATGCTGGACCGTGTGACGCCGCGCACGGAGATGCGTGACGAGCTGATCCAGATTTTGCGGATGCTTCTGGGGCTGGAACCGGCGCTGAAGGGCGATTTGCCTGCTCCGGCCCCCGTAGAGAATGAAGTTGACGGCAAAGCCGCCAAGAGCGGCGCGTAGAAAGCACCTCCTGTGACCCAAAGATCTGATGTCATCCTCGAACGGATGATGGCGCTTCACCCCAAGGTGATTGACCTGACGCTCGACCGCGTGTGGCGGCTTTTGGCTGCCTTGGATAATCCGCAGGACCGGCTTCCGCCGGTGATCCATCTGGCGGGGACCAATGGTAAGGGATCGACCCAAGCCATGATGCGGGCGGGGCTAGAGGCCAGTGGCGCACGGGTACATGCCTATACCTCGCCGCATCTGGCGCGGTTTCACGAGCGTATCCGGCTTGCGGGCGCAGTGATCAGTGAGGCCGCGCTCACCGAGGTGTTGGACCGGTGCTATGCCGCTAATGACGGTGAGAGCATCACCTATTTCGAGATTACCACGGTGGCGGGTTTGTTGGCTTTTGCCGAGACGGATGCAGACTATACCCTGCTAGAGGTTGGCCTTGGTGGGCGGCTGGACGCAACGAATGTCATTGATGCGCCTGCATTGACTGTGATCACGCCGGTCGATCTGGATCACCAGCAATTTCTGGGTGAAACCTTACCGGAAATCGCGGGCGAAAAGGCAGGGATCATCAAACGCGGTGTGCCTTGTGTCGTTGGTCCGCAGCATGATGAAGCCATGGCGGTGATCGAGCGGCAGGCGGAAAGATTGGGCGCGCCGCTGCTGGCCTATGGGCAGCACTGGCATGTTGGGACCGAGCGGGGACGGTTGATCTATCAGGATGAGGGTGGGCTGCTGGATTTGCCGCTGCCGAATTTGCGCGGGCCGCATCAGGTGATGAATGCCGGTGCGGCGATTGCAGGTTTGCGCGCGCTGGGGATGGACGATGCGGCATGTGAGGCGGCAGTGACGAAAGCCTATTGGCCTGCGCGTATGGAGCAGCTGACGCAAGGTGCGCTGGTTGACTTGGCGCGACCTGCCGAATTGTGGCTTGATGGTGGGCATAACCCCGCCGCAGGCGTTGTGCTGGCGGAAACCCTTTCCCAACAGCCGCCGCGCCCGACGCATTTGATCTGCGGGATGCTGAACACCAAGGACATCACCGGCTATCTGAAGCCATTGGCGGGCGTTGCGGCCAGCCTCACGGCAGTTTCGATCCCCGGAGAGATGAACACGCTCCCCGCTGAAACCACGGCCGACGCTGCACGGCGCGCGGGCTTTGCCGAGGTGTTGATTGCGGACGGTGTGCGCACGGCTATCGAGGAGATCACCGCGCGTGATCCTGCTGCGCGAATTTTGATCTGCGGATCGCTTTACCTTGCTGGTCATGTGATGCGCGAGAACGGCTGATCGCCGCCACTTTGGTTTCAATTGTTGACGGTGATTCGTTTTTGTCGCTAGATATGCCCAACGTGACATGTGCCATTGTGGAGACCTGCCTCCTGCGCATGTGAGAGTTTGGCAGGGCGGGGGGGCGGACAAATGTCCGTCCTTCTGTTTATCTGGCGGGCGTTACTGCCCCTAATCCACCGCTTGCATTTCCCTCAGACGGCTTGCCGTGCGCTCGAATTCGAAGGTGCCTTCGCCTTCGACATAGAGCATTTCAGGTTCGGCGGCGGCGGAACAGATGAGGCGGACTTTGGCCTCGTAGAGCGCGTCGATCAGGGTTACGAAACGCTTGGCCTCGTTATAATTCGAGCGCGACAGGCGGGGGATGTCCTCCAAGAGCAGAACCCGCGCGGCGCTGGCCAAGGCGAGGTAATCTGCCGCCCCAAGGGGCTGACCGCATAGGTCATAGAAACGTGCGCGGGCGACGCCGTTGTGGAAGGCGGGAATCTCAACTTCGCGGCCTTTGACATGAAGCACGAGTGGCTCTTTCGTGCCGTTTGTCAGATCTTGCCAGACGGCCTCCATCGTGGCGCGGCTGTCGGCGTTGATGGGGGTGAAATAACTTTGCGCCCCTTCGAGACGCCCCTGCCGGTGGTCCGTTGGGCTGGCGAGTTCGACGATATCGAGCTGCTCTTTGATCAGCGCAATAAAGGGCAGAAACAGCTGCCTGTTCAGCCCGTTTTTGTAAAGCTCATCGGGATGGCGGTTGGAGGTGGTGACGACGCATACACCGCCCTTGAACAGCGCTTCGAACAGTCGCCCAACGATCATGGCGTCGGTGATATCGGTGATCTGCATTTCGTCGAAGGCGAGCAGGCGCAGATTGTCGGTCAAATGGGCCGCAACGGGGGCAAGGGCGTCCTCCACGCCAGTTTTGCGGGCGGCGGTCATTTCGGTGTGGACCCACTGCATGAACACATGAAAATGCACCCTGCGTTTGGGGGCATCGACGTGCTCGTAAAGCATATCCATCAGCATTGATTTGCCGCGCCCCACGCCGCCCCAGATATAAAGACCGCGCACCGCGTCGGGAGCCTTTTTGCGGAAGAAGCCTTTTTTGACGGGTTTGGAAAGCTCGGTGACGATACGGTCGAGGTGCGGCAGCATAGCCTGTTGCGCGGGATCGGGTTTGATTTTCCCGGCGCTGACGACGCTTTCATATGCGGCACTGATGGTCATGGGCGTTGCCTAGACTGACTCGCTGTTATTGGGAAGGTCCGTCGGCCTCCAAGAAGGTGATCCATGTATCGCCGTAGCGGCGCTGGTCGCTCAGGGTAAAGCCCTGCGGTGCAGGTTGCGCGGCGTTTTCCTCGAATACGATCAGTGCGTCAGGGGCGATCCAGCCTTGGGTTGCGGCACTGGCGAGGGCTTGTTGGCCGAGGCCCTTGCCGTAGGGCGGATCGAGAAACACCAATGTAGCGGCGGGCTGGCCGAGCGGGCGTGCGGGCAGGCGCGTTGCGTCACTGGAGAGCGTCTTGGCGCGGCTTTCCATGCGGCAGCGGGTGATGTTGTCGCGCAGCAGGCGCTGGGCGGCGCGACCGCTATCGACGAGCGTAGCGTTGGCTGCGCCGCGGGAGAGTGCTTCGAGCGCCAGTGCGCCGGTTCCTGAAAAGAGATCAAGGACGATTGCCTCTTCGACCGGATCACCGAAACGGCCGCCCGCGAGGACGTTGAACAGGCTTTCGCGCACCCGATCGGAAGTCGGGCGCAGATGGGCGGCGGTGTCGCCTTTGCCCACGGCGGCCAAGGTCAAGCCACGGCATTGTCCACCGATGATCCTCACGCGCGGAGCAGGGCTTTCATGTCCGTTGCGGGATCGGTGATAACCTCGGGCGCGGGAGATTTGCCCGCTTCGATGAGGCGCTTGCCGATCATGTAGTTGCGTGGATCGTTCATCGCATCGACTGCGATGAGGTTGCTTTCCTTGTAGTACCAGTGGGACCGCGCGCCGTTGTCGCCTTCTTTGACGTAGACTTTATCGTAGCCGATGTTGAGGCCGGCGATCTGGAGTTTGCAGTCGTATTGGTCGGACCAGAACCAAGGCGCGGGCACATATTCCACATTCTGCCCTAGCATATTCTTTGCCGCGACTTCTGCTTGATCAATGGCGTTGCCGACGCTTTCGAGTCTTATCTGCTGACCTTTGAAAAGTAGGGTGGCGCAATCGCCTGCCGCGTGGATATCGGGGTTGGAGGTGCGGGTGTGGAGATCGGTGACGATGCCGTTGTCGACGGTGACACCGGCGGCCTCGGCCAGTGCCGTGGCGGGAGCGATGCCGACGCCGACAATGGCGAAGTCGATCGCAAGTTCGGTACCATCTGTCAGGTGGGCGGCGGTGACGCGGTCGGTCCCGACGAGGCGGTCGAGGCCGACACCTTCGCGAATATCCACGCCGTGGGAGGCGTGCAGAGCGCGGAAGTAATCGGATGTTTCAGGGCAGGCAACGCGCTGGAGGATGCGGTCGGCCATCTCGACCAGCGTGACCTTCAGGCCTTTTTTGGCCGCAACGGCAGCGGCTTCGAGGCCGATATAGCCTCCGCCTATGATCAGGACGCTGCGGCCTTCGACCAATTCGGGTGCCATTGCGTCTGCGTCCTGAAGATCGCGCATCGTGTAGACGCCATCGAGCGTGCCGCCGATTGCAGCGGGCAGGGTGCGCGGATGGGAGCCTGTGGTAAGGGCGAGTTTGTCATAGGTCAGGGTTTCGCCGGTGGAGAGCGTCAGGTTGCGTGCCTCGGCGTCGATATCGGTGACGCGGGTTTCGAGCCGCAGTTCGATATTCTGGTCATCGTAAAAGGACTGCGGGCGCAGGTAGAGGCGTTCAAGCGCCATTTCACCGAGCAGGTACGCCTTGGAAAGCGGCGGGCGTTGGTAGGGTGGATTGGCCTCGGCGCCGATGAGCGTGATGCGCCCCTCAAATCCCTCGCTGCGCAGCTTGGCAACGAGTGAGGCTCCGGCCTGGCCTGCGCCTACCACGACGAAATGTGCCATTCTCTTCCCTTTCCAGTGGTCGATTGACGTTGTCGACCCTATATCCCGCCAAAGGACATGTGCAATTCCGAAAAAGGGGAATCAGATGGCAATTTCTGTGGGCGACCGGCTTCCTGACGTTCAACTGGCGTACATGGGGGCTGAGGGGCCGGAATTCGTCTCTCTGGGAGAGAAGCTCAAAGGGCGTCGCGTGGTGATTTTTGCGTTGCCGGGGGCGTTTACGCCGACCTGTTCATCGGCGCATCTGCCGAGCTTTATCCGCACCAAGGCGCAATTTGATGCGAAAGGCGTGGACGAGATCATTTGCATCTCTGTGAACGATATTCATGTGATGAAGCTTTGGGCCGAAATGTCAGGTGCGGACGCGGCGGGGATCACGATGCTCGCCGATCCAGCGGCCGAATATACCAAGGCCGTAGGCATGAGCTTTACCGCCGAGGCAATCGGTTTCATCGATCGGTCAGTGCGCTATGCGCTGTTTGCCGATGATGGTGTTGTCAAAGTGATCAACGTTGAGGAGGCACGCGGGGTTTGCGAGCTTTCGGGCGGTGAGACGATGCTGGACGACCTCGAAAAGGTCATGGCTTGAGCCAAGAGAAAAGGGCGCCAAGCGGCGCCCTTTTTTGAGTGTCAGGCTGTTTCGTCCTGACGAATGACGGTTTGTGTCGGGAAGGGAATGTCGATCCCCTCGGCATCGAACGCCTCTTTCACGGCGCGTTTCATATCGGCTTGAAACTGGAAGAGATCGCCGCTGTTGCACCAGACGCGCACCAGAAAATCGACTGAGAAATCCCCGAGATTATTGACCTGAATGAAGGGTGTCGGCTCTGCAAGGGCGCGGGGGTCTTCAAGCACGACGCGCCGGATGATCGCCTCGGCTTTCTTGAGATCAGCGCCGTAGCCCACGCCAAACAGCCATTCGGCGCGGCGGGTACTGTAGACGGAATAGTTGGTGATCGTGTTGCCCCAAACCTGCGCATTGGGCACGATGACCTGTACATTGGCGGCGGTCGCCAGTTCAATGAAGTTCAGCGAGATGTCCTTCACGGTGCCCATTTGCCCACCGACCTCTACGAAATCGCCAAGCTTGAAGGGGCGGAACAGGATGATCATCACGCCAGCGGCGACGTTAGAAAGGGTGCCCTGTAGCGCGAGGCCAACCGCAAGACCGGCGGCACCGATCACCGCGACGAAGCTGGTGGTTTGAATGCCGAATGTGTTCAGAACGAACAGGAAGGCAAAGCCAAGGATCACATAGCGCGTTATATTGGCGAGGAAGTTGAACAGCGTATTGTCGAGCTGTTCAAAGCGGCTCCCCACCGCCATGATCCGTTTGCGTGCCCAGCCAGCGACGAACATGCCTGCAAGCAGGATGAGGAGCGCTGCGAGAATATTGCCCATCACGCCCGCGAAGAAATCCACCGTCAGAACATTGGCGAGGGTTTGCCCTGCCCAGATCTCGGTCGAAAGTAGTTTTTCCATAATTACCCAGCCAAACTATCCATTTTCTTGGCGAGTTTTATGTCCAGATCACTGAGGCCGTCAACATCATGGGTTGTAAGGGTGACAGTGACTGTCTTGTATACGTTGAACCATTCGGGGTGATGGTTGAGTTTTTCGGCCCAGATCGCGGCGCGGGTCAAGAAGCCGAAAGCCTCCACGAAATTGCGGAAAGTGAAGGTTTTCGTGATGGCGTCGCGGTCGTCACAGAGGCTCCAGCCTGCGTCGTAAAGCGGTGCGAGGGTGGCTTCGCGGTCGATGTCGTTCAATTTCTGGGTCATTCCTGCTCCTCCATTTCGGTGCGGCGGAAAGGGCCGTAGCTGGTGAGAACTTCGATTTCGTGATCAACGGCCTCTCGTTCAGCATCGAGATAGCGCGCGACGGCGTCGCGGAAGCCGGGATCAGCGATCCAGTGCAGGGAATGCACCGGAGCGGGAAGGTAGCCGCGGGCGAGTTTATGCTCGCCCTGTGCGCCCGCTTCGACGCGGAGGCCGTGGGCGATCGCGTAGTCGATGGCCTGATAATAGCACAGTTCGAAATGCAGGCAGGGGTGAAATTCGGTGCAGCCCCAGTAGCGGCCAAAGAGTGTCTCCCGCCCGATGAAATTCAATGCACCAGCGACAGGTATGCCATCGCGGGAGGCGAGGGCGAGGACCACATCATCGCGCATGGTTTCGTGCAGGATGTCGAAGAAGGCGCGGGTCAGGTAGGGAGAGCCCCATTTGCGGCTGCCGGTATCCTGATAGAACACCCAGAAGGCATCCCAGTGCTCTGGTTGGATCTGGTCGCCGGTGAGCGTGATGATTTCGCCGCCGAAGGCCTGCGCGGTTGCGCGTTCCTTGCGGATTGTTTTGCGCTTGCGGCTGGAGAGCGCGGCGAGGAAATCATCGAAGCTTTTATAACCTTCGTTTTCCCAATGGAATTGCTGGCCCGTTCGGCGCAGAAGGCCGATCTCTTCTCCGATCTGGGCCTCTGCCTCGGTGCAGAAGGTGACGTGGAAGGACGATAGCCGGTTTTCCTCGGACACATGTTGGGCGGCTTGTAGGAGCGCGCTGATGCCGGTAGCTTCGTGGCCGGGGCGGGTGAGGAAGCGGCGGCCAGTTGCAGGGGTGAACGGAACGGCGATTTGCAGTTTTGGATAATACCGCCCACCTGCCTGCTCGTAAGCATGTGCCCAGTTGTGATCGAAGACATATTCGCCCTGGCTGTGGCTTTTGGCGAAGGTTGGGGCGACAGCGATTAGTTCTCCGTCCAACCGCGCGGCGAGGTAGTGCGGTTGCCAGCCTGTACCGCGCCCGACTGAGCCGCTTTGCTCCAGTGCCAACAGAAAGCGATGGGTTGAGAACGGATCGGACGGACGGCCATCATTTGTTGCTTCGGGGCAGGCGCAAGCGTCCCACTCGGTGGCGGGGATATCCGCGATGCTGCTGTGGGTCAGGATTTCGACGGCGGTTTCCATAGGGCTGAAAGTGGGGGATTTCGGCCCTAGGTCAAGCGGCATAGCCCTCGAAAGTGATATTGTCGGCAACGCGGCGGGCTTGAGCCTCTTGTTCAGGGGAGGTGACTGTCCAGCAAAGGATGGGCAGACCCTTTTTCTTGAGTGCCAGAACAGCCGGATTGGTGAGATCGGCAACATCGTGACTGATGAACGCCGCACTGACATCGAACACGTCAGACAGCGTTGCCAATTCAGCGCAGCGGCGCGCGGGGATGGTGGGCCAGTCCTCCGGTTTCCAGTCGCTGGTGGTGAGGCCGATCGGGAGTGTGGGGGCGGCTTTAGCGAATGCTCGCATACTGAACGGGTTGAAAGACATCACCGCAACGGGGCCGGAATAACTTGCGAGCACCTGCGCTGTTGCTTGTTCCAGCGGGCCAGTGTTTGGCCCCATTGCGCCGTCTTGGTCCTTGATCTCGATCAGGAGCGGGGTACGCCCGTCGACGAGATTTAGCGCATCGGCAAGTGTGGGGATGTCGTGTTTCCCGCCGAGCAGCGGAATGGCTCCCAATTCCTTGGCGGAATGTCGGGCCACAGCGCCTTGACGCCCTGTGAGCCTGCCGAGGTCGTAATCGTGAAAGACCATCGGAACGCCGTCTGACGACAGTTGCAGATCAATTTCGATGCCGTAGCCGCTTTCGATCGCGGCGGTGATGGCCTCGATCGAGTTTTCAGGGCGGCCCTGCGCGCGGTCGTGCAAGCCACGATGCGCGATGGGGCTTTCCAAGAAGGTATTGGGCAGGATCATATGATTTCAAAAATGCCTTCGATTTCGACTGCGACGCCGAAGGGAAGGGACGCGGCGCTGACCGCGGAGCGCGTGTGGCGACCGGCATCGCCGAGCGCTTCGACGAGGAAATCGGACGCGCCGTTGATGACTTTTGGCTGGTCGTTGAAATCGGCCGTCGAGTTAACGAAGCCGGTCAGCTTGACGACGCGGCGCAGCCTGTCGAGGTCGCCTTCGCAAGCTGCCTTCAGCTGCGCAAGAAGGCTGATCGCGCAGGCGCGGGCGGCTTGGGCGCCGTCTTCGACGCTCATGTCCGCACCCAGTTTGCCGGTGATGAACCCGTCTTCGTTGCTCGAGATCTGACCGGAGACAAACACCAGATTACCCGATTGAATAAACGGCACATAGTTTGCTGCGGGGGCCGGTGCGGATGGCAAAGTGATGCCAAGTTCGGCGAGGCGGGCTTCGAAATTTGAGGACATTGGGCTCTCCAAGACAATTTGGCGCGAAGCTATCCTCGCTGCGCGGTCAAGGCAATCCAAGAGGATGCATTGAGGTTCTCTGTTCGGGAGTGCAGAATTGAAAACGAATGAAAAACCGCGCGGGCGATTCCTTGCTTGCTACGGGAGAAGTTGTTGAGGGTTTGATGCAGAGCCGAGTGTCCACAAGAACTGCTGTGTTGATTGGGTTTTTGCTCGCCGTCGCGGGGTGTAGCGCCCCGCAGCATGGTGGCTTTGTTCATGACCCTTTCGAGGAAAGCAACCGGCAGACGCACGCATTCAACAAAGCGTTGGACGAGGCTGTGTTCCGGCCTTTGTCGCGTGGTGGGAACGCTGTTCCGAAAGAGGTAACAGGCGCGGTCGTCGATTTTGCCGAAAATACCGCCCTGCCCGGTATGGTCGTGAATGGTGTTTTGCAGGGTGATCTGGAAAGCGCGGGCATCAATACGGTCCGGTTCCTTATCAACACGACCGTAGGGATTGGCGGGTTGATCGACGTTGCGGATCGCATGAAGATCTACGAGCGTGAAACTGATTTCGGCGCGACGATGGCGCGGTGGGGCATTCCGGAAGGGGCCTATGTGGAGTTGCCTGTTTACGGGCCTTCGACCCAGCGGGATACGTTCGGGCTGGTAGTGGACGTTGTGTTCGATCCGCTGCAACTCTTTGTGCCGGATGTCATTGAGCCTTATATCGCGCCGAGCCGGATTGCTGGCGAGGTGATCACGCGCGGGCGGTTCTCGACCTCGGTGGATACCGTTCTATATGAGAGTGCAGACAGCTATGCGATCACGCGGCAGATGTACTTGCAGAACAGACGCTTCGAATTGGGACGGAACGCCCCTGCTGTGCCGAGCACACAGGTGGACACGGCAGACCCATACGCCGACCCTTACGCCGACCCATATGCCGATCCGTATGCGGACCCATATGCTGACCCTTATGCCGATTTGACGGGAGAACAATAATGTCGTTCGACTACCGCCGCCGCGAAATTCTGGCTTTGGCAATGGGCGCCTTGGCGACTGGTGCGCCTGTTGGGGCTGCTGCGCAGAGTGCGGCGCAGGCGCGCGCGCTGGTGGATCGCATCGTTGCCGACATCAACGCAGTGATCGCTTCTGGTAAATCAGAGGCGGCGATGATCCGTGATTTTGAAGGGATCTTTGACCGATACGCGGACGTGCCGATCATTGCACGTTATGCGCTTGGCGTTGAGGCGCGGCGTGCCAGTGCGGACCAATTGCGCCGGTTCACGGAAGCGTTCCGCGGCTATATTGCCCGCCGTTATGGCCGCCGGTTTCGCGAATTTATCGGCGGGCGTGTTGAGGTACAGGGCGAGCGAGAGATTCCGCGCGGCATTCAGGTGGAGACGCTGGCAATATTGCAGGGGCAATCGCCTTTCCGCGTTGATTTCCATGTTTCTGATGCATCGGGGAAAGTCCTATTTTTCAACGTGATCATTGAAGGCATCGACATGCTGCTGTCTGAACGCACGGAGATGGGTGCCATGCTGGATGCGCGGCGCGGTGATCTGGATGCATTGATCGACGCCGTCAAGGAAATCTGATGCGCGGGATTGCGGCATCATCGCTCTGGCTATGGGCATTGCCTGTCGCTTTGAGTGCTGGCCCTTTTGATGGGATCTACCGGCAGGCGGCGAATGCCGAATGTGGGCTTGTCGGGGTTGACGGCGGGGCGTTGGAAATTCGTGACAATGTTTTCTACGGGGTAGAAAGCCGGTGTGAGATGACGCGGCCGGTGAATGTGGATCGGATGGATGCGGTTCTCTATACGCTGGAATGCACCGGCGATGGTGGTGCGTGGTCGGAGCGGGTGATGATGATGAACGCCGCTGATAGCGACGATTTGTTCATGATCTGGGACGGCTACGCATTCCGTTATGCGCGCTGCCCCGAGGCGCAATAGCCTATCTGCCGCTGAGCAGCGAATTAAGTAGATTGATCAAAATGTTGGTGTCCTCATCCTGACCGCTGGGGCGGGAGGCTTCTGGGCCTTGCAGGCCGCGCAGAGTCTCGTTGATGGCGTTTGGTTCCTCCATTGGCAGCGGGATCGGATCGCTTTCGCCCAGTACATTGACCATCGTTTCGCGCCAGATCTCTGCGGGGAGGCCGGAGCCTGTGACACCCGTGAGCGGGGTGTTATCGTCATATCCCATCCAGACACCTGTGACGTAGTTGGCGGTGAAGCCGATAAACCAAGCATCACGCGCGCCCTGTGTTGTGCCTGTTTTGGCAGCAATATCCCAGCCGGGTATCTTGGCGCGTTGGGCGGTGCCAATTTCTGATACTTGGTTCATCATCCAGACAAGCTGGCGCGCGGTGCGTTCCTGAATGACGCGCTCGCCGATGCCGCCTCGGGCGTCCATCATCGGGGTTGCGTCGCCTTGAAGGCGCAGATCGACAAGCCCATAGGGCGTGACCGAGGAACCGCCGTTGAGAATGCCCGCATAAGCACCTGTCATTTCGATCAGCGTGCTTTCGGACGCCCCCAGTGCAAGTGCGGGGCCATCCGCCAGATCGGAGGTGATGCCAAAGCCTTCGGCAATGATGCGGACATTATCGCGACCAAGTTCCTCGGTAAGGCGCACAGCGGGGATGTTCCGGCTTTCGGCCATCGCTTGGGTCAGGGTGATCGGGCCTTTGAACGCGTTGTCATAGTTGCGTGGCGTGTAGGGGCCGGAGCCGGGGATCTGGATTGTCAGTTCAGAGTCATCCACCAGATCAAGCGGAGAGTAGCCCAATTCGAGCGCAGCCCCATAGACAAACGGCTTGAACGACGAGCCTGTTTGCCGGCTGGCTTGGGTCGCGCGGTTGAACAGGCCAGATGCCGCCAGATTACGGCCGCCGACCATTGCGCGCACCGCACCATCGGCCGACATGACGACGATCGCTGCCTCGGCGCCCGATCCTTCGCTGACGCGGTTTTCGAAGACCCATGTAAGGGCCTCCTCTGCTGCGGTTTGAATCTCCGCATCTAGCGTGGTGCGGATGATGACATCTTCCGTGGTATTGCGGGTGAAGAATTCCGGCCCTTCGCTCATCACCCAATCCGCGAAATAACCGCCTGAGCTTTCTTCGGCGGCTTCGGACAGTGGGGCGGGATTGGCGCGGGCGAAGGCGGCCTCTTCTTCGGTGAGGTAGCCTTCGCGCTCCATCAGACCGAGCACGACATTCGCGCGGTCCCATGAACGCTGGAGGTTGTTGGTTGGCGCGTAGGTCGTTGGTGCCTTGAGGAGGCCCGCAAGAATGGCGGCCTGACTTGGAGTGACTTGCGCGGCGGAGATGCCGAAATAGCGCTGCGCCGCGGCCTCGAAGCCACGGGTGCCTGCGCCGAGATAGGCGCGGTTGAGGTAGATGGTCAGGATATCTTCCTTGGAGTATTTCAACTCCATCGCCATGGAATAAAGCGCTTCCTTACCTTTGCGCATCAATGTGGAGCGGCGGCAGTCGGCCTCGTAGGCTGATTCGCTCTCCCATTCTGACGGGTCGTAGGGCACGCCAAGGCAAAGGAGCTTTGCCGCTTGTTGCGTGATCGTCGAGCCACCGTGGCCGGACAGCGGGCCACGGCCTTCGCTGAGGTTGATGCGGATGGCGCTGGCGATACCGCGCGGGGAGAGGCCGAAATGGCGGTAAAAGCGCCGGTCTTCGGTTGCAATGACCGCGTTGTGCAGATGTGGCGAGACGGTAGCGGCAGTGATCATCCCGCCGAACTGCTCCCCGCGCCAAGCGAAAGGTGATCCGTAGCGATCTAGCAAGGTGACCGAGCCGCGAGCGCGGCCGTCAACGAGGTCGGTAATCGGCGGCAGGGTTGCAGCAAAAAACAGGACAGCAGCCGCAATGCCCAAACCGCAGACCGCGCCAATGCGCCAGCCAATACCCCAGAGAAGCCTGACCACCAAACGGACAAGCCAGCCAAAAAGCGCCCAGACAAGGCCCAGCGGCCCGCGTCTGCGCGTGGGTTTTGCGGGCTTGCGCTTTTGCGCATTGGCCTTCTTCGCCTTGGGTTTGCGCTCGGGTTCCCGCTTGGTTTCGGGGTAGCGCCTATCCGCAACGAGAGGCGGTCTTTTTCCGCCGTCAGCTGTCATTTTCTGCGTACTGCCTGCCTTGTTTGCTCGCAGCATAACGCTTCGGATTCGAAAAGTTGAGGCGGGAAACAGCAGCATTTCGGCTTTTTCATTTGTCTAAATTTTAATCAAACCAGACAATTTGTGCAAAAATTGTGCAACTAAGGGCAATTTTTCGATTTTGCATGTGCAGCATTCTCTTGAGGCTCGGACGGTTACGGCTCCTTCTTGCTCGCAGGCGGCCGCTGAGGGCCGACGGCAACAATGCGCAAGGGGAATAAAGTGAAACTCATTATCGCTACAATCAAACCGTTCAAGCTGGAGGAGGTGCGCGAGGCCGTCACCGCCGCTGGCGTGCGGGGTATGATGGTGACTGAGATCAAGGGATTTGGTTCCCAATCCGGCCACACTGAAATCTATCGCGGTGCCGAATACGCTGTGAACTTCGTTCCGAAGGTCCGGCTGGAAATCGTCGTGCCCGACAGCATGGCGGAAGAGATCGTTTCTACGATCGCAAGCACTGCCAAAACTGAAAAGATCGGCGACGGCAAGATTTTTGTTCTGGATGTCGAAAGCGCCATGCGTGTGCGCACCGGCGAAACCGGCGACGACGCGCTCTGAGATCATTCCCAAGGGGACCAATATCATGAAACTACTAAAGACACTTCCTATCGTAGGTGCCATCGCGGTACTGCCGACGCTGGGCCTCGCGCAAGAAGGGCCGGTGCCGGGGGTGAATGCCTCGACCGACTCCGTATTCATCTTTAACTCACTGCTGTTCCTTATGGGCGGCTTCCTTGTCTTCTTCATGGCGGCAGGTTTTGCCATGCTTGAGGCGGGCCTTGTCCGTTCAAAGAACGTGGCAATGCAGTTGACCAAGAACGTCGCGCTCTTCTCGCTTGCGGCAATTTTCTACTACCTCATCGGCTACAACCTGATGTACCCGCTCGGCACTTGGGCCGTTGAGGGTGTGCTTTCGGGCATTTGGGGGCCTGGAGTCCTTGAAGCGGTTGGCGTGAGCGCCGCCGATGCGGATGACTACTCCTATGCGGCGACTGGCTCGGATTTCTTCTTCCAGCTGATGTTCTGTGCAGCGACTGCTTCCATCGTATCGGGCGCGCTGGCTGAGCGCATCAAGCTGTGGCCGTTCCTCATCTTTACGGTCATTCTAACCTCGATCATCTATCCGCTTCAGGCTTCCTGGAAGTGGGGTGGTGGTTTCCTCGACGAGATGGGCTTCCTCGACTTCGCAGGTTCGACGGTTGTGCACTCCGTTGGCGGCTGGGCTGCGCTGACCGGCGCGATCATCCTTGGCCCGCGTATCGGCAAGTACAAAGACGGCAAGACCATCCCGATCCCCGGTTCGAACCTCGCACTGGCCACGCTCGGCACGTTCATCCTGTGGCTCGGCTGGTTCGGCTTCAACGGCGGTTCGCAGCTGGCAATGGGCACTGTTGGTGATGTCGCAGACGTAAGCCGTATCTTCTCCAACACGAACGCTGCTGCTGCCGGTGGTGCAATTGCCGCGCTGGTTCTGAGCCAGCTTCTCTACAAGAAGCCTGACCTTACCATGATCCTGAACGGTGCTCTTGCTGGCCTCGTCTCGATCACTGCAGAGCCGCTGACGCCGACCTTGGGCGCTGCAACTCTGATCGGTGCTGTTGGCGGTGTGATCGTTGTCTTCGCTGTGCCGATGCTCGACAAGCTGAAGATCGACGACGTGGTTGGTGCCATTCCGGTTCACCTGCTGGCAGGTATCTGGGGTACGATCGCTGTTGTCTTCACCAACGGTGATGCGTCGCTGGGTACGCAGCTCTACTCGATCCTCGTCGTCGGTGCCTTCACCGTAGTTGTCTCGGGGCTGGTCTGGTACATCCTGAAGGCGACAACGGGTATCCGTGTCGATCAAGAAGCCGAGATCAACGGGCTCGACATGACCGAGCTTGGCATGGAAGCCTATCCTGAGTTCTCGAAAGGCTGATCGTTCCTCCTGACGGTCAAAACCTCTGCCCCGGGCGCGCAAATCGCCCGGGCCATTTTTTTTGGGCAAACAAAAAGGGCGGCCAATGGGCCGCCCTTTTACGTTAATGTATCGAAGCGTTATACGCGGGCGTCGACGATTGCGCGTGCGAGGAGCGGAACGGTTTCGGCGTTGAGGCCTGCAATGTTCATCCGGCTGTCGGACACCATGTAGATGCCGTTGTTTTGGCGCATTGTCTCAACCTTCTCCGGCGTGGTGCCGATTTGTGAGAACATGCCACGGTGGTGGGCGATGAAATCGAAGCGATCCGAATTGGAAAGCTGCCGCAGCTCATCGGCCAGTTGCTGGCGAAGGCCAAGCATCGAGAGGCGCACCTCTTCCAGCTCGGCTTCCCAATCGGCGCGCAGGGTGGGATCGCCCAGAATGGTCGAAACGATGCGGGCGCCGTGATCCGGCGGGAAGGAGAAGTTCTGCCGGTTCAGGAAATTCATATTCGCTTGGGCGATTTTCGCTTCCTTGTCATCGCGGGCGATGGCCATGAGGATGCCGGTACGTTCACGGTAGATGCCGAAGTTCTTAGAACATGAGGCAGCGATCAGGCACTCATCCATCGCGGCAGCAACTTTGCGCGTGGCAGCGCCATCGGCGTCCAGCCCATCGCCAAAACCTTGGTAGGCGATGTCGACCATCGGCACGGCGCCTTTTTCCTTCAGCAGGGCGATAACCTCATCCCATTGGGCATCCGAGAGGTTGGCGCCTGTCGGGTTATGGCAGCAGCCATGCAGAAGCACGACATCACCAGTCGAAATGCCGGAGAGGTCCGACATCATGGCGGAAAAATCGACGCCGCGGGTGGAGTCATCGAAATAGCGGTACTCGCCCATCTTCATACCGAGGAACTTGATGATGGATGGATGGTTGGGCCATGTCGGTGCGGACACCCAGACAGTAGCGTCAGGCGCGGCGCGGCGGATCAGCTCGAGGCCTTGACGGATCGCCCCAGTGCCGCCAGGAGTGGCAACAGCGGCAATGCGTTCCTTGGGTGCCGCGCCGGAAAGAACAAGGTCGATCATGCCGCTTGTATAGGCGGGATCCCCTGCAAGGCCGGTATAGGCCTTGGTGGTTTGATCTTCCCAGATGCGCTTCTCGGCGGCTTTGACAGCCCGCATGACGGGTGTGTTGCCGCTTGCGTCCTTGTAGACGCCAACGCCGAGGTCGACTTTGTTCTCGCGGGGGTCTTCCCGATAGGACTGCATCAACATCAGAATTTTATCGGCAGGCTGTTCTTTGAGATGCTCCAGCATCAGCTTTCTCCGGTTGCAATGGGAAGGTCGGCGTACATGCCCCATTCGGACCATGAGCCATCGTAGAGTGAATGATCGTTCTTGCCTAAACGGGTAAGGGCAAGCGAAAGAACCGCAGCGGTCACGCCTGATCCGCAGGTGGTAATGGCGGGTTTCGAGAGGTCGACGCCTGCCTCTTCGAACACTTTTGCCAGCGCATCGGTCGGCTTCATCGTGCCGTCGGCGTTTAGCGTGGTGTTGAAGGGGACGTTCTTCGAGCCGGGGATGTGGCCGGAACGCAGGCCCTCACGCGGCTCTGGGACTTCGCCTTTGAAGCGGGCGGCGGCGCGGGCGTCGATGATTTCGTGATCGCGCAATTTCGCGGCGCGGGCGACTTGCGTTACGTCTTTTACGAGGGTGTTCTGACGACGGGTGGTCATGTGTCGATCGCGAATCACAGGCGGCTCGTCGGATACAGGGCGACCCTCGGCCTTCCACTTGGGGAAGCCACCGTCGAGTACGGCGATGTCGGTCTTGCCCATAAGGCGGAACAGCCACCATACGCGCGCAGCAGAAAACAATCCGGAGCCATCGTAGACAACGACCTGATGACCGTCGCCAATGCCCATCTGCCGCATCCGGCTCATGAACTTCTCGACGGGCGGGGCCATGTGCGACAGTTCGCTGCGCAGGTCGCTGATCTCGTCGATGTCGAAAAAACGGGCGCCCGGAATGTGCGCGGCTTCGTATTCGGCTTCGGCATCGCGGTTGGCGTCGGGCATATACCACGACGCATCAATGATGCGCAGATCGGGATCTTTGAGATGCGCTGCCAGCCACTCGGTGCTGACCAGCGTTTTAGGGTCACTTTGCAACGGCGCAGACATGGTTTTCCCCTCTGATCCACGGTCTGGAGGTCTGCTGCTGACTACCCCGTGACAGGGAAGGTGGCAACCCACTTAGCCTATGGATGCTTGGATCAGCCCTGCCTCCGGAATAGGCAGGAGCCGCCGTGTGCTCAAGAGTTCTGCCGAAGCAGGCGCTGCTTCTGCCGGTTCCAATCGCGCTTCGCGTCGGTGGCGCGTTTGTCGTGCAGTTTCTTGCCTTTGGCGATGCCGATCTTCAGCTTCACCAAACCGCGATGGTTGAAGTACATCAACAGCGGCACAAGCGTCATGCCCTTGCGCTGAGTGTCATTCCACAGTCGGGCCAGTTCTTTCTTCGAGACGAGCAGCTTTCGTTTGCGGCGCTCTTCGTGGCCCCATGTCTTGGCTTGTTCATAGGGAGCGATATAGGCATTGGTGAGCCAAAGCTCGCCATCGTCTACAGAAGCATAGCTTTCGGCGATGTTCGATTGGCCGATGCGCAGGGATTTGACTTCGGACCCCATGAGCATGATTCCGACCTCGAGATCGTCTTCAATGGCATAGTCGTAACGGGCACGCCGGTTCTCGGCGATCACTTTGTAGTTCGGATTGTCCTGTTTCTTTGCCATGATGCACAGGAGATATGGGAAGCGCCGCGCGGGTACAAGCGGTTGTGCCGGTCGGGGGTGAGGAAAACCGCTGCGCGCAATCGAGTGCGTCATGGGGGAACGGAATGGCGATACGCCAATTGAACAATGCCTTGACGCGGCGGATATTTCTGGCGCGGCACGGGCTTTTGGCGGAGCCAATAGGCAAGGCAGGGCCGCGTGAGATCGCCGCGTTGATCGGAGATCTGGGATTTGTTCAGGTTGATAGCGTCCTGACATTTGCGCGCGCCCACGACATGATTTTATGGTCGCGTCGTCAGCGCTACCGGCCGCAGGTTCTGGGGCTTGTGCATGCGCGGGACAGGGCAGTTTTCGAGCACTGGACCCATGATGCGTCTGTCATCGCGATGGAGGCGTTCCCTTTCTGGCGGCTTAAGTTCGAGCGGGAGCGGGAACAACTGGCAGCGCGCTGGGCGAAATGGCAGCGCACCGATTTTTTGGACCAGATTGACGCCGTGCGCGGGCAGATTGCGGAACGTGGGCCGCAATCGAGCCTTGATGTCGGTGTTGGTGAGAAACGCAACTCTGGTGGGTGGTGGGATTGGCATCCGTCGAAGACGGCGCTGGAGTATCTGTGGCGGACGGGCGAGCTGTCGGTGACGCGGCGCGAGGGGTTTCGCAAGATCTATGATCTGACCGAGCGGGTGATTCCGCCCGATATTCATGCGCGATACGCCGATGTGCAGGAAACGGTCGCATGGGCGTGTGCGACGGCGCTTGACCGGCTCGGGTTTGCAACGAACACGGAACTTGCCAATTTCTATGATCTGATCAGCAAGTCAGAGGCGCGGGAATGGTGCGCGGCGGCTGAGGCGCGCGGCGAGATCGTGCCGGTTGAAGTTGAAGGAGCGGACGGGCAGGTGAAGCGCTGTTTTGCGCGGCCCGATGTGTGGGAAGGCGTGGGTGATGTGGCGTCACCCAAGCGGGTGCGGCTGCTGTCGCCGTTTGATCCGGCGTTGCGTGACCGGAAGCGGGCGGAATGGCTGTTCGGTTTTCGCTACCGGATCGAGATTTTCGTACCGGAGGCGCAACGGACATTCGGTTATTACGTCTTTCCGGTAATGGAGGGAACGCGGCTGATCGGGCGGATTGATATGAAAACCGACCGCGCCGCAGATGCGTTGGTGGTGCGGGCCTATTGGCCTGAAGCGAATGCTGCGTTGGGCAAAGGGCGGTTGGCGCGACTGGAGGGGGAACTGGACCGAGCGCGGCGCTTTGCGGGTGTTGCGACGGTGGTTTTCGAAGATGGGTGGCAGCGTTTGCCAATAATGTGAGCCGTTAGTGGCGCGGAGGACGTGCGCGGTAGGTGGGCAAACGCCAACCGAACGCAAGGCTGCCGGAGCGCAGGGCCAAAGTGACAACCGCACAGATTGCTAGGGCGTTGGGGTCTGACAATCCAATGGAGCGGGCGATAAGCGTCGCCGCTGCGCCGGCAAAGGCTGCGGTCAGGTAGAGTTCGCCTTGTTTGAGGACCAGCGGCACTTCGTTGCACACCACATCCCGCATCAAGCCGCCGAAACAACCTGTCGAAACCCCCATGATCAAGGCGATGGCCCAATGGCTCTCTAGTGCGAGAGCGACGCCCACCCCCGCAGGGACGGCGACGGAGAGGGCGCAGGCGTCGAGCCATGTGAGAACTTTCAACCGGCTTTCGAAGAGATGGGCAGTGAAGAACATCAGGAGCGCAGCAGCGCACGCAACCGCGATGAGAGTTGGGTCGGCCACCCAAAAGAGTGTTTCACGCGAAAGAAACAGATCGCGGAGGGTGCCGCCGCCAACGGCTGTAAGGCAGGCGACAAAGATGAAGCCTACCAGATCAAGCTGGGCGCGGCTGGCGACAAGCGCGCCGGTGAGCGCGAAGATAAAAACAGATGCGTAATCGAGGCCGGTGAGGAAGGTCATGGTTTGAACGGAGCCATGCCACGGCGGGCCAGTTCGTCCGCGCGTTCGTTTTCGGGGTGGCCTGCATGGCCTTTCACCCACTCCCACGTCACGTTATGTTGCTGGCGGGCTGCATCGAGGCGCTGCCAGAGGTCCTCATTTTTAACCGGCTTTTTGTTGGAGGTGCGCCAGCCGTTTTTCTTCCATCCGAAAAGCCATTGGGTAATTCCGCCTTTAACATAGGCGCTATCGGTCACGACGGTGATGGTGGAAGGGCGCGACAGGCTTTCCAACGCATTGATCGCGGCGAGCAGTTCCATACGGTTGTTGGTCGTGTCTGCCTCGCCGCCGCAAAGTTCGCGCTCCTTCAGGACGGTTTCGCCGTCTTTCGCGAGCAGCAGTGCTCCCCAGCCACCGGGGCCGGGATTGCCGCTGCAAGCGCCGTCAGTATAGGCGAAGAGATCAGGCATCGTTTTGGAGTCTCGCGCAAATTGTCACGAATGGTTCCTGTTTTCCGGCCAGACCGGGGCCTTCATCTTCGTCTACATGGAGGGGCTCGAAGCCTGTATCATGTAGAATGGATTGCAGGTCAGTGACGGAAATGTAGGTATAGAACCGGCCAAGTGAGTCGCGCTTTTCGCCCTCTCCTGTCTTCATCGCGATGTGGAAGATTCCGCTTGGTTTGAGGGCGCGGGCGATGGCGTGCAGATGGCGGGGGAGATCGCCCCTGCGGGCATGCAGGAGGCTGAAATTGGCCCATGCACCATCATAGGTGGCTTGCTGCGTTATATCATCGAAACTGGCGACGCGGGCAGGAAGGCTGTAGGTTTCCTGCGCGAGGGCAACCATTTCCGCTGAGGCGTCGAAGGGATCGGGATCCAGACCGGCAGCCCGCATGAGAGCGGATTCGGTGCCGGGGCCACAGCCGATATCAAGTACTTTGGCAGAAGGGGGCAGGAGCGCCATGAAACGTTGCAAACTGGCGGTTGGCTGGGTTGTGGCCGTCATGCGCAGATAATCGCCAGCCTTTGCTGCATATGTCTCAATTGTTTTGGGATCGGCGCTCATGGAACCGCTTCCAGCGGGACATAGCCCGGCATTGCGGCGATGCGCGGGAGCCAGTCATTGAGCGCGGGGAATCGCGCCATATCGTAGCCGCCGCGCGAACCTGCGGTGTGGGTATAGGCATAAAGGGCAATATCAGCGACGGAGGCCTGAGTGCCGGCGAACCATTCGTTGCTTGAAAGGTGTTCTTCCATCAGCGCTAGGACTACATGACCGCTTTCGAGAAGTTCTTCCATGCGGGCCGGTGTCGCGAGGTGGGCGCGCTCGGGGTAGGTGCGCAGCGAGGCGCGGACTGCGATAACGGGTTCATGGCGGTTTTGCTCAAAAAACATCCACGCGAGCATTTGTGCTTGCTGGAGACTGTTCTCTGGCAGCCAGCCGGACCCTTGCGCGAGGTAACACAGAATGGCGTTTGACTCGGAGAGGATGTTGCCATCGGGCAGGTGCAGGGCGGGGAGTTTTCCCATGGGTGCATTGCCGCTTGCTTTGGCTTCGGCAAGGGCGGCGCTGCCGTTTTCGCAGGCGATGTGCGTGTATTCCAGACCTAGGAACGACAGCAGTAACCGGACCTTGTAGCTGTTGCCTGAACTGGGCATCGAATAGAGGCGTAGGCCAGACATCACAGCGCACCGATGGCGAGCGATAGGCAGACAATCGCTGTGAGCGTAATGCGCAAGCGCATCCACCAAGGCGGGGTCAAACCCTGACGCCAGAATAACCAATCAATCGCCAAGACCCCAAGAAACCCGATGATCAGATTTAGTGCGGCGGTGACAGGTCCGCCGCCGGTCATGAAAAATGCCCAGAGTGCGGGTATGACCGAGAGCGCATAACCTGTCGCGGCGACGGTGCCGGAGGTTTTGGCGGCGAAGCCCCATAGCACCCCAGACATAAATGAAAGGATGATCGTGCCGTAAAAAAGCTGGACATATGGGCCAACGAAGCGCCCGCCGAGCGTCGTGTAGCCCCAGTCAGCCAACGTCGGAGAGAGAAGCGTCGCGGCGCCCCAAAGGAAAGGGATCAATCCAGCGAAACCGAGGATCAGAGCGGAGCGGGGTATCTGGCTCATGTCGGTTGCCTCAGCACTCTGGGAACTTTGAATTCGACATTTTCCTGAGCGGTTTCCACGATCTCGACCGTTACATCGTAACGTGCCTTGAAAGCGTCGATCACCTCATTGATCAGCTCTTCGGGCGCGGAGGCACCGGCGGTGACGCCGACCGACTTGATGCCTTCCAGCGCGCGCCAGTCAATATCGGTGGCGCGTTGTACAAGTTGCGCGTAATCGCAGCCTGAGCGGGCGGCGACCTCCACCAAGCGCCGTGAGTTGGACGAGTTCGGGGCGCCGACGACGAGGAGCGCATCGCATTTAGGCGCGATGGCCTTTACCGCCTCTTGGCGGTTCGTCGTGGCGTAGCAAATATCTTCTTTGTGGGGGCCGACGATCTGCGGGAACCGCGCTTGCAGGGCGGCGACGATTTCGCGGGTATCGTCCACTGAAAGGGTCGTTTGAGTGACAAAGGCCAGCCGTGCTGGATCGCGCACTTTTACATGCGCTACATCATCGACCGTTTCGACCAACAGAACCTCGCCATCGGGCAATTGCCCCATGGTGCCGATGGTTTCGGGATGGCCGGCATGGCCGATCATGATCATTTGCAGGCCGTTTTCGCTGTGGCGGGCGGCCTCGATATGCACCTTGCTGACCAGCGGACAGGTAGCATCGACAAAGAGCATTTCCCGCTGCGCGGCTTCAGCCGGTACCGACTTCGGAACCCCGTGGGCGGAGAAGATCACCGGACGATCTGGCGGGCATTCTGACAGTTCCTCGACAAAAACAGCGCCCTTTGCACGCAAACCATCCACGACATAACGGTTGTGGACAATCTCGTGCCGGACATACACGGGCGCGCCCCATTTCTCGATCGCCATCTCGACAATTTTGATCGCGCGATCAACGCCAGCACAGAAGCCGCGCGGGGCTGCAAGGTAGAGGGAGAGGGGCGCTGACATTGCTTTCCTTTTTCGCTCTTTCCGGACGGGGATCAGGACGGTTTCAGGGTATGCGCGACTTGGGAGATGTTTTCCAGCAGGAATTGCGATTCGTCGTGTTCGCGCAAAAAGACATCATTCCAACCCTTATTTTTATAAAATAAATGCCTAAGTTGATTAATCTAAATCGCTTGGTCGCCGTATAATTGTAAAGCGTATCCGTTTGGCGAATTCTTCTTGTGGGTGCGCGCTTTCGTATAGCAAGCTTGACCAAAGAAGAGCGGAGTAGCCGATGGGAACGACTGAAAACGGACCAAGATCGGCGGAGTTGTTTAATAAGGAACGCCGTCTGCGATCCATCAAGATAACAGGATTTGTTATCTTTGGCATGATCACATTGTGGTTAGGGCTTAGCCTTTTCTTGGGGCTCGAAAAGATGTTGGTTTCGACAACGCCAACATTTTTGGGCACGTTCATTCTATTTCTTTGTATTCGTATGGACCGCGACGGTATCGGGCGCTTTTTATGGGTGATCGGGTGCCTTGCGGGAATTTTCATGGGGGCGCTTTTTACCGATCCGGCAAGTAGGCTCGACGTGCTATTTCTTGTCGCGGCCGGAGCGCCTTTTGTGCTTTTTTCGCTGCGGTCCGAAAAAGGTTATATTTTTGCGACGACTTTGGCAGCGCTTGGGCTTTGGGCGACCTACTGGATGATCGATGTAGAGGCGCTGGGACTGATTGATCCGCAGGCGGTCGTTTACAAAAAGGAGATTGGCGTTGCGGCCTCTCTGACCGCCTTCGCGGTGATCATGATCGAGATCTTCTATTTCGCCCAGTTGAACCGGCGGTTTAGCGATGTCCTTGTTGCGAATAACGAGGAGTTGAAGCAGGCGACGCGGACCAAATCAGATTTCTTCGCGGCGATGAGTCATGAGATCAGAACGCCGATGAATGGCGTGGTTGGCATGCTGGAAATGCTGGAAACGGGCGAGCTGGTGCCAGAGCAGCGCCGCATGTTGCGCACCGCTCGGGAGAGCGCTTTTTCGCTCCTGCGGATTATTGATGACGTTCTGGACATCAGCAAGATCGAGGCAGGTAAGTTGTCCCTGACACCTGTACCGACGAAGATGCTCTCGCTTTTTGAAAGTGCGGTTGAGGCGGTGAAGATTGTCGCGGACCAGAAGAACGTTGTGGTGCAGTTGGATGTATCGCCGGATATCCCCGACATCATGAGCTGTGATCCGGGGCGTTTGCGGCAAATCATCCTGAACCTGCTCGGTAACGGGATCAAGTTCTCTGCACGAAACGAGCAGACAGAATATGCCTTGGTACAATTGGTCGTGCATCGCTGGGACGCCGATACCCTGAAAATCAGCGTGATCGATAACGGAATCGGCATGGATGAAGAAACGCTCGCCAAGGTGTTCGCGCCGTTCGAGCAGGGGAAAGCGAGCGCGTCGCAGCTGCGTGAGGGCACGGGGCTTGGGCTGACGATCGTCAAGCAACTCGTTGACAAGATGGGCGGTTCCGTGGCCGCAAGTGGCCGGTCGGGGCAGGGCTCGCAAATTGACGTTTTTTTGCCGATGGTGGATGGGCAAGGAACGCTGGTTCGTGACGACTTGGATGGCGTGAACGTGATTGGACTGGCGGCAGGTCATCCGATGCGGGAAGCATGGCGGCGGGCGATGGAAGCTGTTGGCGCTAAGGTCGCATGGGCGGAATCCGAGAGTGAATTGAGCCGCCTTGTTCACATGGCGAAGCCAGATACGCTGGTGATGATTGCGGCGCTGGACAAGGAGTTCCAGTATGATGAAAATGTGGTTGCGCGGTTCCATCATGCGTTTCCGACCCAGCGCTATCTGACTGTGACCAATGACCGCCGGAAAAAATACGGATTGGTCGCTCCTACGCATTATGTCGTTGAATGCGCGCCGTTGTTGCCGTCGGAGCTGATCGAGGGACTGCGGGTTCTTTCGGGGCGCCAAACGCTGGATATATCGGTTTTCGGCGTCGCTGAAGAAGCGATTGCGCTTCAGGCACCGGCACATTCGGAAGGCGGGCAAAGCAACCGGCTATTGGTTGCTGAAGACAATTTGGTCAATCAGTCGGTGTTGAAACTACAACTCGAGAAGTTGGGCTATGAGCCGGTGATCGTTGATGACGGCGTTGCCGCGCTGGATCTGTGGCAGAAGGAAGATTTCCCGATCGTGGTGACTGATTGCCATATGCCGAACCTTGACGGGTTCGAGCTGACGAAAGAGATCAGAAACGCCGAGAAAACAGCCGATTATAAAGATCGTCCGCGAACGATCATCGTTGCCATCACCGCAAATGCGATGGCGGGCGAGGCCGAAAAGTGCCTGGAGGCGGGCATGGATGACTTCCTCGCGAAGCCGGTCCGGATGAATGATCTCGGCCGTATTTTGCGGCGCTGGAACGAGCACTTGGAAAGCCTTGCCAGCCTCCCAAGTGAACGCAAAAAAGCAGATGAAGTTCTGAAAGATCAGGACTGATCTTGTGTTTCCATAGGCTCGCGAGCGGGGCGACCGACAACATCGCGCAATTCCTCAAGCTCGATAAAGTTGTCGGCTTGGCGGCGCAGATCATCGGAGATCATTGGGGGTTGGCTGCGGATCGTGGAAACAACTGAAACCCGTACGCCCTTACGCTGAAGAGCCTCGACAAGGCGCCGGTAGTCGCCATCACCAGAGAACAAGACGATGTGATCGACGTGATCAGCGGTTTCCATCGCATCGACCGTAAGTTCGATATCCATGTTACCTTTGACGCGGCGGCGTCCTTGGCTGTCGGTGAACTCTTTGGCGGGTTTGGTAACCATGTTGTAGCCGTTATAGTTCAACCAATCGACGAGCGGACGGATCGGTGAATAGTCGTCATTCTCCAGCAGCGCGGTGTAATAGAATGCGCGTAGCATCTTGCCACGGCGCATGAATTCCTGACGCAGAAGTTTGTAATCAATATCGAAGCCGAGTGCTTTGGCTGCTGCGTATAAATTCGATCCGTCAATAAAGAGCGCAAGGCGCTCATCTCTATAAAACATTAATCAATTCCCTTTACTTGCTCCCGCCTGCATGATCCGTGAGTAGTGAAACGGCAGGAACCTGTTAGATTCAAATTCGGCGGCAACATGAACAAACACCAAAACCACCGCACTCTTTATATAGCGTTGGGGAGTAATTCTGCAGACTTCCCATCTGTCTCTGCAGATATTCTCCACCGCGCTAACTTGCAGATTTCGAAAGATATAGGCAACATATCCAAAAGTAGCAATGTGTTCAAAACACCGTGTTTTCCGGCCGGAGCGGGGCCAGATTTTGCCAATGCCGTGATTGCTGTTTCCACTGATATGGACCTGCATTCCATTTTGGCAAATTTGCACAGAATCGAAGCGGATTTTGGCAGGGAGCGAACGCAGCGATGGGGGCAGCGGACGCTTGATCTCGATATTCTCGCAGATGGGGACGTAATCGCGCCAGATCTGCACACCTACCAGAGTTGGAAAGACCTGCCGCTTGATCAGCAGGCGAAGCTGGCACCCTCAGAGCTGATTCTGCCGCATCCGCGGATTCAAGATCGTGCGTTTGTGCTCGTTCCATGGCGGGAGATAGCGCCGGAGTGGCGTCATCCGGTTTTGGGGCGAACTGTTTCGGAGTTATGTGCGGCCTTGCCGGAGAAAGATCGTGCAGAAGTCGTCCCAATTGGCGGGGAAACTGCGGAAAAATAAGCGAATCTGCTTGTCAATAGACTCTGCATTGCGTAAGAGCGGGGCTTCCTAGGAACGCCTGCAACGATTGGAGTGCGCAGATGGCCCGCGTGACCGTAGAAGATTGTGTCGACAAAGTCCCGAACCGTTTTGAGCTGGTGATGCTTGCAGCGCACCGTGCGCGGGAGATTGCGTCTGGATCGCCGGTAACGGTTGATCGCGACAACGACAAGAATCCGGTCGTTTCCTTGCGCGAGATCGCTGACGAAACCCAGCAAGCTGGTGACCTGCGTGAGCGCATGATCGAGAGCTATCAGTCACAGATCGAGGTAGACGAGCCAGAAGAAGACGCAATGGCGCTTCTGATGGGTCAGGAATCCGACAAGCCGGAAGAAGACTCCATGGACGAGGAGAAGCTGCTGCGTGCTTTGATGGAAGCCCAAGGTCAGCGCTGATCGCGATTGGGAGACGCGAGATCAGATGACGACTGTCGATGACCTGATCGGACTGGTTCGCGCTTACAACCCCCGTACAAATGAAAAACTGATCCGCGATGCATTCTCCTTTGGTGAGGAAATGCATCAGGGTCAGTTTCGTCATTCTGGCGAGCCTTATTTTACCCATCCGGTAGCGGTTGCGGCCATTCTGGCCGAACAGCAGATGGACGATGCGACGATTATCACCGCGTTGCTGCATGACACGATCGAGGATACCAAAGCCTCGTTTTCCGTGGTTGAGAAACGCTTTGGCCGCGATATTGCGGACCTTGTGGATGGCGTCACAAAGCTGACCAATCTTCAGCTTTCATCGACTCAGACCAAACAGGCTGAGAATTTCCGCAAACTATTCATCGCGATGAGCCGTGATTTGCGAGTGACTCTGGTGAAGCTCGCTGACCGTTTGCACAACATGCGCACGATCAAGGCCATGCGACCTGACAAGCAGGGACAGAAGGCGCGGGAGACAATGGATATCTACGCTCCCTTGGCGGGACGCATGGGTATGCAGTGGATGCGCGAAGAGCTTGAGGATCTTGCATTTCGGGTTCTGAACCCAGAAGCGCGAAACTCGATTATCCGGCGCTTTATTACGTTGCAGCGCGAAACGGGCGATGTCGTTGAAAAAATCACCGCAGATATGCGGATCGAGCTTGAGAAGAATGATATTCGCGCCGAAGTCACTGGTCGGGCGAAAAAACCCTATTCGATCTGGCGCAAAATGCAGGAGAAGGATCAGGGGTTCTCGCGGTTGTCGGATATCTACGGATTCCGGATTATAACCGCGACAGAAGCGGACTGTTATCGTGTGCTGGGTGCGATCCACCAGCGTTGGCGCGCGGTTCCGGGGCGGTTCAAGGATTACATCAGCCAGCCGAAATCGAACGGGTACCGTTCGCTGCATACCACCGTTTCGGGACGTGACGGAAAAAGGGTGGAAGTGCAAATTCGAACCCGCGAGATGCACGAAGTTGCGGAGACAGGTGTTGCGGCGCACTGGTCTTACAAGAACGGTGAGCGGGTGGAAAACCGCTTTGCCGTTGATCCTGTGCGGTGGGTGACAGCGCTTTCAGAGCGACTTGACGAGAGCCATGACCATGACGAGTTCCTCGAAGCGGTCAAGCTCGAGATGTATCAGGATCAGGTGTTCTGTTTCACGCCGAAGGGCGATGTGATTAAGCTGCCGCGTGGTGCGACACCGATTGACTTTGCCTATGCCATTCACACGCGGATTGGCGCGGCTTGTGTCGGGGCAAAGGTGGACGGGCTACGGGTGCCGCTCTGGACGCGCCTGAAGAATGGGCAATCGGTTGATATCATCACGGCTGAAGGCCAGACACCGCAGGCTACATGGATTGATATTGCGGTGACCGGGCGTGCGAAAAGCGCCATCCGCCGTTCATTGCGTGAAGAAGACCGCGAACGGTTTATCAAGCTGGGCCGTGAGCTTGCGCGTGTGGCATTTGAAAACGTTGGCAAGAAGGCAACGACAAAAGCGCTTCGGACGGCCGCCAAGACACTTGGGATTGAAGGCGAAGAGGACGAGTTGCTCGCGCGTTTGGGAAGTGCTGAGACGACTTCGCGCGAAGTGGTTTTGGCAATTTACCCTGAGCTGGCGGAGCGCAAGGGCGAGGAGATCGAGGAAGCCCGAGCCGTGATCGGTCTGGACATTGATCAGGTGCATCGGCGCGCGCCGTGTTGCCAGCCCGTACCAGGCGAGCGGATCGTCGGCATTACTTTCCGTGGGCAAGGGGTCGTGGTGCACGCGATCGATTGCGCGGCGCTCGCGGACTATGAAGACCAGCCTGAACGATGGGTGGACCTACACTGGCAGGAAGGCACGCACAAATCGGTGAATACCGTGACTTTTGACATGACCATTTCAAATGATGCAGGCGTTTTGGGACGTATTTGCACATTGATCGGTGAGCAGAAGGCTAATATCTCGGATTTGACATTTGTTGATCGAAAGCCAGATTTCTACCGCCTTTTCCTTGATGTCGATCTGCGCGACGTGGAGCATCTGCACCGCGTGACGACGGCGCTGGAAGCAGAGACAAACGTCTCGTCGATCATTAGGCATCGCGATCCGCAGCGTGCGGCAAGTGTCGGGGAAGTATCCAAGGCCTGATAAAAAGGGGCGCAGTTTGGTTTTCAAGCGACGGGATCGACGCCCAATTTGGCAGGTGGTTACCCATGTCATCTATCCGCGAGGCGGATGGATGCGCGCGTTTGAGTACGTCAAGCACCGGTTACGGCGGCTTCCCGATACACCGGAGAAGATCTCGAGAGGTGTTGCGGCCGGCGTCTTTATTGCGTTCACGCCGCTCTTTGGCCTGCATTTCGTGCTTGCAGCGCTGATTGCCAAAATCATCCGTGGGAATATCATCGCAGCCATTCTGGGGACGTTTTTTGGCAATCCGCTCACTTATGTGCCGATAGCGGCGGTGTCCTTCGAGATGGGGCATTTGATCCTCGGGCGGCGGTTGCCGGAGGATGGCATCGAGTTGACCCTTGGCGAAACATTTGCGGGCGCGGGGCGTGATCTTTGGAGCAATTTCCTAGCGCTTTTCGGGCCGGAGCGGATGGATTGGCACCGGCTGGATATCTTTTATCGCGACATCTTTTTACCGTTTCTCGTTGGCGGGATTCTGCCCGGAATCGTGACGGGTATCGTGATGTATTATATCTCGGTTCCGGTGATCCGCGCCTATCAGAACCGCCGACGGAAGAAACTACGCGCTAAGCTTGCGCAATTAGGCAATAATCCTCATGACATGCATGATCAGGAACCCGATCCGCACTAGGTTGATCCGTGGTTCATAATGGAGTTTCGAATGAGCAAGCAGCGACTGGGTGTGAATATTGATCATGTTGCCACGGTGCGGAATGCGCGCGGTGGTGCGGTACCCGACCCGCTGAGGGCGGCGCAGCTTGCGGAAGAGGCTGGCGCCGACGGGATTACTGCGCATTTGCGCGAGGATCGCCGCCATATTACGGATGCGGATATCGACCGCTTGGTCGCTGGCTTGCGGGTGCCGCTGAACTTCGAGATGGCAGCCACGGACGAAATGCAGGCGATTGCATTGCGGCATAAACCGCATGCAGTTTGCATCGTGCCGGAAAAACGGGAAGAGCGCACCACGGAAGGCGGGCTTGACGTGCTGCGCGAGGAAAGCAGATTGGCGCGGTTTATCGAACCGCTGCGCGACGCTGGAAGCCGCGTTTCGATCTTTATCGGGGCGCAGGAGGCCCAGATTGCGGCGGCGGCGCGTATCGGGGCGGCGGTCGTCGAACTGCACACGGGTGCCTATTGCGACGCGCATGCCGAGGGGCGGACCGATGCGTGCGACGCTGAGTTGAAAGCGATCACCGAAATGGCTGCATACGCGCATTCGCTCGGGCTGGAAGTTCATGCGGGGCACGGGCTTTCTTACGAGACGGTACCGCCGATTGCGGCGCTTCCCGAAGTATTGGAGCTGAATATCGGGCATTTCCTGATTGGCGAGTCGATCTTTCGCGGGCTTGGACCGGCGATTGCGGAAATGCGCCGTTTGATGGACGCGGCGCGGGGCGCGTAATCCACATGATTTTGGGCATTGGCACTGATCTGGCGAATATTGAGCGTATCGAAGGAACGCTGGATCGCTTTGGCGACCGGTTTCGCAATCGTGTCTTTACCGAAGTGGAACAGCGCAAGGCCGAGCGCCGCCGCGATGTGGCGGGAACCTATGCGAAGCGCTGGGCGGCGAAAGAGGCTTGCTCCAAGGCGCTTGGCACCGGTTTGCGCATGGGCATTGCGTGGAAGGATATGGCCGTCAGTAACTTGCGGACGGGTCAGCCCGTGATGCATGTGACGGGTTGGGCCAAGCAGCGGCTGGATGACATGACGCCTGCGGGACATGAGGCCATTATCCATGTCACATTGACCGACGATCACCCTTGGGCGCAAGCATTCGTGGTGATTGAAGCACGGCCAATAGTAACGGAATAAGGGCCGCTTGCTTGACTCGCAGCGGATGCGCCCCCATTGAAGCGGCAGGCAGTCGAGAAGGAACCAGAAGATGAGCGAAGAGACCACGGAGAGTGGCGTTTGGGCGAGCATCAAGGAAACGGTCAAAACAGTGGTATATGCGCTGTTGATCGCAGGTGTTTTCCGGACTCTGTTTTTCCAGCCTTTTTGGATCCCTTCCGGCTCCATGAAGGATACGTTGTTGATCGGTGACTTCCTTTTCGTCAACAAGATGGCTTACGGCTATTCCTACGCCTCATGTCCGTCGATCCGGCTCCCCTCGATTGGTATTGATATCGACGCTGAGGATTTCTGTGGTTTCCTCAAGGGTGATAACGATCGGATTTTGGGTTCCGAGCCGGAGCGTGGAGATGTCGTCGTATTCCGGCATCCGGTGACGGGGTTGGACTTCATCAAGCGGTTGGTCGGCATGCCCGGTGATCGGATTGCGATGATCGATGGTGTTCTACATATAAATGACCAAGCGGTCGGATTGGTGCCGGATGGAGCATTTGGCGAACTTTCCGAACGGCAGGGGCCGCAGGGGCAGTTCCCCATTTGCATGGGTGGGCTCCGAGCACCCGAGGGTGAAATTTGTTATAAAGAAAAGTACATTGAGACTTTGCCGAACGGAGTATCGCATTCCGTTTTGAATTTCATGACCCGAGAGACTGACAATGTCGGCGTGTTTACCGTGCCTGAAGGGCATTACTTCTTCATGGGTGATAATCGGGACAACTCGACGGATAGCCGTGTGGCGCAGGAAAACCGGGGCGTCGGTTTCGTGCCGTATGAAGACATTGTCGGGCGTGCCGATCGGGTGATGTTCTCGTCGGCGGGGAGGTCCATGCTGGCATTCTGGACTTGGCGGAGCGACCGGTTCTTCCACCCGATTGACTAGGGTAGAGGCAGACATGCGCGCGACGCTTAATCCGCTGCGCCTGTTTATTGCGGGCTTTGATTGGAGCGGCCGGACAGGGCGGCTCCAGTTGCTTGTGGTATTTTTTATGACGCTGGCGCCATCAGCCGCATTTCTTTTGGGTCAGCTCTACACCCGTTTTCCGCGCTGGGTGGATATCCTGCTGATCTTGGTTCTTGGAATTCTGACCATACCGCAGATCGGGCATGTCCTGCGGCGGCTGAACGATACCGGGCGCTCGGGTTGGTGGGTTTGGGCAGCATTGGTGCCATATACCGCTGTGCCGCTTTGGCTTTACCTTCTGTTCAAAGGTCCGAGCTACGCCCGCCCGTCCAGCGAGCTATCGACCGCGCGTTCAGTCGGGTTCGTATTGACCATTTTCCTCGCGGTTCTCATGGCCTCGCGCGTGTTCTGGACACCGTTTACGATCCCCACCGGCAGCATGAAACCGGCGCTACTGGTTGGGGACTACGTTATTGCAACTGTTGACCGGCGCTTGCCCGAGCGCGGTGATGTGATTGTGTTCTACAGTTCTGTTCGCGGTCAGATGCTGGTGAAGCGTGCTATTGGACTGCCAGGTGACAGGGTGCAGATGGCGGATGCTGTGGTTCTTCTTAACGGGGAGGCGCTGCCGCAAACAGATGCCGGACTTTTTACCGAGACGATGGTGAAACAAGGGTCTATGGGACTGTTCCCACGGTGCTATAATGGGGCGGTCGGAACGGGAGCGCTTTGTGAAAAGCGGATGTTTACAGAAAGGCTGCCTTCAGGACGAAGCCATGAGGTGCTCAACATCGGGGATACCGCGTTGGATACGACAACCGAAATGACCGTGCCTGCGGGGCATGTGCTTGTCCTCGGAGACAACCGCGACAATTCAAGCGACAGCCGGATTGCGCGCGCGGCGGGCGGTGTTGGTTTGGTTCCGCAGGACGCGCTTGTCGGACATGTGCGGCGCGTGCTGTTTTCGACGGAGGGGGCATCTCCCTGGGCCATCTGGAACTTGCGCTGGGATCGGTTTCTGGAGGGGGTTCGATGAAGTTGTCACGCGAGCTTCAGGCATTTTGCGAACGGTTGGGGCATCAATTTGAAAACCCAGAGCTTCTGGTGCGGGCGCTGACGCATCCTTCGATGACATCGCCACATCGTGACAATAATCAAAGGCTGGAATTCCTTGGGGACAGGGTTTTGGGATTGGTGATGGCTGAGGCGCTGTTTGAAGCCGATATGGGTGCAGCGGAGGGGATCCTTGCCCCGCGGTTCAACGCCCTCGTCAGGAAAGAGACATGCGCGGCTGTGGCCAGAGAAATTGATCTGGGTGCCGTGCTGAAGCTTGGGCGCTCGGAAATGAAATCGGGTGGCCGGCGGAAAGATGCGCTTTTGGGTGACGCGATGGAAGCGACGATTGCCGCTGTCTATCGTGATGCTGGTTTCGAGGCGGCGCGGCGGCTGGTGCTGCGGCTTTGGGGCGCGCGTATCGAGACGGTAGAGGAAGACGCCAGAGATCCGAAAACCGCCCTACAGGAGTGGGTGCAGGCGAATGGCGAGCCGCCGCCGAAATATGTTGAAACCGCGCGTTCTGGCCCTGATCATCAACCTGTCTTTACGATCGTCGTGCAATTGGCAAATGGCGAAACCGAAACCGGCAGTGCCGGCTCGAAACGCCAGGCGGAACAAGCGGCCGCCCGTGCGATGCTCGCAAAGCTAGAAAAGAGCGCAGGATAGGCGATGACCGCCTGTTGCCTGACGCGATAAAATGAATGGACCGATTATGACCACACGCGCCGGATTTGTAGCCTTCATCGGCGAGCCCAATGCAGGGAAATCGACCCTGACGAACTGGATGGTCGGGGCCAAGGTTTCGATCGTGACGCATAAGGTGCAGACGACGCGCGCCCGCATTCGTGGCGTGGCACTGGAAGGTGACGCGCAGCTTGTTATCGTCGATACGCCGGGCCTGTTTCGGCCACGCAGACGCTTGGACCGTGCGATGGTCGCGGCGGCGTGGAGCGGTGTGGCTGATGCTGATGTCGTGGTGTTGTTGGTTGAAGCGCATAGGGGCATTACCGACGGTGTGCAGGCAATCCTTGATGCGTTGTCGGAGCGGGTTGGGAAGGCAAAGATCGCTTTGGCTATCAACAAGATTGACCGCGTTCAAAGCGAGGTGTTGTTGAAGCTGACCGAGGATTTGAATGCGGCATATCCTTTTGCCAAGACATTCATGATTTCGGCTGAAAAGGGCTATGGCTGTGCCGATCTGAAGAAATGGTTGGCCGACGAAATGCCAGAAGGGCCGTGGTTCTACCCCGAGGACCAAATTGCGGATCTGCCACTGCGGATGATTGCTGCGGAGATGACCCGCGAGAAGTTGACGCTGCGGCTCCATCAAGAACTGCCTTATCAGCTCACCGTCGAAACGGAGAACTGGGAAGAGCGGGGGGACGGGTCTGCGCGGATCGATCAGATGATCTATGTGGCGCGCGACGGGCATAAGGGCATCATCCTTGGTAAGAAGGGGGAGACGGTGAAGGCTGTCTCCAAGGCTGCGCGCGAAGAGCTTGAAGAGTTTCTGGGGCGCAAGGTGCATTTGTTCCTTCAGGTGAAGGTGCGCCCGAACTGGCTGGAAGAGGCTGACCGATATTCCGAAATGGGGCTGGACTTCAGGGATGGTAATTCTTGAGGTTAACCGCTGATGTCTGGGTGTCGGCCTATCTTGCGCGGCTGAGGGCGTTGGCGATCCCTGCCTTTGTGGTGGCGCGGGGTGACAAGACGGCAGGGGCCGTTCTGGTCAAGCTCAATACGCTCGACGGGCAAGCGCGGGCTTTTCAAAGAAGCGTTGACCTGATGACCGGCGCGCGCACTTGGATGGTGCTTGTTGAAGGGGCGGAGGCGGAGGTGGATGCCTCGATCCAGAAACAGCGCAGTTTCGACACTGATCTTTGGGTGATCGAGGTGGAAGACCGCGATGGACGGCACTTGTTGGGTGAAGAAGGTCTTGAGTAGTCTCTGCTTGTCTGCCGCTTCGAAGCATGGCCTGATGCGGACATGATTGAGTGGCGGGATCAGGGGATTTTGCTTTCGGCGCGCCCGCATGGGGAATCGGCGGCGATTGTGGAAGTGTTGACCGAGCAGAAAGGGCGGCACGCCGGTGTTGTGCGTGGTGGAGCGAGCCGCAAATTGGCGCCTGTTTTGCAGACAGGCGCGCAGCTTGATCTCACATGGAAAGCGCGGTTGGAGGATCACCTCGGGAGCTTTTCGGTCGAGTTGATCAAGAGCCGTTCGGCGGCGGCGATGGGGGATCGGCTCTCTTTGGCTGGTGTCGCCGCAGTCGCGTCACTTCTGGTATCTGTGCTACCTGAGCGGGAGAGCCATACGGCGCTGTATTGGCGGACCGTTGGACTGTTTGACATGTTGGGCGATACAGCGCTCTGGCCCTTGGCCTATCTGCGCTGGGAAATGGCATTGTTGGAGGAGCTGGGCTTCGGTCTTGATCTTTCGGCCTGCGCTGCGACGGGGATCAATGAGGAACTGACGTATATCTCGCCCAAATCGGGGAGGGCTGTTAGTGCGCAGGGCGCTGGAGACTGGGCAGCACGGTTGCTGCCGTTACCGCCGGTGATGAAGGGTGAAGGCGACGGGTCGCCTGACGAAATCGTTCAAGCGCTGGGAACAACGGGGTATTTTCTGGAGCACAAGCTCTTTGCGGCTTTGGGAAAAAAGAGCCTGCCGGAGGCGCGGCATAGGGTGATTGCGGCGATCGGGCGGCTGGCCTAGTCCTGCGCGCGGAAGACCATTTTACCATCTTCGGTGTTCGAGAGGATCAGGATGTCGCCTGATGCTTCAGCGAGGGTCATGCTTTGGAGTGCGCGAAGGAATGCAGCTTCATCGGCCAGTTCGGGACAGGCGCGGCGGGTGACGGCAAGCGGACCCAGTTCGAACCATGGATAGGGGACAGTGATCGGGCCGGAGTAAGAGTTACATGGAGCGGAACCGGCAACCCGCCCCGGTTCGGGGAATTGCAGAGTGGCTTTTGATGGGAAGGGCTGCCCATCAATTTCCTCAAGGAGGAACACCCGTTCCATCGCCGCGAAGGCGGCGGCGGTTTCGTCCTTGTTGCAGCCCACCAGGAGCAGGAGAGCGATTAAGAGGGTGAAGTACTTCATCCCCACATTCTGCGGCGGAACGACGCGCGGCGCCAGTCCCTCGCTTAATCGAGGAGCCTGCGCGCGATCACTTGTGCCTGAATCTCGGCGGCGCCCTCGAAGATATTCAGAATGCGTGCATCACAGAGGATGCGGGAAATCTGATATTCCAGCGCGAAGCCATTGCCGCCGTGGATTTGCAAGCCATTGTCAGCGGCGGCCCATGCCACCCGAGCGCCGAGAAGCTTTGCCATACCTGCCTCAAGGTCGCAGCGGCGGTCGGCGTCTTTCTCGCGGGCGCTGTGGTAGGTCAGCTGGCGGGCAATCATCAGCTCAACAGCCATCATCGCCAGTTTGCCCGAAACGCGGGGGAAGTTGATCAGCGGCTTGCCGAACTGCTTCCTATCTTGCGCGTATTGCAGCGATATATCGAGCGCGGATTGCGCTACACCGATCGCCCGCGCCGCAGTCTGGATGCGGGCGCTTTCGAACGTTTGCATAAGTTGTTTGAAGCCTTTGCCTTCTGCGCCGCCAAGGAGGTTCTCGCCTTTGACATGGAAATTGTCGAAGCCAAGTTCGTATTCTTTCATGCCGCGATAGCCCAAGACCTCAATCTCGCCTCCGGTCATGCCCTCGGTGGGGAAGGGGTTTTCGTCCGTTCCGGGCGTTTTTTCCGCGAGGAACATCGACAGGCCGCGATAGTCGGAGGTTTCGGGATCGGTGCGGGCGAGAAGGGTCATCACATGGGTACGCGCCGCGTGTGTGATCCATGTCTTGTTGCCGGTGATCTTGTAGTCGTCGTTTTCATCCTTCACCGCGCGGGTGCGCAGGGCGCCGAGATCGGAGCCGGTATTCGGTTCGGTGAAGACGGCGGTGGGAAGTTTGGAGCCGGCGGCAAGCTCGGGGAGCCACTTCTCTTTCTGCTCTTGCGTGCCGCCGGCGATGATCAGTTCGGCAGCGATTTCGGAGCGGGTGCCGAGGCTGCCGACGCCGATATAGCCGCGGCTCAGTTCCTCTGAAACGACACACATAGATGCTTTGGAAAGTCCGAGGCCGCCGAACTCTTCGGGGATCGTCAGGCCGAAGACGCCCATTTCGGCAAGTTCGTCGATGATCTCCATTGGAATCAGTTCGTCGTTGAGATGCCACTCATGCGCGTGTGGTGCGACGCGCTCTTGGGTGTAGCGGCGGAATTGATCGCGGATCATTTCCAGCTCTTCATCAAGACCAGTTGCGCCGAAGGTTGTTTCTGCCGAGCGCTCCTGAATGAGTGCGACCAACCGTACGCGGGCGGCTTGTGTATTGCCGTTCATGCGGAGGCTGTTGATCTCGGGGGTAAGCAGGCTTGCAGCATCGAGGCCCAGATCATTGAGGCGCATGATCTCGCCTTGGCTCATGGGGATGCCACCAACGATCTGGTTGAGGTACTCGCCAAAGCCGATTTGAAGGATCAGGCCCTCTATCTCGCCGAAGCGTGCGTCCTCGGTGAGAGATTCGGCCCAGTTTGCCATTTGCCGAAGCGACTCGACATAAGTTGCGAGCCACGCGACGCCGTGCGCCATAGACTGATGCTGCTCAATCGCGGAGGACGAGATGCGACCGTCTTTTGTGACCGCGTTTCTAAGGGTTTGGATCGCTTGTTCGAGGAGCGTTTCGCAAGGGGCGACGGCAGCACGGCACAATGCAATGATGTCATCAAGCTGTGTGGGAATGGTCATCGTCATATCCTGTCCGTCATGTGCCATCGCGAAGACTCCTTTTTGCTACCGCAGCAATAATTGCTTTGCATCCGCAGCGCAACAAAAATACAAAATAAACCTATTTTTGCGCAGCAAAATGACTTCTTGAAATTGAAGATTGGTGCTGCGCATATCGCGTGATCAAGGTAGATCATTCTCATGGATATGGTCTTGGCTTCCCTTTCGGTCCAGCTTTTCTTTGCCGCATGTGTCGTCGCATTCGTAGCAGGGACGGTGAAAGGTATCGTCGGGTTTGCCATGCCGATCCTGATGATCTCGGGAATGTCGACGTTTATTGCACCGGATCTTGCGCTCGCGGGGCTTATTTTGCCGACGCTCGTCACCAACATCTATCAGGCAGGGCGGCAGGGGCCGCGAGAGGCTTGGCGAACGATTGTGCAGTTTCGCATTTTCCTCATCGCGGGGGGGATCACCCTCGCGCTTGGGGCACAGCTTGTCGTCGTGTTGGAGCGCGAATTGATGTTCATTGTGATAGGCGCGCCGGTTCTGCTTTTCGTTTCGCTCCAGCTGCTGGGATGGCGCCCCCGCTTGCAAAGACGCTCCACGCCGGTTGATACAACGGTCGGGGCGATTGCAGGGTTGTCAGGCGGTATGTCTGGTGTCTGGGGCCCGCCGACGATCCTTTACCTTACGGCGCTGGATATCCCGAAAATCGAACATGTGCGGGTGCAGGGTGTTGTTTACGGTCTTGGTTCGGTTTTGCTGGTTGTTGCGCATATCAAATCAGGCATTCTGAACTGGGATACCGCGCCCTTTTCGCTTGCGCTGATCATTCCTGCAACCTTGGGGATGGCGGTCGGGCTGAAGGTGCATGACCGTTTTGATCAGCAGACTTTTCGTAAGGTGACAATGATCGTGCTGCTGATCGCAGCGGCCAATCTTCTGCGCCGCGGAATAATGGGGTGAGCTTCCACCCATGAAGCAAAAGGCCCCGCGCGATGCGGGGCCTTGAACTTTGCCTGAAGACGAGACGATTCAGCCTATCGCGGCTGCTTTTACGTCTTCGTCGATGTAGGGGACGTATTGTTCGAAGTTTTCTGCGAACATTTCCACCAGTCTTGTGGCTTGTTTGTCATAGGCTTCTTTGTCTGCCCAAGTGCTGCGCGGGTCGAGGAGGCTGCTGTCGACGCCTGCAACAGTTACTGGAACATCAAAGCCGAAGTTCGGGTCTTTGCGGAAGGTTGCCTCGGTCAGGGAGCCGTCGAGGGCCGCAGAAAGCAAGGCGCGGGTTGCTTTGATCGGCATCCGCGATCCGGTTCCATAGGCGCCGCCGGTCCAGCCTGTGTTGACCAGCCAGCAGGTCGCGCCGTGGGCCGCGATCTTCTCTTGAAGCAGCTTGCCGTATTCCTCGGGACGGCGCGGCATGAAGGGGGCGCCGAAACAAGTTGAGAAGGTGGGCTCAGGCTCTGTTACGCCACGCTCGGTTCCTGCGACCTTGGAGGTGAAGCCCGACAGGAAGTGATACATCGCCTGAGCTGGCGTGAGCCGCGCGATCGGAGGCAAGACACCGAAAGCATCACAGGTGAGCATGATGATGTTCTTCGGGTGGCCACCGAGGGCAGTGCTGGATGCGTTGGAGATGTATTCCAGCGGGTAGGCGCACCGCATGTTCGCGGTCAGGCTGGTGTCGTTGAAATCCAGTTCCTTCGTTTCGGCATCGTAGACCATGTTTTCGATCACGGTGCCGAACTTCTGGGTAGTGGCATAGATTTCAGGTTCTGCCTCTGGGTCGAGGCCGATGGTCTTGGCGTAGCAGCCGCCTTCGAAGTTGAAAGTGCCACGCTCGGACCAGCCGTGTTCGTCGTCACCGATTAGCACGCGGCCCGGATCTGCGGAGAGTGTTGTCTTACCGGTTCCAGAAAGGCCGAAGAATACCGCTGTATCAACAGGGTTGCCCACTGCGTGGTTGGCCGAGCAGTGCATCGGCATGATGCCCTTCTCTGGCAACAGGTAGTTGAGTAGGGAGAAGACCGACTTCTTGTTCTCACCCGCGTATTCGGTGCCACCGATAAGGATGAGCTTGCGGTCAAAATTCAGCGCGATGACCGTGTCGCTGCGGCAGCCGTGCTTCTCGGGGTCTGCCTTGAAGGAGGGGCAGTTGATGATCGTGAAATCCGGGGTGAAGGAATTGAGTTCCTCGCGCTCGGGCCTGCGCAGCAAGTGACGGATGAACAAGCCGTGCCAAGCCAGTTCCGTGACTACACGGACGTCTAGCCGGTGAGCGGGGTCAGCACCGCCGAACAAATCTTGCACATAGAATTTGCCGCCACCCATGTGGGCGATCATGTCATCGTAAAGGCGGTCGAATGCATCCGCCTCCATCGGGGCATTGTTATCCCACCAGATGGTGTTTTCGGTGCTTGAGGTGCGAACAACGTGTTTGTCTTTGGGAGAGCGTCCGGTGAACTTGCCTGTGGAGACGAGAAACGTTCCGCCTTGGCCAATTTCGCCTTCGCCGTTCTTGACGGCTTCGCTCATCAAATCCGGCTCGATCAGGTTGTAATAGACATAACCGAGCCCCGTGATGCCTTGGTTCTCAAGCTTCATGGTGGGGTTGACCCGTCCGGTTTCCATTGTCTGTCTCCTGATAGTGAACCGCCAACTCGGTTCCGTGGGTTCACATAGCATCATGATTTTCTTTAAGAAAAGAACCGGTTGTCGCAGTTAGCGCAACCAATTGCGTGTTAGCGCAACCAATATGGGATGCCGTTCAGCCCTGCGGCAAAAAAGTCATTATTGAGGCATTTTTTACCACTCGAACGACTCAATGCTGGGGTCACGCGAGATTGTGATTGATTCGATTCGCCAAAAAGGCGAGAATCACTGGAAAAATTGGCAGGCATTAAACGAGCAATAAGGGGTTCAAGCCCATGCACAAGATCGCTTTGGTCGACGATGACCGCAATATTCTTTCTTCCGTATCAATGACTTTGGAAGCCGAAGGTTTCGAGGTCCAGACGTATAACGACGGACAGGCTGCGCTTGATGCGTTTAACAAGAAACTGCCTGATATGGCGGTTCTTGATATCAAAATGCCACGAATGGATGGCATGGACCTTTTGCAGCGGCTGCGGCAAAAGACGTCGATGCCGGTCATTTTCCTGACCTCAAAGGACGACGAGATTGACGAAGTTTTGGGCCTGCGAATGGGCGCGGATGACTACGTCAAGAAGCCGTTCAGTCAACGCCTTCTGGTTGAACGCATCCGCGCGCTGCTGCGCCGTCAGGAGGTGATTGCAGGGGATGGGGGCGAACCTGCGGAAGATGCAAAGGTCATGACGCGGGGCGATCTGACCATGGACCCGCTTCGCCATGCGGTGAAGTGGAAGGGTAGGGATGTTTCTCTCACAGTGACAGAGTTCCTTCTACTTCAGGCGCTTGCGCAACGCCCCGGATTCGTGAAGAGCCGCGATCAGTTGATGGACGTCGCTTACGATGATCAGGTCTATGTAGATGACCGGACGATCGACAGCCATATCAAGCGGCTGCGTAAAAAGATGCGTCAAGCGGACGACGAATTTTCGGCAATCGAGACGCTTTATGGTATCGGATACAGGTACAACGAAGAATAGGGGATGACGATCGCACCCAAGATCGACGTTCGGGATTTGAAGTCCGTCCGCAGCGCGGCGCGGAAATCGCCCAATGTTGCGCTTGGTGAGGACTTTGTCTCGCCTGATCGTACCCATGACAAAGAGCTGCAATCGCAGAGAAACCGACGGGGGCTTATCACGCTCAATAGGTCGCCGCTGGCGCGAAAGATCATCACCTTTAATTTGTTGGGGATGATCATTTTGGTGGCGGGTGTGCTTTTACTGACCCCCTCACGCGACAACCTCGCGTTCCAGCGGGCCAAAGGCTTGGTTAACGAAGCGGAGCTGATCGCAGATGTTTTCGAGGTGCAACTGCCGGCAAATGGAGCGGCTGAACTTGCTGCGGCGGCGGAGGTTGATGTCAGGCGTATTCTAGACGGGCTCGATCTGCGTGATGGTGTCGAGGTCTTTGTTTTTGACAGGGCTGGAACGCTGGTTGCGACCCGTCGGGCGCCTGTCAGCGGCGAGGTAGGCGGCCTATCGATCGACGACGGCGGCACCTTTATCACTGATCTTCTCAACTCAGGGTGGGAGCGCATCATTGGGTTGATCTCGCAGGGGAGTGAGCCCAAAACCCGCGTCATGCGGGAAGAAGAAGCGCGTTCGGTGCTCGAATTGGCGATGTCTCTGGGTACCCAAGCTCGCACCGACCTCGATGCGGCTGGGGGCGCGGTATTCCTCGTTTCGACGCCTATTCAGTTGTCCGGTGCGCCGGTTGGGGTCGTCTCTGTCGTCTCGGCGGCGGGGGAGGTCGATTCGCTTTTCCGACGTGAGCGCGAAATCATTTTGCAGATGTTCGTGGTCGGGATTGTGGTATCAATCGGGCTCAGTTTGATATTGGCTTCAACCATCGCAAACCCGCTGGCGGACCTTGCTGCCGCTGCAGAATTAGGGCGGGACAAAAATGCGCGGAAAATGTCACCCAGCCGGATCAGGATACCTGACCTGACCGCACGACCGGACGAAATAGGGCGGCTGTCGGCCGCGCTGCGCGGCATGGTAGCGGCGCTTTATGAGCGGATTGATGGGAACGAACAGTTTGCAGCTGATGTGGCGCATGAGATCAAGAACCCCCTAGCATCATTGCGGTCCGCTGTGGGGACGATGCGGGTCGCCAAACGAGAAGACCAACGAGAAAAAATGCTCGAAATTATCGAGCATGATGTGCGGCGGTTGGATAGATTGGTAAGTGACATTTCCAATGCGTCGCGATTGGACAGTGAATTGGTTAAGGAAGAAGAAGAACAGTTCAACTTGCTGAAGATGATCGGCAACATCAATGAGTTCCTTGGCCGTGAGGCGCAAGAGAAGGGTATTGAGTTCATCACGGATATGCCCTTAGAACCGTTGATGTTCACGGGATTGGAAGGGCGGCTGGCGCAGGTTTTCGTCAACCTGATAACCAACGCCATTTCGTTTTGCGAGGATGGCGACGCAATTCGCGTTTGGGCTCGAAAGCGAGACAACCGCATTCTGGTGGTGGTTGAGGATACCGGACCGGGTATTCCGGACGAGGCACTGTCCAAGATATTCAAGCGTTTTTACTCGGAGCGGCCGGAAAAACAGTTCGGCAATAACTCGGGCCTTGGGCTCGCGATTTCCAAGCAAATTGTGGAAGCGCATGGCGGTGTGATTTGGGCTGAAAACATCCGCCCGACCGAAGCGGACCCGGGTTCTGACCCGCTGGGCGCGCGGTTTGTTGTCGGACTTCCGATTTAGCGGGCGCACGATGCCCGAACCCAGCCCGATACATGCCACAACAGTCGCGATCGACGGTAAAGGAGTGCTCATTCGTGGGCCCTCCGGATCGGGGAAAACCGCGCTGGCGATCGAATTGATATCCCTCGGTGCCAAGCTTGTGGCCGATGACAGAACAATCGTGGTTCGAGAAGGTGAACGGATTGTCGCGCGATGCCCCGATACGCTGCGCGGTTTGATCGAAGCGCGCCATATTGGCATTCTGAATGCTCCATTCGAAGAAGAATGCACCATCACGCTGGTGGTTGATCTTTCAAAGGCGGAGCAAGAAAGGCTGCCGCCATTGCGAACGACAGAACTAGCAGGGCAGAAAGTGACGTTACTGTACAAAGGTGCAGGAAGCGCTTTCGCGGCTTCAATCCGGCACTACATTCTTTATGGTCGGAACCTAGGCGTTTGAGAACTCGAGAGCAGCGTGGATCAAGAACAAACCCAGCGCGTACTTTTTGTCACGGGACCATCCGGTGCCGGGAGGTCGACGACCGTGAATGCGCTGGAGGATTTGGGCTATGAGGCGCTCGATAACTTCCCCCTCAGCCTGATTGATGCGCTGCTAACCGGAAAGCCGTTGGCGCGGCCTTTGGTCCTCGGCATCGACGTACGTAATCGTGATTTCAATGTTGATGGGCTGTTGTCGGTTCTGAAGCATCTTGAGGATGATACGCGGTATGATCCTCAACTGCTGTTTCTGGATTGTGCCGAGGACAGGCTTGTTGCGCGGTTCTCGGAAACACGGCGGCGGCATCCATTGGCACCGGAAGATGCGCCAGTCGTGGGGATTCGCCGCGAAATGCAATTGCTACCGCCGGTTCGAGAGCGCGCTGACTTTGTCATCGATACGACGCAGATGACGCCGCATGACCTGCGGGATGAGCTGTTGCGCTGGTTCGGGAACGAAGGCAACGCGATCATGGGGGTGACGCTACATTCTTTCTCCTTCAAGCGCGGCCTCCCGAGCGGGCTTGATATGGTTTTTGACTGTCGTTTCCTGCGTAATCCTCACTGGGATCCTATGCTGCGTGAAAAGGACGGACGGGATGATCAGGTTGCGGATTTTGTGCGCCTAGATGAAAGGTTCGCACCTTTTGAAGGCCATGTCCTAGGGCTGATGGAGACGTTGCTTCCGGCATTCCAAGAGGAGGGAAAAACCCACCTTTCGGTTGGCTTTGGCTGTACGGGCGGGAAACATCGGTCGGTTATGATGCTCGAAACTGTCTATCGCGCCCTTGCAGAAAAAGGGTGGCAGGTGTCTAAGAGGCACCGAGAGCTAGAAAGAATGATCGAGGAACCGTTGAGCAAGAGGGGACCTTCTTCGTGATTGGGATCGTGATTGTTGCCCATGGCGGATTGGCGCGGGAATACCTAGCGGCTATCGAGCATGTTGTGGGCGTACAGCCGGGCATACAGGCTATTGCCATCGCTCCGGACGATGATCGCGCGGTCAAGCAAGACGAAATTTGCAACGCGGCTGACACAGTCGACACCGGAGATGGTGTGGTCATTGTTACTGATATCTTTGGCGGTTCTCCATCAAACCTCTCGCTGCGTGCATGCAGTCTAGCTAATCGTCGTATTCTTTACGGCATGAACCTTCCCATGTTGATCAAGCTGGCAAAGTGCCGGAGCAAATCCGTACCTGATGCCGTTGAAGCCGCGCTTGTTGCAGGGCGGAAGTATATTAACAGCCATACCGTTTCATCAGACATGGGTTTTCAATCATGAACTCGCGCGAATTAGAGATTGTGAATATCAAAGGGCTACACGCGCGTGCGTCAGCGAAATTGTCGGAATTGGTTGAACAATTCGATGCCTCTGCGACTGTCTCCAAAGATGGTTTGTCCACTGGGGGGGACAGCATCATGGGGCTTTTGATGTTGGCGGCCTCAAAAGGTAGCAAAATAGAGGTCTCGACCGCCGGAAACGATGCTGAGGCCTTAATGGAGGCGATTGCCGCATTGGTGGCGAACAAATTCGACGAAGAAAACTGACCTAGCGTTTTAACCCGCTGCCAGCACGATCTAGCGCGTGGGGACGGGCATATCACCGCGGTAGTCATAGAAACCACGTTGAGTTTTACGACCCAGCCATCCGGCTTCGACATATTTTGTCAGCAGCGGGCAGGGACGGTATTTCGTGTCTGCAAGACCGTCATGTAGAACGTTCATGATCGCAAGGCAGGTATCCAGACCGATGAAATCGGCCAGTTCCAGCGGCCCCATCGGATGGTTGGCGCCGAGTTTCATGGACGTGTCGATAGAGGCTACTGAACCGACCCCCTCGTACAGTGCGTAGACCGCTTCGTTGATCATGGGCATCAGGATGCGGTTGACGATGAATGCGGGGAAATCCTCTGATGAAGATGCGGTTTTTCCGAGCCGCTCGACCACGGCATGACAGGCCTTAGCGGTTGCATCATCGGTGGCGATTCCGCGGATCAGCTCAACCAGTTGCATCACTGGAACAGGGTTCATGAAATGGAAGCCCATGAACTTTTCCGGCCGGTCCGTACGGCTGGCAAGACGGGTGATCGATATCGACGAGGTGTTGGTGGTGAGGATCGTCTCGGGTTTGATATGAGGTAGCAGGTCTTCGAAGATCGCAGTTTTGATTGTTTCGCGCTCAGTTGCGGCTTCGATGATCAAGTCATTGGGGCCTAGATCAGTCAGAACAGGCGTAGTTTTGATTCGATTCAAAGCGCCCGTTTTTTCAGCCTCTGTAATCAGATCCCTTGAAACCTGACGGTCGAGATTTCGGGTGATCAGCGCCAATGCGTTTTGAAGCGCTTGTTCGCTTATGTCCGTCATGGTGACGTTGAAACCTGCGAGCGCAAATACATGCGCGATGCCATTGCCCATCTGCCCCGCGCCGACAATACCGACGTTCTGGATTTCCATGACGATCAACCTTTCATGCTGCACCCGCACATTAGGCGCAGCTAGCCTACCCTTCAAGGGCGATGACCTTTGAAAGTTCGTTACAAAATGGAACTTTAACAGGTTGGAAGGTTTTCCCGCCAATTCTCCCCCTTGGTGAGTGAAAAAAGGTGGGACACATGGAACATGTGGCGCTGGACAGATTTGTCCAAATGAAGGATTTGGGAATTTTCGGACGAACCCGGTTGGAGCTCAGAGAGGGCCTTTCGGCGACGGAAAACTATCTTGTTTGCCTCGGTGGGTCGCAGACATATGGGCGCGAGATTGAGCGTCCGGTCACCGCGCATTTGAGTGCCGCCACAGGGATGACCGTGGCGAATTTTGGGGTTCGCAACGCGGGTTGGGACGCCTTCATGCGCGAGGCGTCCGTGCTGGAGGCCGCCTCTTCTGCACGGATTTGCCTAATTCAGATAGTAGGGGCGCAAAACACCTCAAACAGGTTCTACCGCGTGCATCCGAGGCGCAATGACAGGCTTGTTGCCCCGTCAACCGTGCTTTCAGCGTTGTATAGCGAGGTGGATTTTTCTGAGTTCACGTTCACCCGCCATTTGCTTGGCGCGTTATACAGCGTGTCATATGAAAGGTTTGAAACTGTTGTTGAGGAATTGAGACAGGCTTGGGTCGCGCGATTGCGGGCCTTGATCCGTGAGATTGAGGCACCGGTGCTGCTTTACTGGCTTTCCGACAGGCCGTTGAGCGATCAACCTTGGGATCTGTTACGCGATCCGATGTCGCGCGATCCGCTGTTCGTCACGCGCTCGATGGTTCAGGCGGTGGCGCATCATGCGGACGGGTTTGTTGAGATTGCGCCGCCGGTCGGGAAACCGCGGTTGAAGCGCCCGTTCCTTTCATTGCGTGACAGTTCCGTCCCAGGCGAGGATCTGGACGAGGCTGCACATAGTGCCGCGGCCGACGCACTTCTCCCAGAGATTGAGGCATTGTTGGAAAAAAAGAAGGCCCGCCAAGATGACGGGCCTTCAGAATTACAAATCGATGATCAGATCAAAGCTTCTCGGTAAGCTCCGGCAGGGCGTCGAAGAGGTCTGCCACGAGGCCATAATCGGCCACCTGGAAGATCGGGGCTTCTTCGTCCTTGTTGATTGCGACGATGATCTTCGAGTCCTTCATGCCAGCAAGGTGCTGAATAGCACCTGAGATGCCGACTGCGACATAAAGATCGGGTGCAACCACCTTGCCGGTCTGGCCAACCTGCCAGTCGTTCGGGGCAAAGCCCGAGTCGACGGCGGCGCGGGAGGCACCAACGGCGGCGCCGAGCTTGTCAGCGAGCTTCTCGATGATCGCGAAGTCGTCCTTGGAACCGACGCCACGGCCACCGGAAACCACGACGCCCGCCGAGGTCAGCTCGGGGCGGTCGCTGGCAGCGACACGGTCTTCGATCCATGCGCTCAGCGCCGGATCAGCGACGGTGGCAATGGCCTCCACAGGTGCGGCGTTGCCGGTGCCGGCAGCGTCAAAGGTCGAGGTACGGAAAGAGACAACCTTCTTCGCATCGGTCGATTTGACGGTCTGGATCGCGTTGCCTGCATAGATCGGACGCTCGAAGGTCTCGGCATCCACAACGGCGGAGACATCGGAGATCACCATCACATCCAGAAGCGCCGCAACGCGCGGCAGGATGTTCTTGGCGTCTGTCGTCGCAGGCGCGACGATGTGCGTGTAATCATCCGCAAGCGCGACGAGCAAAGCGGCGGTCGGCTCGGCAAGGCGGTGGCCGTAGATCGCGTCTTCGGCGACGAGAACCTTGGAGACGCCATCAATAGTGGCAGCTTCCTTGGCGGCATCGGCAGCAGTGGCCCCTGCGCAGAGGAGGGTCACATCGCCAATGGCTTTGGCGGCGGTGACGGCCTTGGCGGTGGCATCCATTGCCAGCGCGCCATCGGTCACTTCGGCAAGAAGAAGTACAGACATTACACAGCTCCCACTTCTTTGAGTTTCGCAACAAGCTCATCGACGCTGCCGACGATCTCGCCCGCCTTGCGTGCTTCGGGCTCGCTGGTGCCGACGATGGTCAGGCGCGGCGTAACATCAACGCCGTAATCGGCTGGTGTCTTTTCATCGAGCGGCTTTTTCTTCGCCTTCATGATATTCGGAAGCGATGCATAGCGCGGCTCGTTCAGGCGCAGGTCTACGGTGATGATCGCAGGCATCTTGACCGAGATCGTTTGCAGGCCGCCATCGACCTCGCGGGTCACCTTGGCGCTGTCGCCGTCAACGTCCAGCTCGGAGGCAAAGGTGCCCTGCGACCAGCCCAGAAGCGCAGAGAGCATCTGGCCGGTGGCGTTCATGTCATTGTCGATTGCCTGCTTGCCACAGAGAACAAGGCCGGGCTGCTCCGCGTCGACAACACCTTTGAGGATTTTCGCAACCGCCAGCGGCTCGATGTCCTGATGCACGTCTTCGGTGGCAACGACGAGGATCGCGCGGTCAGCACCCATAGCGAGTGCAGTGCGGAGGGTTTCCTGCGCCTGCTTCACGCCGATCGACACCGCGACCACTTCTTCGGCCTTGCCAGCCTCTTTCAGACGAATGGCCTCTTCAACGGCAATCTCGTCAAACGGGTTCATCGACATTTTGACATTGGCAAGATCAACACCCGATCCGTCCGCCTTAACACGGACTTTCACGTTGTAGTCGATCACGCGCTTAACAGGTACCAAGACCTTCATCGGCGTAACTCCCTATAATTCTGCAGACGCAAAAGCATTCGCGGAGGTGTTAGCAAGGCCCGAAAGGAGAAAACAGTGCAAAATCGACGCGGCGAGGTTCGCCGACGCCACGTTTGCCTGAATGGGCCGAATTTATCTGTTGGCTCCGGGAACCCAAAGGATATCCGACCGCCCGTCATCATTTGCGATCCGCGCGGCGACGAAGAACCAATCTGAAAGTCGATTAAGGTACTTAACGGCCGCCGAGTTTACGGCTTCTTGGGTTGCGAGGTCGGTTGCCAGTCTTTCAGCGCGCCGGGAGACGGTACGGCAGAGGTGCAGATGTGCCGCCAATGCAGATCCGCCAGGCAGAATGAAGCTGCGCAGGGGTTCAAGCGCGTCATTCATTTCGTCGATCTCAGCTTCGAGCCGCGCGACTTGGGCATCGGTCATTCGCAGAACGGGGTAGGGTGCTTCGGCGTCTTTATCCATGTCGGGGCGGCACAGATCTGCGCCGAGATCAAAAAGATCATTCTGAATCGCGGCTAATTTGGCGCCCAAGTCACTATCCGCATGGAGGCGGGCAATCCCGACAGTTGCGTTCGTTTCATCCACTGTACCGTAAGTTTCAACACGGAGAGATTGCTTTGGTACACGCGTGCCGTTGCCGAGTGCTGTTTCGCCAGCGTCGCCGGTTTTGGTATAAATCTTGTTCAGAACAACCATCTTATCCTCCTTGGCGCCGGATGTAGACGAAAAGCAATATCAGGATCACGGCGACGAATTGTGCACCGATGCGCCAACGCATTATCCGGTTTGCATATTTGCGGTTGAAGTCGCCGCCTTTGCCGAAGGTGCCAATGCCAAACATCAGGATGGCGGCCACTCCGAGGCAAGCAACGGCAACGACGTAGAAGAGGGGATCGTCAGCCATGGGATTTCCTTTTTTTTCTCAACGCCGATCTAGCAGCCCCTTTCACAAAGGGAAGGGGCTAGCCCTTCGCGACGAGCCAATCGAACGTTCGTGTCGGCAGGATACGCTTCAGCGCCCCCATTACATAGGTCGGTAGCGTGACAAAATAGCGCGGCTTTGGTGCAGGGGAATTGAGCGCTTTCAAGAGTTTTGCGGTGACCGCCGACGGAGGAAGTTCGAATCGATCCTTCCCGCGATCCTCGTAGAGGCGGTGGCGCAGTTTGCTGTAGAGTCGCGAGAGGGCGGAGTTTTCCCAGTCTATCCAGCGTTCGAAATGGGGGGCGGCGTTTTGCCGGATCCTTGAAGTGATCGGACCCGGCTCGATCAGCACCACATGGATCCCGGTTCCGCGCAGTTCGATGCGAAGAACATCAGACAATCCTTCGAGCGCGAATTTGGTCGCGACGTATGCGCCGCGCCATCTGAAGGGAGTGAAGCCAAGAATCGAGGAGCAATTCACGATTCTGCCGTGGCCCTGCGCCCGCATGATCGGGATGACGCGGCGGGTTAGCTCGTGCCAGCCGAAAAAATTGGTTTCGAAAATTGCACGGAGGCCATCGACCGGAAGATCTTCGACCGCGCCGGGAAGCGCGTAGGCGCCATTGTTAAAGACCGCATCCAGCGTGCCGCCGGTCGCGGCCAGGACTTCTCCGAGTCCTGCTTCGATGGTTGCATGATCGGTGTAGTCAATGAGCGGCGCGTCGAAGCCTTCTGCAATGAGCCGGTCGCAGTCAGCTTGCTTTCGACAGCTGGCAAAGACCTGCCAGCCCGCATTGCGCAGATCGTGCGCAGCGGCGTAACCGATGCCGGAAGAGCATCCGGTGATCAGGATTGAGCGTTTTTGCATTATGGTGCTTTCTAGCGTGAAACCAAGAATTCTTCAGCCGTCCAGCCTTGCAGGCCGGAGTCGCTAATTTCGACCTGAACCCAGCCTTCATCTCCGGTGCTGAGGAGCAGGAGTTCAGTTCCTGGATTCATGGTGACAAGGACGGCGTTTTCGGTTCCGGGGCCGGTGCGGAGATTGAGGCGCGAGTCGCCGACGAAAAGAATATTCTGTTCTTGGGTGGGGGCTTCGGGCTGCGGTTCGGAGGTTTCTGCTGTGGTGGTGTCCGCAACCGATTCCGCGAGTGCGTCTGCCAGACTGTCGAATTGGATCTCCGACAGATCCGGTGATGCTGGGCTGGTTTCCAATTGGTCTTCGGGAACGTCGATAGTTGCCGTGGCAGCGGCGATTTCGGCAGCAGGCGTCGGCGTGGCTTCTATCGGCGCAGGGTCTTCAATACGGATTTCCGTTGGTGTCGGGGTATCGGTGATGGCAGTTTCCCGCACTGGAAGCGGATCAGGGATGGGGCGATCCGTTATGCGCACAGGCTGCGTTTCGGGAACGAAATCCGCCCCGCCGGACATCACATAATATGCGAACGCGAGGCTGACGAAGGTCAAAATGATGAACAAACGCAAGGTTCGATCCTTCGGACTAGAATAATCGTCGTTGCCTTATAGAGAAAGTTGAGCCGCCTGCAAAACATCACTCTGAGCGATTGTGCCGCTTTACCCTGCCTTGGGGTGGAGGTACACAACATGCATGAGTGATGATCTTCTCGACCCCAATATAGCGCCAACGGGCTTCACGGAAACGTTGCGTCGTGCAATCGGCGATAGGTATCTGACCTACGCATTGTCGACGATTATGCACCGTGCCCTCCCCGATGCCCGTGACGGCCTAAAGCCTGTTCACCGGCGCATCCTGTATGCAATGCGTGAGTTGAAGCTTGCATCAAACGGAGGCTTCCGCAAATCGGCCAAGATTTCGGGCGATGTAATGGGGAACTATCACCCCCATGGCGATGCGGCGATCTACGATGCGATGGCGCGGCTCGCGCAAGATTTCAACGTGCGTTATCCGCTTGTCGATGGTCAGGGGAATTTCGGTAATATTGATGGGGATAATCCGGCAGCCAGCAGATATACCGAAGCGCGGATGACCGCAGCCGCCGAAGCGCTGATGGAAGGCTTGGCGGAAAACGCGGTGGATTTCCGTGCCAACTATGACGGCACGTTGAGCGAACCGGTCGTGCTGCCGGCGGCGTTCCCGAATTTGCTTGCGAATGGTGCAAGTGGCATTGCGGTCGGGATGGCGACTAACATTCCGCCGCATAACCTGCATGAACTGATCGATGCTTGTTTGCACCTGATCAAGGCCCCGAATGCGCGGGACGAAACGCTGCTGGAATATGTCCCCGGGCCGGACTTTCCGACCGGCGGTGTGATTGTCGAGGCGCGGGAGGCGATCGCCGAGGCTTATCGCACCGGACGCGGCGGTATCCGTCTGCGTGCGCGCTGGGAGATCGAGGACCTCGGACGGGGACAATGGCAGATTGTTGTCACAGAAATCCCCTATCAGGTGCAGAAGTCGAAGCTGATCGAAAAGCTTGCCGAGGTTATCCAGACGAAGAAGGTTCCTTTGCTGGCTGATGTACGGGACGAGAGTGCCGACGATATCAGGATTGTGCTGGAGCCACGCGCCCGAACGGTCGAGCCGGATGTGTTGATGGGGATGTTGTTCCGTAATTCGGACCTCGAAACACGGTTCAGCATGAACATGAACGTGTTGATAGATGGGGTGACGCCGCGCGTGTGCTCGCTGAAGGAGGTTCTGCGGGCGTTCCTTGATCATCGGCGGGACGTGTTGCAGCGGCGCAGTCGGCATCGCATGGATAAGATCGACCACCGGCTTGAAGTGCTCGAAGGGCTGATCATTGCCTTCCTGAACCTTGATCGCGTGATCGATATCATTCGCTATGATGATGATCCCAAGGCGGCCCTGATGTTTGAGGATTGGGGGAAGGATCATCGCCGTGCAAGCAGTGAAGCCGATTATCTTTCTCCTTTTGCTGGCGGCAAACCTGCTGAAGGGGAAGAGCCCTCGCTGAGTGAAGTTCAGGCCGAAGCAATTCTTAACATGAGGCTGCGCTCGTTGCGTCGCCTTGAAGAGATGGAACTGGTCAAAGAGCGCGATGCCTTGATGCAGGAGCGTGCCGATCTCGAAGACCTTTTGGCTAGTGAAGACCTGCAATGGGGCAAGATCGCTGAGCAGCTGCGTGAAACCCGCAAGCAGTTTGGGCGGGACTCCGAAGGTGGCGCGCGGCGCTCGACCTTTGCCGAGGCTGGCAGTTTTGAAGAAGTACCTTTGGAAGCGATGATCGAAAAAGAGCCGATCAGCGTTGTGTGTTCGAAGATGGGCTGGGTTCGCGCGATGAAAGGGCACATCGCGCTCGATAGCGAGCTAAAGTTCAAGGACGGCGACGAGGGGCGCTTCCTATTCCATGCCGAGACAACCGACAGGTTGTTGGTCATTGGTAGTAACGGGCGTTTCTATACTGTTGCGGCTTCCAACTTGCCGGGCGGGCGGGGCATGGGTGAACCATTGCGCCTGATGATTGATCTGCCCAACGAAGCCGAGATCGTGGACATTCTGGTTCACAAACCGGGACGGAAGCTTGTGGTCGCTTCTTCGGCAGGGGACGGGTTCATCGTGACCGAAGACGAGGTCGTTGCGCAGACACGGACGGGGAAAGTCGTTCTGAACGTGAAGGACAAGATCGTCACCCGTACGGTAAAGCCAGTGACAGGGGACCATGTTGCTGTGGTAGGTGAGAATCGCAAAGTGCTGATTTTCCCGATCTCCGAATTGCCGGAAATGGCCCGTGGCAAAGGGGTTCGCTTGCAGAAATACAAGGATGGTGGACTGTCCGACCTAACGACTTTTGAGCTGGAAGAAGGTTTGAGCTGGCATGATCCGGCGGGGCGCAAGCGGACCGAAACCGAATTGGCTGAGTGGATAGGCAAGAGGGCAGGCACCGGGCGCATGGCCCCACGCGGGTTCCCGCGGGACAACCGTTTCAATTAGAGCGGATTTGTGCCGTCACGATGAGGTTTGTTGCCTCGCGCGGTCGCCACAATTAGCATGGCCGAAGCCAAGGAGATTTGGATGCTGAGAACTCTTGCTTCGTTGATTGCCCTGCTGGTGCTGGTGGCCTGCGGTGCGCCACGAGACGATCTTTCGCGTACGCCAGACCCCGTTGGCCGATTCCTGCTTGGGCATACGATTGTTGTGGCGCCGAACCTACAGGTTGGGCCGGTGTCGCGTGAAGTCGAGAGTGAGGTTTGGGTCGAGCAGGTGAAAGGCGCAGTGCAAGAGCGCATGTCCCGTTTCAACGGCGACGCCTATTATCATGTTGCAATCGCACTTCAGGGATATGTGTTGGCGGAACCGGGCATCCCGATCCTGTATGCACCGAATTCTGTCCTGATTTTCGAGGTGACATTTTATGAGGATGCGACACAGACCAAGTTGAATGAAGAACCAATTCAGCTCACCGTCTTCGAGCCATGTTGCCGGATCCCGTTAATTGGCTCAGGGATCACCTTAAGTGCTGAAGAGCAGATGGACGGGTTGGCCTTCAACGCGGCGCGCGCGATTGAACGCACTATCAGAGAGAACGGAGATTGGTTTGGCGGCACCAGAGAAATCCTGCCTGAGGATGAAACGATCCTGAACCGACAGGGCCTATCCCAGGCGATGGGAGCGGCGAATGAAGTTACGGCTCCGGACTCGGAGGATAGCGATATGGGTGGTGACGTTATTGGAGAAGAGATTTCAGTCACCATTCTGCCCGATGCTGCAATCGCGGCAGAATAACCGCAACTGGTGCTTGATTTTCCGACCAATTCCCAATACATCGCCCGCGATGTTGAAACGGGCCACCCAGGCCCCCAAAAGCACGAGGCGCCTGCGCAATGGCTAAGGAAAAGTTTGATCGTACGAAACCGCATGTAAACATCGGCACTGTTGGTCACGTTGACCACGGCAAGACGACGTTGACGGCAGCGATTACGAAGTATTTTGGTGACTTCAAGGCATATGACCAGATTGACGGCGCGCCTGAAGAGAAGGCCCGCGGGATCACGATCTCGACGGCGCACGTTGAGTACGAGACGGAAGCCCGTCACTACGCGCACGTTGATTGCCCTGGCCACGCCGACTACGTTAAGAACATGATCACTGGTGCGGCCCAGATGGACGGCGGCATTCTGGTTGTGAACGCAGCTGACGGCCCGATGCCGCAGACCCGCGAGCACATCCTTCTGGCCCGTCAGGTCGGCGTTCCGGCACTTGTTGTTTACATGAACAAGGTTGACCAGGTTGACGACGAAGAGCTTCTGGAGCTCGTCGAAATGGAAATCCGCGAGCTGCTGAGCTCCTACGAATTCCCGGGCGACGATATTCCGATCATCAAGGGCTCTGCGCTTGCTGCTATGGAAGGCCGTGACCCCGAGATCGGCGAGAACTCCATTCGTGCGCTGATGGAAGCAGTTGACAGCTACATCCCGACCCCTGAGCGCGCTGTTGACCAGCCGTTCCTGATGCCGATCGAAGACGTGTTCTCGATCTCTGGTCGTGGTACGGTTGTGACCGGCCGTGTTGAGCGTGGCGTGATCAATGTTGGCGACGAGATCGAGATCGTCGGCATCCGCGACACCAAGAAGACGACCTGCACGGGCGTTGAAATGTTCCGCAAGCTGCTTGACCGCGGTGAGGCAGGCGACAACATCGGTGCGCTTCTGCGTGGTGTTGACCGTGAAGGCGTTGAGCGTGGCCAGGTTCTGTGTAAGCCGGGTTCCGTTAAGCCGCACACGAAGTTCGAAGCTGAGGCCTACATCCTGACCAAGGAAGAAGGTGGCCGTCACACGCCGTTCTTCGCGAACTACCGTCCGCAGTTCTACTTCCGCACGACGGACGTGACCGGCACGGTTCAGCTTCCCGAGGGCACCGAGATGGTGATGCCGGGCGACAACCTGAAGTTCGCGGTTGAGCTGATTGCTCCGATCGCGATGGAAGACGGTCTGCGCTTCGCAATCCGTGAAGGCGGCCGCACCGTTGGTGCAGGCGTCGTCTCCAAAATCATCGAGTAATCGAGAGACTACCCAAGGTACGACAATCGAGGCCTGCCTCCCTTTTCGGGGGGTGGGCCTTTCTCTTTTTAAATGTGGGTTCTGCGGCTGTTTATTCGCATGGATTGCGTTCAGATTGCCCTTGATCTTGGGTGATTGCTGACGTAATCCACACTCGGCCATAGGGGTATAGCTCAGCTGGTAGAGCGACGGTCTCCAAAACCGTAGGTCGCGGGTTCGAACCCTGCTGCCCCTGCCACCGCCGGCCTGCCGGTCCGCCAAATCCCGAAGGGGAGTAAGTTGACCCGAACGATTTCGCTTTCCTTGCATCTTGGCGCGCACAAAACCGCCTCTACCCATTTGCAACATGCCCTTAAGGCGCATGAAGAGCAGTTGATCGCCGCCGGTGTCAGGTTCTACGGTCCGCAATACCTTCGGGAGCGGGATCGCAGCATCCCGCAGATGTTTGGCGTCGGTACGGCAGCGACGACAGGCCGGTCCGCGCCCTTGCAGCTTGAGTTTTTGGCTAAGGATTCTGATCGGGTTATTTTGAGTGAAGAAAACTTCCTCGGGAAACTCTTTGACGAGCGCGGTGTCGTGGGGGAACCACTCTATCCCTTGGCCGACATGAGGATAAACGGGCTTTCGCAGCGCCTACCACATTCAAAGCTCCGTGTTTTTTTGGCAGTCAGGCGGCCAGATACATTCCTCAACTCGATCTACAGTCAGGTTTTGTTCGGCGGGCTGATGTTGCCCCCTGAGAGATTTCGAGAAAGAAATGACGTTTCGGCGGTGTCTTGGTTGGGGCTCGTGCAACGGATTGCGAGGATTCCGGCCATTTCGGAGGTTTTCTTGTGGTGCTATGAAGACTACCCAAAGAACTTCACCCAGATTATCGAAAGGCTGGTGGGGCCTGGATTGGGCGCATATGTCGCTCCGCAAGAGGAGCCAGTCCACCCCGGTCTATCGGCCGAGGCTGCGGCATATGTCCTGAGGCAATATGCCGAGGGAAAGAAAGGCGCTCTAGCACAGCAGGCGCGGAAAAAGTTCCCCGTATCGGCGACGTCCCCGAAGCTGACGATCTACGATGAGGCTGATCAAGCGCAGGCTGAAATGATGTATTATCGGCAATTGCAGGAAATCGCGCGGATCGAGAAGGTGCAAATTCTGGGTGGTGAATTTGCCGATAGCCTCGGGGTGACTTGAAAGTAGACGCCATCGGGCGTATGTCGCGCGGGTCTGATCGAAAGGTGATAGAAATGGCACGGACGAATCCGGTTCAATTCATCCAGCAAACGCGCTCTGAGATCGCAAAGGTCGTGTGGCCTTCCCGCCGGGAAGTGTTGCTCACCACCGCGATGGTACTTGTGATGGCGGTGTTGCTGGCGCTGTTCTTTTCACTGGTAGATATTGGCCTCCGTTCGGGGCTTCAGGCAGTTCTCAATATTTTTGGATCCTGACAACCGATAGGGAAATTGGCGGCAGGCTCTTGAATTCATTGAGTTCGGGCGGTATGAGCGGCCAACTTTCCGGAATGGCGTGCGGCGAATCAAGTTGCGCGCCGATTTTTATTTTCCGGACGAGCGGTGCAACTGCTTGGAAATGTGGAATATTATCGGCTCAGTGCCGATTGCGACGAGGTGTCGAAAAAGATGGCCAAACGCTGGTACTCGGTTAGCGTACTCTCGAACTTCGAGAAAAAGATCGCCGAACAAATCCGCTTGAAAGTTGAAGAGCAGGGTTTGCAGGAGCAGATCGACGAGGTTCTCGTGCCGACCGAAGAGGTCATCGAGGTGCGTCGTGGGAAGAAGGTGACGGCCGAGCGCCGGTTCATGCCGGGTTACGTTCTGGTGCACATGGAAATGTCTGATGACGGGTATCACCTGATCAATAGCATTAACCGTGTAACTGGTTTCCTCGGCCCGCAGGGCCGCCCGATGCCGATGCGTGATGCCGAAGTGAACGCGATCCTCAACCGTGTTGAGGAGGGCCAAGAGGCACCGCGCACGCTCATCCACTTTGAAGTTGGTGAGAAGGTTAAGGTCAACGACGGCCCGTTTGAGGACTTTGACGGCCTTGTCGAGGAAGTTGATGAAGACAACCAGCGCCTCAAGGTGACGGTGTCTATTTTTGGCCGCGCAACGCCGGTCGAGTTGGAATTCACTCAGGTCTCCAAGCAGGCTTGAATGAGAACTGTGGGAGGTACGGCGATCGCGATCGTCAAGCCGAACCACGCAACGAAGAACCTCTGCGGCGCGCCGTCGGGGTGTTGAAAAAAAGGAGAGGCCACATGGCCAAGAAAGTAATGGGACAGCTGAAGCTGCAGGTTCCTGCAGGTCAAGCAAACCCGTCCCCGCCGGTTGGTCCTGCGCTCGGTCAGCGTGGCATCAACATCATGGAATTCACGAAGGCGTTTAACGCCAAGACGGCTGACATGGAGCCGGGTGCACCGTGCCCGACCGTGATCACCTACTACCAGGACAAGTCCTTCACGATGGATATCAAGACGCCGCCTGCGTCTTTCTATCTGAAGAAAGCTGCGAAGCTTAAGTCTGGAGCGAACAACCCGGGCAAGGAAACCGTTGGTACGGTAACTGTTGCGCAGGTTCGCGAAATCGCCGAGGCCAAGATGAAAGACCTCAACGCAAATTCTGTCGAGGGGGCCATGCAGATTATTCTTGGTTCCGCTCGCTCCATGGGCATTGAGGTGAAGTAATGGCAAAGCTTGGAAAGCGTACGCGCGCTGCTCGCGAAGCCTTTAACGGCAAAGAAAACCTCTCGGTTACTGAAGCTCTCGAACTGGTAAAGGGCAATGCCAATGCCAAGTTCGATGAGACCGTCGAAATCGCACTGAACCTCGGTGTTGACCCGCGTCACGCAGATCAGATGGTTCGTGGCACGGTTAACCTGCCGAACGGCACTGGTAAGACCGTGCGCGTTGCTGTTTTCGCTCGCGGTGAAAAAGCCGAAGAAGCGAAGAAAGCCGGTGCTGATATCGTTGGTGCTGAGGACCTGATGGAAACCGTCCAGTCCGGCAAGATCGACTTCGAGCGCTGCATTGCAACGCCCGACATGATGCCGATCGTCGGTCGACTTGGTAAGGTTCTTGGCCCGCGCAACCTGATGCCGAACCCGAAGATCGGGACCGTCACCATGGATGTCGCTGAAGCTGTTGCCGCTGCAAAAGGTGGCCAGGTTCAGTTCAAGGTCGAGAAAGCCGGTGTCATTCATGCCGGTATCGGCAAGGCATCTTTCGATGTGAAGGCGCTTGAAGAGAACCTTCTTGCTTTTGTCGATGCGGTGAGCAAGGCGAAGCCGTCGGGTGCCAAGGGTACCTACATGCAGAAGGTTGCGATCAGCTCCACAATGGGGCCGGGCGTTTCCGTCGACGTTGCATCGGCGACTGGTAACTAAGAATTCCGCTCGAATGAGCGCGAATGACAGGGCGGCCAAGGTTGCCCTGTCCTGTCCGAGACGGAGGGTTGGGCTTAGCCCTTTAATTCCTTCCTGAGATGGGGAACGAGACAAGATTTCCGTTTGGAAGGCCAGTGGCCAACCTTCGGGCGATCGAGGCCTCGGGAACCTGAAACGGACCCGAACGGCTCCTGCATTCGCGGGGGTCAACTTGAGCCGGGGGAAACCCCAAACTTGGAGTGAAACTGTGGATAGAGCCCAGAAAGAGAAAGTGGTCGAAGAACTCGGCCAGATCTTTGAAAGCTCTGGCGTCGTAGTGGTTGCCCACTACGAGGGTTTGACAGTTGCTGAAATGCAGGACCTGCGCGCTCAAATGCGTGAAGCGGGCGGTTCCGTGCGCGTTGCCAAGAACAAGCTCGCCAAGATCGCTCTTGAGGGTAAGCCCTGCGCAAGCATCGCTGAATACCTCACGGGCATGACCGTGTTGTCCTATTCTGAAGATCCTGTCGCTGCTGCGAAGGTTGTTCAGAAATTCGCCAAAGGGAATGACAAATTGTCCATTCTCGGCGGTGCAATGGGTGACACGGCGCTTGATCCTGCTGGTGTTAAAGCAGTCTCTGAAATGCCGTCCCGCGAGGAGCTTATTGCCTCCATCGTTGGCTGCATCGGGGCACCTGCTTCCAACATTGCCGGGGCCATTGGCGCGCCTGCTTCGAACATCGCGAGCATTCTTTCGACCATCGAAGAGAAAGCTGCATAAGCAACCTGAATACCTTCATGGGGCATGATGCCCTGACGTTGGAACACACATCAAACGAACGGAAAGCAAAATGGCTGATCTGAAGAAACTTGCTGAAGAGATCGTGGGTCTGACCCTTCTCGAAGCCCAAGAACTGAAAACCATCCTCAAGGACGAGTACGGCATCGAGCCTGCTGCTGGTGGCGCTGTTATGGTCGCTGGCCCTGCTGGCGATGCTGGCGAAGCTGCTGAGGAAAAGACTGAGTTCGACGTTGTCCTCAAGGACGCAGGCGCTCAGAAAATCAACGTGATCAAAGAAGTTCGCGGCATCACCGGTCTTGGCCTCAAAGAAGCCAAAGACCTCGTCGAAGCTGGCGGCAAGGTCAAAGAAGGCGCTGCAAAAGCAGAAGCCGAAGAGATCAAAGCGAAGCTGGAAGCAGCTGGCGCAACGGTCGAACTGGCCTAATCACGCCATTTGGGGTCTTTTGGCTCCGAATTTTGGCTGGATCCGCAGAAATGTGGGTCCAGCCGAACCTGTCTTAGCAAGCAGCAATAGCTGTTTCCTTGGGTAGGTTTTGGTCGGGAGGCGTACGGTGGGACGGACGCCAAGAATAGACCAAATCTCCCGTTCTCAAACTGCGCACATGCCGCGGCCCCGGCGGTAGGTGCACTGTAGAGATTGAAAGGTGACGACGCACATGGCTCAGTCCTTCCTTGGTCAAAAGCGCCTGCGAAAGTACTACGGTAAAATCCGCGAAGTTCTCGAAATGCCGAACCTCATTGAGGTTCAGAAATCCTCATATGACCTGTTCTTGCAGTCTGGCGATGGTGAAACCCCCGCTGACGGTGAGGGCATCAAGGGTGTTTTCCAGTCGGTCTTCCCGATCAAAGATTTTAACGAAACGGCTGTTCTGGAGTTTGTGAAATACGAGCTCGAAAAGCCGAAATATGATGTTGAGGAATGTCAGCAACGTGACATGACCTACAGCGCGCCGCTCAAGGTGACGCTGCGTCTGATCGTGTTCGATATTGACGAGGATACCGGTGCCCGTTCCGTAAAGGACATCAAGGAGCAGGACGTCTTCATGGGCGACATGCCCCTTATGACGCCGAACGGCACTTTCGTTGTCAACGGAACCGAGCGTGTGATCGTGTCCCAGATGCACCGGTCGCCCGGCGTGTTCTTCGATCACGACAAGGGCAAAACACACAGCTCCGGCAAACTGCTGTTTGCCTGCCGGATCATTCCGTATCGCGGCAGCTGGCTCGATTTCGAGTTTGACGCGAAAGATCTCGTGTTCGCACGCATCGACCGCCGCCGCAAATTGCCGGTGACGACGCTACTCTATTCGCTGGGCATGGATCAGGAAGGCATCATGGATGCCTACTACGATACGGTCACATACACGTTGGACAAGAAGGGCAAGAACTGGATTTCCAAGTTCTTCCCGGAGCGCGTACGGGGAACGCGCCCGACCTATGACCTTGTTGATGCTGCAAGCGGTGAAGTGATCGCGAAAGCAGGCGAGAAAGTCACGCCGCGCACGGTCAAGAAGCTGATTGACGAAGGCAACGTGAAGGAGCTTCTGCTTCCGTTCAACCACATTGTGGGCAAGTTCGCTGCGAAAGACATCATCAACGAAGAAACCGGTGCGATCTACGTCGAGGCTGGTGATGAGTTGACGCTCGAACTGGACAAAGAAGGCACGATCATCGGCGGCACAGTGAAGGAGCTCATCGACGCAGGTGAGACAGAAATTCCCGTGCTGGACATCGATAACGTGAATGTTGGTCCGTACATGCGTAACACCATGGCGGCCGACAAGAACATGAATCGTGAAACAGCGCTTCTCGATATTTACCGCGTTATGCGTCCGGGCGAGCCACCGACCCACGAGGCTGCCTCGGCTCTGTTCGATACCCTGTTCTTTGACAGTGAGCGCTATGATCTTTCGGCAGTTGGCCGGGTGAAGATGAACATGCGTCTTGCTCTGGATGCGGAAGACACCCAGCGGACCCTTCGCAAGGAAGACATCGTTGCCTGTGTGAAGGCACTTGTCGAACTTCGTGATGGTAAAGGCGATATCGACGATATTGACCACCTTGGTAACCGCCGCGTTCGTTCCGTTGGCGAGCTGATGGAAAACCAGTATCGCGTTGGCTTGCTCCGCATGGAGCGTGCAATCAAGGAGCGGATGTCCTCCGTCGAGATCGACACGGTCATGCCGCAAGACCTGATCAACGCCAAGCCTGCAGCTGCTGCTGTGCGCGAGTTCTTCGGTTCGTCGCAGCTCAGCCAGTTCATGGACCAAACCAACCCGCTCTCCGAAGTGACGCACAAGCGTCGTCTTTCGGCGCTTGGACCGGGTGGTCTTACGCGTGAACGTGCGGGCTTCGAGGTACGCGACGTACACCCGACCCACTATGGCCGGATGTGCCCGATTGAAACGCCTGAAGGCCCGAACATCGGTCTGATCAACTCGCTCGCGACCTTCGCTCGCGTGAATAAGTACGGTTTCATCGAGACACCGTATCGCCGTGTTGAAGGCGCGAAGGTGACGGATGATGTGGTCTACATGTCGGCCACCGAAGAGATGCGCCACACGGTTGCGCAGGCGAACGCCACGCTCGACAATGATGGCAACTTCATCAATGATCTGGTTTCGACACGCCAATCCGGTGAATATACGCTCGCTCCGCGTGAGAATGTTGATTTGATCGACGTTTCGCCGAAGCAGCTCGTATCCGTTGCGGCATCGTTGATCCCGTTCCTTGAAAACGACGACGCTAACCGCGCTCTCATGGGCTCGAACATGCAACGTCAGGCCGTGCCACTGCTGCAAGCAGAGGCACCGCTCGTTGGTACGGGTATTGAAGGTGTGGTCGCGCGCGACTCTGGTGCTGCCATTCTGGCGCGCCGTGCCGGTGTCATCGACCAAGTTGATGCGGAGCGTATCGTTGTCCGCGCAACTGCTGATCTGGAGCCGGGCGATCCGGGTGTGGATATTTACCGTTTGCGCAAGTTCCAGCGTTCGAACCAGAACACCTGCATCAACCAGCGCCCGCTGGTGAAAGTGGGTGACACTGTTGGCAAGGACGAGGTGATTGCCGATGGTCCGTCCACCGATATGGGTGAACTGGCGCTCGGCAAGAACGTCGTCGTCGCCTTTATGCCCTGGAACGGCTACAACTACGAAGACTCGATCCTGATCTCCGAACGCATCGTGCGTGACGACGTGTTTACGTCGATTCACATCGAAGAGTTTGAAGTCGCTGCTCGTGACACCAAGCTCGGGCCGGAAGAGATTACGCGCGATATTCCGAACGTCGGTGAAGAGGCTCTGCGGAACCTCGACGAAGCAGGCATCGTGTATATCGGTGCGGAAGTCGGACCTGGTGACATCCTTGTCGGTAAGATCACGCCGAAAGGCGAGAGCCCGATGACCCCGGAAGAGAAGCTGCTGCGCGCCATCTTTGGCGAAAAGGCATCTGATGTTCGGGATACATCGCTACGCTTGCCTCCAGGCGACTTTGGCACAATCGTTGAGGTGCGTGTCTTTAACCGCCACGGTGTGGAAAAGGACGAACGTGCGCTTCAGATCGAGCGTGAAGAGGTCGAGCGCCTTGGCCGTGACCGTGATGACGAGCTCGCGATCCTTGAGCGCAACATCTACGCACGCCTGAAGTCGATGATCCTCGGCAAAGTTGCTGTCAAAGGCCCGAAAGGCATCAAGGCAAATTCCGAGATCACCGAGGAACTTCTTTCCGAGTTGAGCCGTGGCCAGTGGTGGCAGCTTGCTTTGAAAGAAGAGCAGGATGCGCAGCATATCGAAGCGCTGAACGAGCAATACGAGGCGCAGAAGAAGCAACTCGATGCCCGTTTTGAGGACAAGGTTGAGAAAGTCCGCCGTGGTGACGACTTGCCACCGGGTGTGATGAAGATGGTCAAGGTCTTTGTTGCGGTGAAGCGTAAGCTTCAGCCGGGCGACAAGATGGCCGGTCGTCACGGGAACAAAGGTGTTATCTCCAAGGTTGTGCCTATGGAAGATATGCCGTTCCTCGCAGACGGTACGCCTGTTGACTTCGTTCTGAACCCGCTTGGTGTGCCTTCGCGTATGAACGTCGGGCAGATTCTTGAAACACATATGGGCTGGGCATCGCGCGGCTTGGGTGTGCAGATTGATGAGGCACTTCAGGAATACCGTCGCTCTGGTGATCTGACGCCGGTTCGTGATGCGATGAAGATCGCTTACGGCGACAACGTGTATGACGAAGGCATCGCCCCGATGGAGGAAGGCCAGCTGATCGAAGCCGCGGGTAACGTGACGCGCGGTGTGCCGATCGCAACGCCTGTCTTTGATGGTGCGAAAGAAGGCGACGTCAATGACGCTTTGGTTCGTGCTGGCTTCTCTCAGTCGGGCCAGTCGGTTCTGTTTGATGGTCGTACCGGTGAGCAGTTTGCGCGTCCGGTGACCGTCGGCATTAAGTACCTGCTCAAGTTGCACCACCTTGTGGATGACAAAATCCACGCGCGTTCGACCGGACCGTACAGCCTCGTCACCCAGCAGCCGCTCGGTGGTAAGGCTCAGTTCGGTGGTCAGCGCTTCGGTGAAATGGAAGTTTGGGCTCTCGAAGCCTACGGCGCAGCTTATACCTTGCAGGAAATGCTGACGGTGAAGTCGGATGACGTCGCAGGCCGCACCAAGGTCTATGAATCGATTGTCAAGGGCGAGGACAACTTCGAAGCCGGCGTGCCGGAATCGTTTAACGTGCTCGTGAAAGAAGTTCGGGGCCTCGGCCTCAACATGGAACTCCTGGATGCGGAGGACGAGGAGTGAGGCGTTTGTCTCACTTCTCCCCTTCCCCTGTTATGTAAGGACGCAAAATGAACCAGGAATTGACCAACAACCCGTTTAACCCGCTCACACCGGCAAAGACCTTTGATGAAATCAAAGTCTCGCTTGCTTCGCCCGAGCGGATTCTCTCTTGGTCTTTCGGCGAAATCAAAAAGCCGGAAACCATCAACTACCGTACTTTCAAGCCTGAGCGCGACGGCCTGTTCTGTGCCCGTATTTTTGGCCCGATCAAAGATTACGAATGTCTTTGCGGCAAATATAAGCGCATGAAGTATCGCGGCGTCGTCTGCGAGAAGTGCGGTGTTGAAGTCACGCTTCAGAAAGTGCGCCGTGAGCGTATGGGCCATATCGAACTGGCAGCACCAGTTGCGCATATCTGGTTCCTGAAGTCGCTTCCGAGCCGGATCGGCTTGATGCTCGACATGACCTTGCGTGATCTTGAGCGCATTCTCTACTTCGAGAACTATGTCGTAATCGAACCGGGCCTGACCGATTTGACCTTTGGTCAGCTGATGTCGGAAGAAGAGTTCCTTGACGCGCAAGACACCTACGGCATGGACGCATTCACCGCCAATATCGGCGCTGAAGCGATCCGCGAAATGCTGTCGATGATCGACCTTGAGGCGACCGCAGAGCAGCTGCGCGAAGAGCTGAAAGAGGCGACAGGTGAACTGAAGCCCAAAAAGATCATCAAGCGTCTGAAGATCGTTGAAAACTTCATCGAGTCTGGAAACCGTCCGGAATGGATGATCCTGACTGTCATTCCGGTTATTCCGCCGGAACTGCGCCCGCTTGTGCCGCTGGATGGCGGCCGTTTTGCGACATCTGACCTTAACGACCTTTACCGCCGCGTGATCAACCGGAACAACCGCCTCAAGCGGCTGATCGAACTGCGCGCTCCTGACATCATCGTCCGGAACGAAAAGCGGATGTTGCAGGAATCTGTCGACGCGCTCTTTGATAACGGTCGTCGTGGTCGTGTGATCACTGGTGCCAACAAGCGGCCGTTGAAGTCCCTTTCGGATATGCTCAAGGGTAAGCAGGGTCGTTTCCGTCAGAACCTTTTGGGTAAGCGGGTCGACTTCTCGGGTCGTTCTGTCATCGTGACCGGCCCCGAGCTCAAGTTGCATCAGTGCGGCCTGCCGAAAAAGATGGCGCTAGAGCTGTTCAAGCCGTTCATCTATTCGCGTCTGGAGGCCAAAGGTCTTTCCAGCACCGTGAAGCAGGCGAAAAAGCTGGTCGAGAAAGAGCGTCCTGAAGTTTGGGATATCCTCGATGAGGTGATCCGCGAGCATCCGGTACTTCTGAACCGCGCTCCGACGCTGCACCGTCTTGGCATTCAGGCGTTTGAACCGGTTCTGATCGAAGGTAAGGCTATCCAGCTTCATCCGCTCGTTTGTTCGGCGTTTAATGCTGACTTCGACGGTGACCAGATGGCGGTCCACGTCCCGCTCTCGCTGGAAGCGCAGCTCGAAGCCCGCGTGCTTATGATGTCGACGAACAACGTTCTGTCGCCTGCTAACGGCGCGCCGATCATCGTTCCGTCGCAGGATATGATCCTCGGTCTGTACTACACCACAATCATGCGTGACGGCATGAAAGGTGAGGGTATGTCCTTCTCGAATATCGAGGAGGTGGAGCATGCTCTGGCTGCTGGCGAAGTGCATTTGCATGCCAAGATCAACGCACGGATCAAGCAGGTTGATGAAGAAGGCAACGAGGTTATCCGGCGCTTTGAGACGACACCTGGCCGCTTGCGTTTGGGCAGCCTTCTGCCGCTCAACAACAAGGCCCCGTTTGATCTGGTGAACCGCTTGCTTCGGAAGAAGGAAGTGCAGCAGGTCATCGACACCGTCTACCGCTACTGTGGTCAGAAAGAGTCTGTGATCTTCTGTGACCAGATCATGACCATGGGCTTCCGCGAGGCTTTCCGTGCCGGTATTTCGTTCGGCAAGGATGACATGGTTATCCCTGACACCAAGTGGACATTGGTTGATGAGACCCGTGATCAGGTCAAGGATTTTGAACAGCAGTACATGGATGGCCTGATCACTCAGGGCGAAAAGTACAACAAGGTTGTTGATGCCTGGTCGAAGTGTAACGACCGCGTCACCGAAGCGATGATGCAGACGATTTCCGCCGAGCGGAGAGACGAGACTGGCGCTGTTGCAGAGCCGAACTCGGTCTACATGATGGCTCACTCCGGTGCGCGTGGCTCGGTGACCCAGATGAAGCAGCTGGGCGGGATGCGCGGCCTGATGGCCAAGCCGTCCGGTGAGATTATCGAAACGCCGATTATCTCGAACTTTAAGGAAGGCCTCACCGTTCTCGAGTACTTCAACTCGACGCACGGCGCACGAAAGGGTCTTTCGGACACCGCTCTGAAAACTGCGAACTCCGGTTATCTGACCCGTCGTCTCGTTGACGTGGCACAGGACTGCATCGTTCGCGAAAAGGACTGCGGAACCGATCTGGCGATCACTGTCGAAGCGGCCGTCAACGATGGCGAGGTCGTCTCGTCATTGGCAGAGCGGATCCTGGGCCGTGTTGCGGCTGACGATGTGCTGCGTCCGGGGACGGAAGAGGTTCTCGTCAGCGCGGGTGATCTGATTGATGAACGTACCGCCGACCTGATCGAGGATGCGAGCGTGGCGAAGCTGCGCGTCCGCAGCCCGTTGACCTGTGAATCCGAAGATGGCGTATGTGCCAAGTGCTATGGTCGTGACCTTGCGCGTGGTACAATTGTCAACATCGGCGAAGCGGTCGGCATCATTGCGGCGCAGTCCATTGGTGAGCCTGGGACGCAGCTGACAATGCGGACCTTCCACATCGGTGGTGTTGCTCAGGGTGGTCAGCAGTCGTTCCTTGAGGCATCTGCCGCTGGCAAGATTGAGTTCCGTAACGCATCGCTTCTGGAAAACGCCGCTGGCGAACAGATCGTGATGGGCCGGAACATGGTTATTGCCATCATGGATGATGCTGGTGAGGAGCTGGCACAGCACAAGGTGGGCTACGGCTCGAAGGTGTTTGTGAAGCAAGGCGCCAAGGTGAAACGTGGTGACAAGCTTTTCGAATGGGATCCCTATACCCTTCCGATCATTGCCGAGAAGAGCGGTAAAGCGCGCTTCGTTGACCTCGTAAACGGTATCGCCGTTCGTGAGGATACCGACGATGCGACAGGTATGACCCAGCGCATTGTGACGGACTGGCGCTCGGTGCCCAAGGGCAACGAGCTGAAGCCGGAAATCATCATTGTTGGTGATGATGGCGAGCCTGTGCGCAACGAAGCTGGCAATCCTGTGACCTATCCAATGTCTGTTGATGCCATCCTCTCTATTGAGGACGGTCAGATGGTCGAAGCGGGTGACGTTGTTGCGCGTATTCCGCGCGAAGGTGCCAAGACCAAAGACATCACCGGCGGTCTGCCGCGGGTGGCTGAACTGTTCGAAGCGCGTCGTCCGAAAGATCACGCAATCATCGCAGAAATCGATGGTTATGTGCGCTTTGGGAAAGACTACAAGAACAAGCGCCGCATCGCCATTGAAGCATCCGATGATAGTGGAAACCGCGTTGAGTACATGGTGCCCAAGGGCAAGCACATTCCTGTTCAGGAAGGTGACCACGTCCAGAAGGGTGACTACATCATGGACGGCAACCCTGCACCGCACGACATTCTGTCTATCATGGGTGTCGAGGCTCTGGCTGGCTACATGATCAACGAGGTGCAAGACGTCTACCGCCTGCAGGGTGTGAAGATCAACGATAAGCACATCGAAGTGATCGTTCGCCAGATGCTGCAGAAGTGGGAGGTCATGGACTCTGGTGACACCACGCTCCTGAAAGGCGAGCATGTGGACAAGGCCGAGTTTGATGATGCGAATGAGAAAGCCATCGCGCGCGGTGGTCGTGTCGCAACGGGTGAGCCGATCCTGCTCGGGATCACTAAAGCATCGCTCCAGACGCGTTCGTTCATCTCGGCTGCATCGTTCCAAGAGACGACGCGTGTCCTCACCGAAGCCTCTGTTCAGGGCAAGCGGGACAAGCTCATCGGCCTCAAAGAGAACGTCATCGTTGGTCGTCTGATCCCGGCAGGTACAGGTGGTGCGACGACCCGCGTTCGCCGGATCGCTTCTGAGCGTGATCAGGCCGTAATTGACGTGCGTCGTGAGGAAGCGGAAGCCGCCGCAGCACTCGCTGCTCCGGTTTTCGATGGAGAAACCTCAAGCGACGCCGCAGAAGAGTAAACCCTGCGACATGAGATCAAGAGAGGCCCCCAAATCGGGGGCCTTTTTTATTGCAATCAATTCTGTAGCGGGAAGCCTTGACGCCTGCTATCGAGCATCATGGCAAACGTTTCAGATAATATGCGCGGTGCGCTACTCATGATGGGGTCTATGACGGCATTCACCGTCAACGATACCTTCATGAAAACGTTATCGATGGGCCTTCCGCTTTTCCAAACACTTTTCCTGCGGGGGTGCACCACAACGCTGCTGCTGATCGTGCTGATCCGGTTCATCAGTCCTTTGCCAACCAGTTTGTCGCCAACAGATCGGCGCCTCTTGATCCTGCGAACGTTAATGGAGGTTGGCGCGACGTGGTTCTTCCTGACCGCGCTTTTCAATATGCCGTTGGCTAACGTAAGTGCGATTTTACAGGCCTTGCCGCTTTCCGTGACGCTGGCAAGCGCACTATTTCTTTCGGAGCCAATCGGGTGGCGACGTATCGGCGCGATCGTAATCGGGTTCCTTGGCGTTTTGTTAATCATCCGACCGGGGACCGAAGGGTTCACTCTCTACTCGGTTTCGGCGCTGCTCTCTGTTGCCTGTGTGACCGTGCGCGATTTAACCGCGCGCAAGCTCTCTGCGGCGGTGCCCTCGAGTGCAGTCGCTCTTGCTGCGTCGCTAGGTGTGACCGTTTTCGCGGCGCTTGGATCATTCAACTTTGCATGGCAGCCGCTCGACATAGGGTCGATGGCTAAGATCGGCGGCGCGTCTCTATTCCTAGTCGCAGGATATATTTTTTCGGTCGCCGCGATGCGGGTTGGTGATATCGGATTTGTCGCGCCTTTCAGATACAGTTCCCTGTTGGTTGCGCTGACCTTGGGATGGTTCGTTTTTGGAGATTGGCCAAAACCGCTGACGCTCCTTGGAACAGCCTTGGTCGTCGCCACTGGCGTCTTTACTTTCTTTCGTGAGCGTCAGCGAAAGCTCGGTGTGGCGAAGGCGCTCCGGAGCCGGTGAGATCAATTTTCGGTTGAACCAAGCGCGCAGTCTGGTGAAGGTTGTGCCTAGGGGGTTCGGGTCAAGGCATGCAAAAACTGCACATACAAGTCCTGCTGATATGCCGCTGGTCGGTGCCTTCTAGCGTTGAGGCATTTGATCATGACTTTGCGTCTGTCGAGGACTTGCGCGCATTTTTGTACGATCCGGAAAGATTGCGCCTGAGGGTGTGGCTTCTGCGGCATGTTCTTGTACCGTCGGTGCGTGCCCAACATGATGAACGCTTCAAGCTCTTGCTGATGCTTGGTGAAAACCTTCCCGAGCCGTTCCGTTCGGAGGTCATGAAGATTGTCGCGAGCGTGCCGCAGATACGGCCGGTGTTCGTTTCAGAAGGTCAGCCGCACCGCGACCAATGCCGCGAATTAATGGCGCGTTTCCGCGATCCAAGAGCTACCGTAGTCGCAGAGGGTAGGCTGGATGATGACGATGCGATTGCGGTGGATTTTGTCGCGATGGCCCGCTCGTTCTTTCCGCAGCTGCGTGGCTTTTTTAAAGAGGCGCCCAAACTGGCACTCGATTTTCCGCGCGGGTTTCTTCTGGACCTCCGCGAGAGAGAATTGGGAATCAAGCCAGCGGTTCACCGTCTCTGGACGCCGGCGCTTATTGTTTATACGCGACCAGCGGCTCCAACTGGCTTGCTTGATTTCAAGCATCATCTGCTGTGGCAGCATATGGATGTGTTTAGTTGGCAAGAGCAGCCGATGTACTTGCGTGGCCTTCATGGTTCAAATGACAGCGGGATCACAAGCGAGAGCGGGCGCGACACTGCGCGGACTTATACCGCCGATGAACTTGATGCACAGATGCGTTACAGGTTCGGCATAGAGCGACCCGAATTGCAGAAAGCCTGGGAAATATTCAACGGCGCAGGCAGCTGTTGACAGCCCATCCGACTCCCCCTATACGCCCCCCATCCGGGCGCGGGGCATTCCCCTTGTCCGCATATCAAAACTGAAGTGGTCACGATCCGGGCTAATGCTGCCCCGATCCTCTGAATGCTCACCGCACCGTTCCTCCGGTAAGGGAACGCCTGCGGATTTTTTGTGCTATTCGGACGCGTTTAGCACGTTGTCGATAACCGCGGACCTACGGGGCCGCTACACATGTGTAGGATAGGGAAAAAAGCCCAATGCCAACGATCCAGCAGCTGATCCGCAAGCCGCGTCAGCCTAAAGTTACGAAATCGAAGTCGCAGCACCTCGAGTCGTGCCCTCAGAAGCGCGGCGTATGCACTCGCGTTTACACCACCACCCCCAAGAAGCCGAACTCCGCTATGCGGAAAGTTGCGAAGGTTCGCCTGACCAACGGCTACGAGGTCATCAGCTACATCCCTGGTGAGAGCCATAACCTTCAGGAACACTCTGTGGTTCTGATCCGTGGTGGCCGTGTAAAAGACCTTCCGGGTGTTCGTTATCATATCCTGCGCGGTGTTCTTGATACGCAAGGTGTCAAAGACCGTAAGCAGCGCCGTTCGAAGTACGGCGCCAAGCGTCCGAAGTAAGGAGAGACCGCAATGTCGCGTCGTCACGCCGCTGAAAAACGTGAAGTTCTCCCCGATGCCAAGTTTGGTGATCGGGTGCTGACGAAGTTCATGAACAATCTTATGATCGATGGTAAGAAATCGGTCGCTGAGAAAATTGTCTACAACGCGTTCGATCGCGTTGAGTCCAAGCTGAAGAAGGCTCCTGTTGAGGTCTTCCACGAAGCTCTCGACAACATCAAACCTTCTGTCGAAGTTCGCTCCCGCCGTGTCGGTGGTGCGACTTATCAGGTGCCGGTTGAAGTCCGCCCTGAGCGCCGTGAAGCTCTCGCAATCCGCTGGTTGATTTCCGCTGCGCGTTCGCGCAACGAAAACACCATGGAAGAGCGTCTTGCCGGTGAACTGCTCGACGCCGTGAATGGCCGTGGTTCTGCGGTCAAGAAACGGGAAGACACCCACAAGATGGCCGACGCGAACAAAGCGTTCAGCCATTATCGCTGGTAACCCTAGAGGTATAGACCAATGGCACGCGATTATCCCCTCGACAGATACCGGAATTTCGGGATCATGGCTCACATCGATGCAGGTAAGACCACCTGTTCTGAGCGGATCCTGTTTTACACGGGCAAATCCCACAATATCGGCGAAGTTCACGACGGCGCCGCAACCATGGACTGGATGGAGCAGGAGCAGGAGCGTGGCATCACGATCACTTCCGCTGCGACGACCACTTTCTGGGAGCGCACCGAAGATGGCGAGACAGCTGATACTGAAAAGCACCGTCTGAACATCATCGACACCCCCGGCCACGTTGACTTCACAATCGAAGTCGAGCGTTCGCTTGCGGTTCTCGATGGTGCTGTTTGTGTTCTCGATGCCAACGCTGGCGTTGAGCCGCAGACCGAAACTGTTTGGCGTCAAGCCGACCGCTACAAGGTTCCGCGTATCGTGTTCGTCAACAAGATGGACAAGATCGGCGCTGACTTCTTCAACTGCGTTCGCATGATTGAAGATCGCACCGGTGCGCGGGCTGTTCCTGTTGCTCTGCCGATTGGCGCTGAGAGCGAGTTGGAAGGTCTTATCGACCTCGTCACCATGAAAGAGTGGCTGTGGAAGGGTGAAGACCTTGGCGCATCGTGGGTTCAGGTCGATATTCGCGACGAGCTCAAAGGCGTTGCCGAAGAGTGGCGTGGTAAGATGATCGAAGCTGCCGTCGAAGAAGACGACGACGCAATGATGGCTTACCTGGAAGGCGAAGAGCCTGATGTCGCGACCCTGCGCGCTCTGCTGCGCAAGGGCACCCTGGCGCTGCACTTCGTGCCGGTCCTCGGTGGTTCCGCATTCAAGAACAAAGGCGTTCAGCCGCTTCTCAACGCAGTGATCGACTATCTGCCGAGCCCGCTCGATGTTGTTGATTACATGGGCTTCAAGCCTGGCGACGAAGAAGAAGTTCGTAACATCGCTCGCCGAGCAGAAGACGACATGCCTTTCGCAGGCCTTGCATTCAAGATCATGAACGACCCGTTTGTCGGATCGCTCACGTTCACCCGGATCTACTCCGGCGTGATGCGCAAGGGTGACCAGATCCTGAACTCGACCAAAGGCAAGAAAGAGCGTGTTGGTCGTATGATGATGATGCACTCGAACAACCGCGAGGAAATCGAGGAAGCATTTGCAGGCGACATCATCGCTCTGGCCGGTCTGAAGGACACCACAACTGGTGACACCCTTTGCGACGCCAAAGACCCTGTTGTTCTCGAAACGATGACTTTCCCCGATCCGGTGATCGAGATTGCTGTCGAGCCGAAGACAAAAGGCGACCAAGAGAAGATGTCCGCGGGTCTGGCCCGTCTGGCTGCTGAAGACCCCTCCTTCCGTGTGGAAACTGACCTTGAGTCCGGTCAGACCATCATGAAGGGCATGGGCGAATTGCACCTCGACATTCTTGTTGACCGTCTGAAGCGCGAATTCAAAGTTGAGGCCAACATCGGTGCGCCGCAGGTGGCATACCGTGAAACCATCAGCCACGAAGTCGAGCATACTTACACCCACAAGAAACAGTCGGGTGGTTCGGGTCAGTTCGCAGAAGTCAAGCTTGTCATCTCTCCGACAGAGCCGGGCGAAGGCTACTCTTTCGAAAGCCGCATCGTTGGTGGTGCCGTTCCGAAAGAATACATCCCTGGCGTCGAAAAAGGTATCCAGTCGGTTATGGACAGCGGCCCTCTGGCCGGCTTCCCCGTCATCGACTTCAAGGTTGCCTTGATTGACGGTAAGTTCCACGACGTCGACTCGAGCGTTCTGGCATTCGAAATTGCTGCACGCATGGGTATGCGCGAAGGCATGAAGAAAGCCGGTGCAAAACTGCTCGAGCCGATCATGAAGGTCGAAGTGATCACGCCGGAAGAATACACCGGTGGCATCATTGGTGACCTGACCTCCCGTCGTGGCCAGGTGCAGGGTCAAGATACGCGCGGCAACGCCATCGCGATCAATGCTTTCGTACCGCTTGCCAACATGTTCGGCTACATCAACACGCTGCGTTCCATGTCCTCGGGCCGGGCGCAGTTCACGATGCAGTTTGATCACTACGAACCTGTTCCGCAGAACATCTCTGACGAGATCCAGAAACAGTACGCCTAATCCGGCGGTGCGCGGTTCGCCGCGCACCCTACAGCAACTCCGTAGGGTGCGTTTTAGGCGCACCGTGGAAGAAAAATAGAGGAGCCCATCATGGCTAAGGAAAAGTTTGATCGTACGAAACCGCATGTAAACATCGGCACTGTTGGTCACGTTGACCACGGCAAGACGACGTTGACGGCAGCGATTACGAAGTATTTTGGTGACTTCAAGGCATATGACCAGATTGACGGCGCGCCTGAAGAGAAGGCCCGCGGGATCACGATCTCGACGGCGCACGTTGAGTACGAGACGGAAGCCCGTCACTACGCGCACGTTGATTGCCCTGGCCACGCCGACTACGTTAAGAACATGATCACTGGTGCGGCCCAGATGGACGGCGGCATTCTGGTTGTGAACGCAGCTGACGGCCCGATGCCGCAGACCCGCGAGCACATCCTTCTGGCCCGTCAGGTCGGCGTTCCGGCACTTGTTGTTTACATGAACAAGGTTGACCAGGTTGACGACGAAGAGCTTCTGGAGCTCGTCGAAATGGAAATCCGCGAGCTGCTGAGCTCCTACGAATTCCCGGGCGACGATATTCCGATCATCAAGGGCTCTGCGCTTGCTGCTATGGAAGGCCGTGACCCCGAGATCGGCGAGAACTCCATTCGTGCGCTGATGGAAGCAGTTGACAGCTACATCCCGACCCCTGAGCGCGCTGTTGACCAGCCGTTCCTGATGCCGATCGAAGACGTGTTCTCGATCTCTGGTCGTGGTACGGTTGTGACCGGCCGTGTTGAGCGTGGCGTGATCAATGTTGGCGACGAGATCGAGATCGTCGGCATCCGCGACACCAAGAAGACGACCTGCACGGGCGTTGAAATGTTCCGCAAGCTGCTTGACCGCGGTGAGGCAGGCGACAACATCGGTGCGCTTCTGCGTGGTGTTGACCGTGAAGGCGTTGAGCGTGGCCAGGTTCTGTGTAAGCCGGGTTCCGTTAAGCCGCACACGAAGTTCGAAGCTGAGGCCTACATCCTGACCAAGGAAGAAGGTGGCCGTCACACGCCGTTCTTCGCGAACTACCGTCCGCAGTTCTACTTCCGCACGACGGACGTGACCGGCACGGTTCAGCTTCCCGAGGGCACCGAGATGGTGATGCCGGGCGACAACCTGAAGTTCGCGGTTGAGCTGATTGCTCCGATCGCGATGGAAGACGGTCTGCGCTTCGCAATCCGTGAAGGCGGCCGCACCGTTGGTGCAGGCGTCGTCTCCAAAATCATCGAGTAATCGAGAGATAACTTGATTGTCGGGTCGCTTTCGGGCGGCCCGTACACTTTAACGACGGGTTCGATGTGGGGGAGCAATCCCGCGACCTCCACCTCTCAATTCCAAGCCGCGAAAGGCAAATGAACATGGCAGTCCAAAGCCAAAACATTCGCATTCGGCTCAAAGCGTTTGATTACCGTGTGCTTGATGCAAGCACGGCGGAAATCGTGAGCACCGCAAAGCGGACAGGTGCGTCCGTGCGTGGGCCCATCCCGCTGCCGAACAAAATCGAGAAGTTCACCGTTCTGCGTGGACCTCACATCGACAAGAAATCTCGTGATCAGTTCGAAATCCGCACGCACAAGCGCTTGCTGGATATCGTTGATCCGACACCGCAGACCGTGGACGCGCTGATGAAGCTCGACCTCGCTGCTGGCGTCGACGTCGAGATCAAGGTTTAAGGAGGGCACTGAGATATGTTGCGCTCTGGTGTAATCGCTCGGAAAGTCGGGATGACCCGCCTTTTCATGGAAGACGGTCGGCAGGTTCCTGTAACCGTTCTTCAGTTGGAAAATCTTCAGGTCGTTGCTCAGCGTACGAACGATAAGGACGGCTATACCGCTGTTCAGCTCGGTGCTGGTGCAGCAAAGGCCAAGCGGACGTCGAACGCCATGCGCGGTCACTTCGCTGCCGCGAAGGTTGAGCCGAAGCGGAAAGTCGCGGAATTCCGCGTCTCTCCTGAGAACCTCATTGAGGTTGGTGAAGAAATCGTCGCCAACCATTACTATGATGGTCAGTTCGTTGACGTCTCTGGTACGTCGATTGGTAAAGGCTTTGCCGGTGCCATGAAGCGTCACAACTTCGGCGGCTTGCGGGCCACGCACGGTGTGTCGATCTCGCACCGTTCGCATGGTTCCGTTGGTCAGTGTCAGGATCCAGGTCGTATCTTCAAAGGTAAGAAGATGGCCGGTCACATGGGTGCTGCCCGCGTAACCACCCAGAACCTGCAGGTTGTCAAAACCGACACCGACCGTGGCCTCATCATGGTCAAAGGTGCAGTTCCGGGCGCCAAAGGCGGCTGGGTTACCATTAAGGATGCCGTCAAGAAGCCAGCAGGCGAAGGCGTGGTTTACCCCGCTGCACTGCGTTCGGCCCTGACGGAAGCAACGGCGGCCGAAGCGCCTGCCGATGCCGCTGAAGGAGGCGAGAACAATGAAGGCTGATGCGATCAAGCTCGATGGCAAGGCTGCCGGCTCTGTTGATCTCAATGAAGAGATCTTCGGCCTCGAGCCCCGTGCCGACATTCTTCACCGCGTTGTTCGCTGGCAACGTGCTCGCGCTCAGCAGGGTACACACTCTGTCCTGACGCGTTCCGAGGTGAGCTATTCCACCAAGAAAATCTATCGCCAGAAGGGCACGGGCGGCGCACGTCACGGCTCCCGCAAGGCGCCGATTTTCCGTCATGGTGGCATCTACAAAGGCCCGACGCCGCGTAGCCACGCACACGAGCTAACCAAGAAGTTCCGCAAGCTTGGCCTCAAGCATGCACTTTCGGCAAAGCTGAAGGCTGGTGAGCTTGTTGTGATCGACACTGCTGAAGTCAAAGACGCCAAGACAGGCGCCCTTGCAAAGCAGGTCAAGGATCTTGGCTGGAAGCGTGCACTGGTCATTGACGGAGCTTCCGTCAATGAAGATTTTGCGCGTGCTGCTCGGAACATTGCTAACCTGGACGTTCTGCCCACAATGGGTGCGAACGTTTATGACATCCTGCGCAGTGATACGCTCGTGATCACGAAAGCTGGTGTCGAAGCTCTGGAGGCTCGTCTGAAATGAGCGCGAAAGCAGAACACTATGATGTGATCCGCAAGCCGGTAATCACCGAGAAGGCCACTATGGCTTCTGAGGCGAATGCCGTTGTTTTTGAGGTCGCGATCGATGCGAACAAGCCGCAGATCAAAGAAGCTGTCGAAGCTCTCTTTGGTGTGAAGGTCAAGTCGGTCAACACCACGATCACCAAAGGCAAGTCGAAGCGTTTCCGTGGCCAACTCGGCACCCGCAAAGACGTCAAAAAAGCCTATGTTACCCTCGTTGAGGGCAATACGATCGACGTATCCACCGGCCTATAATCCGGCCACTGGATTTGAAATCAGCGCCAGCGCCCGAAAGGGGGCTGGTGTTTTCTTTTGGATTTGCTTCATCACTGGTCTAGCGTGAACGCGATGGAGACCGGAATGGCAAAGCACCGTATCTATAGCATGAAATTCGGCAGCCTTTATCCGGCCTACGTTAACAAGGTCGAACGCAAAGGCCGCAGCAGGGAAGAGCTTGAAAAGGTCATCGAGTGGTTGACCGGCTATGATAGCGACGAATTGGCAAAGGTTTGTGCCGACGAGACGGATGTGGAGCATTTCTTTCTCAAGGCGCCCAAGCTCAATCCCTCACGGTCCTTGATCAAAGGAAAAATTTGCGGCGTGCAAATCGAGGAAATCGAAGAAGACACGATGCGCGAGATCCGTTATCTCGATAAACTGGTAGATGAACTCGCGAAGGGTCGTCCTCTCGAAAAGATATTTCGGTCGTGAGCCTTTAATTTCAGGGGTTCCGGCTTTCGGCGCTTGACCTCATTTGGGCACTCCCCTAAGAGACCGCATCCGCTAGAGTCCCGGATTCGTCCGGGGCTTCATTTTTGTCGTTTGCGAAAGTGATGATGAGAGCGGTAACTATAACGTCGGGGACCTTCGGGGCCCTTTAACTGCCGGGACTAACCTCCCGCAAAGCAACGGAAGACAGAAAACATGGCACTTAAGTCGTATAAACCGACGACGCCTGGCCAGCGTGGGCTGGTGCTGATCGACCGCTCGGAGCTTTGGAAAGGTCGCCCAGTCAAGAGCCTCACTGAGGGTCTGACCAAGAATGGCGGCCGGAACAACACCGGACGGATCACGGCACGTCGTCGTGGTGGTGGCGCGAAGCGTCTCTACCGTATCGTGGACTTCAAGCGGAACAAATTCGATGTTTCAGGTGTTGTCGTACGCATTGAATATGACCCCAACCGTACCGCTTTCATCGCCCTCATCCAGTATGAAGATGGCGAGCAGGCATACATCCTCGCGCCGCAGCGTATCGCTGTTGGTGATAAGGTGATCGCATCCTCCAAGGCTGACATCAAGCCGGGCAACGCGATGCCTTTCTCGGGCATGCCGATCGGTACAATCGTTCACAACATCGAGATGAAGCCTGGTAAAGGCGGTCAAATCGCGCGTGCAGCTGGTACATATGCCCAGTTCGTTGGCCGCGATGGTGGCTACGCTCAGATCCGTTTGTCTTCGGGCGAGCTGCGTCTGGTGCGTCAGGAGTGCATGGCAACCGTCGGCGCTGTGTCCAACCCCGACAACTCGAACCAGAACTTCGGTAAAGCTGGTCGTATGCGCCATTACGGCAAACGTCCTGCAGTCCGTGGTGTTGCAATGAACCCGATCGATCACCCGCATGGTGGTGGTGAAGGCCGGACCTCCGGTGGCCGTACTCCGGTTACTCCGTGGGGTAAGGACACCAAGGGCCGTCGTACCCGTAACAAGAACAAGGCGTCGCAGAAGCTTATCCTTCGCTCGCGTCACGCCAGGAAAGGGCGCTAATCCATGGCACGCTCTGTTTGGAAAGGTCCGTTCGTTGACGCTTATGTCCTTAAAAAGGCTGAAGCGACTCGCGAATCCGGACGCAATGAAGTCATCAAAATCTGGTCGCGCCGCTCGACGATCCTGCCGCAGTTTGTCGGTTTGACGTTTGGTGTTTATAATGGCCAGAAGCACATTCCTGTGCTGGTAACCGAGGACATGATCGGTCAGAAGTTCGGTGAATATTCGCCGACCCGTACCTATTACGGGCACGCTGCCGACAAGAAAGCGAAGCGGAAGTAAGTCATGGGCAAGGCACAAAACCCCCGCCGCGTGGCTGACAACGAAGCAATGGCGAAACTTCGCATGCTTCGTACAAGCCCGCAGAAACTGAACCTGGTCGCCGCAATGATCCGTGGCAAGAAGGTGGAAAAGGCCCTTTCGGACCTGACCTTCTCCAATAAGCGGATCGCTGCTGACGTGAAGAAATGCCTTCAGTCGGCGATTGCGAATGCTGAGAACAACCACAACCTCGACGTCGATGAACTCGTCGTTGCTGAAGCATTTGTGGGCAAGAACCTGACGATGAAGCGTGGCCGTCCGCGGGCGCGTGGCCGCTTTGGCCGCATCATCAAGCCGTTCTCGGAGCTGACCATCAAGGTGCGTCAAGTTGAGGAGCAAGCCTAATGGGTAACAAAGTAAATCCGGTAGGCATGCGCCTGCAGGTGAACCGTACCTGGGACTCCCGCTGGTACGCGGACACCAAAGACTACGGCGATCTTCTTCTCGAAGACCTGAAGATCAAGGACTTCGTCAAGAAAGAGTGCAAACAAGCCGGCGTAAGCCGTGTGATCATCGAGCGTCCGCACAAGAAGTGCCGCGTCACGATCCACACTGCACGCCCCGGCGTCATCATCGGCAAGAAAGGCGCTGACATCGAGACGCTTCGTAAGAAGTTGTCGGCTCTGACCGCAAGCGAACTTCACCTGAACATCGTTGAAGTCCGCAAGCCGGAGCTGGATGCGGCTCTCGTTGGTGAATCCATCGCTCAGCAGCTTGAGCGTCGTGTTTCCTTCCGTCGCGCTATGAAGCGTGCGGTGCAGAACGCGATGCGCATGGGTGCCCTCGGCATCCGTGTGAACGTTGCTGGCCGTCTGGGTGGCGCAGAAATCGCGCGTACTGAATGGTACCGTGAAGGCCGCGTCCCGCTGCACACGCTGCGCGCTGACATCGACTACGCCCTCTCCGAAGCAATGACCCCCTATGGCATCATTGGGATCAAGGTCTGGATCTTCAAAGGAGAGATCATGGAACACGACCCGCAAGCCCGCGACCGCAAGGCGCAGGAACTGCAGGACGGGCCCGCGCCTCGTGGCGCTGGCGGCCGCCGGTAAGGAGATCGGATAATGCTGCAACCAAAGCGCACAAAATTCCGCAAGCTTCACAAAGGCCGGATCAAAGGCCAGGCGAAGGGTGGTTCGGATCTGAACTTCGGCACATATGGCCTCAAAGCTGTTGAGCCCGAGCGCGTGACTGCACGCCAGATCGAAGCTGCTCGTCGTGCTTTGACCCGCCACATGAAGCGTCAAGGTCGGGTCTGGATCCGTATCTTCCCGGACACCCCGGTGACATCGAAGCCTACCGAAGTCCGTATGGGTAAAGGTAAGGGTTCGGTCGATTTCTGGGCATGCAAGGTCAAGCCCGGTCGCGTGATGTTCGAAATCGATGGCGTCAATGAGACGATTGCTCGTGAAGCGCTCCGTCTTGCTGCGATGAAGCTGCCCATCAAGACACGGACCGTCGTTCGCGAAGATTGGTAAGTCGACGCATGTCGAGTGAAAATTGGGAAACCCCCGCTCTTGTTGGAGCGGGGGTTTTTCTTTGCTCGTTGTAAGCATTTTTGCATAATCGGCCTATGATTACTGACCCAGATGAGTTTTTCAAAGTTGGATGCGGGCGCTGCAAGCGTTTCGCGACCGCGGATTGCTCTGTCAAAAAATGGCAGGAAGGATTGGCGCTTCTGCGAGAGATTTGCCGCAGTGAAGGGTTAGAAGAGACGGCCAAATGGGGTCATCCCTGCTACATGGCGCATGACCGGAATATCGCCCTTATCGGCGCATTCCAAAATGATTTCACGTTGAGCTTCATGAACGCCAGCCTTATTTCTGATGTTCATGGTGTTTTGCAGAAGGCAGGTCCAAACGCGCAGGTTCCTAGTCTTATCCGGTTTGGTTCTGCCGCTGATGTGGCTGAAAGGGAGCCTATCCTGCGGGAATATTTACAGCATCTAATCGGGTGCGCCGAACTTGGCGAGAAGCCGATCAAGGCGCCAAGTCCCATCGACCTGCCGGATGAATTGGTCGAAGTTTTGGACGCTGATCCGGAGTTGGCTGAGGCGTTCGCGAGCCTGACGCCTGGGCGCCAACGAAGCTATGCGATTGGAATTTCGGGTGCCAAGAAAAGCGAGACACGGTTCGCGCGGATTGAGAAGTTCCGACCGAAAATATTATCCGGCAAAGGCGCGAACGAGCGCTAGAGCCTTATTCCCAACGGTAATTGAAGCTGACGGAGATCCGGTCGTCCTCAGCTAGGTTCATGGGGACTTCGTGCCGTAGCCAGCTCTCCCACAAAAGCACATCACCCGGTTGCGGCTTTACATAGATGAATTGGCGCAGCTCCTCGCGGGCCTCTTTTAAACGAGTTGGCGCCGCCATCATCCGTGCAGAGCGTGGATCTTCGAGCTTCAGGGCTGATGCGGCATCCGGCATGGAGACATATGTCGTCCCCGATATGACCGAATGCGGGTGAATGTGCGAGGCGTGCATCCCACCCTCCGGCAGAATATTGATCCAAAGGTCTTCGAGAACCAGCGCCCGCCCGTCTAGATCGAGTTCAAGATCTTTGACGAAGCTGGCGACGTGCTGATCAAGCGCCTCGGCAATTTGTTTGAAAATGGGAAAACGCCAAGGAAGATCGGTCAGCGAAGCGTAGGACGTGTAGCCCGGATAGCCGTTCTTCTCGCACCATTCTTGACCAGCTTCGTCGTCTTCGGCGATCGAGTAGCATGACGCCACCAACTCACTTATATCAATCTGGGCACCGAACTCGGAGAGGGCGGCAGAGTAAAGGCGGGTCACGAACAGAGAGCGGATGTTTGACATAAAGCGTTTCTAGCTCAGGCTTTTCCAAAGCGCGAGGGGCTAAAGAATTGGGGGTCCTCGCAGGGGACGGTAAAAAAGCGGGGAATCGTCCTTGCCAAGCGAGGGGAACCCCCCTATACGCCCACTTCTACACCCACTCCACTGGAATCAGGGTGACGTCTGTTTGGCGGCCCACCAGTGATGTTGAAAGGAAAAAGGCGATGGACGCCAAAGAACTGCGTGACAAGACACCGGATCAGCTCCGCGAAGATCTTGTCAATCTCAAGAAAGAGGCCTTCAACTTGCGTTTTCAGCAGGCTACTGGCCAGATCGAAAATACCGCACGGATGCGCAAAGTCCGCCGTGACGTTGCTCGTGTGAACACAATCCTGAACGAAAAGGCGGCCGCTGCCGCTGCGGAGGCTTAAGAACATGCCCAAACGCATCCTCCAAGGTGTTGTCACCTCGAACCAAAACGCCCAAACCGTGACTGTTCTTGTCGAGCGCCGCTTTAAGCACCCGCTGCTTCAGAAAACCGTTCGTAAGTCCAAGAAATACCGGGCGCACGATGAAGCAAACCAATTCAACGTCGGCGATACTGTCCGCATTCAGGAATGTGCGCCGAAGTCGAAGACCAAACGCTGGGAAGTCATCGCAAACTAAGCGATTGGCCATCAGTTAATCGAAACCCTGGGGAAAAGGGCACACTGCACGCCCCCCCATAGGTCGGGAGAAACCAAATGATCCAGATGCAGACCAATCTGGATGTTGCTGATAACTCCGGCGCTCGCCGGGTTCAGTGCATCAAGGTACTGGGTGGTTCCCACCGTCGCTATGCAAGCGTCGGAGACATCATTGTGGTGTCGGTAAAGGAAGCCATCCCGCGTGGCCGCGTGAAAAAAGGTGACGTCCGTAAGGCCGTCGTCGTGCGCACCGCCAAAGAGGTCCGTCGTGATGACGGCACAGCAATCCGTTTCGATCGGAACGCTGCGGTTATCCTCAACAATAACATGGAGCCTGTTGGCACGCGTATTTTCGGACCGGTTGTCCGTGAACTCCGCGCCAAGAACTTCATGAAAATCATTTCGCTTGCTCCGGAGGTGCTGTGATGGCTGCTAAACTCCGCAAAGGCGACAAGGTCGTCGTTCTTACTGGTAAGGACAAAGGCAAGACTGGAGAGATTTCCTCGGTTGACCCTAAAGCCGGCAAGGCTGTTGTCGATGGCCTGAACATCGCGATCCGCCATGTGAAGCAAAGCCAGACCTCGCAAGGTGGTCGCACGCCGAAAGCGATGCCGATCAACCTTTCGAATCTGGCAATCGTTGACGGTAATGGCAAAGCAACTCGTGTTGGCTTCCGCGAGGAAGATGGCAAGAAGGTGCGTTTCGCCAAGACCACTGGTGAGGTGATCTGATGCTTGATAATGCGACATACACCCCGCGTCTCAAGGCAGCATATGCATCGTCGATCAAGGCGGCTCTGAAAGAAGAGTTCAGCTACAAGAACGACATGCAGATCCCGCGTCTCGAGAAAATCGTTCTCAACATTGGTTGTGGTGCCGAGGCTGTCCGTGACAGCAAGAAAGCCAAATCTGCTGTTGACGATCTGACCACGATTGCTGGCCAGAAGGCTGTTTCCACGAAAGCAAAGAAATCCATCGCTGGTTTCCGCGTTCGTGAAGACATGCCGCTCGGTGCAAAGGTCACTTTGCGTGGCGACCGGATGTACGAATTCCTTGATCGTCTAATCACGGTGGCAATGCCCCGTATCCGCGACTTCCGCGGCGTATCTGGCAAATCTTTCGACGGCCGTGGCAACTACGCTACCGGCCTGAAAGAGCACATCGTGTTCCCTGAAATCAACTTCGACAAAGTCGATGAAGTTTGGGGAATGGACATCGTCATCTGCACCACCGCGAAAACTGACGCGGAAGCGAAGGCGCTGTTGAAGCATTTCAACATGCCGTTCAACAGCTGATCGCGGGAGGAGAAAGACCAATGGCAAAGAAATCCATGATCGAACGCGAAAAGAAGCGTGAAAAGCTTGTTGAGCAGTACGCTGCCAAGCGCGCTGCTTTGAAAGAAATCGCGAACGATGAATCGAAGTCGATGGAAGAGCGCTTCAAGGCACGCCTTAAACTGGCAAAACTGCCGCGTAACAGCTCGCCCACCCGTCTTCACAACCGCTGCCAGCTGACTGGCCGTCCGCATGCGTATTATCGCAAGCTGAAGGTCAGCCGGATCGCGCTGCGCGAGCTTGGCTCGAACGGCGAAATCCCCGGCTTGGTTAAGTCCAGCTGGTAAGGAGGGTTAGAAATGAACGATCCTATCGGTGATATGCTGACCCGCATCCGCAACGCTCAGATGCGCGGAAAATCCACCGTTTCGACTCCGGCTTCCAAGCTTCGTGCTTGGGTGCTCGATGTGCTCGCAGACGAGGGCTATATCCGTGGCTATGAGAAGGGTGCAGACGATCGTGGCCACGCCACGCTCGAAATCAGCCTCAAGTACTACGAAGGCACGCCTGTCATTCGCGAACTGAAACGGGTCTCCAAACCCGGCCGCCGCGTCTACATGGGTGCTAAGGACATTCCGCAGATCCGTCAGGGTCTGGGTGTGTCGATTGTCTCCACGCCTAAGGGCGTGATGTCGGATGCAGCTGCACGTGCCGCCAATGTTGGTGGCGAAGTGCTCTGCTCTGTCTTCTAAGGAGGTGGCTGATGTCTCGTATTGGTAAAAAACCGGTCGAGCTGCCGTCGGGTGTGCAAGCGTCCGTCTCCGGCCAGACCATTGAAGTCAAGGGACCGAAAGGCTCCCGCAGCTTCACTGCAACCGACGATGTAACCATCGCTGTTGCCGACAATGTTGTAACAGTGACCCCGCGTGGCAGCTCGAAGCGTGCGCGGCAGCAGTGGGGGATGTCCCGCTCGATGGTTGAGAACTGCGTCGTCGGCGTGACGGAAGGCTTCAAGAAAGAGCTGGAAATCACCGGTGTTGGTTATCGTGCGCAAATTCAGGGCAGCACTCTCAAGCTCGCTCTGGGCTATAGCCATGATGTCGATTTTGACATTCCGGCGGGCGTAACCCTCACCGCTCCGAAGCAGACCGAAATCATTGTGGAAGGTATTGACCAGCAGTTGGTTGGCCAAGTGGCAGCCAACATCCGCGAGTGGCGTTCGCCCGAGCCCTATAAAGGCAAAGGTATCCGCTACAAGGGTGAGTACATCTTCCGCAAAGAAGGTAAGAAGAAGTAAGGAACGCGAAAATGGCAAACAGCAAAAGAACCCTGTTTCTGAAGCGCCGCCTGCGCGTTCGGAACAAACTTCGGGCCGTCAACGCCGGGCGTCCGCGCCTGTCGGTGCACCGTTCCAACAAGAACATCAGCGTACAGCTGATCGACGATGTGAACGGCGTCACCCTCGCTTCGGCTTCTTCTCTCGAGAAGGATCTGGGCGTTGTCGGCAAGAACAACATCGAAGCCGCGAAGAAAGTGGGCGCAGCAATCGCCGAGCGGGCCAAGAAGGCCGGCGTCGAGAGTGCCTATTTCGATCGTGGTGGCTTCTTGTTTCATGGCAAGGTGAAGGCTCTGGCCGACGCTGCGCGTGAAGCTGGCCTGCAGATCTAAGGAGACGAGAATATGGCAGAACGTGAGAACCGCCGGGACCGCCGCGAACGCGACGAAGCTCCGGAATTCGCCGATCGTCTCGTGGCGATCAACCGCGTGTCCAAGACCGTGAAGGGTGGTAAGCGCTTCGGCTTTGCCGCACTTGTGGTTGTGGGCGATCAGAAGGGCCGGGTCGGTTTCGGCAAAGGGAAAGCCAAGGAAGTTCCTGAGGCGATCCGTAAGGCGACCGAGCAAGCAAAGCGCAACATGATCCGTGTTGCTCTGCGTGAAGGCCGTACATTGCATCACGATATCGAAGGCCGTCACGGCGCCGGTAAAGTGATCATGCGCACCGCACCGCAGGGTACCGGTATCATCGCGGGTGGTCCAATGCGTGCAGTATTCGAAATGCTTGGCATTCAGGACGTTGTTGCGAAGTCGAATGGTTCGCAGAACCCCTACAACATGATCCGCGCAACGTTGAACGGCCTGTCCAACGGTCAGTCGCCGCGTAATGTCGCACAGCGCCGCGGAAAGAAGGTTGCGGACATTCTTCCCAAGCGTGACGAGGCGCCTGCCGAGTCCAGCCAAGTAGCTGAGGAGGCCTGAGACACATGGCAAAAACCATCGTAGTCAAACAAATCGGCTCGCCGATTCGTCGCCCAGCCAAGCAGCGCGCAACGCTCGTTGGCCTTGGCCTGAACAAGATGCACAAGACTCGTGAACTGGAAGATACTCCTTCCGTTCGTGGTATGGTCGAAAGCATTCCACATCTCGTCGAGATCGTCGAAGAGCGCGGCTAGTTCGCGAATTTCATTGTAAATCGAGAGCGCCTCGGGACAATGTTCCGGGGCGCTTTTCTTTTGGGGCCATATCCTGTCGCTCGGAATAGCATCTGTATCCATGCAGTCGAAGGAGTTGTGAATGTCGGTTGGGCTGCTTGTCTACCTCGCTTTTGCTTTTGGGGTGCTTGGCTTTCTGGCAAGAGACGAGCTTCGGTTACGGTTGATGATGCTGTGCGCGAACAGCCTGTATATGACCTATTACTTCTTTGTAGCGGAGCGTCCCCTGTGGGATGCGATATTTGCCAATACAGCACTTGCGTTGGTTAACCTCTGGATGAGCGGGGTTGTGCTGATTGAACGAACGACACTCGGAATGACTGTCGAAAAAGCACAAATCTACCGGCAGTTTCCTTTGCTTTCACCTGGCCAGTTCAGGCGGATCATGAAGTTGGCGCATATTTTAGAACTGGGGGATCGTAAGGTCTTAACGGTCGAACAGACGCCGCTCAATGAAATATTCTATATGGTGAGTGGTAGCGTGGACGTAACGAAGCAAGGGGCGACATTCACGTTGGAAGGCCCTCGCTTCGTCGGGGAGGTCGCCTTTCTATTGTCACGACCTGCCTCAGCGACCGTGGTGGCCGCGAAAGGGTCGCGGGTCATCACTTGGAACAGCGCGGACCTTACAAAATTGACGAAGCGGGTGAAGGGCCTCGATGTTGCTATGTTTGCCACCCTGAACCGAGACCTCGCCGATAAGGTTGCCAATTCAGACCCGACCCGTGAACTGCAGTGATGGTTTCAACTTCTTGGGGATGTTTCTTCGCGCTTGAACTGTCGATTTCGAGAAGTTATACGCCCCCGGTGGCGTGAGACGACTCGCGGCCTTAACTCAACATTAATAGACCGTGTTTGCCTCTTAGGTCGCTCAGGAGGCAGTTCCGGTAGAGGAGAAGCGACATGAAACTTAATGAACTTCGTGATAACGAAGGCGCAACCAAGAAGCGCATGCGTATTGGCCGTGGTCCCGGCTCTGGCAAGGGTAAGATGGGTGGCCGTGGTATCAAAGGTCAGAAATCCCGTTCGGGTGTGGCTATCAAGGGCTACGAAGGTGGCCAGATGCCGCTCTATCAGCGCCTTCCGAAGCGTGGCTTCAACAAGCCGAACCGCCTGAAGTTCGCGATTGTGAACCTTGGACTGATTCAGAAATTCATCGACGCCAAGAAGCTTGACGCTGCGAACATCACCGAAGACTCGCTCGTTGAGAGCGGCTTGGTGCGCCGTAAGCTCGATGGCATCCGCGTTCTGGCAAAGGGCGAGCTGACCGCAAAAGCAAACATCACGGTAACCGGTGCATCTAAGGGTGCGATCGAAGTGGTCGAAAAAGCAGGTGGCTCTGTTACCGTCACAACCGCAGTCGCGGCGGAGTAAGGGGTTGTGAGCGCTCTTTTAGGCGCTTACATCACATAAGAGATTTCCCAAAGCCGCCGTCCGGGAAACCGGCCGGCGGCTCTTTTTCTAGAAAGAGAACCTGATGGCATCTGCAGCAGAACAAATGGCCGCGAACATGAGCTGGTCGGCCTTTGGTAAGGCAACCGAGCTACGGCAACGTATCCTGTTCACTTTGGGACTGCTGATCGTCTACCGGTTAGGGACTTTTATTCCGGTGCCGGGTATTGATGGAACCGCGCTGCGCGAGTTCATGGACAGCGCGGCGGCTGGCATTGGCGGTATATTGTCGATGTTCACCGGCGGTGCGCTCAGCCGGATGGGGATCTTTGCGCTTGGCATTATGCCATATATCTCGGCGTCAATTATCGTACAGCTGATGGGCTCCATGTACGAGCCTTGGAAGCAGTTGAAGAAAGAGGGCGAACAGGGACGCAAAAAGCTTAACCAATACACCCGTTATGGCACTGTCGTTCTAGCAACTTTCCAAGCATATGCACTGGCTGTGAGCCTGGAGGCTGGCGATCTGGCCGCTGAACCGGGTCTCTATTTCCGTGCGGCGACTGTTATTACTCTTGTCGGTGGAACGATGTTCTTGATGTGGCTGGGGGAGCAGATCACCTCGCGGGGCATCGGCAACGGCATTTCACTGATTATTTTCGTGGGCATTGTTGCCGAGCTTCCGGCCGCTGCTGCTCAGTTCCTGAGCCAAGGCCGCTCGGGCGCAATCAGCCCTGCGGTGATTGTTGGCGTCATTGTTATGCTCGCTGTTGTTCTGGCTTTTGTAGTGTTTATGGAGCGGAGCCTCAGAAAGGTTCATATCCAATATCCGCGCCGTCAGGTGGGCATGAAGGTTTATGATGGTGGATCGAGCCACTTGCCGATCAAAGTGAACCCTGCGGGCGTTATCCCTGCAATTTTTGCCTCAGCACTTCTGCTCCTGCCCACGACTTTGTCGACCTTTTCAGGCGGACAATCGGGGCCTGTGATGTCCACCATCCTCGCATATTTCGGACCAGGGCAGCCCGCATACCTGCTGTTCTTCACCGGCATGATCGTCTTTTTCACCTATTTCTACACCCGTGAAGTGGCGTTCAAAACCGAAGATGTTGCGGAAAACCTGAAGAACCAAAACGGCTTCGTTCCGGGCATTCGCCCGGGAAAGAGAACTGCTGAATATCTGGATTACGTTGTGACGCGGGTCTTGGTCCTTGGCTCAGGCTACCTTGCGCTAGTTTGTCTCATGCCGGAAATTCTTCGGTCCCAGCTCTCGATTCCATTCTACTTTGGCGGTACTTCCGTTTTGATCATTGTGTCGGTTGGAATGGATACCATCCAGCAAATCCAGTCGCATTTGCTTGCCCACCAGTACGAAGGGCTGATCGAAAAATCACAGCTGCGCGGAAAGCGCGGCGGTAGGAAACGGACAAAGGGACCCGCACGCAGATGAACATTATCCTCCTCGGCCCCCCTGGTGCAGGCAAAGGCACTCAGGCTCAGCGATTGGTGAAGCACCGCAACATGGTGCAGCTCTCCACTGGCGACATGCTCCGCGAAGCTCGGACCAGCGGTACCGAAATGGGTAAAGTGGTCGCAGCCGTTATGGATCGTGGGGATCTTGTTACTGACGAGATCGTCATTGGATTGATCCGCGAAAGGCTTGCCGCTGGCACTACAGATGGCGGTTACATTTTTGACGGATTCCCGAGGACGCTGGCACAGGCCGACGCACTCGGAGCATTGCTTGAGGAATTAGGCGAGAGCCTTGACCGCGTTGTAGAAATGCAGGTGGATGATGAAGCGCTCGTCGCGCGTATCACGGCACGCTCGACATGTGGCAACTGTGGTGAAGTCTATAACGACAACACCAAGCCCATTCCTGCAGATGGGGTTTGTACGTCTTGCGGTGAGGCCGCCGAGTTCAAACGCCGTGCAGATGATAATGAAGAAAGCCTGAAGACACGTTTGCTAGCTTACTATAAGCAGACCTCTCCGTTGATCGGCTACTACCACGCGAAGGGTACACTGGTATCGATTAATGGACTTGCCGCGATGGAAGAAGTCGCAACGTCGATGGATCAAGCGCTCGACGGGTGAATGTTCTGCTTCGGGGTTGACCCGAAGGCGAACAGCCAATAAGCAGCGCCATCCCCTACGGGAATCATTAACTGGTAATCGGGTCGCTCCCGAGAAGCAGTGAACACCTCGAATGACAGCGGCCCGTGGGAGATCCTTCGGGCCTCCGTTGTGAAAAAAGGTTCCGGTACGACGGAATCGCAACGAAAGGAAAAATAACGTGGCACGAATCGCCGGCGTGAACATCCCGACCGCAAAGCGGGTCCCTATCGCCCTTACCTACATCACCGGTATTGGCCCATCTTCGGCCAAAGCTATTTGCGAAGCTGTAAAAATCGACGAAACACGTCGTGTGAATGAACTGTCCGACGCTGAAGTCTTGGCAATCCGTGAACACATTGATGCGAACTACACTGTCGAAGGTGATCTTCGCCGTGAAGTGCAGATGAACGTGAAGCGCCTGATGGATCTGGGCTGCTACCGCGGTCTGCGTCACCGCCGCAATCTCCCTGTCCGTGGTCAGCGGACTCACACCAACGCACGCACCCGTAAGGGTCCTGCGAAGGCTATCGCCGGTAAGAAGAAGTAAGGGGAGATCAGAACAATGGCACGTGATACCCGTCGTGGAGGCAAGAAAAAGGTCTCCAAGAACATCGCCGCTGGTGTGGCGCATGTGAACTCGACTTTCAACAACACCAAGATCCTGATCTCTGACGTTCAGGGCAACGCAATTTCATGGTCGTCTGCTGGCACCATGGGCTTCAAAGGGTCGCGCAAGTCGACGCCTTATGCTGCTCAGCTGGCCGCTGAAGATGCGGGTCGTAAGGCACAAGAGCACGGAGTTCGCACACTCGAAGTAGAAGTGCAGGGCCCCGGTTCCGGCCGTGAATCCGCGCTTCGGGCACTGGCTGCTGTTGGCTTCAACATCACTTCGATCCGTGATGTGACGCCGATCGCGCACAACGGCTGCCGTCCGCCGAAGCGTCGCCGCGTATAAGTCTATTTGCATCGCTGGGGCTGTGTATTGGCACGGCCCCAGTTCGTCATTTTTAAACCTCGGGCGTCTGCCTTTTAGGACATGGAAGGCAGACAGGTATGGAGGGACGCATGATCCACAAAAATTGGGCTGAATTGATCAAGCCGACCCAGCTTGAAGTGAAGCCGGGAAATGATCCGGCACGTCAGGCAACTGTCATCGCTGAACCGCTCGAGCGGGGTTTTGGTTTGACACTTGGTAACGCGCTACGTCGCGTGCTGATGTCCTCCTTGCAGGGCGCAGCAATCACTGCGGTGCAAATCGACAACGTTCTGCATGAGTTTTCGTCGGTTTCCGGCGTTCGTGAAGATGTCACAGATATCGTTCTGAATCTCAAAGGCATCGCGATCCGCATGGATGTCGAAGGCCCCAAGCGCTTGACCGTGCAGGCGAAAGGCCCAGGCGTTGTGACGGCTGGTGATATCTCTGAGAGCGCAGGCATCGAGATCCTGAACAAGGAACACGTCATTTGCCATTTGGACGACGGTGCCGACCTGTACATGGAGCTGACCGTCAATTCTGGCAAGGGCTATGTGGCTTCTGACAAGAACAAGCCAGAAGATGCACCGATCGGACTGATCTCAATTGATGCGATCTATTCGCCGGTCAAGCGGGTCTCCTACGATGTTCAGCCGACCCGTGAAGGGCAGGTTCTTGATTATGACAAGCTTACCATGAAGATCGAAACAGATGGCTCCGTCACACCAGAAGACGCCGTGGCATTTGCTGCACGGATTCTACAGGACCAACTGCAGATCTTCGTTAACTTCGATGAACCGGAATCCGCAGGACAGCAGTCTGACGATGATGGCCTTGAGTTTAACCCGCTTCTGTTGAAGAAGGTTGACGAGCTTGAGCTTTCCGTTCGTTCGGCCAATTGCTTGAAGAACGATAACATCGTTTATATCGGTGATTTGATCCAGAAAACTGAAGCGGAAATGCTCCGGACACCGAACTTTGGTCGTAAGTCGCTCAACGAGATCAAGGAAGTTCTGTCTGGTATGGGGCTTCACCTCGGCATGGATGTAGAAGACTGGCCGCCAGACAATATTGAAGAACTGGCCAAGAAATTCGAAGATCAGTTCTAAATAGCATTTTGCGGGGCACGCGTGCCCTGCATTTTCGGGCATGTGCCCCAAGGTGAGCGTCTGACACGCATCAGGCGCCGGACAAAGCAAAACGCTAATGGAGAAATAAAATGCGTCACGCCCGCGGATATCGCCGCCTAAATCGTACCCATGAGCACCGCAAGGCGCTCTTTGCCAACATGGCCGGCTCGCTCATTGAGCACGAGCAAATCAAGACCACGCTTCCGAAAGCAAAAGAACTGAAGCGGGTTATGGACAAGCTCATCACGCTTGGAAAGCGCGGTGATCTTCATGCGCGTCGGCAAGCGGCTGCTCAATTGAAGCAAGACCAGCATGTTGCGAAGTTGTTTGAAATCCTCGGACCTCGTTACGCCGAGCGTCAGGGTGGCTATACGCGCGTTCTGAAAGCCGGTTTCCGTTACGGTGATATGGCTCCGATGGCGATCATTGAACTCGTTGATCGTGATCCCGCTGCAAAAGGCGCTGCCGATAAGGCGCGCCTCGAAGCAGAAGAAGTGTCTGTAGACGAATAAGCCAGACAGCCTGAATTTCGAAAGCCCTGCCTTAGGTGGCGGGGCTTTTTTCGTTTTCGAAAGCCAAATATCGATAATCTTTCAAGCCATTTAGCGGGTTCCAGCTTTGGCCTGCGCGCAAAGCGTTTTTCGGCGCTGCACCAATCATAAAATCAGTGACCGAATGTCTCTGCTGTTTGGTCAGTAAAGCGAGTGTGCTGAGTATGTCGCTGTCGCGCATGAGATTTTCCAGATGAAGCGCCTGTAAAATACAATTTAAAGTTGACCTTCTCTTCCTCAACTTGTCTAAAAATACATATACTTTAGTTAGCCACCCCAAATGGAGAACCTCTGTTTGAGGGCATGTCAGTGTTCCCCGCGCTGGCAGCGAGAAAAGAGGAGGACCAAAAAATCCGGCGCCGGCTGTCTCCGGGGGGTGCACGATGGCGAGACCGGAAGATTTTCACCGATTAGTCAATTGCCCGCAGGCATGTTTCGTATCTTGTCGCGCGGGTGTCCCGAAATTCGGGCCAATCAAAGTGGCCCTGTGGGTATTTGCGTGAGGGACACAGGTGAAGGTTACGTCGCAATTTCTGTTCCGGTGCTGTATCCCCCCAAGCGCAGCGCCCAAGTTGCCGAAATGAAATTCGGCTTTCTGTCGCGCGGCGGCACCCCTTTCATCGATCTGCACGTGCTCCACAGGGTTTTCCAACCTGTACACGAGGAGTACAAAATGCAGACGACGACACTTTCATTCAGCAACTTCCATCAACACGGCGAACTTTTTGCCAATATACTCCGCGCGCGGCGAGATTCGTTCATCGTCAAACGCCGCTGGGATCTTCCGCAGACGGAAGGAATGGAGTTTGATCAGTACGACACGCCAGCTTCGCGCTGGCTTGCCGTGCACAGTGACACGGGAGAAGTTCTCGCCGGGGCGCGCCTCACCCCTACCACAGCGCAATGTGGGATTTATTCGTATATGGTGCGAGATGCACAGCGCGGTCTGTTGGAGTCCATTCCGACCAACCTACTTAATACCGAGGCCCCCATTGAAGCGGGTATCTGGGAAGTCACGCGTGGGTTTATCTCCCAGAATATCCCGGACACGAAGCGCCTTAGAGTACGCCTGATGTTAATCGCCTTGATGATGCAAGCCGCGCGCGAAGAAGGAATTGGGCAGATGATCGCCTTGCTGCCTGCGAACTGGACGCGATGGTCGGCGCGAGCCAAGCTCGACGTCGAGCCTGCTGGACCCGTTATGGAAATGGGGGGCGTCAGCTATCAGGCGGTTTGGATAAATTGCACTAATCATCTTCACTAGTGCTTTTATTGTTGGGGGGGGCGGAATAGGTTCGCCGAATGGCGGACCTATTTGACAATTCATCTGAGAAGTTCCCTTCCGGAAGTGACCAACGCCCACTGGCGGATCGTCTGCGGCCGGCAGTCCTAACCGATGTGATCGGGCAGTCTGCGCTATTAGGGGCCGAGGGTGCCCTACGCAGTATGCTCGATGCCAAGATGATGACATCACTGATCTTTTGGGGGCCTCCAGGCGTAGGAAAGACCACGATCGCTCGCCTTCTGGCGTCCGAAACAGAACTGCACTTTGAACAGATAAGTGCGATCTTTTCAGGTGTCGCGGAGCTTAGAAAAGTCTTCGATCGTGCCAGCTTCAGGCGCAAGTCTGGGCGCGGGACGCTTCTTTTTGTGGATGAGATCCATCGCTTCAACAAAGCGCAGCAGGACAGCTTCCTGCCGTTGATGGAAGATGGGACAATCATTCTCGTAGGGGCAACTACGGAAAACCCCTCTTTTGAATTGAATTCTGCGCTGTTGAGCCGCGCGCAGGTTTTGACGTTAGAGCGGCTAAGCCCAGACGAGCTTTCACTGCTGGTACGCAGGGCAGAGGATGAATTGGGTAGACGGCTCGCTATCACCGAGGATGGCCGCGAAGCTATTGTGGAAATGGCTGATGGCGACGGGCGCGCGCTCCTCAATTTGATTGAGCAAATTGCCGCACGGAAATCGGATCAACCGCTTGACCGATCAGCTTTGGTTGCGCGGCACAGTCGCAAAGCGAGCCGCTACGACAAATCCGGCGACGAACATTACAACTTGATTTCGGCCCTTCATAAATCGGTGCGGGGCTCGGACCCTGACGCAGCCCTGTACTGGTTTGCGCGCATGTTGGAGGGTGGTGAAGACCCGCGTTATCTCGCCCGCCGCATCTTGCGGATCGCGGTCGAAGATATCGGCCTTGCAGACCCTCAGGCGCAAACAGTCTGTTTACATGCATGGGAGACATACGAGAGGCTCGGTTCGCCAGAAGGTGAGTTGGCGCTTTCGCAAGCGGTGCTCTATCTCGCACTCGCGCCGAAATCGAATGCCGGATATGCAGCCTATAAATCGGCGCGGGCAACCGCACGGCAGTTCGGCTCTGCTCCCCCGCCGAAGCACATCCTCAATGCGCCGACACGCCTGATGAAAGAGCAAGGCTACGGTGAAGGCTACGCATATGATCATGATCATGAAAACGGGTTTTCAGGCCAGAACTATTTCCCCGAGAGCATGAAGCGGGAAGAGTTTTACACGCCTGTCGATCGCGGTTTTGAGCGTGAATTGAAGCGCCGAGCTGGATATTTTGCAAAGCTTCGACGTGAACGGCGAGATGATTGACAAGCCGCCTGCCACGCGGCAAGGGGGCGCCATGAACACAACCTTACTCTACGTTGCGCTTGGCGGCGCCATTGGCGCGGCTCTGCGTTATCAGGTCAGTCTTTTGGTGGCGTTTCCTTGGGGAACGCTCACAGTGAATGTGCTTGGCGCATTTCTGATCGGGATTGTTTGGCATTTCGTCGCCAGTAAGGGCTCTTCATTTTGGGGGCCTTTCGTCATGACCGGTGTGCTCGGTGGATTTACAACTTTCTCTACTTTTTCCCTTGATGTGCTTCGCTTGATGGAAGTAGCGCGGTACGCGCAGGCTGTGGGCTACGTCGCGGCTTCGATTATTCTCGCTCTTGCGGCATGTTTCGCGGGGCAATCCTTGATGCGCGGAGTGGGCTGATGAGTGGTGTGCAAAATATCACAATTACTGAAGAAGATGACGGACTGCGGCTCGATCGCTGGCTCCGCAAACAATACCCCGTGCTAACCCAAGGCCGCATTGAGAAGATGTGCAGAAAAGGGGAACTTCGCGTTGATGGAAGTCGCGTAAAAAGCGCGACCCGCCTCGAAACTGGTGCAAAGGTTAGGGTTCCACCTCTTGGTCAAGAGGCCCACCAGCCCGCACCCGTCGTAGCCAGGCCCATCAAGCCTTCAGACGCGAAAATGATCCAGAGCTGTGTATTCTGGAAGGATGAGCACATCATTGCGCTGAACAAACCTTCGGGCCTTCCTTCCCAAGGCGGCTCGGGACAGGGATCGCGCCATGTTGATGCTCTCTCCGAAGCACTGAAATTCGGCTATAAGGAACGTCCGAAACTGGTTCACCGCTTGGACAAGGACACCTCCGGACTTTTGTTACTTGCCCGTACAGACCGTGTCGCGCGGCGCTTGTCGGAAGCCTTGCGTCATCGGAATGTGCGTAAAATCTACTGGGCTGCGGTGGCCGGAACGCCTCACCCGCGTGCAGGCACTATCAAGTATGGTTTGGTCAAGGCACCGGGCCGCGGGCGTGGCGGCGAGGGGGAGAAGATGATCTGCATCCACCCCCGCGAGGTTGACGCCACCGAAGGCGCGAAGCGGGCCGTGACAGACTATGCGGTGCTCACGTCTTTGGGTAGCCGCATGTCGTGGCTGGCGATGGTGCCGGTGACGGGCCGCACGCATCAATTACGCGCACATATCGCCGAAACGGGCCATCCCATTATTGGCGACGGCAAGTACGGTGGTTCCGCTCAGGAAAATCAGGGCGATGGCTGGGGCGCGGGTGTTGGCGGCGGATTGTCTGACTCAAAGCTACACCTTCACGCACGGTCCCTCGTATTCGAGCATCCGATTACCAAGAAGATTATCACCCTCGAGGCACCTTTGCCGGCGCATATGCAGGCCACTTGGGATTATGTCGGTTGGGATGTGACCCACGCGCCGCTCGACCCTTTTAATATGCCCGATGCGTAGACCTGGCCTCGTATTATTCGATGTCGATGGAACTCTGGTAGACAGTCAGGGCGATATCCATGCTGCCATGAGCCATGCCTTTTCTGCCCTCGATCTAGCGCCGCCTTCCCGCGTCGATGTACTCTCGATCGTTGGACTATCTTTGCCAGAGGCAGTTGAGCGGCTCATCCCCTCAATTTCGGCGGAAGACCGTGACCGGATGGTTACTGTTTACAAAGAAAGCTACATGACCCTGCGCGCGCAAGCACCGATTGAACAAACAAGCCCGATGTTTGATGGCATGCGCCAGGTTCTCGACCATTTTCGAACACACCCCTGGCTGCTATTGGGTGTTGCAACGGGAAAGTCCGCGCGCGGGCTTGATAAGCTCGCGCAAGGGCATGGAATCAGCGATTATTTCGTTACGCGTCAGGTTGCCGATCATCACCCTTCGAAGCCTCATCCCTCCATGATCATGACAGCGCTCGCTGAAACAGGTGTTGATTCCGCTGATGCCGTCATCATCGGCGATACGACATTCGATATGGAAATGGGTAGGAATGCCGGTATCAAGACAATTGGTGTTTCTTGGGGCTATCATCCTGTCGAGCGCCTGTGCGCGGACAGAGTTGCGCGCTCGGTAGCAGATATCCCACGTCTCGTTGCTGAAGTTCTGGAGATCGAATGATGAGCAATTGGAAACCCAAGAGGTTTTGGAAAACAGCCCATGTCGCTGAGATGGATGGAAGCTGGGCAGTGCTCCTTGATGAACGCGAATTACGGACTCCGGCCAAGGCCCCCTTACGGCTGAAAACACAACGACTGGCAGAGGCGGTCGCTGCAGAGTGGGATGCCCAGAGCGAAACTGTTGACCCAAACCTGATGCCGGTGACCCGTTCAGCAAACGCGGCGATCGACAAGCTCTCTGAGCAACGAAACGAGGTCATTGCACTCTTGGCTGCATACGGGGAAACCGATCTCCTCTGCTATCGCGCAGCAACTCCGCAAGAACTGCGGGATCGGCAAGCAATGCAATGGGATCCGGTGATTGAGTGGGCTGAGCAGAGGTTCAGTGTCCTCATTCAGGTGGGTGTGGGGGTCATGCATGTGCCCCAACCTGCGGAAACGGTTGCTAATCTGGCCCAACCGATGAATGAGTTCTGCGATTTTTCCCTAGCGGCCTTTCATGATTTAGTTGGCATTTCCGGTTCTATCATGATCGCGCTTGCTGTGGTGGAGGGCTTCATTTCACCTGAAAAGGGTTGGGAACTCAGCCGCCTTGACGAATCGTGGCAGGAAGAGAAGTGGGGCGCTGATGAAGAAGCGCGCGCGTTGTCAGATTCAAAGAAGAATGATTTCTTAAAGGCGATGGAGATTTTTCTTCTCGCAAATTCGTAGCTCCGACAGGACATTCTACCGTTTGACGCCACGTTAAAAAGCGTTTGTCCTGCGGGTGCGGCCAATTGAGACCAGACTCGGTCTTGACCTAATGGGAAAATTCTTAGCATTCTTAGGCGCTGAGGGGGTTAATTCTCTCGAGCTACCTCTGCTTGGCAGGGGCAGCTAATGCGACGTCCGACTCACGGGCGAAAAATCAGGAAGAGGTAAAAATGAAAAAAACCGTACTATTTGGCGCGATGGCTGTCGCAGGTCTCGCCGCAGGTGCAGCTTCTGCGGGTACACTTGACGATGTCCGTGCTGCTGGCACGCTTCGCTGTGGTGTAAGCACTGGTCTGCCGGGCTTTGCTGCTCCGGATGCGACAGGTGAATGGCAGGGCTTTGACGTCGCTGTTTGCCGCGCTGTTGCTGCCGCAGTTCTGGGCGATGCAAATGCCGTCGACTTCACGCCGCTGACCACTCAGGTTCGCTTTACTGCTTTGGCTTCTGGCGAGATTGATCTTCTGTCCCGTAACACCACATGGACCTTCTCCCGCGACGTTGACCTTAAGAATGAATTCGTAGGCGTGAACTACTACGACGGTCAGGGCTTCATGGTTCCGCGCGAGCTTGGTGTCACTTCTGCAAAAGAACTCGATGGTGCGACTGTTTGTATCCAAACCGGCACCACGACCGAACTCAACCTTGCAGACTTCTTCCGTGCGAACAACATCAGCTATGAGCCGGTTCCGATCGAAACCAATGCTGAAGCGCAGCAGCAGTATCTCGCTGGCGCTTGTGACGTCTACACCACGGACGCGTCTGGCCTCGCAGCAACGCGGGCAACCTTTGAAAACCCAGGCGATCATGTTGTTCTCCCCGAGATCATCTCGAAAGAGCCGCTCGGCCCGCTCGTTCGGCATGGCGACCAGGACTGGGGTGATGTTGTACGTTGGACCCTGAACGGTCTGATCGCCGCAGAAGAACTGGGCATCACTTCGGCAAACGTTTCGGAGATGGCTGCAGGAACCAACAACCCCGAGATCAACCGTATGTTGGGTAGCGAAGGTGAACTCGGTGCGATGCTCGGCCTCGACGCTGACTGGCTCGTTCGCGTGATCAGCTCCGTTGGTAACTACGGCGAGATCTTTGAAGCTAACATCGGCGAGAGCACTCCGATCGGTCTTGCGCGCGGCCTTAACGCGCAGTGGACTGATGGTGGCCTGCTCTACGCGCCGCCGTTCCGCTAAGATCTGACTTTTGTGAGGGCGCAGAATTTCTGCGCCCTCACTTACTAAGAAGGGACGTAAAACGTCCTGCTCCAATTGCAGATGTCATGGGGAAATGACCTGCAACAAATTAGGGGCCGCGGGGAGATACCAGAATGACGATGCCTTCAGAGGCGCCCAAACAGGCGTTCCGGCTCAGCCAACTTATTTACGACACACGCTATAGATCGATGACCATTCAGGTCTTCGCGATGATCATGCTTATGCTGGTTTTTTCGTGGCTGTTGTCGAACACAGTACAGAACCTACAAGCGCTCGGTAAGGACTTTGATTTCGGATTCCTTACTCAGCCCGCAGGATATGACATCAACCAACGGCTGATCGACTATTCCTCGCAAAGCACACACGGGCGTGCAGCGATCGTTGGTATTCTGAATACGGTCCTGGTGGCATTTCTCGGTTGTATCCTTGCCACTGTTGTTGGCGTTCTGGTTGGCGTTCTGCGCCTTTCCAAAAACTGGATCGTTTCCCGCCTGATGGCCGTTTATGTCGAGGGCTTCCGCAACGTCCCTCTGCTGCTCTGGATCATCGCCATTTTTGCGGTGATGTCAGAGAGCATGCCTCAGCCTCGTGCCTTCAGAGAAGGCGGCGGCGCTTCGATGATGTTGGGTGATAGCATTGCTGTCACCAATCGCGGGGTATATGTACCTGCGCCGATTTGGGCTGACGGATCCGCGTTCTTGATCGCGATCTTCGTTTTGTCGCTTGTCGCAATTGTCTTTTTCCGCAGATATGCGGCGAAGCGCCAAGAGGCGACTGGCGAAATCCTTCCTGTTTTCTGGATCTCCGCTGCGCTGTTTTTTATCCCTTCGGTATTGTTCTACTTCATCCTAGGGCGACCGGTTAGCCTTGAGTATCCGGAACTGGGCGGCTTCAACTTCAATGGTGGGTTTCATCTACGCAATTCGTTGATCGCGCTTTGGTTGGCACTTTCGCTCTATACTGGCGCTTTCATCGCAGAAATCGTTCGTGCAGGTATTCTGGCGGTTTCCAAAGGGCAGTCTGAGGCTGCATTTGCTCTGGGGCTTCGTCCGAACCGGACAATGTCCTTGGTGATTCTCCCGCAAGCGCTGCGGGTGATCATTCCGCCGCTGATTTCGCAATATTTGAACCTGACCAAGAACTCCTCATTGGCCATCGCCGTTGGATATATGGACGTCCGCTCAACGCTGGGGGGCATCACCATTAACCAAACCGGACGTGAGCTAGAGGGAATGCTGCTGCTCGGCACGTTCTACCTGCTACTGAGCCTGCTGATATCTTGGGTGATGAACATTTTTAACAACAGCAAGAAGCTGAAGGAGCGTTAATCATGAATACGCCATCCTCAAACGACTTCAGTTTCGTCCGCACAGAGATGATCCCTGAAAAAGAGCCGCCGTTGACGGAAAAGGGTATCATCAAATGGGCACGCGAAAACCTTTTCTCGGGCCCGTTGAACACGATCCTGACATTGGCCTCGCTTTATGTGATTTGGTTCGCAGTAAGCCACGTCTTTCCGTGGTTTGCGAATTCCATTTGGGACGCGGGGTCGCTAACTGAATGTAGAGAAATCCGAGATGCGCGTTTCGGGGAAGGCGTGTCGTCGGCCTGTTTCGCGGTTATTTCGGATCGCTGGCAACAGCTGATTTTCGGTTTCTACCCGAGCTCGGGATACTGGCGGCCGTTGGTGGCATTGTTTGTGTTCCTTGCCGCACTCTACCCGGTCCTGTTCTCTGAATCTTCGAGAAAACTTCTCCTGCTGTCTGCGGCGGCGCCATTTGTGATGTTCATGCTGCTCTGGGGTGGATCAATCTGGACGCCGATTTCGGTCGCCGTTGGATTTGGTGTCGGTGTCGCGGCATACAGGATCGCCCTGCCAATTGTAGGAAACCTTTTTGCGGTCGCTGCGACAGTCATTGCTCCGATCCTCTACTGGCTCTTCATGAGTGGTGTGATTGCGTCGACGCTGCATTTCGTACTTCCAATCGGCTTACCGTTTGTTGAATCGAAAGATTTCGGCGGCTTCACCTTGTCGTTCATCATCGGCATTTCGGGTATCATTCTGTCCCTTCCATTGGGCATCCTGCTCGCGCTTGGGCGTCAGTCGAATATGTTGATCATCAACAAGATTTCGGTGGCGTTTATCGAGGTTATTCGGGGTGTTCCGCTGATTGTGTGGTTGTTCACCGCGTCGCTGCTGCTGAATTACTTCCTGCCCCCCGGAACGAACTTTGACCTCATGTTGCGCGTGATCATCATGGTGACGTTGTTCTCGGCAGCTTATATTGCCGAAGTTGTTCGTGGCGGCCTCGCGGCGCTACCGAGAGGCCAATATGAAGCGGCAGATTCATTGGGACTCGATTATTGGAAGGCCATGCGCCTCATCATCCTGCCACAAGCGTTGAAGATTTCCATTCCCGGCATCGTGAACACCTTCATTGGATTGTTCAAAGATACGACGCTTGTTGTCTTCATCGGTCTTCTTGATCCGATTGGACTGTCCAATGCGATCCGTGCCTCGACCGATTGGAACGGTGTGTATTGGGAACTCTTCGTCTTTATTGGCCTGCTTTTCTTTGTGTGCTGCTTCAGCATGGGCCGCTATTCACTTTACCTGGAGAAGAAGCTCCAGCGTGAACACCGCTAAGGAGACCAGAAATGTCTGAACTCGCAATCGACCGCACTATCGACCGTAGCCAGATGACGGTTTCTGACGAAGTAGCCATTCAGATCAGTGATATGAACAAATGGTATGGCTCGTTCCACGTTCTCCGCGACATCAACCTGACGGTAAACCGCGGCGAACGGATCGTTATTTGCGGACCGTCCGGATCAGGGAAATCGACTTTGATCCGCTGTATCAACCGGCTCGAAGAGCATCAGGCGGGTACGATCATTGTGGATGGGACGGAACTGTCGTCCGATCTCAAGAACATTGATAAAATTCGCTCGGAAGTGGGAATGTGTTTTCAGCACTTCAACTTGTTCCCGCATCTCACCATTCTTGAGAATTGCACTCTCGCTCCGATCTGGGTTCGCAAGACCCCGAAGAAGGAAGCGGAAGAGATCGCGATGCACTACCTTGAGAAGGTCAAGATCCCAGACCAAGCCCTGAAATATCCGGGTCAGCTTTCCGGCGGACAGCAACAGCGGGTTGCAATTGCGCGGTCACTTTGCATGAAGCCTCGGATCATGCTTTTTGATGAGCCAACGTCTGCACTTGATCCGGAAATGATTAAGGAAGTTCTGGATACGATGATCGAGCTCGCCGAAGAGGGCATGACGATGCTCTGCGTAACCCATGAAATGGGGTTTGCAAGGCAGGTTGCCAATCGTGTTATCTTCATGGACCAAGGGCAAATCGTCGAGCAAAACGAACCTGAAGAGTTCTTTGGCAATCCGCAGTCGGATCGAACCAAGCTGTTCTTGAGCCAGATATTGGGTCACTAAACCGCTATAGCTCTTTCGGTATCACGAAGTTAGTTATTGCCCCTGTTTTTGGGGCAATTTCGTTCCAGTTGACGAAATCGAAATTGAAAACCGTGGTCGCGCCGGTCGGGTAATCTGCAAAACGCGCGTGTTTCGCCGGAGTACTTGCCAAAATTTGGGCGGTTAGGGCGATAGTCGGATTGTGCCCGACGATCATGGTGAGGTTGTCTGCCTGTATGGCAACCAGCTTCAAAATTGTCTGAGGGTCGGCGTGATAGAGCTCAGGTTCCGCCGATAATGTTGGCACCTTCGGGAACATGCTGGAAATCAGTTGTGCCGTCTCCGTTGTGCGCAGAGCATCAGAATGGAAGATGGTTCGTGGCTGGTATCCATGTGTGCCGAGCCATGAGCCTATTTTCACAGCCGCTTCTCTTCCACGCGCATTGAGCGGGCGGGCGTGATCTGAAGAAGCGCTGGTGCTCCAATCTGACTTCGCGTGGCGTGACAGTATGAGCGTCTTGTTCATCGGTGGAACTGCCTCATGTGATAAGCTGATTGTTCGGGCAATCGCTTTTCTTGTCCAACGGGGCAGGCGCGCCGCGCTTGGCAGCCGCTTGTCATGCAGGTGCTACCTGAGGGAGAGGAGAGATAGCCATGACAGGCTTGTACATCATAGGACGCGTGCTCTAAGGCTGATACGGGGCAAGCTATCATGCAAGGTTGTTCACAATATGTGCATGGGTTCGATTGCGTCTCGGATGGAATGAACTCGGGAACCGAGATCGCCCCGCGGTAAGAAATGAAGAGCCCTCGTGTTCTATGTACCAACAGACCAACAGGGGACTGCCAGCATTTGCCGGAAGCGAGCGCCCATTGAACAAACGGTGGGTAGCTCGGTCCGTCGCTAGGCATATAGGCCGTTCCACCAAACGCACGGGCAATATCTTCAATTACGCGCCGTGACCACCTGTCGAGAGGATCCGCAGCACCGTCCTGCCATTCTGAGGCTTCTTTGAAAAGTGGCCAAAAACGGGGTTCGTCGGGTGAAATCAGAAGGACAGTTTTGGCATTGTTCGGCATTAGCTGACGCGCGTTCACGATTCCGGAGATGAAGAGCCCCTGTTGCCCTAGAGAGCGTTCAAGGCTCTCAAGCAATTTCATGGGCGCCTTGGGCGTATACTGGGCGCAGTCGAGCGAATGATCGATCCTGCGCCATGTTCCGTGAAAAGCTCCAATAGGCTGGCGTTGGGCAGTCGCCCATCAAGGATCACAACAGCCCGTACGCCGTCTTCGATGGCCTTCAGCGCTGTCTCTGTCTTTGGGATCATACCACCAGAGATTACGCCACTTTTGGTTAGCTCTTTGACCTGTTCGGGGCTCAGCTGGGTCAGAACCTGCCCTGACTCATCTTTCACGCCGGCCACATCTGTCAATAGGAGGAGACGATCTGCTTGCAGGGCGCCGGCAATCGCGCCAGCCGCTGTGTCGCCATTAACGTTGAATGTTTCATTGTCGTTGACGCCCGTCGCAACGGGCGCAACGACAGGAATTATTCCGGCATCGAAGAGGTCCCTCAGGACTTGCACGTTCATCTCGACGGGTTTGCCGACAAAACCCAAATCGGGATCATCTGCCTCGCAAACAAGCAGGTCATCGTCCTTGCCCGATAGCCCGACTGCCCGACCGCCTTGGTCATTGATTGCTTGGACGATCCGTTTGTTGACCAAGCCGGATAGCACCATCTCGACGACCTCAACCGTCGGTTTGTCTGTGACGCGTTTGCCGCGAACGAACTTCGACTCGATCCCAAGTTTGCCGAGCAGATCATTGATCATCGGACCACCGCCATGCACCACGACAGGGTTCACCCCGACTTGCCGCATCAGCACGATATCACGCGCGAAATCTGCCATAGCGGCGTCATCGCCCATTGCATTGCCGCCGAACTTGATCACGACGATCGCGCCTGAATAACGTTGGAGATAGGGTAGCGCTTCGGAAAGGGTTCTCGCCGTTGCGATCCAATCACGATTCATATTCTGTTTCCTCACGTCGGGTCCTCTTGCGCAGATCAGTCGAGACTGGCGATTATTGATCGTAGCGTTTCTATCCCATCACCTTTTTCGGATGATGTCAGGAGAATTTCTGGAAAAGCAGCCGGATGCCGCGTCAGCGCTGCCCGCGTTCTTTCGAGAGAGCTTTCAAGATCGGCCTTTTTCAATTTATCTGTCTTCGTGAGGATCGCTTGGAAAGTTACTGCGGAATGATCCAGCAAGCTCATGATCTCTTCGTCAACGCCCTTTGCGCCATGGCGTGCGTCGATCAGTACGAAGACACGGCGCAACGAAGGACGCCCTGAAAGATACGCTTTCAGCAGCTTCTGCCATTTTTCAACCACTGCTAGGGGCGCGTTGGCGAAACCATAGCCTGGGAGGTCGACAAGGTAGAAATCATCTCCGATCGTGAAAAAGTTGATCTCTTGCGTCCTCCCCGGGGTGTTGGAGGCGCGGGCGAGTGCTTTTCGACCGGTAAGTGCGTTGATCAGGCTGGACTTCCCGACATTGGAACGGCCTGCAAAGCACACTTCCACACGATCGGCTGGTGGCAGGCCTGACATCGCCACGACGCCCTTGAGAAAATCTATTGGCCCCGTGAAGAGCTTTCGTCCGGTCTCTTTGGCGAGGTCATCGGGCGCTTCGCTGATCGGAAATGTCAGTTTCATTGGAGCACCTCTACGCAATCACCAGCGCTTATCTGTCCGGTTTTTATAACTTCGGCATATACACCGAAAACACGCTCGCCCAAAAGCTTGTCCAAAGTCCCGAGCGTATCCAAATCCCGAATTCCGGTTTGCGGATTGGCTTGTGTGTGCGGGCAGCGCACAATAGGCTCACGGATTGCCAATTCAGCACCACCAATGCGAAGTGTTTTGCCAATCCACTCAAGTTCCTCCCAAGGTGAGGTTCCGTCGATCCAGATATTACCGCGCCAACGTTCGGGGGCAACGTTGATGCCCGTGGCATGCTGGACGGCATCATGCGATGCACTTGTCATGATAGAGATCGACGGGAAGTCGGTATCTGTCCATGCCCTTTGGGGGAGGCTTACGATAGAAACAGGTTTGGTCCTTTGTGCATCGTAAAGGGGGATAACCCATTGGATGAAGCGCTCAACGTCCGACTCATCATCAGGATTGAATGAAACGCTGCCAATGTCCTGATGCTGAAGTGTAATGTTGTTCGCTGCTTCATCAAATTCGGCCCAAATGCCCGCAAGACTTGGCGTTCTCGTACCAATCATGAAGTTGCGGCAAGGAACCCATTGGCCTTCGGCGGCTTCGGGGGCTGTGCTTTTGTGCGTGACACCCCAACGGCGATCAAAGGGGAAGGGTCTGTGAGTGGCCAGGAGGGCGCAGGCGACCTGCTCCCTCCCGTGGCTCTTGATCGGGTGCCGCCAGAGGTTGGCGACTGAAAAGGTCACTTCTTGGTTCCCTTTGCGGATGACGTTTTGGTGTCAGCTTCAGCCTTCTTACGCTTGAAGCTCGACGTGATGTTTCCGAATACGTCCGGTTTGTGGCCGTGGCTTCGCATAATCGCGTATTGCTGTAGGAAAGTGATGGTGTTGTTCGCGATCCAGTAGAGAACCAAGCCGCTTGCGAAGCTGCCCAACATGAACATGAAGATCCATGGCATCCATGCGAAGACCATCTTCTGCGTTGGGTCGGTGGGTGCCGGATTCAGCTTTTGCTGCAGCCACATGGAAATCCCGAGTAGGATCGGAAGTACGCCCAGAGAGACGATCGCAAACAGGCTGCCCGGCTCAGGTGTGCCATAGGGCAACAGGCCGAACAGGTTCAGGATCGATGACGGGTCAGGGGCGGAGAGGTCGCGGATCCAGCCAATCCACTCTGCATGGCGCAGTTCGATTGTGACGAAGATAACTTTGTAGAGGGAGAAGAAGATCGGGATCTGAATGAGGATCGGGAGACATCCGGAAGCCGGGTTAACTTTATTCTCTTTATAAAGCTTCATCATGCCTTGCTGAAGCGCCTGCCGGTCGTCCCCCGCGCGTTCCTTGAGCTTCTCCATCTCTGGCTGAAGCTCTTTCATTTTTGCCATGGAGACGTAGGACTTGTAGGCCAGCGGGAGCACGATTGCTTTGATGATGAGGGTGAGTGCGATGATCGACCATCCCATGTTGCCGACGACGCCGTTCAGCCAATGGAGGAGAGAGAAAATCGGCTTGGTGAGGAAGAAGAACCATCCCCAGTCGATCGAGTCGACAAAGCGATCAACGCCTTGCTCATCTTGATAGGTGCGGATGGCTTCCCATTCTTTCGGGCCCACAAACAAGCGCGTCGTGACCTGTACGTCGCTTCCGTTTGCAATCGTCTCAACAGGCATCACTGCCTCGGACTGATAAATCTCACGCGACGCGAAATATTTAGACACTGATCGGAATGGCGTCCCTTGCTCGGGGATCAGCGTGGTCATCCAGTAGTGATCAGTATAGCCAATCCAGCCGCTCTCTGCGACTTCGATGCGTTCGGCTTGAGTGCCATCGTCAGCGCTGACGCCGTAGTCTTCAATATCCTTGTAGGACGTCTCTTCCAACGTGCCATCGGACATACGGACGAGGCCTTCGTGCAAGATGAAGAAGCGCTTGAGGTTATCGGGCAAGGTGTGCCGCCGGATCAAACCGTAGGGTCGGAGCACGACCTCTTCGCCTGACGCGTTGGAGACGGACTGCGTGATCGAGAACATGAACTGGTCGTCGACGTTGATTTCCTTGCGGAAAGTGAGCCCTTGCCCGTTATCCCAAACGAGCACAACGGGGGTTTCCGGTGTGAGCTTGTCGCCGCTCTCAATCGACCAAAGAGTATCGGGATCCGGCACGTTGACACCGTTTCCTGCCCATCCAAAGACAGCGAGATAAGCGTCGTTTTCGCCCTGAGGACGCATGAGCCGAACGGTTTCGGCGTCCTCATCGATCGTCTCGCGGTATTCGGTCAGATAAACGTCATCCAATCGCCCACCTTGTAGGGAAAGTGAGCCTGACAATTCCGGCGTCTCGATCGCGATGCGGGCCGCTTCAACGGTAGCGTCCTCGGTTGGCTGTGCCGGTGCGGTTGTCGTCGACGTGACGCCGACATCTGGCGTTTCGACGCTTTGCGTGGCGTCGCTGGCAACCTCGGTCGTGGTTTCAGGATCGGCAGGAGGCTCCGGTGGGAACAGGATCAGCCAGGTCAAAATAACCATAAAACTGAGGACAGTTGCCTTTAAAAAGTTCTTGTTCTGATCGTCCATGGGAACCAAAAACTCCGTCATTCGGGTAACGGTGGTTCAACAGGGCGGGCTTCTAAAGGTCAAGCGGTTTTCGGGGGAAATGTGCCTTGTTTGCGCAAGAAAACGGTCAATCGGAGGAATTCCGGCTAGGAAACAGCTTTGAGATTGATCCTTGTAGGAGTGGCAATCGTTGCCTGTTGTGCCAGCCAGGTGATGAAGGTTTCCAGTGGCGCAGGTTTGGCAAAAAGATAGCCTTGAAGCACATCGCAGCCAAGCGCGCGCAGTTTATCGGCCTCAGCGACGGTTTCGACCCCCTCTGCGAGGATGTCGAGTTTAAGTTGATTTGCCATTTGCACCATCGTGATGACGATGTTTTCTAGTTCATGTTCCTTATCTATTTCACGCACGAACGAACGGTCGATTTTGACTCTGTTAACGGAAAAGGACCGCAGCGTTGAAATGGAGGCATGACCTGTGCCGAAGTCATCAAGGTCCAGTTGAAATCCGCGCTGGGCCAATTGTGCCAGATTTTGCTCAATCTGCTGCCCCGCGCGACCGGCAATAACCGTTTCGAGGACTTCGAACCGAATCCTGTTGGGTGCGACCGCCATAAGGCGAAGTTGGGCCTCCACACGTTCGATCAGGTTTGAATCGCTTAGGTCTTCTTGCGAGAGGTTGATGGCAACTTGTGGTAAGGCAATGCGTTGCTCATCACAGCGATTGATGAGCGCTGATGCAGCGGCGAGCATGAGGTCAGTGAGGCGGGGGAGGAGGCCGGCTTCTGCGATGACGGGGAGGAATTCGGCGGGGGGAATCAGGCCCTCGACCGGGTGTTGCCAGCGGGCGAGAGCCTCCGCGCCGCAAATTTTTCCGCTTTTGGAAAATATTTGTGGTTGAAAATGCGCGACGATCTCGCCGCGGTCCATTGCGACCTCGATTTCGTGCAGATGGGCGCGGCGGGATGCGGTGCGGATCTTCATCGAACGAGAAAAACTGCGGATCGCTCCGGGGCCATGACGCGCGGCCTCGACGAGTGCGACGGATGCCGCGTGCAACAACGGCTCCCCGCTCGCGCCGGGCAGCCGTGAGGAGAGGCAAAAGCCGACGGAGGCGCTGAGTCGGATTGACCCTGCTGTAGTGGTTTGAACCGGTTCGCGCATCAGCGCCTGCAGCCGCGTGGCGAGTTGCAGCGCAGAACGGAGATGCATGTTGTGGCATGGCGCCGTACCCAGCGCGAATGTGTAGCCGTCAAGCCGCGTCAATGCATCGTCGCGCCGGACGCCGCGCCTGAGCTTGCGCGCCACGGCGTTAAAGAGAGCCTCCCGCGCAGGGTGATCGAGCCGCTCTTCGAGAAAATCGGGCGCATCGACGCGGATGAGAAGGACGAG